>JANMWZ010000092.1:0-16065 GCA_031441585.1 Gammaproteobacteria bacterium
CGGCTATTTGTGCTCTGACTCGGCGACGTCTCGTTTATATGAGGCAGAAAGCGTTCCCCTGGCCAGGGCGATAAGCAGCAGCGTGGGATAGAACTGCACAAAAGTTGTATCCACGGCCGCGTGCCTGGTGTGGCAGCTATAACAGTCCGCACTTTGGGGGATCATTTTCGCTGGCCGATCGGACTCGAAGCTGTAGAAGGCCCATTGACCTGCGAAGCGCGCGGCATCCTTGACGTGAACCTCCAGCCCCATGATCCCGGTGCCCTGGAACCGGCCAGCCTTGTTGATGGAACCCTTGTCCATGGCGCCACGTACTTCAAGCACGAGGACGGCTTTGTCAGGCCACGTGCCTGACGCCAGATACGCACGGTAGGCCTCGGGATTCACGAACACGTTGTTGAACAGGTGCTGACCCATGCGCATGGCAGGGTTGTAACTCATGTCGAAGCCGGTGGAGAGGTAGATCCATTCCCGATAGCGATCGGGACGCTGCATGGCGCCGTCCGGCGTGTATTGCGCGGTCGGCGCCGGAATCGCCGCGTTCTGGCTGAGCACCATGGGGCCGAGCAGGAGCAGCGAAGCTAGCGGCATGAAGACACGTGACATTGCAGCGTTCCTCTGGCAGATGTGAAACCGTGGTCCGCTTTGCGGCGAAAGCCAATTCACAGTCCAGGCTTCACCAATTGTTCAACCGCGAAGCGCACCGTCGCCACATGGCTCAATACGATGCTTCGATACACGCCAGGTTCAGTGCCCCACTTCTGCCATTTGCGGGCGCTAAACCAGATAGCGAAAGCGTCATGCGCAAAGTGGATCTTCTCGCTACGGTAGCCTACGCCGGTGTCGAGCGCCGACAGTATGGCGTGCGCCTCCTCGAGCGCAGCATCGTTGCTGCCAGGACCGCTGTCTACCAGCAAGGCCAGTCGATCAAGTCCTGCCAGCTCCAGGGGGTCGGGGCCGCGGCTACTCAACATTCGCGATCTTTACGATGCTGCCCTTGGCCTGCGGGTCGTTCGGATCTTTCACCACAGTCACATACAAAACGTTCTCGCTGTCGCCAAAGGCCACGTTGGTGGTACCGTCGCCTGCGGCGATCTCGAAAACATGCAGCAGCTTGCCGTCCGGGGACAGCTTCAGAACCTTGCCACCAAACCATTGGGCCACATAGATATTGCCTTTGCCGTCGATCTTCATGCTGTCGGGTCCAAGCCACCAGGACTCATTCTTGTTCTTTACCAGCAGGTTCAGCAGCGCGAAATTCGCTCGGTGGCTCAATGTGCCGTCAGCATTGATCGTGAACTTCTTGATACAGTTGCCGACAGTCTCGCTAACGTAGAGGGTCTTCTGGTCTGGCGAGACGCCTACGCCGTTGGCGTAATTGAGATCGTCCGCCACCTCCAGCCATTGCCTGCTGCCAGGGGCAAGGTAGAGGACCTTGCCGATCACGGCGGTGGGCAGGTCAACGTAGGGACCAAAAACCGTGGCATAAGCTCCGCCATTGGCGGTCACCACGACGTCGTTTATTCCTCCGGCAAAGTTCCTGCCATTGCGATCGGCATCCCAGCGGCGCAGCTGCTGCCCCGTCATGTCGACTTCAAGGATGGCGCCCGGGTCGTTGGTGCACGCGATCAGGAAGGTTTTCTGTTTTGTGAGCGCCAGGCCGTTGTGGCCGCAGCCCGGCGTGTTATTCAAAACGGTGGCTGTCTTGCCATCCGACTTGGACAGTGTGTTCGATATCCAACCTACATAGTAAAGGCTGCCGTCAACGAACAATGGTCCCTCTGGTCCAAGGACATTGCTGACGATGGGGAGTTCGTCAGCGCCGGCTGCCGCACACGCCAGCATTGCCGCAGCGACGAAGCAGACAGTTCTATTTGCCATCACACCGGTAGTGTTCAGTGTCTGACAGCCGGAGTCAAATCGGTCTGCAGGCTCCAGACACCTGGTCTGTTGCCAACGCGAACAGCTTCCGCGAATATCGCTGATGCGTCGGAAGGGGAGTTGGATGGCTAAGGGAATGCTTGCGCGCGCGTGGCCGCAGAGTCGGTGGCTACAGGGCGCGGCCTGGGCGGCGGTTCTTGTGGTCGTGCTGGTGGGCATTGCCCTGGTCTTTGCCCCATACCTGTGCGCCGAACTGTCAGCCGCGCTGGAACCCCACGCGATCATCGATCAGGCGAAGCCGCACCTTCGCGAGGGACACATGGTGGATGACTACTGGGCAGTGCAGGACATCGACGCGCACACGCACGCGCTCGGTGAGCCGCGTTACTACCAGGTCAACTACGCCTATCTCATTGTGGGTGAACGACGGGCGCTGCTGTTCGATGCCGGCTCGGGCACACGCGATATCACGGGTGTCGTCACGAGCCTCACGCGCCTGCCGGTGACCGTCATGCCATCGCATCTGCATTTCGATCATACCGGTGGCATCTTGCCATTCACGTCGGTCGCGATGGTTGATTTGCCCGATACCCGCGCTGATGTCAGGAACGGCAGGTTGACCCCCGGCCGCTATGAATTTCTCGGCATGGTCGATGGATTGGTGCCGCCCAGAGTCACTGTGACCGAGTGGCTCAAGCCCGGCACAGCAATTGATCTGGGTGGGCGCGTACTGCAGGTCTTGCATGTGCCAGGCCACACGCACAGCTCAGTCGCTCTATATGATGCGGGGACCCATCAGCTCTTTGCGGGGGATTTCATCTACCCGACAAAGCTCTATGCGTTCCTGCCGGGAGCAAGCCTTGCGGAATATCGGGCGACGACGCGCGAGCTACTGGCGAGCCTGCCCGCCGATACAAAAATCTGGACTGCGCACTGCTGTCGCGCTGGCGAGAAGACCTCAGCGCCCTGGCTGAGCATGGGCGATCTGTGCGACCTGGATAGCGCGTTGACCGCGATCCAGTCGGGCAAGTTGCACGGCACGGGATTTTTCCCGCGGCTGTTTCCGGTCAATCAGCAGATGACGCTGGCCACCGGCTTCCCCTGGAATAATCGCTGAGATCGCAAGGTATACTCGAGCTGACAGCCTGGACCCGAGGAAGGGCATGAATTCGGTAACCGCATCACTGGCCGCGTACCTCGCCGCAGCATCGCTGTTGACGATTACGCCGGGTCTCGACACGGCATTGGTGCTCAGGATGGTCACAACCGGGAGACCACGCCGGGCTCTACTTGCCGGCCTCGGCATCGCCACGGGCTGTTTCGCGTGGGCTGCGCTGGTCGCCTTGGGGCTCGGGGCGTTGCTGGCAGCATCGAAACTGGCCTACGCCGTGTTGCGCTGGATCGGGGCAGCGTATCTGCTATGGGTCGGATACAGGATGCTTCGCCATCCGCGCCGTACTTTCCTGGCGCCGACGCCGAGTGATGAGAATCACAGGGCAGCCTTCGTTACCGGCGCGTTGACCAATCTGCTAAACCCCAAGGTTGGCGTGTTCTACGTGTCATTTTTGCCGCAGTTCGTTCCAGCGGGCGTATCAGTCGGCCCGTATATCCTGTTGCTGGGCGGCATTCACGCGCTGCTGGGTGTGATCTGGTTCACGTGCCTGATCATCGCCACGCGGCCGATCTCCACATTCCTGCGACGGCCTGCAGTAGTCCAGGCGTGTGATCGATTGACGGGTGGTGTGTTCGTGGCCTTCGGTCTGGGCCTGGCTCTGGAATCACAGCGCCCTTGACTGTATAACGAGTCGCCGGGCGCACACGTGCTGCGGGACAACCAGAAGTGAGATTGACCATGCGATCATGGCAGACGTCGATAGTGTTCATGGTGGTGGTGTGCCCCTGTGCAGCGAGCGCTGCCAGCGGCTACAGCTCGCTACTCCAACTGGCCGACGAGTGGCGGCACTTCGAACAGCCGGTAATAAGCCGCTGTGTTCCCGATTATGGGGCCGAGGCCATGAGGGCGAAGAGCGTCGCGCTGCCGGCGTTGCGCGCACGCCTGAGCGGGGTGGACACGCATGACTGGACGCCCACCCAGCAGGTCGACCATCGGTTGATCGAAGCAGAAATGAACGGCCTGGACTTCGATCTCAGGGTTCGGAGGCCCTGGGCGCGTGATCCGTCCTTCTATGCGACCGTGTTCGGTGAACGCAGCGACGTGCCGCAGCATGAAGGCGTGACGGCCGCGCCGGCAATTGACCTGTTCGCCTATCAATATCCCTTGTCACGCGCCGATCAACGCAGCCTCAGTTGCCTGCTGGGCGCCATACCGGCTTTGCTGGACCAGGCGAAGATCAATCTGCATGACAGCAACGCTCACGACTTATGGATCTACAGCACAAGCACGCTGCGCGAGCAGCGCGAAGTACTTGCTCATCTGCAGGCCGGGACGCTCGATATGCGCACCCTGGAAGGATTGAAGCACGCCAGCCTCGCGGGTGCCGACAAGGCGCTGCTCGCCGCGACCGAGCAGGCCAGGACGGCGACCGATGGGTTTATTGCGTGGATTGAGTCCGAGGCGCCCAATAAGAGCGGTCCCTCGGGAGTCGGCAAGGCCGACTACAACTGGTATATGCAGAGGGTGCATCTGGTGCCCTACGACTGGGACCAGCAGGTCACGCTGCTGCGCCGGGAGCTGGAGCGCGCCCGGGCGGGCCTCGCGCTCGAGGAGTTTCACAATCGTGCTTTGCCGCCGCTCGAGCCTGCCAATACTCCGGAAGCCTGGCGCCTGTTGACCGAGACACGGATGAGCAAGCTCACCGAGTTTCTCATTCGCTCAGGCATCGTCGTGGATCGTGATTACTATCGCGATGCGATGGCACAGCAGGTGAGCAGGTTTGTACCGCTTGACAAACGGAATTTCTTTGACCATGCAACCGCGCGCGAACCACTGGGTCTGTTTTCCCATTCCTATCACTGGATCGAGCTGGCACGGATCAAAGAGGAGCCCAATCAGAGCGCGATTCGTCGCCTGCCGGCCCTATACAACATGTTCGACAGCCGTTCCGAGGGGCTGGCGACGGCGATGGAGGAATTGTTGATGCAGGCCGGCCTCTATGACGATGTTCCGCGTGGGCGCGAGGTCGTCTGGGCAATGCTGGCCAACCGGGCGGCGCGGGGTTTGGCAGCGCTCTACGTGCAGGCGAATCAATTGACCCTCCAGCAGGCCGGACGCTTTCATGCGCAATGGACGCCGCGCGGTTGGTCGGACCCCTCAAGCAAACTGGTGGCCTTCGAACAGCTCCTGTATCTGCGTCAACCCGGCTATGGCACCAGCTACATTACCGGAAAAATGCAGTTCGAACGACTCATCAGCGATTACGCCTATCAGCGCCAGGCGGCAGGTAAAGCCTTTGATCTGGCCGATTTCTTTGCGCACATGAATGATGCCGGGACGATTCCGTTTGCACTCATCGAAACGGAGCTGGTCCCGGTGCCCGCCGAACGGGGTACGCCTGTAACCGACTCGCTTTACGAGCCCAACCCAGCGCATTGAACGCTGACTGATCAGCTGAAGCCTTTCGGGATCAAGCCATGCTCACGGGCTTCGCGCTCCAGCTGCTCGCGAAAGTCGGGGTGAGCAAGCGAAATAATCGCATGTGCCCGCTCGGGGACTGATTTGCCTTTCACATTGACTAACCCGAATTCCGTGACGACGTACATCATGTCCGACCGCGGCGTGGTTACCACGTTGCCAGGCGTAAGATCGAGCACGATGCGGCTTTTTCGAATGCCATGACGTTCATAGGTCGAGGACAGGCAAACAAATGACTTGCCACCCTTCGACGCGTAGGCGCCGCGAACGAATTGCAGCTGGCCGCCGCTGCCGCTGATGTGACGATGGCCCGAGGATTCGGACGAGGCCTGGCCCTGCAGGTCCATCTGCGTGGTGTTGTTGATCGCTACGACCTGCTCATTCTGCATGATCATATGCGGCAGATTCGTATAGTCGACGGGGCAGCACAGGAAATCCGTGTTGCGATCGATGGTGCGATAGAGTTCCTGCGAGCCAATCGCAAAACTGAACACGATCTTACCTGGGTGCAATGCTTTCGTCGCTCCGGTGATGACCCCGCCCCTATAGAGATCGATGAGACCATTGGTGAGCATTTCAGTATGGATGCCGAGGTCGGGTATGCCACTTTCGAGCAGCAGCGAGCAAATGGCATTCGGCATCGCACCGATGCCGACCTGCAGACAGGCACCAGCGCCGACCTCCGCGGCGATCAGCCGTGCAACGGCACGATCCGCGTCGCTGGGTGGCGGGTTGGGCAGCTCCGGGGGCAACCCGGGATCGCCGGCAATGACATAGTCGACCTCGCTGATGTGGAGTCCATTATCAACGCCGTGCACGTACGGCAGGCCTTCGCTGATTTCCACGACAACCAGCTTTGCGCGGGAGGTGATGGCCCGGTGCCAGAGATTGGAGGCGCTCAGATTGAAAAATCCGTTGGCGTCAACTTCACGGGTCTTGAGGACGACGATGTCCGTGGGTTCGATAAACCGGCGGTAATAATCCGGAATTTCCCCCAGATTGCACGGAATGTAGTGGCACAGTCCGGCATCGTGCTGCTTGCGGTCGTAACCACCGAAGTGCCAGTTGTACCAGTGGAAATGCTCACGCTGCGGGTCCGCTTCCAGCACGGCTCGCGGCCTGGTGCTGAGGCAGGCGCGGATCTTCACCTCCCGCAGCTGCGCCTTGCGAGCGGCCAGGGCGCGGTCGAAAACGTCGGGTTGGGACAGCACCGCGCCGTAGTCCACCCAGTCGCCTGACTTTACGAGAGCAGCCGCTTCGGCTGCGGTAATCCGCTGCGCCGACCTTCCATGCGTCGATAATCCCATGCGATCCGTCCCCACCGTCAGGCGTCAGTTTTCGAGCAGGAATGTTAACGCTTTCTGTACCGATGTTGTTAAAGTCCTGAAGAGCTTGCCGGGTCAGTTGACCACGGACATTCGTGGCGTGCATTACACACAAGAGAGATGGCCATGACAGAGAGTCCCTTCATTTTGCGCTCGGACGCTGCCGGTATTGCGACCTTGACGTTGAATCGTCCACAGGCGAGAAACGCGCTGTCACTCGGCATGCTGCAGGCCTTATTGACGGAGCTCGAGCGCATCGCTATCGACTCGCAGGTACACGTCGTGGTGCTGGCTGGCGCCGGGCCAGCTTTCTGTGCCGGGCATGACCTGAAGGAAATAAGAGCCGAGAATTTCAGCAGCGCCTATACCAGGAACTTATTCGATGAATGCGCCAGGGTAATGTTGGCTATCGTCAACCTGCCAAAGCCCGTCATCGCCCAGGTACACGGTATCGCGACGGCGGCAGGTTGCCAGCTGGTTGCCAGCTGCGATCTGGCGGTAGCGGCCGACGACGCCCGTTTTGCGACCCCAGGGGTCAACATTGGGCTTTTCTGCTCGACCCCCATGGTGGCTCTGTCACGCAATGTGGGTCGCAAGGCTGCAATGCAGATGCTGCTGACGGGCGACATGATCGATGCGGCCACTGCTATCCGCTTCGGACTGATCAATGAGGTCGCGCCGGCGGCTGAGCTGGCAAGCCGGACTGCGGCGCTGGCGGCGAAAATCGCTGCCAAATCGCCGCTGACACTCGCGATCGGTAAGCAGGCGTTCTATCGTCAGGCTGAACTTTCCCTGGCGGACGCCTATGCCTACACCGCCGGAGTGATGGTCACCAATCTTTCCAGCCGGGACGCGCAGGAAGGTATTGAGGCGTTCATCGAGAAGCGCAGTCCGGTGTGGTGCGGACAGTGACCCTCATCGCACCAATTCCTTTCTGAACCTCCGCGCCGCATCACTCAAGCTGGCATCCCCTGCATACTTCACCCATTGCTCAATCATCGCTCTCGCCAATGCTCGCCGCCCGGCATGTACGGCATATCGGGCGAGCGCTACCACCTCCGCTTCCGACTCCGGCGTGAAATCGGTCGCCACCGTTGACACGGTTTCCATCACCGTCAAGGCCAACGACAATCGCTTGACCTGCAGCAAGTGCGATATCAACGTCCGCGCTACCGTCGCCAGACCCCGCCGCTGCGGAAACTGCATCGCCTGATCCAAAATGGTAGGCACATCCATGTGCAGATTCTGCTCACCCGACTCAACCAGCCACTGTTTCAGCAGCTCCCCCGCCCGCGTGCCATCACGCGCCCGAACCACGCCGTATACCTTGTCCATCATCACCTGCCGGCGCCGCGCATACTCCGACTCATCTTTCTCGGCGTTACGCTCCGGACTCACCTGCGGCTCGAATCCCAGCGTATTGCGCTTAAGATAGATTGACCCGCCGATGAGCGTGTACAGGCACAGCAGCAGTAGCTCGAGCACCGCATAGCGGATCACCTCCCACACCGGCATGGCCCCCACCCCGGTACCGCATGTGGCAATGACAGCCACTGCCGCCACGAGCAAGAGGTAGGTCCAACCTATCCCCACGATGACGCGCCACAGAGCCAACGGATTGACCGCGTCGATCACCCGATGAGTAATGGCGAGTACGCCCACGGAGGAGGGGAACAGCAGCAACGCCGCAACACCAATCGCCACACGACCCGAACCCGGCACGACACTCATCAACAGCAGCACGCTACCTGCCAGCACCGGATGCACCCACGGCCGCACCCCACCAAACGGTCCCAGCATCTCCAGCGACGCCACCGGTGCATCGCTCACCCCGTGCGCCGCCTGCTCAAGCTGTGCAAAGGCGTACTTGTTGAGCCACGAGAGCAGAAAGAACGTCCCAAATAGTGGAATTAAAGCAAGCGGACCCGGCGCACTCCAAAGCAGTGCCAACAGCATCGCCACGAACCCGACAAACAGCAGGCTGGTCAGGTGAAACGGCATCGACAGCGCACGCAGTAAAGTCATGGCACCAGCCTGCTACGATCACGAGGCTCGAGTCTAACCCTCCACGAGCTGCCAAAGGCAGCGTCCACCCGTAGCCTTTGAGTAAACAGAATATCCGATCATGGACATTGTGCTGCTGGTTTTGCCGTCAGGAGCTCATTCAGGAAAACTCACAACGTTGCGGCCCTGCTTGATCATGTCACTGGCCTTCTCGGCGATCATCACGGTAGGCGCGTTGGTGTTGGCACCGGGGAGCAGCGGCATGATCGACGCATCGACCACGCGCAGAGCCTGCAAGCCATGAACGCGAAGTTCGACGTCGACGACCGCCATCGGGCCGCTGCCCATCTTGCAGGTGCCCACCGGGTGATAAATCGTGCCGGCATGGCGACGGATGAAAGCGCGAATATCATCGTCCGTCACGCAGCCGGGCTCGGGGCGTAGCTCGCGTCCACGATACCGGTCAAAGGCGGGTGCAGCCATGACCCGACGCGCCAGCTTCACCGCCTTGACCATACGTTCCATGTCGGACGGCTCGGACAAGTAGTTGGCGAATATTTGCGGCTTGGCGATCGGGTCGCGACTGGCAAGGCGGATTTCACCACGGCTCCTGGGCCGCAGATTGCACACGTGCAGCGAATAGCCTTCGCCGATCATGAACCCGAGATCCCGCCCGTGGTTTGACAGCCGCGCGGGGTTGAAATGGAACTGCACGTCCGGAATCGGCTCTCCTGGTGAGCTCTTCGCAAAACCACAGCCCTCCGCGCCCACCATCGTCAGCATCCCCGAACGGGTGGTGTAATAACGCACCAGCTCCCATGCCATGCGTAGCATATTGCGCAGCGTCAAGCCGGCAGACACCGATTTTGTGCACGCATACACCACCAGCACGTCGAGGTGATCCTGCAGGTTCTTGCCAACACCGGGAAGGTGCTTCAGGACGGGAATACCCAACGCCTGCAAAGCCAGCGCGTCGCCAACACCGGACAGCATCAGCAATTGCGGACTTTGAATCGCACCGGCCGACAGAATCACCTCGCGTTTCGCGTGTACTTGTTTGATGCGGTCCTCATGGCGGTATTCGACGCCCACGGCTACAGTGTCCTCGATAAGCACACGAGTGGCGTGGGCGTAGGTGATCACGGTGAGGTTTAACCGGGAGCGCGCCGGGGCCAGATAGCCCTGGGCCTGACTCCAGCGGCGCCCGCCCTTTTGCGTCACAGGAAACAGCCCCACGCCTTCGACGTCCGCACCGTTGTTGAAATCGGCGTTGTAGGGAATGCCGGCCTGAATGCCGGCCTGGATGAAGGTGCGCGTCAGGATATTCGGGCTGCGCTGATCGGCAACGTTCATCGGCCCGCCCACGCCGTGAAATTCAGTTGGTCCGGGTTCGTGGTTTTCCGCGCGCTTGAAATACGGCAGGACATCCTTGAACGACCAGCCGTAATTCCCTGCTCTCGCCCAGGCATCGTAATCGCTGGGGTGTCCACGGGTATAGAGCATCGCATTGCTGGAGCCACTGCCGCCCAGCGTGCGCCCACGCGGCCAGAACAGGCGGCGCCCGTCCAGATTGGGTTCGCTGGCCGTATAGAAACTCCAGTTGAGCACTTTGCTGTGCATCATCCACAATATACCCAGTGGCATATGGATGAAGGGACTGGTATCGGGCGGGCCGGCTTCGAGCAAACACACTGAGATGTCTGCGTCTTCGCTCAAGCGGGATGCCAGCACGCAACCCGCGGATCCTCCTCCGACGATCACATAATCGAACATGGTCTTGTCCTCAGCCGACGAGGATGCTCACTCCCCTCTCTCATCCCATCTAAACACGAAAACCTATTTTCTGGATCCACGCCAAGAAACCGGGGTATGAGCCCGGGCATCAGGGTTAGGCCTGGTGGCGCAAGTACGCTCAGAGCGCACTCATTCATCGCGACCCAATTGAACAGAATCTCCCTCTCTGGACATTCTGCTTCCAACCCGCGCCCATACTGCCAGCCTCGTCCGCCACGAATCCCGCTACCGCCGCGCCGGCAGTTGGGAATTCTCCCACGCATTGAGCGAACAGCACGTCCTCGAAAATGCCGTCCTGCCGTCCAAGGTGGAGCAATCGCCCAACTTCTCGGGGTATCTGAAGCTGGCCTCATCATCAAGCTGGCAGCACGTGCAGATCCTACTGCCAAGGGGATAGACCGCTCTTGACCGCAGCCTCATTCGATGACCGTAATGGAGTATGGAAGGCCACCGGTTACAAACGGCGAGCCGTTTACGACCTGCTAAAAAACCAGGGTTGCGTATCACCATGACTGAGGCAGTCTGCATGTAAAGCGGGCTTGTTGACTCGAGGGTTGCGCGTAGCCTGATTCGGTCCGCACGCGCACTTCACAACGCACGCACTCGCAGTCATGATGCGCACCATGCCGCCCGTGGAAGGCCGTCGCCGGTTCTTGAAAAGCTCGCTATATGCCGGCGGCGGCGCATTGCTTGGTGCAGCCGGCCTGAATGGGATTTCTCCACTGATTTGGCGCGAATCCTTACCGGTGGACGGCAATCGCAGTTATTGGGCACGAGCTCAGCCGCCGCGAAATGCAAAGCTACAAAAGGACCTGGTGGTTGACGTCGCGATCGTTGGCGGGGGATTTACCGGACTTGCTACGGCCTACTACATGCGCCAAGCCTCGCCGCAGAAAACTATTGTGGTATTGGAGGCCGAGGGATGCGGAAACGGAGCATCGGGTAGAAACGGTGGCATGGTGCTGACCATGACGGCGGATCGCTATTTGAGTTTCAGTTCCTCACCCTTGATGGACCGGGATTTGTATGATTTGACCTCCGATAACATCCGCTCGATCGCGCAGCTCAGTGTCGCGACTGGCATCGACTGCGAGTTGGAAGCTCACGGAGCTTTGCAAGTGTTCTCCACAAAGGAAGAGGCGAAGGCGGGCCGCGAGTATGTAACGCAGGCAAGATCTCTGGGGATGCCGGTCGAATTCTGGGATGCGCCGCAAATCGCCGGTGCGATTGGCAGCGACGTGTATGAGGGGGGGTACTTCGATCCGAATGGCGCCCAGGTCCATCCCATGAAATTGGTGCGGGTATTTAAAGCGGCTGCCGAAAATGCAGGCGCGTCGATTTACGAGAGCACCCCGGTGCAGAGCATAGTATCGGACCGAGAGCACCAGCTGCGTACGCGCGACGGCCATATCATCAGGGCTAAGGCTTTGGTGCTGGCAAGCAATGCGTTTACTCCAGCTTTTGGTTATTTTTGTAATTCAATTCTGCCACTACGCGAATACGTCGCGATCACGCGCCCGCTCAGCGCAGCGGAAAGCGAGAGGATTGGCTGGCGCTCGAGGGTACCCTTCAACGACAGCAAGACTATGGTTTATTACTTCGGGACGACTGCGGATCGGCGGATACATATCGGCGGAGGTAGTCCTCACTATAAGTTCAACAATACCAGCCGTGGATCTGGCGGTATGCGCACCCACGAATTGCAATTGCGCAAGGAATTGCTGCGCGTGTTCCCAAGGCTGGATGGCGTTGAATTCGAAACCACATGGGATGGCGTGATTGACTGGTCGCTGGATGCTTCGCCATCAGTGGGCTACACCGGCCGGTATCGAAACATTTTTTACGCCTTGGGTTACAGCGGCCACGGCGTGAATCTGTCGTCCATATTCGGCAGAATAATTGCCGATCTCGATGCCGGCCGCGAAGCGGCGTGGCGGCGATTTCCATTCGTCAATGCGCGTATGGATTACGTGCCCAATGAACCGTTTCGCTGGCTGGCCGCAGAGGCAGGATTGGCGTGGTACAACCTGACGGAATCAGGTGCCTCAAAAACTGGGCGACTCTAAAGTTCCGGGCTACTCAAAAGCGGGGGGGCGTCGCACGCCGACCTCGCCCTGGCCAGCGGGACGCTGGATGAAGCCGGGTATGGCGCGTTTCGGCGCGCCAACGTGCCTGGGCCCAGGAAATAGCCAGGCCGCTGCAGATGCGTCTGTTTCAAGGCTAACGCTGGCTTACTCCCGCCAGCTCATGCAGCAGCGGTGTCAGCCGTTGCAGATGATCATAGAGCGCATCCACGTGGCCTCCAAAACCATCCCGCACCGCATCATCCAGACGCAGCAATCGCTTCGGCTCATTGGCGGCGGCATAGAGCTGCGGTGCGTGGTGAAAGGGGATGATCGAGTCGCTCACGCTGTGGGCGATGACTACCGGCATGTGCACGTCGCGCATGCGTTGCAGCGAATTGAAGTGAACGCCAGCCAGCCACCGAATCGGCAAATAGGGATAGGTGTCGGCCGCGACATCAGGAATGGACGTGTACGCGCCAAACAGCACCAGCGTCGCCGCGGGATGGCGGGAGGCCACAAACACAGCCGGACCGGACCCCAGCGAATGCCCCCATATGATGATCTGCCGTGGCGACACACCCCGCCGGATCAATTCCTGGTAGGCCGCCTCCGCATCTTCGTCGATATGCAGCTCTGAGGCGACGCCGCTGCTGCGGCCAAAGCCGCGATAATCCACGGCCAGGACATTCAGCCCCAGCGCGCGCAGTTGCTCCGCGTGGCGCAGCTGCCCGACAGAAAACGCCGAGTCCGCATTGCCATGCAGGTGCAGGACCCAGAACCCGGAATCCTGCGAGGGCTCGGCACGCAGCAACGCCGCCGCCAACGCATAACCTCCGGCGGCAGTAATGGTTACGCTCTCGGCGCCTGCCGGCAGCTGGCCGATATCCTGCTCATGACTGCGCTCCGCATGAAACACCAGTTCGTCCTCATGCCACTTCAGCCAGCCGAGAATCGCGACCAACGCCAGCACTGCCAGCGCAACGACAAGTTTGACTGCAGGAGGCCAACCGCGAAAGCCGCGTGATGGGAATGGGCTCATGAACATCGGAGGTTAACGAGGAGTTTCGCCTATTATACTTACTGACCATCTGCATTTCTCGCTTTGGTGCCCTGACCACGCGCCCAGGGGGCGTTGATTTATGAAATACCGCCGAATCGAACCAGGCGCACTGGTTACGCTTTTCCTCTTCTGCGTTGACGCCAGCGCGGCAGCGGATCCGGCCTTCACGATGGCCCAGGCGCTGCACTACCCGTATGAGTCGCAACTCGCGGCGGCGGAGAATGCCGATGTGATCGGCTGGGTGCGCAACATCGACGGCGTGCGCAACGTCTGGGTAGCGCGCGGCCCCGCATTTGCCCCGCTGCCGGTCACGAATTTCACGCAGGACGATGGGCAGGAGATCACGCAGATCACTTTCTCGCCGGATGGCACGCGTCTGGTCTACGTGCTCGGGGGTGATCATGACGCCAACTGGCCTGCGGAGGGCAACCTGGCGCCCGATCCGACTTCATCGCCGGAGCAACCCGTGGCCGCCATCTGGGGCGTGTCTTTGAGCGGCGGGGCGCCGCGCAAGATCGACGATGGTGATGCGCCGGCGATTTCCGCAGCAGGGCAGCTGGCCTACATCAAGGACGACCATGTGTGGACTGCGTCCCTGGATGAGGGCAAGCCCGAGCGTCTGTTTTTCGATCGGGGCAAGAATAGCGACCTGCGTTGGTCGCCGGATGGCGGCCGGCTCGCGTTCGTCTCCAATCGAGTTGACCACGCCTTCATCGGCATCTTCTCGTCCAGGACGGCGCCGCTGGTGTATCTCGCGCCGTCCACTGGATTCGATGCGTCGCCCCGCTGGTCGCCAGATGGTACGCATGTGGCTTTCGTCCGACGTCCGGGCGATGGCGGTCCGCCGGAGCCGATTCTGACGCAATCACCGCATCCCTGGTCCCTCTGGACGGCGGCGGCCCTCGATGGTGCCGGCCGCGTGGTCTGGCGCAGCCCCCGCACGCTGGCGGGTTCCTTTCCGGACGTCGAGGGCGAGACCAACCTGTATTGGGCCCAGGGCGATCATCTGGTGTTCCTCGCGTATCTCGATGATTGGCCGCATCTGTATTCGGTCGCGGCGACAGGCGGTACGCCACTGTTGCTCACTCCCGGCGCCTACATGGTCGAACATGTGGCCATCAGCCGCGACCGCCGCTTCATGATTTACGACGCCAATGCCGGTTCGACCGCGGGGGACGATGATCGTCGGCATCTGTTCCGCGTACCAATCGACCGCGCTGCACCGCTTGCACTCACCGCCGGTGGCACACTCGAGTGGACGCCGGTCAGTGCAGCCCACGACCGGGTCGCGTTCATCGCCGCTGGCGCGCAGCAGCCCCCATCCATCGGCATTGTGGATCTCGACGGGCGGTCTCGCTCCGCGGTGGAGAAGGCCCCGTTGCCGGCGGATTTCCCCCTCGCAGCTTTCGTCGTGCCCAAGCGCGTGACCTTTGCAGCGGCCGATGGCACGCTCATCCATGGCCAGCTGTTCGAGAATCCGGCGGTAAAGGCAGCGGCGAACAAGCCCGGTGTGATCTTCGTGCACGGCGGCCCACCGCGGCAAATGCTGCTTGGCTGGCATTACATGGATTACTACAGCAATGCCTATGCGGTGAATCAGTATCTGGCGGCGCACGGCTTCGTCGTGCTGTCCGTGAACTATCGATTGGGAATCGGTTATGGCCGCGCGTTTCATCAGCCCGACCACGCAGGTTACGCAGGGGCCGCCGAGTACCAGGATGTTCTGGCGGGCGCCCGCTTCCTGCAGGCGCTGCCGAGCGTCGACGCGGCACGCATCGGCATCTGGGGCGGATCTTACGGCGGCTATCTCACTGCGCTGGCGCTGGCGCGCAATTCGGATATTTTCAAAGCGGGCGTGGATCTGCACGGTGTGCACGATTGGTCGCGGCTCATGGACGCCTGGCTCGGCAAGCCGTTGAGCCGCTACGAGAAGGGCGATCGGGAAGAGGCGATGGCGGTGGCCTGGAACTCATCGCCCGATGTCGGCGTCAATGGCTGGAAGTCGCCGGTGCTGTTGATCCATGGCGATGATGATCGCAATGTGCCGTTTCAGCAGACCGTCGATCTGGCGCGGCGTCTGGAAGCGCGGGATCTACCCTTTGAAGAGCTGATCATTCCGAATGAAATACACGGATTCCTGCGGCATGACTCCTGGCTGCGCGTCGACGCAGCGACCGCCAGGTTTATGGCGCTCAAACTTGGCGTCTCTGAGTAGCCGGCCATGTCCAAGTGCCACCTGACGTATCGACAAGGATTACTGCCGCTGCTGCTTGTCATTCTGATCGCCTGCACACCGGAGAGGGCCACCATGGATTCGACCAGGCTGAATGAGTTCGGGGCTCG
>JANMWZ010000093.1:0-20558 GCA_031441585.1 Gammaproteobacteria bacterium
TATCGGGGAGCGACTTGAACCAGGCATAGGCCGGCTCCCGCTGTCTGCGCGGGTTCACATTGCTACGGAATCCGGTGCCCCAAAAAAAACGCCGCGCACTGCGCGGCGTTTCCTTCAGCAGATAGCTGACAGTCGGCTTACTTGGACACCGACTTCTTGAACATGCGATCGATCTTCTCGTTGGTCGCATCGACGCCCGACTGCGCAGCCTGCGCAGCGGCCAACGCCTGATTGGCCGAGCTCTGCGCGCTGCTGGCAGCAGCAGCAGCAGTAGTGGCATCCGAGCCGGCCTTCGCCGCGGCAGCTGCCGTCGCACCATCAGCTGCCTTATTTGCAGCCGCGTCTGTTTGCAGCGCGCTAACCTGACTCTTCAGCGTGTCGACCTGGGCCTGCAACGGCTTGAGATCCGTGCAGCCCGCGAGCGCGACGACGGCAGCGGCGGCAGCCAGCTTTACAATAATTGACTTATTCATTGTTCCAATCCCCTTAAGTGCATGCATGTAGGTTCCTACCTCAACACGCCAGCTTTGCATTGCTGCCACGTGAATTCAGCGGAGGCGCAACTTGACCAAATATGGAGTAAGAAAGCAAGAACTGATTGCATTGATGTCGTTGGAAAGCGACAGAAATTCAGGGTCTTAGCGGACTTACGGCGACTTGGTGAAGCGACTTGTGCGCTGCCACGAACTGTATATAATTACAGCCATGTCAGACCTTACGCCCCGGCAGTCACAGATTCTGCACCTGATACGCTGCACCATTGTCGAAACCGGCATGCCGCCCACGCGCGCAGAAATCGCGGCGCAGCTGGGGTTTCGCTCGCCCAATGCCGCAGAAGAGCATCTGCGGGCGCTGGCGCGCAAGGGGTGTATAGAGCTGATCGCCGGCTCGTCGCGCGGCATACGCCTGAAAGATATGCTTCGCGAGCAGCTCGGCTTGCCGCTCATCGGTCGGGTGGCGGCCGGCAAACCTATCCTGGCCGAGGAACACATCGTTGATCATCTGCGCGTCGACGCTGCGCTGTTTCACCCCAAGCCGCACTACCTGCTCAAGGTCGTGGGCATGAGCATGAAAGACGCCGGCATCCTCGATGGTGATCTGGTGGCCGTGCATCGCACCAGCGAAGTGCGCAATCGTCAGATCGTGGTCGCGCGCCTCGAAAATGAAGTCACGGTCAAGCGCTATCGGCAGCAAGGCTCCATTGCCTGGCTGATGCCTGAGAACGCGGAATTTGAACCGATCAAGGTCGATCTGCAGCGCGAGCCCCTGCTGATTGAGGGCGTCGTGGTCGGCGTATTGCGTCTTAACGCCTGAGGGTAGTTTAACGCCCTATATCGTAATCCTCGAAATCGCTGATCAGTTCGGCGGTGTGCTTCTGCTCCATGCGCCGTTCCAGGCGCCGCCAGGCGGGCTCGCCGGTCTTGGCGGCGCGGCGCTTGGCGACCTCCATATCCTTCATGACGCGATCAACGTCGAGATCATCGTCACCGGCGGTGACATCGACCTCGTCTTCATCATCAAACTCTTCAGCCTCTGGATTTGCGCCCATGACTTAAGTGCCTTAAGTGCAGTTGCCCCGATGGGCGGAACATAAATCCATCCGCGCCCGGATGCAACGGCGCCAGTTCACACTATTGTCATCGGATCAGTGAATTCATCTCGAATATGGGCAGCAGCATGGCAAAAACAATGCCCATGACGAACAGGCCCATGGCGACGATCAGCAGCGGACCGAGCAGCCCGGTCAGGGCAGTGACCAGGCCTTCGAGTTCGCGTTCCTGGTTGAGCGCGGCACGGTCGAGCATGTTCTCGAGCTGGCCGCTGGCCTCGCCACTGGAGATCAGGTGGATGGTCATGGGCGGAAACAGCTTGCTGGCGGCCAGCGAGCGGCCAATCGGCGCCCCTTCGCGCACCCGCGCGGTGGCCGCGGTCACCGCATCGCGCATCGGCAGATTGGTGACCACCTCACCGGCAATGCGCAGCGCATCGAGCACTGGCACGGCGCTGGCGGTGAGAATGCTTAAAGTTCGGGTAAAACGTGCGGTGTTGAAGCCGCGCAGCAGTTTGCCCACCAGCGGCAGCCTGAGCAGCGTGTGCTGCACGCGACGGCGCGCCTCGGGCGCGCGCTGCCAGCGCCAGAACAGCACCGCGCCCACCACCATCGCCAGCAGCACCCAGGGCCCGAGGGTGCGGATGAAATCGCTCACCGCCACCAGCACCCGTGTCATCAGTGGCAGTCTGGCGCGGCTGTTTTCGAACACGGCGACGACTTTCGGTACCACGTAAGCGAGCAGCACCGAGACGATGGTGAAACACATGATAGTCAGCACGATCGGGTAGAGCATCGCGCCGAGCACCTTCTGGCGCAGCACTTCGCGGCTCTCGGTGTATTCAGCCAGTCGCTCGAGCACCGCGTCCAGATGCCCGGACTGCTCACCGGCGGCCACCGTGGCGCGATAGATTTCGGGAAACACTCGTGGAAAATCGCCCAGGCCTGCGGCCAGCGGGTGACCCTCCATGACGCGGGCGCGCACCCCCAGCAATATGCTTTGCACCCGCGGCTTTTCAGTCTGTTGCGAAACCGCGAACAGGCCCTCTTCAAGCGGCAGGCCGGCGCGTACCAGGGTGGCCAGCTGGCGCGTGAGCAGGGCAAGATCCGCGGTGGAGACGCGTTTGAACAGGCTCATAGCCACACTGCTGCGTTGCTCGCGCGACTCCTGCGCGGCCACTTCAGTAACGGTGACGGGCAGTAGTGAGCGCTCACGCAGCAGTGCACGCACCTGGCGCGCGGTGTCGCCCTCGAGCATGCCCTTACGTGCCTTGCCGGCGGCGTCCAGGGCCGTGTATTCAAAGGCGCCCATCAGGGAAGTCCGGGCGCGCTTCAGTCCTCGCGCGTGACGCGCAGGACTTCCTCAATTGTGGTCTCGCCGCGCAGCACCTTGCTGAGCCCATCGTCGCGAATCGAAGGCGTGCTGAGGCGGGCGTGACGCTCGAGCTCCTGCTCGCTGGCGCCATCATGAATCATGGTGCGCATCGCATCATCGACCACGATCAGTTCGTAGATCCCGGTTCGGCCGCGATAGCCGACGCCGGCGCGCGCCGGTCGGTAGAGCGTTGGCGAGGGTTGTTCGGGTTGCAAACCCAGCAGTCGCCGCTCGTAGTCACCCGCCTGAAAGGCCTGGCGCGTATCGGGGCTCAGTACCCGCACCAGACGCTGCGCCAGCACGCCGACCAGGCTGGAGGAGAGCAGGAAGGGCTCGATGCCCATATCGCGCAGCCGCGTGAGCGCCCCGGCGGCCGTATTGGTGTGCAGCGTGGAGAGCACCAGATGGCCGGTGAGCGAGGCTTGCACGGCGATCTGCGCGGTCTCGAGATCGCGGATTTCACCGACCATGACCACATCCGGATCCTGGCGCAGTATCGCGCGCAGCCCACGGGCGAAGGTCATTTCCACCTTGGTATTGACCTGGGTCTGACCGATGCCATCGATGTAATACTCGATCGGGTCTTCCACCGTCATGATGTTGCGCGTGTTGTCATTCAGGCGCTCGAGCCCGGCATACAGCGTCGTGGTCTTGCCGGAGCCGGTTGGCCCGGTGACCAGCAGAATGCCGTGCGGCTTGTGGATCAGATCGTCGATCAGCTTCTGGGTTGCGGAATCCATGCCGAGCGAACCCAGCTCCAGGCGCCCGGCCTGTTTGTCGAGCAGACGCAGCACCACACGTTCGCCGTGACCGGAGGGAATGGTGGAGACGCGCACATCAACCGCGCGCCCGGCAATCTTGAGGCTGATGCGCCCGTCCTGCGGCAGGCGCTTCTCGGCGATGTCGAGCTTTGACATGACCTTGACACGCGAGACCACCATGGGGGCCACGGCGCGTTTGGACTGCAGCACTTCGCGCAGGATGCCATCGACGCGAAAGCGCACGACCAGACGATTCTCGAAGGGCTCGATGTGAATATCGGAAGCGCTCTCACGCACCGCCTGAGTCAGTACCGCGTTGATCAGGCGGATGATCGGCGCATCATCGTCGCTCTCCAGCAGATCGGCCTGTTCGGGCAGCTCCTGTACGAGGTGCGCAAGATCGGTGTTGCCCTCCAGGCCCTCGACCGCCTGCATCGATTCATTGCCGGCTTCGTAGGTCTTGCGCAGCAGCTCGTCGAATTCTTCGGGCGCTACCGCGGTCAGTTTGAAAGCCACCTGCAGGTAGCGGCGCGCTTCGGCGACCGCGGCGGCCGCGACCGGCGCTCGATACAGACACTCGCTGCTGCCATCGGCATTGCTGCGCACCAGCAGGCCGTGGCGGCGTGCGAAGGCAAAGGGCAGTCGCCGCGCGGTGCTGGCGACCTGGCTCGCGGCGGCGCTCGCCGGTACGCTCAAGGGGTCGGCCCGGTGTCGCTGGTCGGGTTTTCGGCCGGCGCCGCGCCAGCTGCCGGCGTTGGTGTCGGTACTGGCGCGGTCGAGGGCGGCCGCGTTAGTGGCGGCAGCGGCTCGATCTTCTGGAACGGCTGCAGTGGCAGCAGGGTATTTTCGTGCTCGTTCTTGCGCTGCTCTTCGCGGATGTACTGGTACTTGGCATCGGTCTCGATCGCCGCCGAGCCGTCGTCGCGGATGATGTGCGGTTGGATGAATACCATCAGGTTGGTCTTGTTCTTGCCCGTGTCGCGGGTACGAAACAGCTCGCCGAGCAGGGGAATGCGCCCGAGAAATGGCACGCGCTGCTCGGAGTTGGTGGCGCTGTCCTGAATCAGGCCACCCAGCACCAGCGTCTCGCCATCCGGAATCTGGACCGCCGTGGTGATCGTGCGTTTGTTGGTTACCTGATTGGAGGACGCGAAGGAACTGCCTTCCAGGCTCGAGCTTTCCAACTGGATCTTCAGCAATACCGAAGTACCGCCGCCGTTCACCTGCGGGGTAACGGTAAGGATCGTGCCCACCTGTTGCCGTTGTACGGTCTGGAAGGCGCTGCTTTGGCCAGTGCTGCCGGTGTACTGGCCAGTGACGAACGGCACTTCCTTGCCGACTTCGATCTTCGCCTCGTCATTGTCGCGTGCGATAATGTCGGGCTTGGAAATGATATTGGTGCGCGAGTCGCCCTGCAGCGCACGCACGATGGCGCCGAAATTGACACCGGCGGCGGTGAGGCGACCGATGCCGATGGTGGTTCCAGTCACCTTCGACAGATCGGTTGTCGTACCACCCTTAATAGCGCCGTAGAGATCAAGGGCTGAGATGTTGCCAATCGGTTCGATGAAGCCGCCCACTGCCAGCTTGCTGTTGGAGCCGTCGATCACCCAGTTGACACCCAGATCGGAGGTCTTGTCAGTCGTTACCTCGACGATGATGGCCTGCACCCGCACCATGGCGCGGCGAATGTCGAGCTTGTCGATCACGGCGTTGATGGCGCGCATGGTTCGCTGCGGCGCGGTGATCACCAGCGCATTGGTATCCTTGTCGGCCCAGATGCTCCCCGTGCCGCCGGCCAGCGAGAACGAGGCAGCGCTGGCCGCATTGGTGGGCGCCACCGCCGGCGGCGCCACGTTGCCGCCGCCAGCGCGATTGAGCGCCGCCGCCGAACCGGCGCCACTGCCGCTGCCAGCGCTCGTAATCTGCTCCTTGAGCTTGGAGGCCAGATCTTCCGCCTTGGCAAACTGCAGATAGCGTACGTTGGTCTCGCCGCCGGTATCGAGCGGCGTGTCGAGATTCGCAATCAGCGTGCGGATGCGCAGCCGCGCCGCCGGATCGCCACTGAGCAGTATGCTGTTGGAGCGATCATCCGCCACCATGCGCACATTCGGGCTGCCATCGGCGCCGCCCTGTGCGACCAGCGTGGTGAGCACGCGCACGGTGTCGGCCGCCGTGGCGCTCTGCAGTGGAATGACATCGATATCGGAGTTGCTGGTCTGATCGATGCGGGCGATGATGCGCATCAGCCGGTTCACATTGGCAGCGCGATCAGAAACGATCAGCAGATTGGCGCCGGTCACCGCGGCCAGCTGTGCATTTTGCGGCATGAGCGGGCGCAGCACCGGCACCAATTGTGCGGCGCTCACGTTCTTGACCGACAACACCTGCGTGACCACTTCATCCGATGTCGAGCTGACATGATTGGGCAGATCGTTACCCGGCATCTGGCGCATATTGGCATCGGGCAGCACCTTGATGACATTGCCGGCCGGCACGGCGATGAAGCCGTGCACCTGCAGGATCGCCAGAAACGCCTGATAGAACTGATCAGGCGTCATCGCCTTATCCGACAGCAGTGTGACCTGGGCGCGCACGCGCGGATCGATAATGATGTTGCGGCCGGTGGCCGCGCTCACCGCCTCGATGATCTGCGTAATGTCGGCATCCTTGAAGTTGGGCGTAATGCGCGCCGCCCCGGGCGGCTCGGCGCGCACGCTCGCTCCCGGCAGGGCAGCGCAGGCCAGGGCAATCAGCGCGGCGAAACCCACCACGCGGCGAGTGGAATGCGGGGCTGGCAGTTGCGACATGGGTGTGGGCTTCCTGTTACTCGTTCGCGGGCTGTTCAATCGGTTCTTCGGCTGCGGGCGGTGCATTGGGGCCTTCGACCGGCACCGGTGCAATAGCGCCGCCGCGCATCCCGGGAAAGCCGCCACGCCGTTGGGGCAGGGCACTCTGGCTCACAGCGGCTTCGGCGTCATTGGCTACGGCCTCCAGGTTCAGATTAAGGTCCTGCGCCTGACCATTGCGTAGCACCGTAACATTTGCGCTACCCATGGAACTCAAAGTCTGGAGAATTTCATTGCCGCGGTTAGGGTCATCGAGCGGCGTACCGTTCACGGCCGTCACCAGATCACCGGGTCGCAGACCCAGCTGAGTAAAGGCTGCCACATTGGTGCGCCCGCCGGGGAAGATGCGGTAGCCGCTGAGCTTGCCGCCCGAAAATACCGCCTGCGCGCGCACCAGGCCGCCCAGCAGCCCGCTGCCGCCATTTTGCGCCATCGCTGCCAAGCGTTGCGCCGGGCTCTGCAGCGCGCTAACGGGCGCCTGGGCGATCGCACTGAGGTGCCTGGGCAGCAGCAGCGATTCAATGACGCCGTTCCGGTCGAGCAGCACACGATCCGGATACACCGCATGCAGCCGCACGCCGCCCGGCACGGCGCTGCCGACGGCATACAGCTTGGCGGCACCGGCGCTGGGCCCGATGATCGCCATGCCTTTTTGCGGATCGGGTACTGCCAGCACGCCGGCCAGCACCAACGCGGCCGAAGTCTGCGGCGCGTCTTCAAGTGCGCTGCTGCGCGCCTCACCGAATAAATGGGCGTTGATGATGGTATCGAGCCGCAGCACGGGTGAACTGGCTACCGCGCCCCTGCCGGGCTGCGTGAGGGCCGGAGCTCTTGAATCCGCGCTGTTCAGGCCCATATTCTGGGTGGTAACCAGGTAGCCGGCCTGAATTGCAATGAGCCCGCCGAGCATCATTACTGCCAGACGTGGGCCGTACTCGGCCAACGCCGCCTGGCGGCCCGATGCGGACTTCAGTTCATTCAGCCAGTCTGACGGGTTGATTGCCATACGGGAGCATCATACGGCCCCGCGTGCATGGCTCTCAACTGTCTGTTTTTTTGCAGATTTCTTCGCTTCCGGCCCTATAATCTTTGCAACATGGGCGCGCTGGTGCGCCCCCTGAGAGAGTGTGGTGACAACGATGGGCGAGCAGCCGCCCGGTGAACGGCCGGATCGTGGCGTGGCAGTGGCGGAGGCCGAACCTGTAACCAGGGTGCCGCCGCTCTATCGCGTCGTGTTGCTCAATGACGATTACACTCCCTTGGAGTTCGTGGTCGAGGTGCTGGAACGCTTTTTCGCCATGGGTCGCCATATGGCTACGCGCGTCATGCTCGAGGTGCACACGCGCGGCAAGGGGATCTGCGGGGTCTTTACCTACGAGATCGCCGAGACCAAAGTGGCGCAGGTGACCAGTTACTCGCGCGAGCAGCAGCATCCGTTACTGTGTACGCTCGAAGAGGCCTGAAGAATCAACCGGAGCTCATATTGTGCTGTCCAGCGAACTTGAATTCTGTCTGAACCAGGCGTTTCGCGAAGCGCGCGCCCAGCGTCAGGAGTTTCTCACCGTCGAGCAGCTGTTGCTGGCCATACTCGATACCCCCAGAGTGCGCGAAGTGCTCGAAGGGTGTGGTGCGACCCTGGAGCGTCTGGCCGGCGAACTCAAAGAGCACATCGAGGCCAATGCGCCGCGACTGCCCGAGGGCGAAGAGCGCGATGTGCAGCCGACGCTGGGGTTTCAGCGCGTGCTGCAACGCGCCGTGTTTCACGTGCAATCGAGTGGCCGCAAGGAGGTCGGCGTGCTCAATGTGCTGGTGGCGATCTTCAGCGAGAAACAGAGCCACGCGGCATTTCTGCTCGGACAGCACCACGTCACGCGGCTGGACGTCGTGCACTTCATTTCGCATGGGCTGGCACGTGGCCCCGGCAAAACCGAAGGCGAGGAGACGCCTACCGCCGAGCCGGAGCGCGAAGGCGAGGGCGGCAGTGCGCTCGATAAATACACCACCAATCTCAACGCCCAGGCGCAGGCCGGGCGCATTGACCCCTTGATCGGCCGCAAGCTCGAGGTCGAGCGCACCATCGAAATCCTGTGCCGCCGGCGCAAGAACAACCCCCTTTACGTGGGCGAAGCGGGTGTGGGCAAGACCGCCATTGCCGAAGGCCTGGCGCGCAAGATTGTCGAGGGCGAGGTGCCCGACGTGCTCAGCGATTGCACCATCTATGCGCTCGATATGGGCGCGCTGATCGCCGGCACCAAGTATCGCGGCGATTTCGAAAAGCGGCTCAAGGCGGTGATTACCGAGCTGAAGAAGCAGCCGGGCGCGATCATGTTCATAGACGAGATTCATACCGTGATCGGCGCCGGTGCCGCCTCCGGCGGCGTCATGGATGCCTCCAATCTCATCAAACCGGTGCTCACCAGCGGCGAACTGCGCTGCATAGGCTCGACCACCTATCAGGAATATCGTGGCATCTTTGAAAAAGATCACGCGCTGGCACGCCGCTTTCAGAAGATCGACGTGGTTGAACCGTCAGTCGCCGAGACCATCGAGATTCTCGAAGGCCTGAAATCGAAATTCGAAGAGCATCACGACATCACTTATGCGCCCGAGGCGCTGCGCGCGGCGGCCGAACTCGCCGACCGGCACATCACCGATCGGCGCCTGCCCGACAAAGCCATCGACGTGGTCGACGAGGCGGGCGCCCGCGCCCGTCTCAAGCCCGCTGGTGAGCGCGAGCCGCGCGTCGAGGTCAGGCACATCGAAGAGGTCGTGGCGCGCATGGCGCGCATTCCGGCCAAGACCGTGTCCTCTTCCGATCGCGACGTGCTGCGCAATCTCGAGCGCAATCTGAAACTGGTGATCTTTGGGCAGGACACTGCCATCGGCACCCTGGCCTCGAGCATCAAGATGGCGCGCTCGGGTCTGGGGGATCAACGCCGGCCGGTGGGCAGTTTTCTGTTTGCCGGGCCCACGGGGGTCGGTAAAACCGAGGTTACCCGGCAACTGGCCCTGAGCATGGGCGTGGAATTCATCCGTTTCGACATGTCCGAATACATGGAGCGCCACACGGTTTCGCGTCTGATCGGCGCACCGCCGGGCTACGTGGGTTTCGACCAGGGTGGCCTGCTGACCGAGGCGATTGCCAAGCATCCGCACTGTGTATTGCTGCTGGATGAAATCGAAAAAGCGCACCCCGATGTCTTCAACCTGCTGCTGCAGGTGATGGATCACGGCACCCTCACCGACAACAACGGCCGCAAGGCAGACTTCCGTCACGTGATCATCGTCATGACGACCAATGCCGGCGCGCAGGAAATGAATCGCCCCTCGATCGGTTTCGTGTCGGCCGACAACGCCAGTGATGGTATGGAAGCGGTGCGGCGCCTGTTCTCGCCGGAATTTCGCAACCGCATCGATGCCATCATCCAGTTTGCGCCGCTCTCCGAGCTGAGCATCGAGCGCGTGGTCGAGAAGCTGCTGCTCGAGGCGGAAATGCAGCTCGAACACAAGGGCGTGGCGTTAAGCGTTGACAGTGCGGCACGCAAGTGGATCGCCGAGAAAGGCTACGATCCGAAAATGGGCGCCCGGCCCATGGCGCGTGTGATTCAGGAGCACGTCAAGCGACCGCTCGCCGAAGAGCTGCTGTTTGGCAAACTCAGCGGCGGCGGGCAGGCGCAGGTGAAGCTGCGTGCCGACGGTTCAGGGCTTGAGATCGAGTGCCTGCCGGCAGCGGAGCCGGCGCTCACCGTTTAGTCGCGCTGCTGCCTGGTTGCGCTGCTGGTGCGCTAGCGGCCGCGATAGACGATACGGCCCTTGCTCAGATCGTAGGGTGTCATTTCCACGGTGACGGCATCACCGGTGAGAATGCGGATGTAATTCTTGCGCATCTTTCCGGAAATGTGCGCAGTGACAACGTGGCCGTTCTTGAGCTTCACGCGAAAGGTGGTATTGGGCAGGGTCTCGGCGACCTCACCTTCCATCTGGATAGCGTCTTCTTTGGACATGCCGCTCACTGTTGACCTTTAGGGCGGCGAATTCTGCATAAAGCCCCCTCGCAATGCAATTCAGGGTTGCACGGCGCCTGCCGGGCCCAGGTAGCTGAGGAATTCAGCCCGCGGGATCGGGCGGCTGCCCAGGCTACGCAGGTGCGGCGAGGGCATCTGGCAGTCAATCAGCGCCGTGCCGTCCGCCAGCGACATCCGGACCAGGGCTTCGAGAGCCGCCTTGGAGGCGTCAGCTTCGCGGCTGAACATCGATTCACCGCAGAAAACACGGCCTATGCGCAGTCCGTAGAGGCCGCCGACCAGCCGGCCGTCGCGCCGGACTTCGAGGCTGTGGGCGGCGCCGCGCGCGTGCAGCAGGCAGTAGGCGCTGCGCATTTGCGGCGTGATCCAGGTGCCCGGGCTGTGTGGGCGCGGCGCCGCGCAGGCGTCGATCACCGCAGCGAAATCCTGATCCATCGAGCACTCAAAGCCGCGCGTACGCAGTGTCCTCGCAAGGCTGCGTGAGCGATGAAATTCCTTTGGAAACAGCACCTCACGCGGGTCTGGCGACCACCACAGCACGGGCTGGCCGGGTGAATACCAGGGGAAAATGCCGCGCTGGTAGGCCGCCAGCAGCCGCTCGCTGGAAAGATCACCGCCGGCGGCCAATAAGCCTGGCGGATCGAGTAGCGCACGCTCCAGGGGCGGGAAGCGCTCGGGCGGATCATCAGGGGCGAGCCAGGCAATCATGGCGCGAGCGTAGCCATCAAGGCACTGCGCGCTCGCGAAACGGCGTGTGCAGCGCTGCGGCGTTAGCATACTCGCCGATGGCCTCGCTCTCGCGCTGCAGAAACTGCGCTACCGCAGCGCGTAAGACGCGATCGGCAAGCCAGTGCGCTGACCAGGTGAACACCGGTTCGAAACCACGCGCCAGTTTGTGTTCGCCCTGGGTGCCGGGTTCAAAACGCTGCAGGCCGTGGCGAATGCAATACTCGATGCCCTGGTGGTAGCAGGCTTCGAAGTGCAGGCTGTGATAGTCGCCAGCGGCGCCCCAGTAACGGCCATAGAGCGTGTCGTGGGATCGAAAGTACACGGCGGTGGCCACCAGCTCGCCCGCGCGCCAGGCGAGCGTAGCAATGAAGGCCTGCTTGAGTGCGCTCGCGACTGTGCAGAAGAATTCTGCCGACAGATAGGGTTCATGACCGTGTCGAATGAAGGTTGCGGCGTGCAGCGCGTGAATATCCCGCAGCAGCCCGGGATCGAGCTGATCGCCGCTGCGTGTTTCAAACTCGATGCCCTGTTCGGCAACGCGCCGGCGCTCGCGCCGGGCTTTCTTGCGTTTGTCGGCTGAAAAGGTCGCCAGAAAGTCCTCGAAGTCGCGGTAACCACGATTGCACCACTGGAAATGACAATCGCGGCGCAGCAACCAGCCGGCGGCCTCGGCGGCCGCACGGAGCGGTTCGTCAATGAACAAGGCGTGCGCCGAAGAGCGGCTGCGCGCCGCAACGTCCGCGGCGATAACGTGCAGGGCCGCCAGTCTGCTCTGCTCGCCGGCACTGCCGGTGGCAGCGCACAGCAGCCGTGGCCCGCTGGCCGGTGTAAAGGGGATGGCGAGCAGCAGCTTGGGGTAGTAACGCAGGCCGCGACTTTCCCAGGCACGCGCCCAGGCGAAATCAAACACGAACTCGCCCCAGGAATGCGCCTTTTCATAGAGCGGCGCGAGCACGCTGGGTTGCGCGCGCTCACCGATCAGGAGGTGGCGAGGTGTCCAGCCGGTTGCGGGCGTGACGCAGCCGGTGTCTTCGAGCGCCGCCAGAAATTCGTGGCGCATGAACGGGTAGTCGCCCGCCAGCGCATTCCAGGTGGCCGCGTCGATCTCGGCCATGCTGCCCAGAAAGTGGGCCGAGGCCGGGCCTGTCATCCGCCGCCGTCGAGGCGCTCCAGGTAGCGGTCAGCGTCCAGGGCCGCCATGCAGCCCGAGCCGGCGGAAGTGACGGCCTGTCGATAGACGTGATCGGCGACGTCGCCGGCCGCGAATACGCCGGCAATGCTGGTCGCCGTGGCGTCCCCGCTGGTGCCGCTGTGCACCTGCAGATAGCCACCCTTGATCTCCAGCTGACCGGCAAATATTTCTGTATTGGGGCGGTGACCGATGGCGATGAACACGCCGCTGATGGCCAGATCCCTGGTGCTGGCGCCGCTGGTGCTCTTGAGTCGCAGGCCGTTCACGCCCTGCTCATTGCCCAGAATGTCTTCGACCGCATGGTTCCAGAGGATTTCGACCTTGCCGGCGCGAACCCGCTCCATCAGCCGGTCCTGAAGGATTTTCTCACCCCGCAAGCGATCGCGCCGATGCACCAGCGTGACATGCTCGGCAAGGTTCGACAGATACAGCGTTTCCTCGATCGCGGAGTTACCCCCGCCAATCACGGCGATGCGCTGGCCGCGAAAGAAAAACCCGTCGCAGGTGGCGCAGGCCGAGACGCCGCGGCCGCGATAGCGCTCTTCGGCCGGCAGGCCCAGATACTGCGCCGAGGCACCCGTGGCGATGATCAGGGCATCGCAGCTGTAGGTGCCGGTGTCGCCCACCAGCTCGAAGGGGCGTTGGCCCAAACGCACGGTGTGCACCTGATCCGCTACGATTTCGGTGGCGAAGCGCTCGGCATGGCGGCGCATGCGCGCCATCAGATCGGGCCCCTGCAGGCCCTCGACGTCGCCAGGCCAGTTATCGACATCGGTCGTGATCATGAGCTGGCCGCCCTGTTCGGTGCCGGTGATCAGCAACGGTTTGCGGTTGGCACGTGCCGCGTAGACCGCGGCACTGTAGCCGGCCGGTCCTGAGCCCAGGATGATCAGACGGCGATGTTCGAGCTTGCTCATGTACAATTTCCCACAATCAGCAGTGACAGATACGGCAAGGGCCGGCAGGGAATGGTATGCAAGCCCAGGCGCGCGGCCAAGCGACATTTACAGAGATTGGCCATTGACAACCTCATCGGTCGAGAGCAAGTCGCCGCCGCGTTTTTCGGCCGCCGTGTCCCGTGGCCTGCGCGAAGCCGGGGCGATTGGTTTGAGCGTGCTGGCACTGGTGCTGCTGGTAGCGCTGGCCAGCTACGATGCGCGCGATCCCGGGTTTTCATTCACCGGCAGTGGCGAGACGATCTACAACCGGGTGGGGAGCGCCGGCGCCTGGATTGCTGACCTGCTTTATTTTCTGTTCGGTCGCCCGGCGTACCTGTTGCCGTTGGGCCTGGCGGTCGCAGCCGTCAGGCTGGCGCGCTCGCACGCCATCGTTGAGAGTGGCACGCGCGCCAATTTCATCGTGCGTCTGTTGGGTTTCGCCATATTACTGGTCTGCAGCTGCGCGTTAGCGGCGCTGCATTGGAGTCCGGGCACACTGCGCCAGAGTGCAGGCGGTGTGGTGGGTCTGGCGGTCGGTGGTGGCATCGCCGCCAGCCTCAATCTGCTGGGCGCTACCCTGGTGTTTCTGGCCGCCTGGGCCGCCAGCGCCGCGGTCGCCTTTGGCATTTCCTGGTTGCAGGTCATCGACGGGCTGGGTTCGGCCGTGTGGCGGGCGTATCGCTTTCTGCGCGAACGCCGTCAGGTCAAGATTGAGGTCGAAACCGGGCAGGAGCGCAAGCAGGCGCGCATGGAGGCGGTCGAGGCCGAGCACAAGAAAGTGCGCTCACGGCCACCACCGCGCATTGAAGCGCCGGCGGCGGCGATTCCCAAGAGCGAACGTGCCGAGAAGGAGCGACAGGTACCCCTGTTTGATCCGCCGCAGGCGGGCGAATTGCCGGCGCTTGGGCTGCTCGATGATGAGGGGGCACGCGAACCTTCCTATTCTGCCGAAGCGCTCGAGGCGATGTCACGCCTGGTCGAGCTGAAGCTGAAGGACTTTGGCGTCGATGTTGAAGTCGTGGCCGTGCATCCCGGTCCGGTGATCACGCGTTTCGAGATGCGCCCGGCGCCGGGCGTCAAGGCCAGCGCGATCAGCGGGCTCGCCAAGGATCTGGCGCGCGCACTCTCCACCACCAGCGTACGCGTGGTCGAAGTGATTCCCGGCAAGTCCGTCATGGGACTGGAAATTCCCAACGAACGGCGCGAGGTGGTCACGCTCGGCGAGATCATCAAGAGCCGCGCCTACGAAGCCGTGGCTTCGCCGCTGGCGCTGGCCCTGGGCAAAGATATCGGCGGCGCGCCGATGGTGGCGGATCTGGCGCGCATGCCGCACCTGCTGATCGCCGGCACGACCGGCTCGGGCAAATCAGTGGCCATCAACGCCATGGTGCTCTCGCTCCTGTACAAGAGCACCGCTGAGCATGTGCGGCTGATCATGATTGATCCGAAGATGCTCGAGCTCTCGGTGTATGAGGGCATACCGCATCTGCTCGCGCCCGTGGTCACTGACATGAAGCAGGCTGCCAATGCGCTGCGCTGGTGCGTGGCGGAGATGGAGCGGCGCTATCAACTGATGTCGGCGCTCGGGGTGCGCAATATTTCCGGCTACAACCGCGCCGTCAAAGACGCCGTGGCCGCAGGCAAGCCGATCCGCGATCCGATCATGACCATGCGCGCTGCCAACGATCCCTCGATCGATCAGCGCCTGATTCAGGATCTGGGGCCGCTGCCCTTCGTGGTCGTGATCATCGACGAGCTGGCCGATCTGATGATGATCGTCGGCAAGAAAGTCGAGGAACTCATTGCGCGCCTGGCACAGAAGGCGCGCGCTTCCGGCATCCATCTGATCCTGGCGACCCAGCGGCCGTCAGTCGATGTCATCACCGGCCTGATCAAGGCGAATATCCCGACGCGCATTGCCTTCCAGGTATCGGCGCGCGTCGATTCGCGCACCATTCTCGATCAGATGGGCGCCGAATCGCTGCTCGGCCACGGCGATATGCTCTATCTGCCACCCGGCACGGCGATACCCACACGCGTGCACGGCGCCTTCGTCAGCGATCAGGAAGTGCATCGCGTGGTCGACGCGCTCAAGAAGAATGCGGCACCCAGTTACATCGATGCCGTACTGGTCGGGCCATCGCAGCCGATCCCGGGGATCTCGGGCGAGGACGAGGAGACCGGCATCTCCGGCGGCGATGCCGAGGAAGATCCGCTGTACGACGAGGCGGTCAAGATCGTGGTGAGCGAACGCAAGCCCTCGATTTCCTATGTGCAGCGACGCCTGAAAATTGGTTACAACCGTGCGGCGCGCATTATCGAGGCCATGGAGAGCGCCGGGCTGGTCGGACCGCTGCAATCCAATGGCGCGCGCGAAGTGCTGGCGCCGCCGCCGGCGGGCTCATGAGTGTGCGCCGCTCGCGGCTGTTGTGGTTCGGCGTGCTGGCACTGCTGCCGTGCACTGCTGCCACCGCTGCCGATGCGCTCGAGCGCTTTCTCGCCGGCCTGTCGAGCTGGCGCGCACCGTTCACCCAGGAGGTGATCGACTCGGCCGGCAAGAGCGTTGAGCGGGGCAGCGGTACATTGCTGGTGGGCCGGCCTGGTCGCTTTCGTTGGGAGTACACGCCGCGGGACGGGGGCGCACAACTGCTGATCGCCGATGGCAGGAACCTCTGGTTCTATGATCAGGAGTTGCAGCAGGCCACCGTGAAGCCGGCGAGTTCAGCGCTCGCGGCGACGCCGGTCGTACTGCTGTCGGGCACGGACGCAGAAATGCGCGCGGCGTTCGAGATTGTTCCGCAGGCCGTGCGCGATGGCCTGGCGTGGGTGAAAGTGACCCCGCGCAGCGCCACAGCCGACTTCGCCAGTGCCGAATTGGGTTTTCGCGATACGCAATTGCAGCGCCTGCGGATTCACGACCGCCTGGGCCAGACCGTGACACTGAGCTTCACTCGCAGCGCGCGCAATGCGCCGCTGCTGGATAGCGAACTGCAATTTACGCCGCCTGCTGGCGTTGATGTCATCGGCACGGCGGCCGCGCCATGAGCGCCGCCGCGACATGAGCACAGCAACCACCGCTAACGGCGCCCGCCACGCGCGCCTTTGGTACGCGCTCGGCGCGCTGCTGATTCTAACGGTCGTGGTTGCCAGCCTGGTCCCGGCGCGCGAACTGCCACGCCTGCACATCAGCGACAAGATTGAACACCTGCTGGCCTATCTATCGCTCGCCATCTGGTTTGCCGGGCTGGTGCCGGTGCGTCACTACCTGTGGTTGGCTCTGGCGCTGCTGGCACTGGGTGGCGGCATCGAAATCGCGCAGGGACTCATGGGTCTGGGGCGCGAGGCGGATTGGCGCGACTTTTTTGCCGACGCCAAGGGCACGGGTCTGGGTTTGCTGTTGGGTCTGATCGGTCTGCGACACTGGGTGCGGTGGCTTGAGCAATGGCTGCGCCGACCTTAAAGACCTGGCAACCACTCGCCGCTCGCATGCGCCCGCGCACCCTGGCGGAGTTCATCGGGCAACCACAGTTGCTGGGCGCGGGCAAACCGCTGTACGAGGCGATCACCCATCGGGCTTTGCACTCACTGATTCTCTGGGGTCCGCCCGGTACCGGCAAGACCACGCTGGCGCGACTGATGGCCACGGCCTCCGGCGCCGAATTCATTGCGCTCTCGGCGGTGCAGGCTGGCATCAAGGACATACGCGAAGCCGTGGCGCGCGCCCGCCAGGTGGCGGCGGCAGGCCATCCCACCGTGCTGTTTCTCGATGAAGTGCATCGCTTCAATAAGGCGCAGCAGGACAGCTTTCTGCCGCATGTTGAAGATGGCACGCTCACCTTCATCGGCGCGACCACCGAAAACCCCTCGTTTGAAATCGTCGGCGCGCTGCTCTCGCGCGCCCGCGTCTACGTGCTGCGCGCGCTCGATGCTGAAGCGCTGCGTGGACTGCTGGAGCGTGCCCTGAGCGACAGCGAGCGCGGCCTCGGAGAGGCGGGGTTGTCGATTGAGCCCGCAGCGCTCGAATTGCTGGCGCAGGCGGGCGATGGCGATGCACGCCGCGCCCTGGGCCAACTCGAACTGGCCGCAGGATTGGCCGCGGCGGCCGACACTCGCTGCATCACACTTGCCATGGCGCGTGAAGTGGCCACCGGTGGCCGGCGCCGCTTCGACAAGGGTGGCGAGCAGTTCTACGATCAGATCTCGGCGCTCCACAAGGCGGTGCGCGGCTCGGATCCGGACGGTGCCTTGTACTGGTTTGCGCGCATGCTCGATGGCGGTTGCGATCCGCATTACATCGCGCGACGCGTGCTGCGCATGGCCAGCGAAGATATCGGGCTTGCCGATCCGCGCGCGCTGAGCATCGCGCTCGAAGCCTGGCAGGCCTATGAGCGGCTCGGCAGCCCGGAGGGCGATCTGGCGCTGGCCGAAGCGGTGGTCTACATGGCCGTGGCCGCCAAGAGCAACGCGGTCTACACCGCGCTCGGCGCCGTCCAGGCCGACATCGAAAAACATGGCACACTCGAAGTGCCCATGCAATTGCGTAACGCACCGACCCGGCTCATGAAAGAGCTCGGCTACGGCGGTGGTTATCGCTATGCGCACGATGAGCCGGGTGCCTTCGCTGCCGGCGAGCGCTATTTGCCTGACGCGCTGGCGGAGCGGCGCTACTATGAACCCGTACCCCGTGGCCTCGAGATTCGCATCGGCGAGGCGCTGGCGAAGCTGCGGGCACGCAACAAAGTGGAACGCGAATGATTGATCCCAAACTCTTGCGCAGCGCGCCTGAAGAGGTCGCCCGCAATCTCGCGCGTCGCGGCTTCAGGCTCGACGTACAGGCCTGGCAGGCGCTCGAAGAAAAACGCCGCGCCGGGCAACTTGAAACCGATCGCTTGCGCGCCGAGCGCAACCAACACGCCAAAGCCGTGGGCCAGGCCAAGGGGCGCGGCGAAGATATTGCGCCGCTCATGGCGCGCGGCGAGTCACTGGCCCGCGAGGTGGAGCGGGCCGATGAGACCCTGAATGCGCTGCAAGCTGAGCAGAGTGACTGGCAGCTCGGCTTGCCGAACCTGCTGCATGAGTCGGTGCCGGAAGGTCGCGATGAAAGTGCAAATGTTGAAGTGCGGCGCTGGGGCGAGGCGGCGCAGTTCGCGTTCACGCCGCGCGATCATGTTGTCATTGGCGAAGCGCTGGGCGGGCTCGATTTCGAAACCGCTGGGCGCATTGCCGGCGCGCGCTTCGTGGTGATGCGCGGCGCCATCGCGCGGCTGCAGCGCGCGCTGGCGCAGTTCATGCTAGATCTGCACACGCGCGAGCATGGTTACACGGAAGTCTATGTGCCCTATCTCGTCTCTGCGACGACGCTGCAGGGCACCGGTCAGTTGCCCAAATTCGAACAGGATCTGTTCGCCGTGCGTGGCGAGCAGCATTTCTACCTGATTCCGACCGCTGAAGTGCCGGTCACCAACCTGGTGCGCGAGCAGATCGTCCCGGCCGAATCGCTGCCGCTGAAGTACGTCGCCCAGACGCCGTGCTTTCGTTCCGAGGCGGGCGCCGCCGGCCGCGATACCCGCGGCATGATTCGCCAGCACCAGTTCGAGAAAGTGGAGCTGGTGCAGATGGTGCGCCCGGCGGATTCGTATCAGGCGCTCGAAGCGCTGGTTTCACATGCCGAGGAAGTGCTGCGCCGGTTGGAACTTCCGTATCGGGTCATGGCGCTATGCGCCGGCGATGTCGGTCCGTCCAGCGCCCGTACCTACGACATTGAAGTCTGGTTGCCCTCTCAGGGCAAGTACCGTGAAATATCTTCCTGCAGCAATTGCGAGGCCTTTCAGGCCCGGCGCATGCAGGCCCGCTGGCGCAACCCTGAAACCGGCAAACCCGAACCGCTGCATACCCTCAACGGCTCGGCGGTCGCCGTCGGTCGCGCGCTGGTCGCGGTGTTGGAGAACTATCAGAATGAAGACGGCTCGGTGACAGTGCCCGAAGTGCTGCGCAGCTACATGGCCGGGCTGGAGCGGATTGCATAATTTCGACTGGGCCACACTTTAGCGCAAGCGTAAGCTTTGGGGTACACTGTAGCCCAACAGCAGGAGAACGCTATGGCCGAGAGCGCGGTAGTTCGAGCCCGGATCGATGAGCGAACGAAGGAGGAGGCCTCGGCCGTCCTGGCAGCGATAGGCCTGACCGTGTCCGATGCCTTCCGCTTGCTGATGGTGCGTGTCGCCAGGGAGAAGGCGCTGCCGTTTGAACCCCTGACACCGAATGCCAAGACCATTCGGGCCATGAAGGAGGCGCGAGCGGGCAAGCTCAAACGCTTCAATCGGGTCGAGGATCTGATGGCCGACCTGAATGCGAAGGATTGAGCGAACCAAGGGGTTCAAGGGCGATTATGAGCGCGTGATCGCGACACCCAAACATCGCGACCTCGACAACCTGCTGCCTGCGGTCCTGATGCTGCTCGCTACCGATACGCCGCTGCCGGCGAAGTATGTCGATCATCCGCTGCGCGGCGAGTGGCAAGACTTTCGCGATTGCCACGTCAAGCCTGACCTGGTGTTGATTTACCGCAAGAGCGGTAACGAGGTCCTGCAGCTCGTGCGCCTGGGCTCGCACAGTGAATTGGGATTTTGAAGACAGCACATTTTCACTGTGCCGCGATGTCAGCCGATATAGCAGCTACTATCCGACCGCCCGGCTCATCACGCCCAAGCAGGGCCACGCCCAAGCAGGGCTTGATCAATCGAGTCGAAGTGCTTGAAGATGCTGAGGACGGAGAGGTGGCAGAGCGGTTGAATGCACCGGTCTTGAAAACCGGAGGCCCTTTACGGGGCTCGTGAGTTCGAATCTCACCCTCTCCGCCAGAATATAGGGGTTTCGTGATTCTGGCCTTCCGGCCGAAACCTCCAAGTTGCACTTCAAGTTGCACTAAACCCTGAATCAGGCGTATTGTCGCCACGTACGCGCGACTGCGTGCGTAAACGAAGCGGCCCCGAACGACGCGCTAACGCCGAACGAGGCCTGACCACCACCAGCATTCGAGGTGCAGGCTATGGATACCGGGAAGTTTACAGCGACAAGGGGGGCTTAGCGTGGCCTCCTACCAGAAGCGGAAAAACGGGGACGGCTCAGCGAGCGTTATCG
>JANMWZ010000094.1:0-13002 GCA_031441585.1 Gammaproteobacteria bacterium
GGTTCAGCATTTCAGAGCGGCGAAAACGCCATGAACCCATCCATGGGGGCTTCGGCGCCGACATCCTGTCGGCGACGATTTCGCCGCCCTGAAATGCTGAACCGCCGCCCCGCCAACCGCTTACACCGTGGCGGTTCGCGACGCCTTAGCGCGGCGCTACGCGCGCCGGCGCCGCGGCGGCGCTGCCGGGAACGAGCCGGCACGCAATTTGCCCGCACGCACCCACGCTCGCTCCGGCTCCGGCTCCGGCTCCGAGGCAGCGCAACGGCCACCGATGTGCCCCGCACGAGGCGCTGCGCGCCCGTCGCCCATTGCTTTCCTTTCCGTCGCCTCGAATCCGCGTGCGCGATCAGTTACGCTGCCGGCTTGATCAGCGCCTGCAGGTCGATCAGCAGCTGGCGCGAATGCTGCTTCGGATCAACGCTGGGGTAATGCCGCGCAATCCGCCCCTGCGGGTCAATCACGAAGGTTTCGCGCCGCGCATAGCCCAGTATGCTCAGCACGCCATAAGCCTTGGCCACCGATTTATCGCTGTCGGCGAGTACCGAGAAGGGCAGGCTGTGTTTGCTGGCGAACTGCTTCTTGGAGGCCACGTCCTGCACGCTGATGCCGAGCACCTGCACGCCGAGCTTTCGAAACGCGAAGATGTTGTCGCGAAATTCGCAGGCTTCGGTAGTGCAGCCAGGCGTTTCATCCAGCGGATAAAAGTAAACCACCAGCCATTTGCCTTTTTGATCGGCCAGGCTGATCCAGGCGTCGTGTTGATCCTGCAGACGAAAGGCCGGGGCTGGTGTGCCGGTCGTGGCCTCGGCGGCGGCCAGGGCGGCCAGGGCGGGCAGCAGGCCGAGCATCGGCAGGCAGAGCAGGGCGCTGAGCATGAGCGAATTAGCACGCGAAACGAGACTTGCGTTCATGTCGGACCTCGGGCGAATGGGCGTATCTTATGCGAGTGAGTAGCCTGTCGCCACCAGCCGCGCGTGCCGGGGTTGGCAACACCGTTGGCCTGGTGTTGCCAGGTGGCGGCGCGCGCGCCGCTTATCAGGTGGGTGTGTTGCGCGCGATCGCAGACCTGATGCCCGATGCGCCCAATCCGTTTCCCATTATCGTTGGCACTTCGGCTGGTGCCGTGGCGGCTACGGTGCTGGCGACTGAGGCCTTTCGCTGGCAGCGCGGCGTTGCTGCCCTGGAATCCGTGTGGGCCGGCTTTCATGTCGATCAGGTATTCCGCGCCGATGCCTTCAGCATGCTGCGTTCGGGGCTGCACTGGGGATTGTCGCTGATGTCGGGCGGCCTACTGCTGCCACCGCCACGCGCCCTGTTCGATAACACGCCGTTGCGCCACCTGCTGGAGCGCAACATCAATTGGCATCATCTGCAGCGCAGCGTACGTGTTGGTGCCCTGCGCGCCCTGGCGCTGTGCGCTACCAGTTATGGCAGCGCCGCGTCGGTGGCGTTTTTCGATGGCGCCAGTGATCTGGGCGACTGGGAGCGGCATCAGCGCGTGGGCCGTCGCGAGCCGCTGACGCTCGATCACCTGATGGCCAGCATGGGCGTGCCCCTGCTGTTTCCACCGGTGCTGCTCGACGGCGAATATTACGGCGATGGCGCCCAGCGGCAGCTGTGGCCGCTGAGCCCGGCCATACATCTGGGCGCTGATCGCCTGCTGATTATCGGCGTGCGCTCCGAACAGGGTGCCGGCGTGACTGCGCGGCCGCGCACTGCGGCGTTGCCGCCGACCCTGGGACAACTGTTCGGTTACATGCTCGATACCCTGTTCATGGATCAGATTTATGCCAACGTCGAGCACGTGGCGCGCCTCAATCAGGTGGCCGAAGTGGCGCCGCAAGCCGTGCCCGGCGTACACAAGGTTGCCACCCTGATGATCGCGCCCAGCGAAGATCTGCGCATTATTGCCACCCGCCACGTGCACAGCCTGCCACGCAGCCTGCGTGCCCTGCTGCGCGTGATGGGAGCGCGCGGCACGGCGGGAGCGCAGCTCATCAGCTATCTGATGTTTGAAGCCAGCTTTACACAGGAACTCATCGCGCTCGGTCGGCGTGATGCGCTGGCGCAGCGCGACCAGATACTGGAGTTTCTGAGCGGCGCGCCGCTTGATCACACCATCAAACTGCCGGCACTGTTGCTGGACGCGGTTAGCCGGGGCTGAGCTTAGGGTGCATCATCAGGGATGCCGTAGCGCGCCGGTCGTCGGGTTGGGGGATAAAAATCGTGGAAGATGAACTCAAACAGGCAGCGCTTGATTATCACCGCCTGCCGATGCCGGGCAAGATTTCACTGACGCCCACCAAAGCGCTCGCCAATCAGCGCGATCTGTCGCTGGCCTATTCCCCGGGCGTCGCCTACGCGAGCCTGGCGATCAGGGATGATCCGCTCGAAGCCGCCCATATGACGGCGCGCGCCAATCTGGTCGCCGTGGTCACCAATGGCACTGCCGTGCTGGGCCTGGGAAATATCGGGCCGCTGGCGGCCAAGCCGGTGATGGAAGGCAAGGGTTGCCTGTTCAAGAAATTCGCCGGTATCGACGTATTCGATATCGAGGTGGCTGAGACCGATCCGGATAAGCTGGTGGACATCATCGCTGCGCTTGAGCCTACCTTTGGCGGCATCAATCTCGAGGACATCAAGGCCCCGGAATGTTTCTATATCGAGCGCAAGCTGCGCGAGCGCATGAAGATTCCGGTGTTTCACGACGATCAGCACGGTACGGCAATCATCGTGGCGGCGGCCGTGCTCAATGGCCTCAAGGTGGTTGGCAAGCGGATCGACACAGTGAAGGTAGCGGTCTCGGGGGGCGGGGCCGCGGCACTGGCCTGTCTGGACCTGCTGATCGCGCTGGGGCTGCGCAAAGCAAACGTCCTGATCGCCGACCGCAGTGGCGTGGTCTATCAGGGCCGGGCGCAGACCGATAGCGACAAACTGCGTTATGCGCAGGCCACGGCACTGCGCACGCTGGCGCAGATTGTGGCAGGCGCCGATGTATTCCTGGGTTTGTCGGGGCCCGGCGTACTCACGGGCGAAGATGTGGCGCGCATGGCGGCGCGGCCCATCATCCTGGCGCTGGCCAACCCCGAACCTGAGATCCGTCCGGAGCTGGCGCGCGCCGCGCGGCCCGATTGCATCGTTGGCACCGGCCGCTCGGATTACCCGAATCAGGTGAACAACTCGCTGTGCTTCCCCTTTATTTTTCGCGGCGCGCTCGATGTTGGCGCTACGGTGATCAACGAAGCGATGAAACTGGCCACGGTGCATGCGCTGGCCGAGCTGGCGCAGGCTGAGCAGTCGGATGTCGCCACCGCCGCCTATGGTGCGAGCGGCGCCAGTTTTGGCCCGGAGTTTCTGATTCCGCGCGCTTTCGATCCGCGCTTGATCACTACCATCGCGCCGGCGGTCGCCAAAGCGGCCATGGACAGCGGTGTGGCGACGCGACCGATCACCGACCTGGCCGCTTATCGGGCACGGCTTACGCAGTTTGTGTATCAGACCGCCTCGGCAATGCGCACCGTATATGCTTCGGCGCAGGCGCGCCCGCAGCGCGTGATATACGCTGAAGGCGAAGACCCGCGTGTACTGCAGGCCGCACAGGTGGTCGTCGACGAGGGCCTGGCCCACCCGGTGCTCATTGGCCGCACCGAACTGATCGCCGCACGCATAGAGAAGCTGGGGCTGCGCCTGCAGCTCGGCGTCAATTGCGAGGGCGTGAACGTGCACAACGATGCGCGCTTTCGCGACGCCTGGAATGAGTATTACCAGTTGGCGCGGCGCAGCGGTGTGACCCGCGAGATAGCCATGGAAGAGATGCGCAACCGCACTTCGCTGATCGGCGCGGTACTGGTGCGGCGCGGCGATGCCAACGCCATGCTGTGCGGCACGGTCGGCGACTATCTCGATCACTTGAAATACGTGCGACGCGTGATCGGCATGCGGCCTGGCGTCGCCACCGTCGCGACCATGCAGATGCTGATCCTGCCGGATCGGCAACTATTCATCTGCGACACGCACGTAAATCGCGACCCGGACGCCGCGCAGGTGGCCGAAATGACGCTGCTTGCTGCGGAGCAGTTGACACGCTTCGGAGTCACGCCGCGGGTGGCGTTGCTCTCGCATTCCAGCTTTGGCAACAGTGAGGCCGTCTCGGCACAGAAAATGCGCGCCGCGCTGGAGTTGATCATCGCGCGTGCGCCCGAGCTTGAGGTAGATGGCGAAATGCGCGCTGATTCGGCGCTGTCGAGCATAATCCGTGAGCTCGAGTTTCCCGGCTCAAGGCTTAAGGGCGATGCCAACCTGCTCATCATGCCCAACGTCGATGCCGCCAATATCACCTACAACGCGCTGCGCGTCGCGGCCGGGGGCGGCGTCACGGTGGGCGGCATCCTGCTCGGCATCGCGCGCCCGGTGCATATATTGACTCCCTCGGCCACGGTGCGGCGCATCGTCGATATGACGGCCCTGGCGGTCGCGGATGCCGGGGCCAGCGCGCCGGTGCCGCGGGCAGTTGGCGCTGCTACCAGGGGTCCCGCTGCCAGGTGAGCATCGTCTATCGCAGCGACGTCGGCCGCATTTGCCCCGGCTGCCGCCGGCCTATTGCGCAATGCGCCTGCAAGGACCAGCGCGGCAAGAGTGTGCGCGCGGGCGCCGGCGTGGTGCGCGTCGCGCGACAAACGCAGGGCCGGGGCGGTAAAGCTGTCACGCTGATTACCGGCCTGCCACTGGGCGATGAGGCACTGACGACGCTGGCGGGCGAGCTCAAGCGCCGCTGCGGCTCAGGCGGCACGGTGCGTGAGGGCGCGATCGAAATTCAGGGCGAGCACCGCGACACGCTGGTCACTGAACTGATCCGGCGCGGCTATGCGGCCAGGCGCGCCGGCGGCTAGCGGCCCGCCAACGCTCAGCTGCTGTGTTCGGCGCGTACGGTGCGCGCCACGGTCGGCGGCGAGGCCGCTTCCGCCAGCCCCGAATGGCGCACCCGCACTTCCGGAAAACTCCTGGCGAAACGCGCCGCCAGCCGCTCGGCAATGTACACCGAGCGATGCTGTCCACCGGTGCAGCCGATGGCCACGGTGAGATAGCGGCGCGCACTGGCGCGATACTCTGGAATGCGGGCCTGCATGAACTTTTCCACGTCATCGATAAAACCAGCCACCCCCGGCTGCGCTTCGAGGAAGCGCACCACCGGTGCATCGCGGCCGGTGAGCGGACGCAGGGCGCTTTCCCAGTAGGGGTTGGGGAGTGAACGGGCGTCGAACACGAAGTCGGCATCGCCAGGAATACCGTGCTTGAAGCCGAAGGATTCCACCAGGATCGACAGGCGGTCCTTCGAGCGCGGATCGAGACGCCGGTAGATCAGATCGCGCAGTCCGTGCACGCCCATGCGTGATGTGTCGATCACCAGGTCAGCGCGATTGAGCACCGGCTCAAGCAGCCGGTGCTCCGTGGCGATGGCCTCGCGCAGGCTCTCGCCCTGGCGGCTCAAGGGATGGGCGCGACGGGTCTCGGCGAAACGGCGCAGCAGCTCATCGTCATTGGCGACCAGAAACAGAACTTCGCAGTCGATACCACTGCGTTCGAGCTCATCGACCAGCGTCGGCACAGTAGCAATTTCGGCGTCAGTATTGCGCGCATCCAGACCAATCGCGGTGCGTTCATAGATCTTTTCGCTGCCGCGCACGGTGTGCGATATGAAGGGTTTGAGCAGCGCCGCCGGAATGTTGTCGATGCAGTAGTAACCCAGATCCTCAAGCATGTGCAGCGCCACGCTTTTACCGGCGCCCGACAGGCCGCTGACGATGATCAATCGCAATGGCGTGATCTCAGGTTGGCCAGCGCCCTAGGGGCGCGCGCTCTTCTGCGCCTCAGCGGCATGATGGTCACTGACCTTTTCCTTGTGCTTGCGCACCCGCCGGTCAAGCTTGTCGGCCAGCGCGTCGATCGATGCGTACATGTTTTCCTCTTCAGCCAGTGCGTGAATGGTTTCACCGCGCAGATGCAGCGTCGCTTCGGCCCGATGCTGAAGTTTTTCCACAGTCAGTATGCAATGCGCGTCGATGACCTGTTCGAAATGGCGCGCCAGTCGCTCCAGTTTCTTTTCCACGTAACTGCGTAGCGAGGCCGTGATCTCGACGTGATGGCCGGTGACGCTCAATTGCATGGGCTTCTCCTGGAGATTGGGGCTAGTGATGATTGAGGGACATGAATCTGTCATTGTGCTGCGACCCGGCGCCGCTCATTGGAGGGCGCGAGTCCCATGATTTCGCGGTATTTTGCCACCGTACGGCGCGCCACCGGTATGCCCTCGCCAGAGAGCAGCTCGGCCAGACGGCTGTCGCTCAGCGGGTTGCCGGCGTCTTCTTCACGTATCAATTTACGGATCTTGGCGCGAATGGCGGTCGAGGAGGTGCCGGCACTGCCATTGGCACCTTCGACCTGGCTGGAAAAGAAATAACGCAGCTCGAACACGCCACGCGGCGTGTGCATGTATTTTCCCGAGGTGATACGTGACACGGTTGATTCGTGCATTTCGATGGCGGCCGCGATATCGCGCAGAATCATCGGCCGCATGTGTTCTTCGCCATGCTCAAGAAATTCACTCTGCCGTTCGACGATCGAGCGCGCGACCTTGAGCAAGGTTTCCTGGCGGATCTCGAGGCTCTTGAGCAGCCAGCGTGCCTCCTGTAGCTGGGTGCGCATGGTGGCATGGGCGGCGCCGCGCCCCAGCAGTTGTGCGTATCCCTGGTTGACCCGCACGCGTGGCAGCGTGGCGCCATTGATCTCGACCGACCAGCCGCGGGCGGTGCGCCGCACGAATACATCGGGTACCACGTATTCTGGCGCGGCGGCACTGAATACTGATCCGGGCCGCGGGTGACAGGCGCGCACCAGCACCAGCGCCTCTTCCAGTTCCTCATCCGAGCCCTGCAGCGCATGCTGCAGCGCGGTTAAATCACGGCTGGCGACCAACTCGAGATGTTCGCGCGCCAGGATGCGCGCGGTCGCCAGCCCCGGCGTGTCGACGTCGAGTTGCGCCAGCTGCAGCAGCAGACATTCGCTCACCGTGCGGGCGCCGACCCCGGAAGGGTCAAGGGTCTGCACCATGTCGAGCACGCTGGCCACTTCCTGCGCATCGCAATCAATCTCGGGGCGCAACGTGGCCGCGATCTCTTCCAGCGGGTCACCGAGATAGCCGTCGTCCTTGATGGCATCGACGATGGCGCGACCAATGGCCAGTGCCCGTGGTGTCAGTTGCGCCAGCTCGAGTTGCCAGAGCAGATGATCGCGCAACGAGGCGCCGCCCGCGTCGGCGAATTCCTGTTGACGCTCATCATCGCCCGGGCTCCAGGGGTTTTCGGCGGGCCCGACGCTCTGATCGTTCCAGCTGTCATCGAGCACCTCGACTTCGGTGGCCGGTTCGCTCGAGGTCTGCTCACCACCCATCTCGGTGGTGGCGAGTGGTTGAAATGCGGCGCTCTCGGCGTCTTCGTCCTGTTCGAGCATGACGTTGGATTCGAGCGCCTCGCGAATGTGCGCCAGCAACTCGATAGTCGGCAATTGCAGCAGGCGTATGGCCTGTTGCAGCTGCGGGGTCATCGACAGCTGCTGGCCAAGTCGGAGCTGCAGGGAGGCTTTAAGCAATGAGTAGTCTACAGGCTGAAGGATTCACCCAAGTACACCTCACGCACCACCGGGTTGGCAAGCACTTCTGCTGCTGATCCGGAGGCAATGACCGCGCCGTGGTTGACGATGTAGGCGCGGGTGCAAACGCCGAGCGTTTCGCGCACATTATGGTCGGTGATCAGCACGCCGATGCGGCGCGCCGCCAGGTCGCGGACGATCCGCTGGATGTCGGCAACCGAAAGCGGATCGATGCCGGCAAAGGGCTCGTCGAGCAGTATAAACCGCGGCTCGGCCGCCAGCGCGCGCGCGATTTCCACGCGCCGGCGTTCGCCGCCCGAGAGCGACATCCCTAAGCTGGCGCGCAGGTGGCCAATATGCAGTTGCTCGAGCAGCTCTTCCAGGCGGCGGTTGCGCGCTGCGTCATCAAGCTCAGCGCGCAGCTCCAGAATCGCCATTATGTTATCGGCGCTCGAGAGTCGGCGGAACACCGAGGCCTCCTGCGGCAGGTACCCGAGCCCCAGGCGCGCGCGCTCATCGATACCCAGAGCGGTGAGATCGCGCTCATCGAGGCGAATGCTACCGCTGTCGGCGCGTACCAGGCCTACGATCATGTAAAAGGCCGTGGTCTTGCCAGCGCCGTTGGGACCCAGCAACCCGACCACCTCACCGGGCCCGATTTCAAGCGACAACTCATTCACTACCCGGCGCGCGTGATAGCTCTTGCAAAGTCTGTCGGCGCGCAGCGTACTCACGGCTTGTCGCCTGCAGCAGCGCCGGGCGGCGCCCGGGCGGGCTTGCACTGACGGATGGTGCCCTGCACGCGCCCGGAAGCCCCGGGCGTCTCCGAACCCTGCGCGTGCACGCTCTTTTGCGCCAGGTTGTAGACAAACAGCGCGGCGCGCGTTTCATTGCAGCCATCGCGGCTGATCCAGGCGTCGCCGCGCAGGCGAATTTCTCCGGCTTTCAGGTCGTAGTCAATACCCGCAGCGTGGCCGCTGACGCCACTGTCACTCTCAAAGGTGGCGGGCGTGCCGCTGGCGCGCGCCATGGCAAGTCTGCTGGCAAGAAAATGGACCTGGGCGTTGTCGGCCGTGAGCTTGCCCTGGGCGACGCGCACTTCAACCGCGCCGCTGAGTGCCCAGGTGCTGTCATTGAAATCGAGGCTCGAGGCTTCCGCCAGCTGCGCTCTGACCCGCATCGGACTGCCGCCCTGATAGACCACGATGTCGTGCAACACGACTTTGTCGCGCTTGTAATCAGCCGGACCGTCGGCGCTGAAACACAGATTGCCAGGGGCACAGGCTGCGTCGGGTTCATTGCTGGCGGCGCGCGCCTGGTGCCGCCCGCTCAAGCCCATGGGCAGCATGAGCAGCGCGAGCAGGCGCAAGCGCCACCGGCCCGAAATCATCGGCAACGGGCGCGCCGGGCCGGCGCGCAAGTCAGTGGGTAAATTCGCCATGAATGCGCGATTCTAGTCGCAGACTGTCGCTCTTCATATCCGCATGTATACCGGTGGCGTTCAGCCGGTTGCGTCCCCACTCGATGCTCACGGCCACTGCCGTGTCGAGCTGTTGCTGCTGCAGATCCACAGCCAATGATTCGCTGCGAATGCGGATCGGCATGCCACCGAGCGCGCCGGTGGCGAGCACGTTCCCGGTGAGCTGCAGGCGCTGCGTAGCCGGCGGCAGCACGCCACTTTGCGCACTCAGGCGCCAGACGCTCCGGCCCTGATGCTGAAACTCGGGGTTGGTAAGCACCACCTCGGAGTTCGGCGCGGCCTGCTCAATGCGCGCAGCGCGCAGACGAAACTGCGGCTGGCCGTCGGCTCCGGTGTCGAGCAGGTCAGCGCCGATCGCCACATAACCCGGTGGCGCGCTCTGGCGGGCGGTCGCGGTGCCAGGGTCGCTTGATTCCTGACGCGGGCTGGCCTGCCAGAGCCACAGCGCCAGGGCGGCGGCGAATACCAGTAGCAGCCACCAGCGGCGCATCAGCGACGCCGCGCACGTGCGGCCAGCAGCGCATCGCACACTTCGCGCACGGCTCCCTGGCCGCCGCGCAGGCGCGTGCGGCGGTGCGCGGCCCGCCGTGCGTCGGCATGGGCGTCGGCCACCGCGAAGGCCAGCCCGACGCACTGCATCAGCGGCACATCGGGTGTGTCATCGCCAATACAGGCGCAGGCGCTGGCAGCGATGCCGAGTCGCGCAATCAGCGTGTTGAAGGCTGCGGATTTATCGGCGACGCCCTGGAGTACTTCGCTGATGCCCAGATCGGCGCAGCGGCGCGCCACCGCCGCCGAGTCGCGGCCCGACAGCACCGCGATTGTGACCCCTGAGCGTGCCAGAGTCTTGATGCCGTGGCCATCGCGCACATGAAATATTTTTTCGGTTTCGCCAGCAGGCCCATAACACAGTCTGCCATCAGTGAGTACGCCATCGACATCCAGCACCAGCAGGCGGATCGCGGCGAGCGCGGTAGAGCGTCTTGCCATGGCGCTTCAGACCACGCCTGCGCGCATCAGGTCGTGCACGTTGAGGGCGCCGATCAGGCGCTGCGCTTCATCAACCACCAACAATGCCGTTACGCGATGCGTCTCCATCTGCAGCGCGGCGGACGCCGCCAGCTCGTGCGGACCGATGCTGCGGCCGCCCGTGGTCATTACCTGGCGCATGGTCGCGGTGTGTACGTCGAGGCGCTTATCAAGTGCGCGGCGCAGGTCGCCGTCGGAAAATACGCCGAGCACCTGGCCGCTCGCGTCGACCACGGCGGTGAGCCCCAGACCCTTGGCGCTCATCTCGATCAGGCCCGCTGCCAGCGGCGTATCAGGTCCGACGCGCGGCAGCGCCGCGTCGCGGCGCATGACGTCTTCAACGTGCAGCAGCAGGCGCCGGCCGAGATTTCCACCTGGGTGGGCACGGGCAAAATCCTCGGCAGAAAAGCCGCGCGCCTCGAGCACTGCCACCGCCAGCGCATCGCCCATGGCCAGCGTGGCGGTGGTGCTGGTGGTGGGTGCAAGATTGTGCGGGCAGGCTTCATGCTCAACGCTGACATCAAGCGCAATATTGGCCGCGCGTGCCAGCGTGGAAGCCTCACGACCGGTGAGCGCGATGAGCGGCACGCCCAGTCGTTTCAGGTGTGGCAGCAGCACAAGAATCTCGGTGGTTTCGCCCGAGTTGGATAGCGCCAGCACGACATCCTGGCGGGTAATCATGCCCAGATCCCCGTGCCCGGCCTCGGCCGGATGCATGAAGAAGGCCGGGGTGCCGGTGCTGGCGAAGGTGGCGGCGATCTTGCCGCCGATATGCCCGGATTTGCCCATGCCGGTAACGATGGTTCGCCCCTGGCAGCCCAACAGCGCGCGACAGGCGAGCGCGAAGCGGGCATCAAGTCGCGCGGCGACGGAGCCGATCCCAGCCTGTTCGCCCTGCAGCGTACGCCGCGCGCTCGCCAGCAGCGCAGTGTCGTCGATGATGTTGGCGCCGGCTTTGCCCATTGGATGCGCATCATAACGCGCCCCGGCACGTGGATTCTTCTAAGATAGCGCCAGGGCCGGCAGCCACCGGCGTCATTCACCGCAAGGCCGATATCCCATGCACCCAACTCAAGTAGCCGATCTGATCCGCAGCGCCATGCCCGGCGCTGAAGTACGGGTCGAATCTCCCGATCAGACGCATTTCGAAGCGCGCATCGTCAGCAGCGCGTTTGTGGGCCTGCGCGGTGTCGCCCGTCACCAACTGGTTTATAAAGCGCTGGGCGAACTGGTGGGTCGCGAATTGCACGCGCTGTCCATCGAAGCGCTGACGCCCGATGAACAGCTCGCGCGCTCCGGGTCGGTGCTAAGGAGCTGAGCTTGGACAAACTGCAGATCACCGGCGGCGTGGCGCTGGAGGGCGAGACGCGTATTTCCGGCGCCAAGAACGCGACCTTGCCGATCCTGGCGGGAGCGCTGCTCGCTGACGGCCCGGTGACGATTGCCAATGTGCCGCATCTGCAGGATGTGACCACGATGATCGAACTGCTGGCGCGCATGGGCGTGACGGTTACGGTCGATGAGCGCATGCGTATCGAGGTCGATCCGGCGACGATTCGTGAATGCTTCGCGCCCTATGAGCTGGTCAAGACCATGCGCGCCTCGATCCTGGTGCTCGGCCCGCTGCTGGCGCGCTATGGACGCGCCGATGTCTCGCTGCCGGGCGGCTGCGCCATCGGCGCGCGGCCCGTGAATATTCACGTTGCCGGTCTGCAGGCCATGGGCGCCGATATTCATATCGAAGGCGGTTACATCCGTGCCCGGGCCGCGCGTCTGCACGGCGCGCGCCTGGTGCTCGATACCGTTACGGTCACCGGCACCGAAAACCTGATGATGGCCGCGGCGCTCGCCGATGGCGAAACGGTGCTTGAAAACGCGGCGCGTGAACCCGAAGTGGTCGATCTGGCTAATTTTCTGATCGCGATGGGTGCCCACATCGCCGGCGCCGGCACCGACAAGATTGTGATCCAGGGTGTAAAGAGCCTGCACGGTACCGAATATGAAGTACTGCCCGATCGCATCGAAGCGGGCACCTATCTGGTAGCCGCCGCCATTACCCGCGGCCACATACGCATCAAGAACACGCGACCGGCGCATCTGGATTCCATTCTGGGCAAGCTCGCCGAAGCCGGCGCCACGATCGGCACCGGCCCCAACTGGGTGGAGATCGACATGCGCGGCCGGCGGCCCAGGTCGGTCGATGTGCGCACCGCGCCGTACCCGGCTTTTCCAACCGACATGCAGGCGCAGTTCGCCGCGCTCGACACCGTGGCCAATGGTGTGGGCACGGTAGTTGAAACCATTTTCGAAAATCGCTTCATGCACATGCTCGAGATGCGTCGCATGGGCGCGGAGATCCGCCTGGAGGGTAATACCGCGATCATTCACGGCGTTGAGAATCTCACTGCCGCCCCGGTAATGGCTACCGACCTGCGCGCTTCGGCCTCGCTGGTGCTGGCGGGCCTGGTCGCGCAGGGGCGCACCGATATCGAGCGCATCTATCATATTGATCGCGGGTATGAGGCCATCGAGGAGAAACTCGCGCAACTCGGGGCGCAGATACGGCGGGTGCCGAATTAAGATCACGCAATTGCGCTGCCGCTCGCGCGCCTGAACGCTGCGGGTATTCAGATCTGCCCCTTTCAGGAACGCCATGAACCCATCCATGGGGGCTTCGGGCGCGACATCCTGTCGCGCACGGTCCCGACAACGGATCTTCACGCGCGCGGCCATGTCCGTGTCTCTGGTTTCTTGATATGACCGACCCGCAACTGAAACTGATCGTGGGCCTGGGCAACCCCGGCGCCGAGTACGCCCGCACCCGCCACAATGCGGGTTTCTGGTTT
>JANMWZ010000095.1:0-5347 GCA_031441585.1 Gammaproteobacteria bacterium
TGCGGCCGCAGCGCCCATACTGTCGAATGACGGCAGAGGGTTGGAAAGCGGCTTATCAGATCGCGGGACTGAATGACTAGGTGAGCTGAGATACGCAGGCACCGCACTGCCATCGTGCTGACGCACTCGTACCGGCGCAACGCATCCCCCCCGGCCGCGCCCTCTGCTTTCCTCCGCCTAAAAGCGGCATCCGAAAGATGGCACTCTTTGGTAAGACCCACCGACAGGAGGCACGAGCCCTCACGTTGTGTAGGTGAAAACGGTTGTCGTGTTTTCAGATCACGATACGCTCGACCTCATCGAGGTTGACTTGGTCAGTTCGTCGGTCGTACAGGCCCGTAGTGCGCGCCGATTCGTGATTGGCCATCTGCTGCGCGATCTCCAGCTTGCCGCCATTGCGCAGGTACTCGGTGATCCCGGTGGCGCGGAAGCTGTGGCACCCGATGTGCGTACGGATGCCGGCGGCATCGGCCCGTCGGCCGATCATGCGGAAAGCATCCGCCTGTGCCATGGGTCGCTCTGATAGCTTCCCAGTCCTGCCGGCCACCGTGCGGAACAGGTAACCCTTGCCGTCGGTGAGTTGGGCGCCCTCGATGTACGCGTGCAGCCAGGCCTCCAGGTTGTGGTGGCAAGGCATCTCGTGCTGCTTGCCGCCCTTCTCATGGAGGCGCACCCAGGTGCGCCTGGCCTGGACGTACACGTCCTCGACACGCATGCCGATCGCCGCCCCGACCCGTGCGAACGTGTAGACCATCAGTCCGATCAGCGCGCGGTCACGCAGGCCGATGATGGTGCTGGCATCAATGGCGTCGAGCAGCGCCCTCGCCTCTTCGGCGGCCAGCACCGGTGTCTTGCCCTTCTTCACCGAGTGCCGGGGCCCACGAACCGACCCTGCAGGGTTCGTCGGCATCACTTGGCCAACAACCAGCCAGTCGAACAGCATGCGCAGCGCGGCCAGGCGCTGCTTGATCGACGGTGCCGCGATCTGCAGCCCCTCGATGTAGGTCGCCACGTGCACTGGCTGGACCTGGCGCACGTCGGCGATGCCGTGCAACTCGCACCAGGTCGCGAAGTCGGACGCCGCCCGCGCGTAGGCCTTGCGCGTGTTGGGGTTGCGGATGTTGACGGCGAAGAACTCGAAGGCGCGCTTGGCTGCCAGCGCGTCGGGCGCGTAGAGCGCCGGCACCTGGTTGCTGGCGTCGAAGACGCTCACCGAGGTCTGCCTGGGGATGACGACGGCGATTTCAGACATCGACGGACCACACATGCACGCCACCGCGCTCGAGCTTTGGCAACCTGGCCGTGCCGGGGACCATCGGCGAGGCGAAGAAGACGTAGCGGTGCAGCTCGGGCCGCTGAGCGAGCTTGACCAGGTCCTTGTCCAGCTTGCGGTTGTTCCTGGGGTCCACCGCAGCGAAGGTCTCGGCACCCACCAGCCCCTCGATCTCGCTCATCACGTCGAGCGGCTGCGCGGCATGCGCACCAGGCGCGATGCTGAAGCTGCTGGCGTCCGGGTGGAGTTCGAACAGAACCCGGACCGCCGACAGCGCCGCCAGGTAGGTCCAGATCTGGTTCACCTGCTCGATAGCATTCAGCGCGTGGCCATCCAACGGGTGGAAGCCGACCTGGTCGAACTTCAGCGCCCGCAGCAGGCCGATGCCATTACCGCCGAACGATGTGATCCAGGCCTGAAGCTTGGTGGCTGACGCCCTCACCTGCCCGGCCAGCTCGTCGGCTTCTGCAGCGTCGCGGACCAAGAGCACGCCGGGCTTCATTCATGAATGATAACGTCCTTTATCAGTCTCTTATATGAATCGGTAGCCGACATGAAAAAACAACATGCAGTTTTTGTTGACAAAGATGTCACCTACAGGTGAAGATGACTGCTCTAAGATATTTCGTGCCATCCTCAACTTAGGAGCTAACGCGTTGACACCCCGCCAAGTCTCGCTGCAGATTTCTCACCAGGTGGCTGAAAGCCCCTTGGCGGCGAGTCTGCGGAGGCTATTCGTCGAAGTCGGAAGAGATCAGGCTTTGGTGGACTTTCGCCGCATAGCGGTGAAGGTCAGGCGCGAGGTAGCTTCGGTCGTGTCCAACGCCATGCGGCGTTTGGACGCAAAGGGGGAGCCGCAACTGCATGTCCTGGAGTACGTCTACCCCTTGGTAGTGCCAGTCCGACATGGTGTGGTCTTCTTCTTCGTCCGCTTCGCGTTCTTCGTCTCCGTTGGGTTTGTGCACATGGTCGAGCCAGTGGTGAGCCCCAGGCTCATGTGATCAACCAGGGCGCATGAAGCGCCCTTCGTACTTTTACGGAGCAAATACGTGGAACAAGTAACGGCGCTTGAGCTGAGGAAGAATCTTGCGGAAATTTCTCGTCAGGTGCGCGATGAGCGACAGAAGAAGGTGTTGGTCGTTCACGGTGAGCCGAACATCGGTCTTGTCTCGATTGACTGGGCGAAGGTTGCAGACAAGGCAGATGAGATCTCTTCACAGCAGACGGTCATCGACATGAACCAGGACCTGGCCATGATCCTTCATGCCCAAGCCGATTTGCTCGCCAACTCCAAGGAGCCGCCCTCCCTCAGTGCTGTGATCAACGCGTTTGTTGATCACGCAATGATCTTCAGCAAGCACAAGGCGCTGGTACAGCAGTTGAAACAATCATGATCTGATGGAAGCGAAGAGATGGCCGGCAGTCGCCGGCCATTTTTTTCACCTTTAAGTTTCGTTGGGGTTAATAAATATTGACTACATAGTCACTCAGGCGTAACCTTCACTTGCCACATGTCGTGGCGCCAAGTGAGGGTTCAGCCATGAAGATCAAATTCGCCATCCTCGCCACGACGTTGTTCGTGGCCACTGGCGCGGCGACTGCGCAGCAGTCCAGCCGCGTCGAAGGGTCCACCTCGAAGACCGACATCGAGCGGGTCACGATCCGCACGACTGCGGCCAGCGGTGGCCTCTCGTTGATGCCGCTGCGCCTGAACGCGGCTGTCGGCGGCGCCGATGTGCTCATCGGCAACATCACTGCCTGCGATGTTGGGGTCGTCAGCAACGCACATACCGATGTTCGTCTGCGCGACCTCACGATTCGCTCCACGGGCAGCGCGAAGATCGGCAACATCTCCGCGGGTTGCTGACGATGAAGCCCGCCACCCGCATCGCGGTTGTGGCCCTGCTGGGTCTGAGCGGCGTCGTCACGGCGCGCGCTCAGGCCAGCTTCAAGCCCCCCTCCTTCGCCGCGCCGTTCAAGGAGGCCAGCAGCCCGCAGCCGGGTGGTCGGCAGGCTTTTGGCGAGGCGCTGGCTGAACGCATGAAGGATGCCGCTGGCAGCGCGGCAAGCGAGATGTCGCGGTCTTCATGCGCGACGCCCCCGCAGATCCGCATTCCGGGAACCACCGGCATCTGCACCGACTTCGCCATGGGTAACGTGACGCTTGCACGCGGCAGCGCCAACTTCGCACCCATCGTCGTTGTCATCAAGAAGGACAAGCCATGAGTGACCTCTTGAAGGCGGCAATCTGGCTGCTGCTCGCTGCGCTCTTCACTGGCTGTGCAAGCTCGCCGCCGCAGTCCATGCGCGCTCCAGCTGTGGGGCAGCCGATGAGCAGCGCCGTGACACCAGGGGTTCCACGCCACCCGACTGTTTCGGGTGTTCAGCGTTGCCTTATGCAAGGCCTGCGGCAGGCCGGCTCTCTCAATCAGGTTGTCGTGGTGGAGCGTGTCGATTCCGAGGCTACCGACAATAAGTACGGACCGGGTCTACCCCAGCCGTACTACAACACCTATGTCACCCAGGTGTTGTCCGAGTTGGGCTTCAAGCCCCTGCTGCTGAGCAAGGGCATCAAGGCCAGAGGGCAGGAAGAGCCGCACTACAGCGAGCTTCGCCCGGACGTGATCGTCCAGGGTTCGGTCGTCGGGTTCGATGGCCTGGTGGCGAAGTGGCGCGATGCGCGCGACGGAGGCATCGGCTTTGGCAAAGGCCGCGGGCTGGCCACGATCACCGGCAACGAGGAGGAAATGGTCGCCCTAGGCCAGGTGACGGCCACCGTCATCCTGAGTGTCCCGAAGATCATTCCTGCACCTGGCCGCCCCGCCAACGAACGGCTGATGGTGTTCCCGGTCACTGCCACCGGCAGCGCGACCGCGGAATTCAGGATGACTCAAAGCAACACGCAATCGAGCGCTTCTGTGGTCATCGGCATCGGCGCCGGTCAGGCGCGCGAGCGCGTCAATGTCGTGGATGTTCAGTCAGCGGCCCTCTTCGCGGTGCGGATGGCCGTCCTGCTGGCGCTTGCCCAGCAATTCAATCTCAGCACCCCGGTCTGCACTGCGTAACCAAGGAGTTTGAAAATGAGCAATCGACGTGAATTCGGCCAGCAAGCGCTGGCGCTCGCTGCCACCCCTTCACGCATCCTGGTGCCTGCCAGCATGGCTGGACTTGGCATGACCGCGCTGGTTCTTCCAGGGCGCGCCAATGCTTGGGCCCCGATCCCGTTCATGCTGTTCGGGGCGTTCGTGGCGAAGGCTATCGAAAACATCTACAGCATCCCCAAGAACGAGCTTGGCGGCGTAGCGCGGGCCGATGCCCGCCGTGCCAACAAGGCGCAGGACTTCGACGGCATGTTCGCCGACGACGTCGAGCTGAACGTCACACAGGCCTGGCGCTTTGACAACGGCAAGATCGTCGGCGTCAACGGCGCAGCCTACAGCGGTGATCCGTACGCGGTCCGCCGCGCCTCCCTCAACGAGAACGAGCTTCGCGCCCTGGGTCACCCCGACACGATGAGCGACTGGGGTCCGATGGTGGCAACGTCAATGCGCCTGCCGCCAGACGGTGATCGCCAGAAGTTGGTGGTGGCGTACAAGGATGCACATGCCGAGAAGCAGCGCACGCGTACCAACCGCATCGCCGACCCACTGTATGCGCGACGGTTTGAGAAGATGGGCGAAGGCAGTCAGGTCGCCGGTGTTTTCGGCCGCGCTGAGGATGGCGCGCTGCGCGTCACCTGGTTGAACCCTCGCGACATCGGCTGATGCATCATCTGCTTTGGTATGAATCGGGGGCTGGCGGACCCCAATTTCTTTCGCTGCAACGTGTAGCCTTTTTCGCGCGCTACGCCCCGTTGCTACTGAACAGATCATCCAGCTCAGGATTGCTGGTGCTTCTTCATATTTCGAAGAAGTCCTCATCCACCTTCTTGAGGTGCAGCACATCCTCATCGCGGCAGCCGACGTTGTAGCGAATCATCAGCCGCGAGAGCTGCAGGCCGTCGATCAGGACGATCCGCGAGCCGAGCCCGCGCGCGGTGTCGACCGCCGGCTGGCTGAATGCCGAGGTCGTGAC
>JANMWZ010000096.1:0-34086 GCA_031441585.1 Gammaproteobacteria bacterium
ACCGCCCGATGATCAGCAACAGTTTGTCTGTACCCTGCCAGTCGATTGTGGGGTATGGTTTGGGGTACAGCGATTTGACAAGGTACGGCAAAGATCAAAAATACAGGCGTTTTGTGGTGGAATAACATTCCCCCCGCCTCCACCAAGTGATGATCCAGCACCGTCCAAGACGGTACACAGAACCCGCGAGAATGCGGGTTTTTTGTTGGGCTACCGTCCAGACGGGGGCAACAGTGTCCATTGCCCTTCGGCGACAACTCGGGGTGCCGAGCGTGGACGTGTGCTTGGGCGGGGCCTTGCTGGTGGCGGCAAGGCCAAGCAGGCTTTGTTTTCATCCGCGAAATGATATTGAAAGGCATCTCCCACCGTTAGGACCGTCGCTTGATCCAGAGGCTGGCAGACGGTAGAGTCACAGGTCAACGCCCGTCGGTACAATTGAGAGTAACTTTTTGATTCGCAAGAAATTTACCGCCTCGCTGCTGGTAGCCCTCGTGGGCCTTTGCGCACCACCAGCGCATGCACGGACCGACGCCGCAGCGGGCCTGAACCTCGATCGCGAGGCAGCCGTCCGCGCCGGAGTGTCTGCGCAGGTACTGGACCTCGCGATGAACGCCGTCAGCTGTGGGGTGGCTTCCGGCGATCTCGCGGCGCCGCCCACGCTGACGGTGATTGATTACTCGCTCCCCTCAGCCCGTCCAAGGCTGTGGGTCTTCGACTTGGCCTCGGGCCAACTGCTCTTCAGGGAGCTCGTTGCGCACGGACGCAACAGCAGCGATGGGGCGGCCACGCACTTTTCCAATCTACTGAGCAGCCGCCAGTCGAGCCTCGGATTGTTCCGGACGGCGGACGCCTATGTGGGGCACAACGGCTACTCGCTGCGCCTCGACGGGCTCGAGCCCGGCTTCAACAGCCAGGCGCGAGCGCGCGATATCGTGGTGCACGGTGCGAAGTACGTTGATCCGGCGGTTGCCGGCGCCAGCGGACACGTCGGCCAGAGCTGGGGATGCCCTGCGCTGCGCGCGGCGGTTGCCCGGCGCTTGATCAACACGGTCCGCGGTGGCGGGGTAATCTTTTCCTATTATCCCGATCCCGCCTGGCTCACGACCTCGAAATTCCTGCACTGCGACGCGGCCGCGCCGACCTAACGATTCGGGCAAGCCAATGACGACGAAGGGTTTGCAACTCACATTCTTCACCCAGCAGGACCGGCGCCACGGCAGCATGCCCCTGGGTGAGTGGCTGATTCAGGAAGGACGCAAACTCGGCGTAGCGGGCGCCACCCTGATCATTGCGAGCGAAGGTTTTAGCCAAGGCAGAAAGCTACATTCGGCGCATTTCTTTGAGTTGGCTGACCAGCCCATTGAAGTGTTGATGGCCTTGAGCACCGCCGATGCGCAGCGATTGTTCGCGCGCCTGCGGGAGGAAAATATAAAGGTCTTCTACCTCCAGACGCCAATCGAGTTCGGCATGACTGGGGAGCCCTGATGCCCTAGGCGCCGGCCGAGCGCGCCTGGGTTTTGACCTGCCCATGATCGCGCTCCCTGCTGGCGGGCAATGTTACCGCTACCCACGGCGTTCAGGATTTATTGTTATCCTGTGCGTCTGTGAAACGCTCCGCCTCAGCAGTATGGTTCGGCGCCGCGCGCACCGGGGACGGCATGTTGATGTCGCACAGCGGTGCTCTCGATCGCGTTCCGTACCAATACGCCAGTCGCTTTACCAGCAATCCTGGCACCAGCCCGGAAGAACTGCTGGCTGCGGCACATGCCATGTGTTTCACCATGACGCTGTGCACAGCGCTGAGCGATGCGGGCCTCGAGCCTACGCGCCTGGCCACGCAGGCACTGGTCAGTTTTACAGCGGTGAATGGTCTCTGGTCGATTACCTCCACGCATCTGGAGGTTCGCGCTGCGGTGAGCGATCTCGACGCCGGCGCGTTTGCCGACTACGCACTGGCGGCCAAGAACAGCTGCCCGATTTCGCGGGCGCTAAGCGTGCCCGTTACGCTGGATGCGCAGCTCGATTTGCGGCGTATTGCCGCATCAGCCGCCAGCGACACCGACCCAGAACCCGAAGCGCCTGTCTAGGCGGCGCGCGGCGCGCGAGCCCACTACCAGGGCCAGCCAGACTCAGTGGCTGCGCGCCAGCGAATGCGGCGCGACCTTGAGCACTTTGCCGGTGCTGAAGATTACATGCCGAGGCGTGTCGTGGGCGTTGTAGGCCAGATAGGTGGGCACGCCCTGCGCATTCCTGAACACCGAGTAGAGCGGTGTGTCGGCCGTCACCGAGAAATCAGGAGCGCCCATTTCCTTGAGGCTGAGCAGCCAGAACAGCGTACGCGCGCGGGTGTCGCCGCTTTCTACGCTCCCCTGCCTGCTCCATCGTGCCAGGCCCGCGTCCGGATCCGCGAGGGCGAGGTGCGAAGCCATCACGTCCTGCCAGATGTCCGCCGATGGCGGGCTGGAAGGAATGTTGCCATGTATCTTGTAGTCCTGCTCCGCGGCCGGCAGCAGCGCGAAGATCGAGCGCACGTAGGCCGGATCGGCGCCCAGATAGGTCGAGGCCGGCGTGAAGGGCAGCGCATTGATGCCGTACATCTGGTGCGGCTCTTGCGTCCACCAGGTGTTGTAGCAGAACTTGCCGCCGAACACCTGCACGGCGAAGGGCTTGCCAAAATCGGCGCCGAGCACCTGGTGATTGAGATCGAACCAGTACTGCTGCACCGAGGCCACTTCGCTCGTGTACAGATAGATGCCCAGATCGCGCAGTCGCGTATTGCCGGTGGCCTCGCCCCACAGGATCAGGCCTGCCCAGGCATTTACCGCCTCGGATGATGATTCCTGGTTATTGCCGGCCTCGAACACCGCTCCGCCCGAGGAATTGCCCGAGGCCCAGGAATGGCCCTCGTAGCTGTCGAAGTTGCGCAGGTACGGAAAATCCGCGCGGTCGCGCTCGTCGGTGGCGATGTCGGCGACTATCTTGCCGACCATGCCGCCCCACTTGGCCGCAGAGGCCCAGTCCGGGTCGCGCAGCGCCACGTGCGCGGCGCCCATGAGCCAGTAACCGTAGTGGAAATGGTGATCGTTCATGTCAGTGATGCTGTTGAATTCCTGCGGCAGTCCAAGGAAGGAACCGATGCGCTCGTCCTGCACGAAGTAGGTTGCGTGAGCACCATCGAACCAGGACTCGAGGCGCCGCTTGAGCTTGCCGAGCAGCTCGTCGCGCTCCGCCGTGCGACCCTCGGCTTCGGCGACGCTCAGCAGCTGCGCGATGGCACCGAAGGCCTTGCCAATCCAGTAGGTTCCGGTGCCCTGCTGGTGAGCGAACAGATCATCCGATTTGGCGACGTCGCCGCCCACCAGACCGTCGACAGCCGAGCGGTGCGCGGGATCTTCCAGACCAGCCCACATCGGCATGATGCCGTGATAGGCGCGCTGAATGGAAAAAGTGTTGCCGGCGATCAACCGGATCGCGCCACGCACCGAATCGTACCGATAGTGCGAGGCAGGTTGCGGCGACAGCGCCGACCACTGGTGCGGATACACGCCCATGAAGGTTGTCAGGTTCTGCCCCTCGCGCGCCACAGTGGTGACCTGGAAGGTCGTGCGCACCGTGCTGGTGTGCTCCTGGTAGCGCCAGTCGGCGCGGGTGCTGGTCGGGAACGCGTAGGCCACGGCAAGAAAATCGCGGACGGTAGCGGGGGCAGCATCCGGCAGGCCCGCGACCGAGAAATAGCGCGCACCCGCTGGCAGGTGCAACACCAATTCGAAAGGGCCAGTCCATTGCCAGCTCGCGCCGGTCGGTCCAAACAGGGCGTAGGAATGGCCGCCGATCGTCACGGCAACGACGCGCGGGTCGCTCCCCGCACCAGTCGGATCAGCGATCAGGGCGGGCCTGGCCGCCAATCGAAACCGTACGTCGCCGCTGCTGCACTCGAAGTAGCTGAAGGGGCTTCCGTGCAGCACACTGGCCGTCAACGATTTGCCGTCACCCGAGCTCATGCTCAGCTGCACCAGCCAATCCGAGTACTGCGCGAGCCGTGCATCCTGCGGCTTGAAGTCAATCGGTGACACGGTGATGGCCGCGACATGGTCGTAGCGGATCTCGCGCTGGACAGCGTCCGGAGCTACCACCTTGCGATCAGGCAGGCCGAGTTCAAAGCCCTGTTCGCTCGGCCGGTAGGTCATCGGGTGCGCGTGAATCGGGTATGACCAGCGGTTGAACATGACCGCGGAGTACCACTGGTTGGTCGGGGCCGGCCTGCCGAGCGCATCAGCGCTCCGGTACCCGGCCACCGGCGGCGCGGGCGCCGGACCTTTTGGCCGGGTGTAGTAAGTGCCTAGGCCGTTGGTGACCGCACTGTCTGCGCCGGCCGCACAGGCGGCGCGGGTCGTCCACGCCAGAGCCAGTGACACGGCGAATACGCGCGTGAGCGTCCGATGAAAGGCCCCAGCTGTCGAGTCGCGTCCGGAAATGGGTTTTAACCTCGATCGTTCAGGCGGCGCGGCGCGCGAGCGCCACGGTGGCGATGCCCAGCAACGTCAGGGCCACAGAGCCGAGGACATGTGCTGCAATCTCCGCGCCCGCCATGGCCACCCGGCCCTGCTGCAGCAAACGGGCGACTTCGCCCGAGAAGGCCGAAAAAGTCGTCAGGCCTCCCAGAAAACCGGTGACCACCAGCAGTCGTAGTTCTGGCGCGTGACTTAATGGCCCGGCGAGCAGTGCGATCATGACGCCCATGAGATACCCGCCCACCAGGTTGGCAGCCAGGGTGCCCATCGGTATGGCCGGAAACAGGCCGTTGAGCCCCAGCCCTAACAGCCAGCGCAGTACTGCGCCACACGCGGCGCCGATCGCAATCAGCAGCACAGGATTCAACATCTCGTTGGGCCCTTAGGGTGTATGAGCGTTGGGAGCAGATATCGTACCCTAATGAGCATGCCAGCTTCCCCCTTACAGGATCGGCTCATCGCCGTGCCGGAGGCACGCGAACTCGATGTCTTTGCCAGCCTGCTGGAGCGGCGCGGCGCGCGCGTGCTGCGGGCGCCGCTGGTCGCGATTCGTGATGCTCCCGAGCCGCAACCGGTACTAGAGTGGCTAAGCGCTTTTTCCGGCGGCAGCTGTCATGACCTGATACTGCTGACAGGCGAAGGCTTGCGCCGTCTGCTGGCCTGCCTGGCGCGTTGGCAGCCGCAGGGGCGCGATCGATTCCTCGCAGCACTGGCCAGCGTGCGCAAGATAACGCGCGGGCCCAAGCCGGCCCGGGCGCTGCGCGAGTTGGGCCTGGGTTCAGATCTGGAAGCCCTCACGCCCACGACCGATGGCGTGATTGCGACGCTGCGGCAGCTGGATCTGCGCGGGCGCGTGGTCGGCGTACAGCTGTACGGTAGCGAGCCCAATCTGCCATTGCAGAATTTTCTGCTCACCGCCGGTGCGCGGCCCCTAACCGTGGCGCCCTATGTTTACGCCAACGCCAGCGACGATGCCGCAGTCATCGAAGTTTTGAACCAGCTGCGCAGCGGCGCTGTGGATGCCATTGCCTTTACCAGCAAGGCGCAGATCGAGCGCCTGTTTGCCGTGGCAAAGGCCTCCGATGTGTTGTCAGCGCTGGCCGGCACGCAGGTAGCGGCGATCGGTCCGGTGGTAGCGGCGGCACTGCGACTTCGTGGCGTCAGGGTCAGCGCCATGCCGGAATCAAACTGGTCGATGAAGCCGTTGTCGGCCGAGCTGGCGCAACTGCTCAGGCGTACAGACGCTGCAGAAATCCCAGCAACTGATCCATCTCCGGGCGCGTAAAGCGGCTGGCCAGCTGACGCTCAAGCGCGCGCACCTGCACGATCAGGGTCTCAAGTTCCGCGGTACCCTTGCTGGTGAGAAAAATGCCCTGCCGGCGCCGATCGCGCACTGAGCGGCAGCGTTCGAGCAAACCCGCCTTCTCCAGGCGATCAAGCAGCGCCACGATGCTGGCCTTGTCGATTCCCAGATGGGTACCCAGTTCGATTTGTGCGATGCCAGGGTTCGATCCCACCAGCACCATCAGACTAAACAGGCCGGGACGCAGCGTCTGCGCACCAATGACGGCGACATACTGACGCCAGGAAGCCAGATGGGCGCGTCGCAAAGAGTAGCCCAGCAGCCGCGGCAGACAACCCAGCTCTACCCTGGCACCCTCAGCGCGCTCGACCCGCAGCGGCGCGCGGCGACTGCGCGCTCGTGCTGCCGCCGGTACCACCCGTTCACTCACTGCCATCGCTACCAAGCGCAACCCCCGCAAGGATCGGGTACCGGTGGGCACCCGTGTGAATCAGCAACAGTATAGGTACGTAATTGTTGAGCTTGCAAATGATTGCAGTTACTGCACTGCATTCACGCGGGCTTGCCGGTTACGGCGGCGCTGATGGCGACCGCCGTGCGCAGCGCCCGCATGCCGTCCTCACCGCTCACAACCACCGGCGCCTCGTTGCGGCAACTGGCGATAAAAGCAATGATTTCGCTGCGCAGCGCATCGCCCTGCTCAAAGGATTGCTCCTCGATGCTCACCGGCAGGCGCGCTTCACCCTCGCCGCTCGGCTGTTTACGGATCACGGTGAGTATTTTCTGCTGCAGATCGAGCGACAGGTAGGCATCGTCCTGGAAAATACGCAGCTTGCGTTCGGTCTTGAGGCTCACACGGCTGGCGGTGGCATTGGTGACGCAACCGTTGGCAAAACGGATGCGCGCGTTGGCGATGTCGATCTCCCCGGAGAACACCGGCGTACCAATGGCCTCGAGCGCAACGATCTCGCTGGCGACGATGCTCTGCACAATATCCAGATCGTGAATCATCAGATCGAGCACCACGTTGACATCGGTGCCACGCTCGCGAAACGGCGCGAGCCGCTGGCATTCTATGAAGCGTGGCGAGCGCAGCAGCGGCTCGGCCGCGATGATGACCGGGTTGAAGCGCTCGAGATGTCCGACCTGCAGCACCCGGCCGCGCTGGCGCGCCAACGCGATCAGTTCCTGTGCCTGCGCCACCGTTTCGGTGATGGGTTTTTCGACCAGCACGTGCGCACCATGCTCAAGAAATGCCCGGGCCATCTCAAAGTGCAGCGGGGTGGGCGTGACGATGCTGACGGCATCGACCTGACCGAATAATTCGCGGTAGTCGCCCAGCGCGCGCACGCCCAGTTCGCTGGCGACCTGCGCTGCCGCCTCCGGGCGCTGATCGACGACACCGACGAGCGTGCAATCGGGGAGCGTTGCATATTTCTGGGCGTGGAATCGACCCAGGTAGCCCACACCAATGACCGCTGCGCGCAGCTTTTCCATGCCGGGTATTATGCCTCCATTGATAAAGAGGGCTTCGAGTATGCAGTCGTTGCTGAAAACCTGGAAACGCTATCGGCGAACCCGGGGGGTGCGGCGGGAAGCGTTGACACTCTTGTTGTGCCTCGCCCTGGGGTTGCTGCTGATGCCGGCGCTGATCTGGCTGGTTGGTAGCCGTACCCTGGGTGCCTATGCCAACGGCGGCCTGTTTGGCCTATGGCGCGATTACGCCATTGGCCTGCTGCATGGCTCACTCGCCTTCTGGCTGGTGGCTCTGGGACCCTATGCGGCAGTCTGGCTGTGGCGAACCCTGCGCTGGGCCTGGCGCCACTAGGCATTTGTCTTAACATGGCGTCCCGAAGCGCTTCAATATTTCGATTGCGTCACAGTTTGCGGAGGTTTAGGCCCTTGGCCGCACCCTTATGTGCACTCATGATCTGCGCTGTTAAGGCCAACTTGCAGGCTCCGGACACGTGCACAGGGACCCAGGCAGCTTCTGTTTCGACTATGTGGATGCCGACGTTGAAGGTCCGGTGGCGCCAGATCGCCTGCGTGCATCGATGGCAGCCAGCATCAAGGCGGCCCTGGTGACCTCACGAGTCTCATTGAGCACCAGCAACGCAGGGGTCGACCCGTACAACTCCCGGCTGGGCAAGCGACCCGGGAGCCTATGGAACGGCCAGCGTCGCTAAGGGCTGTCTTTACCGACCCTGGCGAGGCCAGTAACGCCACAGCAGTGCGCAGAGCAGCAGCAACAGGAGCACCTGACAGGGGTAGCGCCAGCGCCGTTGCTTAAGCTCACCGATGAAACTGCCGGCCGATAGTGCGGTCAGACTCCAGGACCAGGCAATGCCTTTGAGCAGTGGTAGCTGCTCGGCGGCCAGCCGCACCGAATATTCAGGCAACAACAGGAATACGATGCCCGTCATCCCCAACGCGACCGCCAGGGCGAGGGTGGAACCCATGACAATGCCAAGTATGAGCGCCAGCGGCTGCATATCAATTTCCGGAAAATCCCTGATTTGTCCACAGTTCTGGCAGCAATAACTGCCCGTTTGAGCGCAAAAATGTCAGACTGTCGATTCCTGAATTGCATTCTATAAGAGTACAACCTCGCATGGCACGAACCTCTGAGCGCCTGTTTAGGGCACTGTTATCGCTGGGCATCGGCGCGACCTGCCTGCTGCTGCTCGCGGCTACCAGTTCGAGTGGCGCGCCCATTGCCAGCGTGGCCCTGCCCGAGGGCGCCCTGCGTCCTACGCTGCGCCAACAATTGCTGGCGCCACGCATCGCCAGCATCCTGGAGCAGACGCATTTCAGTCGCCGCATCATCGACGATAATTTCTCCGCGCAGGTCTTCGATCACTACCTCAACGCGCTCGACGGCCAGCACAGTTATTTTCTGGCCACTGACATCAGCGCGTTGCAGGACTGGCGCAACGCCTTCGATGACATGATACACACCGGGCAGATTGAGCCAGCGTTTGCGATCTTCGCGCGCCTGCAGCAACGCAATCGCGAACGCATCAAGTATGCCATCAGCCTGCTGGATAAAGCACCTGACTTCAGGATCAACGAGACTTTCAACTTTGATCGCGACAAGGCCCCCTGGGCACGCGATCGCGCCGAGCTGGACGAATTATGGCGGCTACGCGTCAAGAGCGATGCCCTGTCACTGATGCTGGCCGGCAAGAGCTGGCCGGAAGCGGCCGAAACGCTGCGCAAACGTTACGCGCGGGTATTGCAGCGCGTCGGCCAGGTGAGCGTCGACGATGTCTTCGAATCCCTCATGAATGCCTACGCGGCGGTTTACGATCCGCATTCAAATTATTTTTCACCACGCAGCTCCGAGGAATACCGCATCCAGATGAGCCTGAGCTACGAGGGCATTGGCGCCTCCCTCCAGCTGGTCGATGATTACGTCACGATCAGTTCGCTGCTGGCCGGTGGACCGGCGGCCGCGGCCGGTACCATCAAAGCCAGTGATCGCATCATGGCCGTTGGCCAGGGGCGCGATGGCGCCCTGAACGACGTGGTGGGGTGGCGACTGGACGATGTCGTGCAGTTGATCCGCGGCAAGATCGATACGGTGGTGCGCCTGCAGATTCTACCGGCCGGGGCGGCCCCCGGCACTGACCTGCACACCATCGAGCTGGTGCGCGGCAAGGTAACGCTGGAAAACCAGGCCGCCAAGAAGGAACTACGCCAGATCAAGCTGGGCGATCGCACCCTGCGCGTCGGCGTTATCACTGTGCCCGGTTTCTACGAAGACAATGATGCCCGCAACGCCGGCGATCCCAACTACCGCACTACGGCACGCGATGTGCGTCGCCTGCTGGGCGAACTGCAGAGCGCCGGTGGCGTCGATGCCCTGGTGCTCGACCTGCGTGGCGACGGCGGCGGCTACCTGCCGGAGGCAACGGCCCTCACCGGGCTGTTCATCGATCGCGGGCCGGTGGTGCAGCTGAAGACGACCGACGGACGCACTGAAGTGCTCGATGATCCGGAGCCTGGCATTGCCTATGCCGGGCCGCTGGCGGTGCTGGTCGATCGCACCAGCGCATCGGCCTCCGAAATCTTTGCCGCTGCCATCCAGGATTACCATCGTGGACTGATATTGGGGCAGACCACCTTCGGCAAGGGCACGGTACAGAATCTGATACCGCTCGATCGCTGGTCGCGCCAATCCACCGACGGCCAGCTTACCGTCACGATCGGCAAGTTTTACCGCGTCACCGGCGAGAGCACGCAGTTGCGTGGCGTCGAACCGGATATCGCCTTGCCCTCGCGGGTCAATCCGCACGATGTCGGCGAAAGTTCGCTGGATTATCCCTTGCCCTGGGATCGCATTGCCGCCGTGCCCTTTCAGGCCAGCTCACCGCTGGCCGACACCGTGCAGACCCTGGCGCGCGAGCAAGGCACGCACGCCGCCAACGATGCCAACTATCAATGGCTGCTCGCGGCCCTCAACTCCCTCGAGCAGGCGCGCCAGGATCACAGCCTGTCGCTCAACCTGCAGACGCGTGAGCGCGAGCGCAATACCCAGGAACAACAGGCGCTGGCACGCGAGAACGCGCGTCGGGCTGCCGCTGCGTTACCGGCGCTCAAAGCGCTGGCCGATGCGCAGCCTGATGAGCAACCCGATGTGGTACTGGCCGAAGCGGCGCGCATTGCGGCGCAGCTTACGCAGAACCCGGTTGGCACCTCGCTGACGGCGGTCGGCGCCGCCAGCAACCACTAGCGAGCCAAGCTAGCGCAGCAATGCGCGGGTGAGATCCCAGGTGTCGTCCAGCAGGACCCGCGTCGCCACGCCAATCGCGCCGACGCCCAGGCTCTGAGCCACGGGCACCGCATCCTCGGCTTGTCGATACTTGGCAATGCCGCGCAGGGCATCAGCGCGTACCCGGATCTCCGCCAGCACATCCTTGCGCTGTTCAAGCAGCACGCGCGCGCGCTGGATATCCCCCATCAGTCGCTCGCAGGCACCACGATCACCATAATCATCGGCGGGAGGATGACTCACAGCGGCCGCCTGCTGGGTGTGCTCGGCCAGCTTGGCGCGCACCAGTCGCTGATACAGCACCTGCGCATAGGCAATCGTCGCCATGTTGATGGCGCGGCGCGCATCGATGGACAGACCGGAGAAGTTGCCCTGCTCGCCTTCAATGGCATCACATGCACTGCGGGCTTCGCTCAGCGCCTGATCGGCCAGCAGCGCCTGTACCGTCGCCGCGTGTAGTTGGACAGCGATCCGACGGCGTTGAAAGTAATGCCAGAAGCGCTGCCGGGTCGCGAGCAGGCGCTCCAGCTCGCTCACCCGTGTGCGGGCACCGGCAGCCGCGGCCGTGGCCTCCAGACAGGCCTGTTCGGCGCTCTGGCGGCGGGCAAACTGGCGACGATTGAAGTCGGCGTAGAACTGGCGGCGCTCGCGATCAAGTTGCTGCGACTCCAGTTCGGTGAGAAACTGCTGCAGCAGCACGCGCCCCTGGGTCCACAATTCACGCAGCTGATAGAACACCAGGGCTGGATAACCCGTCGCGGCGTTCGCCAGGCGGGCCTCAAGTTCCTGCAGCAACTCCTGTACGCGGGCGGTAGCGCCCTCCTGCTGCTTGACCCGGTCTTTGAGGCGCTGGACTTCCTCGACGGCGCCGCTGAACGATTTTTTCAGTTCGGCGCGATTTTTAAACAGGTGCATGACGCGACCATCGTCCGCGTCGGTGCCAGCAGGCTTGAGCGTCACCTGCAGGTAGCCCAGCTGCCTGACGCGTTCCAGCAGGCGCGTCAGCCAGCGCATGAGCCAGCGCATGAGCCAGCGCACGAAAATGGATTGCTCAGCCCGATTGCGCTGCCGAGAATCGGTGTCCGCGTTCTGCACAATAATCCAGCCACTTGTTTAACATGAGATTGCGCGCCCAGCGCCGCTCCAGTTCGCGCTCCGGACTGCTCGCCGCCAGCTCATGCACCGAGAGCAATCTGGCATCGTGATAGAGACGCAGCCGGAGGTCAGGCACGCGCTCAGGCGTGGCCGCCGCAGTGCCCAACGCCGGCAGCAGGTAAGTCAGCTGCAGCTCGGAGGTATACGGAGCACGCTCGCGCACCGTGAGCTGTAGTTCACAGTCCCCAGGTACCGTTGAAGTGCAGGTGCCGGCAAGGTTGGCGAGATTGCCTGCGAGGCGCGACAGGCGCAGGTAATTGCTTTCATACAGCCCCATCAGGGCCGGAAAGCTGCGCGGCGCGGTGCGCCAGGAAACCGGCAGATTGCATTCGAGAATCACGGCAGGAATATAACACGCGCCTCGGGCGCTCACGGCCATTCACCCTTAGGGCGCGACCTGCGTCACGTCGCGGCAATGAACAGCGTGGCGCGATAGTGACGCAACTCCGCAATCGACTCGTGTATGTCGGCCAGCGCCCGGTGTGCTCCGGCCTTGCTGAAACCTGATTTCATGGCCGGATACCAGCGTGCCGCGAGCTCCTTGAGCGTGCTGACATCCAGATTGCGGTAGTGAAAATGCCGCTCGAGTTCAGGCATGCTGCGGGCCAGGAAGCGCCGATCCTGGCAGATGCTGTTGCCGCACATGGGTGAGGTGCGGGCGGGGACGTAGCGGGCCAGAAAATCAAGCGTGCGCTGCTGTGCCTCAACCACGCTGACGTGACTGTCGCGTACCCGTTGCAACAGGCCACTGCCACCATGCTGGCGCTGATTCCACTCATCCATGCGCGCCAGCACTTCATCCGGCTGGTGAATGGCCAGTTCCGGACCCTCGGCAATGACTACCAGCTCCTTGTCCGTCACCAGGGTCGCGATCTCGATAATGCTATCGGTATCGGGATCGAGGCCGGTCATCTCCAGATCAATCCAGATCAGCGGCTCATTGCTGCCCACGCGTACTCTCCTCGCTATCAGGCATGATAGCAGGGTGAATTCCCCGTATCGCTCCCGGGCCCAGGTTTTGATCTCGCACGGCGCCGTGGCCCGCGTGCGGCTGGCCGATGGCCTCGAGGTGCAGGCGCGTGCGGCGGGGCGCAATCTGCAATTCGTCTGCGGCGATGAAGTCGAATGCCAATACGATGCGCCCCATGCGCAGTGGCAGATGCAGGAGGTTGTGCCGCGTCGTTCGGCGCTGTTTCGAACCAATGCGCGCGGCCGTCCGGAGCTGGTGGCCGCCAATGTGACCTGCCTGGTCGTGGTGCTGGCACCGCTACCGGAACCGGACCTGTTTGTCGTCGATCGCTATCTGGCGGCGGCGCACAGCGCCCGGATCGCGGCGCTGCTGGTGGCCAACAAGGCGGATCTGGAATTCGCGCCAAACGTGCAGTGCGAGCTCGCGGCCTACACTCTGGCTGGCTACGAGCCATTGCAGTGCTCAGCGCAATCGGGCCTCAGGCTGCAGGCACTGCAAACACGGCTGCGCAATGAATGCGCGATGCTCGTGGGCCAATCCGGAGTGGGCAAGTCCTCGCTGCTGCGCGCGCTGGTGCCAGGCTGCGATGCCGCGATCGGCGAGCTGCTCAGGAACGATGAAGGTCGCCACACCACCAGTGTCTCGTGCCTGCACGAGCTGCCGGACGGCGGCGCGCTGATCGACTCACCCGGGGTGCGCGATTTCGCCCCAGCCCTCGAGCAGCTGGACTCGCGTACGCTGGGCTTTGCTGAAGTGGCACAGCACGCTTCACAGTGCCGCTTCGCCGATTGCGCACATCTGCAGGAGCCCGGCTGTGCCGTGCAGCGGGCGGTCGCCACTGGCGCCATGAGCGCCCGCCGTTACGAGAGTTATCGACGCCTGCACCGGCTCCATAAACAACTGCGCGAGCTTGCGCCGCGCGGGCGGCGCGGGCGTTAGCGGGCGCGGCGGCTGTCACAGTGCCAGGCGCCCGGCCATGGCATGCGCCAGCGTACCACCGTCTACATACTCGAGCTCGCCGCCCACCGGCACGCCGTGCGCGATGCGGCTGGCCTGCAGGCGATGCTGGCGCACGAGCTGCCAGAGAAAATGGGCCGTGGCCTCACCTTCGACCGTGGGATTGGTGGCGAGGATCACCTCGCGTATCTGCCCACCCGTGAGCAGTTGCTCAAACTGAGCTGCTCCCAGCTGCTCGGGTCCGATGCCATCCAGCGGCGAGAGATGGCCCATCAATACAAAATAGCGCCCACGGAAGCCCCCCGACTGTTCGATGGCCACGACGTCAGCCGGGGATTCGACCACGCACAGCAGCGTCGCGTCGCGCTGCGGATTGGCGCAGATGCCGCACAGCTGCGCTTCGGTGAGCATGCGGCATTGCTGGCAACGGCCGACCAACTCGAGTGCGCGCTGCAAGGCATACTCAAGCGCCTGCGCGCCGGGCCGCGCCTCCTGCAGCAGGTGAAAGGCCATGCGCTGCGCACTTTTCGGGCCCACGCCTGGCAGGATGCGCAGCGCATCGATCAGCGCTGCCAAAGCCGGTGAATGCTGCATGATCGGGCCTGATTCAGAACGGCAATTTCATGCCTGGCGGTAGTTTCAAACCGCCCATGGCGGTGCCCATCATGGCCTGCGTGGCGGCCTCGAGCTTGTGGACGGCGTCGTTGAGCGCAGCCGCCAGCAGATCTTCAAGCAACTCGCGATCTTCGCCAAAGACGCTCGGTTCAATCTGCACGCGCCGGGCCTCGTGACGACCGTTGATGGTGATCCTGACCATACCGCCACCGGCTTCGCCGGTGATTTCAAGCTGTGCGATTTCCGCCTGCACCTTTTGCATGTTGTTCTGCATGGCCTGGGCCTGCTTCATCATGTTGCCGATATCACCGCGCATAGCTGCTTTCCTCGTGTCAGAGCAATGATCGTGGAGTCACGCCGGGCCGCGTAGGCGCACCGACTCGGGACTGAGCGTAGCGCCAAAGCGCTCCTGCAGCGCCTGCACCGTAGGATCAGCCTGCAGCGCAGCCCGGGCCGCCGCCAGCGCCTGCTGCCCCTGCCGCTCACCGCTCTGGGCTGGGGTCTCGGTCGCACTCTCAGCCACTTCAATCTCGAGTCGCAGCGCTTCACCCAGGAAGCGTGCCAGGGCCTGCGTCAACTTTTCTTCTCGTGATCGGGTACGTGCACCCGCCTGGCGTGGATCCAGCCGCAGGCGCAGCAGCCCAGGTTCGCGCCCGAGCAGGGCGCAGTTCAGCGCCAGCATGCGCGTCGGCCCATCCAGTTCGATCGCGGCGATCATTTCGCTCCAACCCGCTTCGCCTCCAGGCATGTTGGACACAGCAGTCGCAGCAGCCACCACGGATACGGCGGGCGTAGACGGCGCGGCTGATGCGGACGGCGCAAGACTGCGCGCTGCAGCGGGCGGCAGTGCGCGCGCGGGTGCGCCACCGCTGGCAGTTTCTGGTCGGAACGCCAGCATGCGAATCAAGGTCATGCGAAAGCCGGTGCGCGGATCGGGCGCCAGCGCCAGGTCGCGCCGTCCGAGGATCGCCGTCTGGTAGTAGAGTTGCACATCTTCGGGGGCCACTCGCCCGGCCAGTTCCCTCACCAGTTCAATCTCGAACAATTCATCGCCGGCGTAGTCAGGCAGCAACTGCTGCAGGGCGACGCGCTCGAGCAGCGCCGCCAGCTGGTCGAGCAAGCCGCCAAAATCTGGCGACAGATCTTCCAGCGCCTGCAGGTCGCTCACCAGCGCACCCGGATCACCCTTGGCGAGCAGCCGAGCTAGCCTTGCAATATGATCGAAAGCCACAGTGCCCAACATGGCACGCGCCTCGGCCTCACGTGCGGCGCCATTGCCAAACGCCAACAGCTGATCGAGCAGCGACAGCGCATCGCGCAGGCTGCCGTCGGCAGCCTGGGCCAGCAGCTGTAATGCCGCCGCATCATAGGCGATGGCCTCCGCATCAAGAATGTGCGTGAGACGCGCCTTGATCATGGCTATAGACAGGCGCTTGAGATTGAACTGCAGGCAGCGTGACAACACCGTGACCGGAAGTTTCTGCGGATCGGTAGTCGCCAGCAGGAATTTCACGTGCGGCGGCGGCTCCTCCAGGGTCTTGAGCAGCGCATTGAACGACTGCGTCGTCAGCATGTGCACTTCGTCGATGAGGTACACCTTGTAGCGGCTGCGCGTCGGCGCGTATTGCACGTTGTCCAGCAGCTCGCGGGTATCATCGACCTTGGTGCGCGAGGCAGCATCAACTTCAATCACATCAAGGCTGCGCCCGGCATCGATCTCGCGGCAGCTGGCGCATTCGCCACAGGGCTGCGCACTGACACCGCGCTCGCAGTTCAGGCTTTTGGCCAGAATGCGTGCGATCGTGGTCTTGCCCACACCGCGGGTGCCAGCGAAAAGAAAGGCGTGGTGCACGCGGTCACTATTGAGCGCATTGCTCAAGGCACGCAGCACATGTTCCTGGCCAGTCATCTCGGCAAAGTTGCGCGGCCGCCAACGGCGCGCCAGTGCGGTGTAGGCCATGGCGCCTCAGCCCCGCCCGCGAGCGGCGTGGGCAACGTGGGCAACGTGGGTGGCGCTGCGGGAGGCAGCCCGCGCCGGCCGAACTTCGGCGCACGACCTTGCCGTTACCGCTGCTCCCTTCCGGGCCTGACGGGATTGGCGGCTCATCGTCGCGAAGGAACCGGCGCGGACCACCATAGACTCGTGGCGGAGAGGGTGGGATTCGAACCCACGAACACCCGTGAAGATGTTACTGGAATTCCAGTCCAGCGCCTTCGACCGCTCGGCCACCTCTCCTTTCAACATGTTACGAGATAATCTTAATGTAAATTAACGAACGATAGTGATCGCCTGTGGCGGCGTCCAGCGCGGCGCATTGTAACAGAGCACTGCCTTCAACCCTTGTAACTCGGCGGCTGCGAAAGACAGGGTTCATTCTTTGAACGCGCTCTTTCTGGTTCGGCCAGCTCTGGCACCTTGATGGCGTTGCGCGTATCGGGTGTGTCCAGGCCTGGGGGCACTTTTAGTGCTGGCAGATTCTGCGCCTCGGTCACCACCGTGGTCTCGCGGCAGCTGGAGGCCCGATCCCGATGCCTCGAGAAGCACCCGGATAAGGCAAGCGCTGCGAGGCCAATACATGCTGTACCGCTGAGAGTTCGAAACAGTGGTGTCATGCGCTGAGTGCCTGTGTGGTGGTTGCATTGACTTGCGCGGCCTTGAGTGCGGCGCGCAGGCGTGGCCTCAGACTCTCACTGAGCCAGGTGAGGGGCAAACGAATTCCGGTACCAATCAGGCCCATTTCGGCCAGCGCCCATTTCACCGGGATGGGATTCGACTCCGCCCCCAGATCCCGATGCAGCGCCGCCAGTGGCGCATCCAGGCGTTGCGCAAGAGCGCGCTCGCCGCGCGCGGCCGCCATGATAACGGCTGCCATCGCGGCCGGCACCACGTTGGCGCTCACTGAAATTACTCCATGTGCGCCGGCCAGCACCGCCTCATACGCGCTGGCGTCATCGCCCGACAGCACGGCGCAGCGCGCCGGCAGCACACCCAGCAACTCACGGATTCTGGCGATATCACTCACGGCTTCTTTGATGCCAACGATGGCCGGTAGTTCAGCCAGGCGGGCCACGGTAGCCGGCAGTAGGTCAACGGCTGTTCTGCCCGGCACGTTGTAAAGCAGCACCGGCGCTGCAGCCGCCGCCGCAATGGCGGCAAAGTGCTGATACAGACCTTCCTGGGTCGGCCGGCTGTAGGCCGGCGTCACGACCAGCAGGGCGTCTACCCGGCTCGCGGCCAGCCGCCTGACACGCGCCACCACACCCGCAGTGCTGCTGCCGCCGACACCGGCGATCAGTGCCATGCGGCCGTTGAGGCGGGTGCGGGCCCGTGCCAGCAGCAGCAGCAGTTCCTCATCGCTCAACGTGACCGATTCGCCAGTGCTACCCCCGACGATCACCCCGGCAGTGCCGCTCGCCAGGTGCAGGTCAAGCAGGCGCTCCCAGGCTTCAAAATCGATGGCGCCATCGCCCTGCATGGGCGTTACGATTGCGACCAGACTGCCTGAAAACATGGCGCGGGATGTTACGGGTGCGGCGTGGCCCGAAGCAAGTCCGGTTCCGGTACACTTCCGTCCGTGAACGACCCCACCACACCTGGCCGACAACATGTGGCCATATCCGCCATCGGTAGCGATCGTACCGGCATGGTGCACGAGCTGACCAAGGTCATTACCGATTGCGGTGGCAGCATTGCCGAGAGCCGCATGGCGGCGCTCGGCAGCGAATTTGCCATGCTGCTGCTGGTTACCGGCAACTGGCACACCCTGGCACGCATTGAATCAGAACTGGGCCGTCTGGCGGCCAACGGCACGCTCAGCGTGCACCTGCGACGCACCGATGCGCGCCCCAGCCGTCGTGAGCTGCTGCCCTACTCTATCGACATCGTCAGCCTAGATCAGACCGGTATTGTCGCCGGGTTGTCGGGCTTTTTCGCCGCCCGCGGCATCGACATCGGCGAAGTCGCTACCCGTTGCTACGCCGCGGCGCATACCGGCGCTGCCATGTTTGCGGTGCAGATGAGTATCAACGTGCCGGGGAAGCTGCCGGTATCGCAATTGCGTGAGGAATTCATGGACTATTGCGATTCGCTGAACCTCGATGCCATTCTCGAGCCAGTGAAATCATGAGCGCGCTGCGCGCGGCCGAGGTGCTGGAGGCCGCCAAAGCCCTGTGAAGACTGGACCACGCCGGCTGTTTGTGCTGGATACCAACGTGCTGATGCACGATCCAACCGCGATCTTCCGCTTCGAGGAACACGACGTCTATCTGCCCATGGTGGTGCTCGAAGAACTCGACGCCAACAAGAAAGGTCTGTCTGAGCAGTCGCGCAACGTTCGCCAGGCCAGTCGCTTTCTCGATGACATGATTCGCGGCGTCAACAAAGAGCAGATCGATGCCGGGCTGCTGATTCCATCGGCATTGACTGGCAATCACGGCAAGCAACCCGCAGCCGGGAGACTGTTTTTCCAGACCAGCGCCCTGAGCAGCGGACTGCCCGACAACCTGCCCGGCTCCGGCAATGACAATCTCATCCTTGGCCAGACTCTGGCGCTGCAGCAGCAGCAGCCGACGGCGCGCGTGGTGCTGGTGTCCAAAGATATCAACCTGCGCATCAAGGCGGCCGTGGTGGGCGTGCACGCCGAAGACTATTACAGCGACAAGACCATCGAGGATGCCGACGTGCTGTACACCGGTGTTGGCAAGCTGCCCGCCGATTTCTGGGAGCAGCACGGCGGCGATATACGTTCCTGGAAGGACGGCGAGCGCACCTGGTATGAGCTCAAGGGGCCGGCGGTGGCCGACTGGCATGTCAACGAGTTCCTGTACGAAGACAGTCCGAGCGGAATCGAGGCCGTGGTGCGCAAGTTACATGAGGGCACGGCCACGCTCGAGCTGGTGCGTGACTTTCGCAGCGAACGCCATGCGGTATGGGGCATCAGCGCACGCAACCGTGAGCAGAACTTTGCCTTCAGTCTGCTGACCGACCCGGAGATTGATTTCGTGACCCTGCTGGGTCCGGCCGGCACCGGCAAGACCCTGCTGGCGCTGGCCGCGGGACTCGCGCAGACCCTCGAGCGCAATCGCTTCGTGGAAATCATCATGACCCGCGTAACGATCCCGCTCGGCGAGGACATCGGCTTCCTGCCCGGCACTGAAGAAGAAAAGATGGAGCCGTGGATGGGGGCGCTGATGGACAATCTCGAGGTCCTGACCCGCAGTGAAGAAGGCGGCCACTGGGGGCGCGCCGCCACCAACGATCTGCTGCGCAATCGCATCAAGATTCGTTCGCTCAATTTCATGCGTGGCCGCACCTTTCTCAATCGCTACATCATTCTCGATGAAGCACAGAACCTGACGCCCAAACAGATGAAAGCGCTCGTGACCCGCGCTGGCCCCGGCAGCAAGCTGATTGCCCTGGGGAACATTGCCCAGATCGACACCCCCTACCTGACCGAGATGACTTCCGGGCTCACCTACACGGTGAATCGATTCCGCGGCTGGCCGCACTCGGGCCACGTGACGCTGGTGCGTGGCGAGCGCTCGCGCCTGGTGGATTTCGCCTCTGAGCAACTTTAATAGCGCCCCACTGTCGTATTCTGGATGTCAGCCGGTATGAATGGAAATCAAAGCGCGCGCTGGCGGCTGCACGCGGCGTGGCTAGGCTGTGTCCTGACACTGGCCGCTCAGGCCGCAGACCCGGTCGTGGGCACGGGCACGGGCACGACTTTGGGCCACGCGGGTGGCGATAGCGTTGCGGTGGAAAGCGGTTTGCCAGACCTGGGCTCACCCGAGAACGCGATACTCAGCAAGAGCGATGAGTACCAGATCGGCCTGATGGCCATGCGCCAACTCCGCGGCCAGCAGCTGATACTCGAGGATCCGGAGATCAGCGACTATCTACAGCATCTGGGCTCGAGACTGGCGTCGCAGGCGCGTGATGATGATCAGAACTTTCAGTATTTTGTCGTGCACTCCTCCGAGATCAACGCCTTTGCCACCTATGGCGGATTTATCTGCGTCAATTCCGGATTGATGCTGCTCACGGAAACCGAATCGGATCTCGCCGGCGTGCTGGCGCATGAGACCGCGCACGTGCGGCAAAGGCACCTGGCACGCTCCATCCTGGAGCAAAGCCGCATGTCCATGGGCACCATGGCGGCCATGCTGGCGGCGGTACTGATCGGCGCGGCCAGTGGTGCTGGTGGTCAGGCACTCGAGGGCGCAATCGCGATGAGTCAGGGCATTGCCCTGCAGCAGAGTATGAACTTCACCCGCGGCGAGGAAGCCGAGGCTGATCGCGTCGGCATCAATCTGCTGGCGGGTGCCGGTTTTCGCACCACCGCAATGGCTGATTTTTTTGAAGCCATGGGTCGCCGCGAAGGGTTGACGGAAACCGCCGGCCCCTTCGACATGCTGCGCAGCCATCCGGTCACGCGCGATCGTATTGCCGAGGCGCGCACGCGTGCCACGCAGGAGCATGCGACAGCGCTCAATGAATCGATATTGTTCAAATGGATGCGGGAACGGGTCCGGGTCCTGAGCGCCTCGCCCGACACGGACATGAATGTCTATTACGCGCGCCGCCGGGAGCGTCAACCCTTGAGTGACCCGGAGCGCTACGGCAAGGCCATCGCCCAGATGCGTTCCGGGCACACGGCCAGTGCGGTGACCACCCTCACTGAGCTGCTGGATAAATACCCGCAGATTACTGCGCTCTATGCCTCACTGGGTCAGGCGCTGCAGGCCGATCATCAGGCGGCGAGCGCACTGAGCAGCTTTGAGCGCTCCATGGCGCTGTTCCCGCGCAATGTGCCGCTCGCGGTGCGCTACGCCGATACGCTCATGCAGACCGGTCATGCCACGCAGGCGCACGCCCTGTTGCTCGATGTTTTCAACAATACCCAGCCGACACCCGATCAGATCCGCATGACCGCGCTGGCCGCCAGCGCCGCCGGCGATAGCGGCGATGCCTATTACTACATGTCGGAATATCACATCAGCAATGGCGATCTGGCGCTCGCCAACCAGCAGCTGGAACTGGCGCTGGCCTCGCCCAACCTCACGCCGGTGCAGCGTCAGCGCTTTCACGCACGGCTTGAGGAAATTCGCGACTGGTTGCGCGAGCAGCGTTTGACCCACCACTCCGCGCAGCAGTAACTAGGGAAAACCGGCGTCGCTTGCCAGTTTCTCCGCCATCAAGTGCTAAAATCCCAGTATGTATTTACCCAGAATCGCTCTGTTGGCGACGCTCTTGATGCTGCCTGCCTGCGCCGCGCTACCGCCCGGACAGCGCGATGCGCACGATCCTTTCGAGCGCGTCAATCGCAGCATGTATCGTTTCAACGTGGCCGCCGATCGCGCCGTTTTTCGGCCGACGGCCCAGCTTTGGCGCGCCGCCGTGCCCGAGCCAGTACGCTCAGGGCTTGACAACTTCGCCGTCAACCTCAGCTACCCCACGACCATTGTCAACGACTTATTTCAGGGCAAGTTTACCGACGGCGGTCGTGACCTCAGCCGCCTGCTCGTCAACAGCGTGTTCGGCCTGGGGTTTTTTGATCCTGCCACGGCAGCCGGGCTGGAGCGGCACCAGGAAGACTTCGGACAGACACTGGGCAAATGGGGCGTGCACAGCGGCCCCTATCTGATGCTGCCGCTGTTCGGCCCCTCGAACCTGCGCGATGCGCCAGCCAAATTGGTTGATAATTTCACCGATGCTCGCACCTACCTGAGCGATCCCTATGCACGCTGGGGCCTGTGGGTGGTCAACAAGGCGCAGCTGCGGGCCAAGCTGCTCGACTCCGATGCGCTCCTCGAACGTGCCTATGACCCTTATGCCTTGGTTCGCAGCGCCTGGCTGCAGCACCGCGAATATGCGGTGCGCGATGGCAATGTCGATGCCAGCGAATCCGACCTGCCTGCGGATGAGGAAGCACCGCCCCCCGACCAGCCTTAAGGCTGCCCGACCCGGCTCAGATCAATAGCGCTTCGACATCACTTAGACGGGCCAGCGCCAACAGCGAACCGGGCGGCGAGACAAAGCGCAACACGCGGCCGGCGGCCCTGGCCCACGCCAACCAGTCAATCAGCAGCGCCAATCCGGCGCTATCCACGCGGGAAATGGCGCTCAAGTCGACCACGATATCGCCCGCGCTGGCGGCAAATGCCCGCAAGCCCGTGGCGCGCAGTAACGTCACTGTAGGCAAAATTGCGGCGCCCGACAGTCGGAAACCTCCGGCGCCATCAGCAACCAGAGCGCCCGCCCCGGTCGCGCTGCTCACCCCTTCCCCGGAATGCTCGGCCCGCATCGTTGCTATCCGCCCCCGGTCTGCTTCTCAAGGCGTGCAATCAGTGCATCGACGCCCTGCTGTTCAATCTGGGCATTGAAATCATCGCGAAAGCTCTTGATGTAGCTGATGCCCTCAATCACGACGTCCCAGACGCGCCAGCCCTGTGGCGGTGTGCGATGCAGGCTGTAGTTGACGGCCACATCAGTGCCATCACTCTTGCGCACCCTGGTGCGGATCGTGGCCGTGGTGGCGGCGGCTTCGCCGGTAAAGGGCAGCACCTTGAGCCGCTCGCCGGTGAAATCCACCAGCGCCGCGCCGTAATTCGCCAGCAACGAGTGGTAGAAGGCCGCAACGAAACGGCGGCGCTGTTCGACGCTGGCCGTTGTCCAGTGCCGCGCCAGTACCAGACGAGCCGCGTAGTCGGTGTCGAAGTAGGGCAGCAGGATGCGATCAACCAGGGCATTGACGCGCGCCGGACTTTGCCGGAATTCGGCGCGGTGCGCATCGAGTTCGGCAAGCATGGCGCGGGCCGCAGTGTCGATAAGTACGCCGGGGCCACTATCGTCGACGACGGCTCGCGCCGGTTCCACGACGGCACTTGCGCCAATCGCCAGCGCTGGCGCCGCAGCCGCGCGCACAGGCCCCGCCGCACCCAGGCCCATCACGATAGTCAGCAGCACTGCGCCATCAAGGTTTCGCATCACTTTCCTTTTTACCAGCGATGCCGGCAAATAACTTATTGACCAGGTTTTCCAGCACGATTGCCGACTGGGTAAATTGAATCTGACCACCCTCAGCCAGAAAAGTTGTGGCGCCGCCCGGGCCAATGCCAATGTACTTGGCGCCCAGCAGACCCGAGGTCTGGATCGCAGCGTCGCTGTCATCGGGTATCTGGTTGTAACGCCGCTCTATGGACAGCGCGACCACCGCCTTGAACTCTGATGGATCGAAACTCACCGCGTCGACGCGGCCTATGCGCACGCCCGCCATGGTAACCGGGGCACCCACTTTGAGGTCGCCGACGTTATCAAAGCGTGCCGTCAGGTGAATGCTGGCAGCCGCGCTGCGCAGCTGCACGCCACTACCGGGCAACTGCGTGGTCAGGAATGCCAGCGCCGCGAAGCCCAGCAGCACGAACAATCCAGTACCAATTTCCGCGGCGCGATTGCCGTTGCTCATGATCTTTGCTCCTTCAGGAACCCAGGAATGCTGCGGTCAGGATGTAATCGAGCAGCAGCGTCAAGATTGCCGAACTCACGACCGTGCGCGTGGTGGCGAGACCCACACCTGCGGCAGTCGGCTCAGCATGAAAACCCTCGTAGACCGCCATCAGGCTGCAGGCCACACCAAAGCACAGGCTCTTGATCAGGCCTTCATTGATATCGTTCAGCGTCACGGCACTTTGCATCTGTGACCAGAAGGAACCTGCTTCCACGCCCAACAGGCCGACGCCGATCAGCTGCGCGCCGAAAATGCCGATGACATCGAAAATCGCCGTCAGCAGCGGCACGGCCACGATGCCACCCAGGAATCGCGGCGCCACCACGTAGCGCACCGGATCGACCGCCATCATCTCCATGGCGTTGAGCTGGTCGGTGGCGCGCATCAGCCCAATTTCCGAGGCCAGGGCCGTGCCGGCGCGACCAGCGAACAGCAGCGCCGTGATAACCGGCCCGAGCTCCTTGACCAGACCCAGCGCCGCTGCCACGCCGAGGGCCGATTCAGAGCCAAAGCGTTGCAGCAGATCGTAAGCCTGCAGCGCCAGCACCATGCCGACAAACAGCCCGCACAGCATGATGATTATCAACGAGCGCGCGCCGGCATTGTAAATCTGCTGCACCAGCAGGCGCGGCCGCCGCAGCGCGGGCAGACACTGCCCCACGATACGTCCCAAAAACAGCGCGACCCGTCCGGCGTGCGCGCATGCCGCGAACAGCCCTGAGCTGGTGCGTGCACCATTCACCACTCACCACCCAGTAACTGTTCGCGATAATCAACGGCCGGCACATGAAATGGCACCGGGCCGTCAGGCAGGCCTTTCATGAATTGATTGACCACCGCCGCATCGGCGGGGCGCAATTGGGCCGGACTTCCGGTGGCAATTACTTTGCCGCCAGCCAGCAGGAAACTATGGTGCGCAATGCTGCTGATTTCCTGGACATCGTGCGTGACGACGATGCTGCTGATGCCGAGCGTGGCGTTCAGCGATTGAATCAGGCGCAGGATGACGCCGAGGGAAATCGGATCAAGGCCGGCAAAGGGTTCGTCATAAATCAGCAGCTCCGGATCCATGACGATCGCCCGTGCCAGCGCTACGCGGCGCGCCATGCCGCCCGAGAGGGCGCTGGTGGGAAGCTCGGCCGCCCCACGCAAGCCCACTGCCTGCAGCTTCATGAGTACCAGGCGACGCAACAGCGGTTCAGGCAATCTGCTGTGCTCGCGCAGCGGAAAGGCCACGTTTTCAAAGACACTCAGATCAGTGAGCAAGGCGCCATTCTGGAACAGCATGCCCACGCGCCTGCGCAAGGCGTACAAACCACGCCGATCAAGCGCACTGATGTCCTGCCCGAACACGGCCACCTGCCCCAGCTCCGGCGCGATCGCGCCCATCAGCAGCCGCAGCAGCGTGGTCTTGCCGGTGCCGCTCGGCCCCATGACGGCCGTGATCTCGCCGCGCCGTGCCTGTAGTTCCAGGCCATCAAATATCGTGCGGCCGCCGATGGCGTAACTGACGCCGCGGACTTCGACAACGACGTCGCCCGCAGCGCGCGCATCTCGCATCAGGCCGCCTGCAGCTCCATGCCTGCCTGGTAGCTGCCGAGGCGTGCCAGGGCGTTCATGCGCGCCCAGCGTGCGAATTCGCGCTGGCCCGCTGCGGCATTGGCACTCTTCCCGCCCCAGGCCGTCAAGGCCGCATCCTGCAGGGCGCGTCCATAGCTGAAGGTCAATGGCCACGGCGCCGGGTGGGCGTTCATGAGCGAGAGGTGTAGCGCAGCTTCAGCCGGCGACTGGCCACCCGACAGGAAGGCGATGCCAGCTACCGCGCCAGGCACGTGGCGCTTCAGGCAACGAATAGTGGCCGCCGCCACCTGTTCGGGCGTCGCGCGCTGCGGGCACTGCTTGCCGGAGATCACCATATTGGGTTTAAGAATCATGCCTTCCAGCCGCACCCGCGCTGCGCCTAACTGGGCGAAGGTTTCTGCCAGTACCGCGCCGCTTACTTCCTCGCAGCGCTCGAGCGTATGCGCACCATCCATCAGCACTTCGGGTTCGACGATGGGCACGAGCTTTTGTTCCTGGCACAGGGCCGCATAGCGCGCCAGCGCATGCGCATTGGCGTGGATCGCATAGGCGGTCGGGAAGAGTGCGCCGATGTCAATGACGCCGCGCCACTTGGCAAAGCGCGCGCCCAGCGCGTAATACTCGATCAGGCGCTCGCGCAGACCGTCGAGCCCTTCAGTGATGGTTTCGTTGGGATAACCCGCCAGCGGCTTGGCGCCCGCGTCGACCTTGATCCCAGCCACCACGCCGAGCGCGGCCAGGTGCTTCGCAAAGGGCACGCCAGCGTGCGTCTTCTGGCGCAGGGTCTCGTCGTAAAAAATCACGCCACTGATCGACTTCGCCATCTCAGGCGTGGTGAGCAGCAATTCACGATAAGTCCGGCGGCTCTCCTCAGTGGATTCCAGCCCGATCTTGTCAAATCGCTTCTTGATGGTTCCGGAGCTCTCATCGGCCGCCAGAATTCCCTTGCCGGGAGCAACCATTGCTGCCGCTATGCTTTCCAGACTTTCCACACTCATGTGCCTGCCTCCAAAATGGGGGCGCAAGCATAGCAAAGGTCTTTAACCCAGGAGCAATTAGTACTAAACTAGTCCTACATTGGAGTTGCCATGCTGCGAATCAGCAAACTGACCGACTATGCGACTGTCCTGTTGGCCCGGCTCGCCGCCGAGCCCGAGCGCCAGCTGACGGCTGCGCAACTGGCGGCCCAGACGCACCTGGGGGCCGCCACCGTGAGCAAGCTGCTCAAACAGCTGCACGGCTGTGCCCTGGTGACTTCCACGCGCGGCTTGCGGGGCGGCTACCGTCTGGCGCGCCCGGCGGCGCAGATCAGCGCCGCCCAGATTCTCGATGCGCTGGAAGGCCCCATGGCGCTGACCGAGTGTGCACGGCTCTCCCACAGTTGCGGTATTGAGAGCACCTGCGGCGTCGGCCGTGCCTGGCAACGCGTCAATCTGGCCATTCGCCGCTCATTGCAGGAAATCTCGCTGGTGGAACTGGCCGGGCTGAATGCCGGCAGCACCCGCTTCGCTGCGCTCGAGCGCCAATTGCGCGCCAGCCGGGTGGAAAACTCGTGACCACGAGCAATCCGGAAATTACCGCGCTCCTCAATCGCGGCTATCAGCACGGCTTTGTCACGGATATCGACAGCGATACTGTGCCGCCGGGACTCGATGAGTCGGTCGTGCGGCTGATCTCGGCCAAGAAGCGTGAGCCGCAATTCCTGCTCGACTGGCGACTGCGCTCTTTCGCCCACTGGCGCACGATGCGTGAACCGCACTGGGCCCAGGTTCACTACCAGCCCATCGACTACAGTGCGATTTCCTATTACTCGGCGCCCAAACCCAGGGGCAACGCACCGCGCAGTCTGGACGAGGTCGATCCCAAGCTCTTGGCCACTTATGCCAAGCTCGGTGTGCCGCTGCACGAACGGGCGCGGCTCGCCGGGGTGGCGGTCGATGCCGTGTTCGACAGCGTCTCGGTCGCCACCACTTTCAAGGAACGACTGGCCGCCGCGGGTGTCATTTTCTGCCCGTTCTCCGAAGCGGTGCAAAAACATCCAGAGCTCATCGAGCGCTACCTCGGCACGGTAGTGCCCTACACCGACAATTTTTACGCCACGCTCAATTCTGCGGTGTTTACCGATGGCTCGTTTGTATACATTCCGCCCGGCGTGCGTTGCCCGATGGAACTGTCGACCTACTTTCGCATCAACGCCGCCAATACCGGACAGTTCGAGCGCACCCTGATCATCGCCGACACCGGCAGCCATGTCAGCTATCTGGAAGGCTGCACCGCGCCGATGCGCGATGAAAACCAGCTGCACGCCGCGGTGGTCGAACTGGTGGCGCTCGATGATGCGCAGATCAAGTATTCGACCGTGCAGAACTGGTATCCGGGCGATGAGCAGGGGCGCGGTGGCATATTCAACTTCGTTACCAAGCGCGGCGAATGTCGCGGCCGCAACTCGCGCATCTCCTGGACCCAGGTCGAGACCGGTTCAGCGATCACCTGGAAATATCCCAGCTGCGTGCTGCGTGGGGAAAATTCGGTCGGTGAATTCTATTCGGTCGCTACCGCCAACAACTATCAGCAGGCCGATACCGGCACCAAGATGATTCACATCGGCGCCAATAGCCGCAGCACCATCGTCTCCAAGGGCATCTCGGCCGGTCACGGCCAGAACGCCTATCGTGGACTGGTAAAAATCATGCCCTCGGCGCGCGGCGCCCGCAATCACACTCAGTGCGACTCACTGCTGCTGGGCGCGCATTGCGGGGCGCACACCTACCCCTATATCGAGACCCGCAATCCGCTGGCCACGGTGGAGCACGAGGCCAGCACCTCGCGCATCAGTGAAGACCAGTTGTTTTACTGTCAGCAACGCGGTCTCGGTACCGAAGATGCCGTGAACATGATCGTCAGCGGCTTCTGCCGCGAAGTCTTCAAGGAACTGCCCATGGAATTTGCCGTCGAGGCACAAAATCTCCTGGCGGTCACTCTGGAAGGAGCCGTCGGATGAGTACCCCGGTACTGCAGGTCGACAATCTGCGCGTCAGCGTCGAGGGCACACCGGTATTGCATGGCGTGAGCCTGACGGTGCCCGCAGGTGAAGTGCACGTCATCATGGGCCCCAATGGTTCAGGCAAGAGCACGCTGGCGCATGTGCTGGCCGGCCGCCCTGGATACGAAGTCACGGGCGGCAGCGCGCGCTTTGATGGCGCCGATCTGCTCGCCATGGCGCCCGAGGAGCGCGCCCGGGCCGGCCTGTTCCTGGGCTTCCAGTACCCGGTGGAGATTCCTGGCGTCAACAATGCCTATCTGCTCAAGGCCGCCCTCAACGCCCGTCGCCGCCATCGCGGCGAGCCCGACATCGACGCCTTTGATTTCCTGAACGCCGTGCGCGCCCAGATGCGCACCATGCAGATGGATGAGGGCCTGCTCACGCGTGGCGTCAATGAGGGATTTTCGGGCGGCGAAAAGAAACGCAATGAAGTGCTGCAGATGCTGGTGATGGAACCACGCCTGGCGCTGCTCGATGAGACCGATTCGGGACTCGACATCGATGCCCTGAAGATCGTGGGACGCGGCATCAATTCACTGCGCTCGCCCGAGCGCTCGGTGGTATTGATCACCCACTATCAACGCCTGCTCGATTACGTGATTCCCGATCGCGTGCACGTGCTGGCGCGCGGACGCATCCTGCGCAGCGGGGATCGCGAGCTGGCACTCGAACTGGAGCGGCGTGGCTATGACTGGTTGCTGGCAGAGCAGTCGGCCGCATGAGCGCCCTGCAGCGCATGCTCGAGGAGTTTGCGAGCCTGGGCGCAGGCGTTGGCGCTGCGCGCCAGGCGGCTGCGCGAAGTCTGCACAGTCGCGGTTTGCCGGGTCGTGCCGAGGAAAACTGGCGCCACGCCAATCTGCGCGCGCTCGACAGGATTCACAGTTTCCTGCCGCCAGGCGCCAGCGCTACGGCCACATCTGGACCTTTGCCTGCTACCAGTGCGCTTGACGCGGCCGATCTGCCCGCACCCCTGCCCGGCTTTTTGCGCCTGGTGCTTGTCGATGGCCTGGTGCGGAGTGATCTGGGCAGTGCCCCCGGCACGCTGCCAGGGCTGGCGGTGGGCGGCGCCGAACAGCGGCCAACTGCGGTGGCTGAAACTGCGGTGGCCGAAGCTCCCGCGCTCGCAGCGCCGAGCGACGAACGCCTGGGTCTCATCGCCACCCTGTTTGCACCGACAACGCTGAGGCTCAGGGTCAGCGAGCCGCTGTCCCTGGAAATTATTTCGCTCACTACGCCAACCACTGGCGCCAACTATCTGGACCTGGCACTTAGTATCGATCCGGGCGTCAGCTGTCATCTGGTCGAACGGCATCTGGGCGGCGGCGTTGCCGAGGGCTTCGCCTGCGTGCGTCTCGATCTGGCGCTCGGCACGAGCGCAACGCTGGTTCATCAGCGCCTGCTGGCGGTAGATCAGCAGATGATGCTGCTCGATAACCTGCACGCGCGTCTGGAGGAGCGCGCCACCTACCGGCTGCGTCAGATCACTGTGGGGGGTGGCACGAGCCGCTCGACTGCCGAAGTGCAGCTGCAGGGTCGTGACGCTGCACTCGATTGGCAGGCACTCGCCGCCGGTAGCGCTCGCCAGGTCAACGACACCATGCTCACCGTCCTGCACCAGGCCGCCGGCACGCGCAGCGAGCAGCTGTTTCGTGCCATTGCCAGTGAGCAGGCGCACATCGCCTGCAACGCCGACACCCGGGTCAGCGCCCAGGCGCGCGGCGCGAAGGTGAGGCAATCGCTGCGCGGCCTGATCGATGGCGTAGGCGCCGAGGTCGATCTGCGGCCGCAACTGACCATCAACACCGACGACATCGAGGCCCGGCACGGCGCCACGACCGGCAGGCTTGATGATGATCTGCTGTTCTACCTGTTGTCGCGCGGCCTGCGTCCTGATGAGGCCCGGGCACTGCTGCATTGGGCATTTCTGGGTGAAGTACTCAAGTCCGTCGAACCCGCCGCGTTGCGCCGCGATGCGCAGCGCCTGGCGGCCGCGCGCCTCCGTGCTGCGCCCGCACCGGAGCTGTTGCAGTGAACGCCCGGCAACCACTCGCGGACGATGACTATCTAGATCGCCAGGGCGCACTGATCCCTGAGCGCGTGCGTGCCGATTTTCCGATCCTGGGGCGCGAATTGAGCGGTAAGCCGCTGGTGTACCTGGACAGTGCCGCCTCGGCGCAGCAACCACGCGCCGTGCTCGATGCGATCAATACCTACGCCACCACCACGCATGCCAATGTGCACCGCGGCGTACATGGTCTCAGCCAGGCAGCCACGAGCGCTTTTGAAGGTGCGCGTGAAACCGTGCGCCGCTTTATCAATGCGGGCTCAACCCGCGAGATCATCTTTACGCGCGGTACCACCGAAGCCATCAACCTGGTGGCTCAGTCCTGGGGTCATGCGAACCTGGGAGCTGGCGATGAGGTGCTGATCACCCACCTCGAGCACCACGCCAACATTGTGCCCTGGCAGATGGCCTGCGCGGTGCGCGGTGCCCGGCTGGTGGCCGCGCCCCTCACTCCGGCGGGCGAGCTGGATATTCCGGGCTTCGCAGCCCTGCTCAATGAACGGACGCGAATGGTCGCGCTCGCACAGGTCTCCAATGCGCTCGGGACGGTGCTGCCGGTCGCCGAGATCATTGCGCTGGCGCACAAGCGCGGCATACCGGTGCTGATCGACGGGGCGCAGGCCATCGCGCACCAGGGCGTCGATGTGCGTGCGCTCGACTGCGACTTTTATGCCTTCTCGGGCCACAAGATATACGGCCCCACCGGTATTGGCGTGCTCTATGGCCGCGAATCCCTGCTCGCAGCCATGCCGCCCTGGCAGGGCGGCGGCGACATGATCCTGACGGTGGCGATCGAGCGCAGCACCTACAATGCGCTGCCCTGGAAATTCGAGGCCGGCACCCCGAATATTTCAGGCGCGATCGGCCTGGGCGCAGCCCTCGACTATCTGGACAATCTGGGCCGCGCAGCAGTAGACCGTCACGAACAGCAGCTGCTGACGCTCGCCACTGCGGCGCTGCAGGCAGTTCCTGGACTCTGCATCGTCGGCACGGCGCGCGACAAGAGCGCGGTGATTTCCTTTACGCTCGATGGCGTACATCCCCATGACATCGGCACGATTCTCGACGCCGAAGGCGTGGCGATCCGCACTGGCCACCACTGCGCCATGCCGGCAATGAGCTACTTCGGGCTGGCCGCGACCGCCCGTGCTTCCTTCGCCTGTTACAACAGCAGCGCGGACGTTGATCGGCTGGTCGGGGCACTGGCGCGGGTGCGCGAGGTATTTGGCTGATGGACACCCGTGATCTGTACCGTGATGTGATCCTCGATCACAACCGCAGTCCGCGAAATTTCGGCCGGCTCGAACCGGCCGATGCCGCAGCCGTGGGGCACAACCCGCTGTGCGGCGATTCGCTGAGCCTGACGCTGCGCATAACGGATGGAAAGTTGAGCGAGCTACGCTTCAACGGCCAGGGCTGCGCGATCTCGGTGGCTTCAGCCTCGCTGATGAGCGAAGCCGTTACCGGCAAGAGCCTGGCAGATGTGACAACGCTCTACAACGACGTGCACGCCTTGCTGACTGACGGCCAAAGGGCACCGCAGCGGCCGCTGGGCAAGTTGATGGCACTCTCAGGCGTGGTTCAGTTTCCGGCTCGCGTGAAGTGCGCGAGCCTGTGCTGGCACACACTGAATGCGGCCCTGGAGCAGCGCGCTGCCGCCGCCAGCGCTGCGATCCCCGTGCCGGCAACATCGCACCCTGCGGTATCTACAGAATGAGCTCGCGCGGCTACGAAAACGAACCGGTGGTCTTAAGCCGCGATGTTGAAGCGGTGATGGTGCCCGCCGGCACGCCCATTACGCTCACGAGTGGCCTGGCCGGCTATATCACCCAGGCGTTGGGCGGTAGTTTCACGCTCTACATCGAAGGCAATCTCTATCGCATTGCCGGCGAACATGGCGATGCCATCGGCAAAGAGTCGGTCAAGGCCCCGGAGTTGCCGCCCGATGCCACCGCCAATGATGTGCGCGAACTCGCCTGGCAGCAGATGCGCGCCGTTTACGATCCGGAAATACCCATCAACATTGTCGATCTGGGCCTGGTGTACGAGTGCGAGGTGATCGCCAACGACGATGGCACGCGCGACGTGCACGTCAACATGACGCTCACGGCGCCGGGCTGCGGCATGGGCGAAGTACTGGTGCAGGATGTGCGCGCCAAGGTTGAGTTGATTCCCACGGTGCGCAGGGCCGAGGTGCAGCTGGTGTTCGATCCGCCCTGGAGTCAGTCGATGATGTCTGAGGCGGCGCGGCTACAGACCGGCATGATGTGGTGAACCATCGATGCTCGAACTGCTGCTGCTGCGCCACGCCGAGGCCGAACCCGCCGCACTGGACGGCGAAGATTTTCAGCGGCCACTCACCGCGCGTGGTCGCGATGCCGCGTTAGGCGCCGCGGCACGACTGGCAGCCCTGCCCTGGCACCCACAACGGCTGCTCTACAGCCCTGCGGTACGCACCGCTGCCACCGCGACACTGATCGCGCAGGCACTCAAGCTCGACGCTCACACTTTGCAGGAAATACCGGAGCTCTATCTCGCCACGCCGCAGGCCTTGCGCGCCGTCGTACAAAGCAGGCGCGGCAATGTCAGTCGGCTGATGATCGTAGGCCACAACCCGGCATTAAGTGAGTGGGGCACGCAGCTGGACGCCAGATTTGCCGGCCACAACTTGCCGCCTGCAGGATATTGGCTGGTATCCGGGCCGCCGTATCTGGGCCGCCGCTTGAGTAACTTAGGCTCGTGTGGTAATGTGTAGTAAATTATCTACACGTGGTGATTACATGCCTCTCAACATTCGAAACAAGCAGGCTGAAGAGTTTGCGGGGGCGTTGGCGAAATTGACGGGCGAGACCAAAACCGAGGCAGTCACCCAATCCCTGCGCGAACGCCTTGAGCGAGTACGTCGCACGCTCAGCAAGCGGCGGGTTGCGAACGAACTTGACGAAATAGCCCTGCATTGTTCGACTCTTCCAGTGCGCGACAGGCGCAGCGCAGATGACATCATCGGCTACGACGAGCACGGGCTGCCGCGCTGATGGTGATTGATACCTCGGCGGTCCTGGCAATTCTTCAGGATGAGCCCGAGCGGCGCGCATTCAATGAGGCCATCGAATCTGCCGCCACCTGTTCGCTCTCGACGGCGTCGTTTGTAGAGGCCTCGATGATCGTCGAGTCGCGTTTTGGCACCGACGGCGTGCGCGATCTCGACCTGTTCATCGCCAAGGCGCAGATCACTATGGTGCCCGTCGACATCGAACAAGCTCATTTCGCACGCCGGGCTTTTCGACAGTACGGCAAGGGCCGCCACGCGGCTGGCCTCAACTTTGGCGATTGTTTCTCCTACGCTCTCGCGCGTCTACTCAGTGAGCCGCTGCTATTCAAAGGCAGCGACTTCGCGCAATGCGATGCTGACTGCCATCCGGCGAGCCGCACGGCAGCAAGCGATCGTCGCCAACCGATACCATGAACCGCAGGCACCCGGCGCTGTTCATCGGTCACGGCTCGCCCCTGCAGGCGATCGAGCCCAGTCGTTACACGGCGGCCTGGGAACAGCTCGGGCGCAGCTTGCCGCGCCCGCGCGCCATTGTGGTCGTGTCAGCGCAT
>JANMWZ010000097.1:0-23395 GCA_031441585.1 Gammaproteobacteria bacterium
TCGCGCGTCGAGGCGATATGTGCATGCAGCAGCGCGCGCACCCGGGCCGGTTTCCGGGCACGCCATGCCTTCAACAGCGCGGCATGCTCGCGCGCGGCGCGCTTCACCCGTCCGGCGGGCTGCAGATGAATCTGCACGTAGCGCTGCGCCAGGGCGTGCAGTCGACCCAGGATCTCCGCGGCAACGGGCTGCACTCGCGGCACCAGCAACTGCACGTGAAACAGGCGATTCAACTGCCCGGTGGCAGCAGTCCCGGCCGTCGCCATGGCCGCGTTCAAACGTTCCAGCGCCTCGCTGGCCGCACGCTGATCGGCTGGGGTGGCAAGCCTCGCCCCCAATGCCGCGGCGCCAGGCTCCATGAGCAATCGCAGGCTGAAGATTTCATGCAGCTCGCTGGTGGCCAGCGGGCGCACCTGAAAACCGCGATTGGGAAAAATGCTCACCAACCCCTCGGACTGCAGGCGCACCAGCGCCTCGCGTACCGGAATCTTGCTGGTGCCAAATTCCACCGCCAATATGTCCTGTCGAAGCGCAGCGCCGGGTGCGTAGTCACCGGCGAGGATGTGCTCGCGCAAGCGCTCGATCAGCTGACTGGTCATCGATCGAACCAGTGGTGCACTCAAGCGCGTATTCCCCAACAGAACGGATCACGCGGATCGAGGCGTAGCGTGGCCTCACCGGTCACAAAGGCGGTACCGGTAATGGTCGGGATGATTTCTCCCCTGGCGCGATCCTGCCAGCGAAAGCTCCCTACCAGGGTGCTGCCAATGACGCTCTCCTGAACCCAGTGATCGCCCTCCTTAAGCTTACCGTCGGCCGCCAGGCAGGCGAGCTTGGCGCTGGTTCCCGTGCCACAAGGCGAGCGATCGTAGGCTTTGCCGGGACACAGTACGAAATTACGGCTGTGCGCACCCGGCTGCTTCGCGGGCGCAAACAGTTCCACGTGGTCCACCAGCGGGAAGCCTTGCGCATTCACCGCCGCGCGCACGCGCCACGAAAACCCGGTCAGCGCTTCCACATTCGCCAGCTCGAGGAGCTGTGAATGTTCCGACACCAGAAAGAACCAGTTGCCGCCCCAGGCGACGTCACCCACGACGGTGCCGATGCCTGGCACCTCTATGGGTTGCCGGTGCACCGTTCGATAGCTCACCACGTTGACGACGCTGATGTTGCCGTTCGCATCCAACTGGGCTTCGATGGGGCCGACCGGAGTGTCGATGTTGATCGTGCCCGGCGCGAGCACACCGGTGTGGTACAGCGAGGCGATCAGGCCGATCGTCCCGTGCCCGCACATGCCCAGATACCCCACATTATTGAAGAAGATCACCCCGAGCTGGCAGCCAGGGTGATGGGGCTTGACCAGCAGTGCGCCCACCAGCGGATCCGAGCCACGCGGTTCGTTCACAATCGCCGAGCGATAGGCGTCGAATTCGCGGCGAAAGCGCTGCACGCGCTGCGCGAGCGGCCCCTCGCCGAGGTCTGGGCCGCCCTCAAGCACCACGCGGGTGGGCTCACCGGCGGTATGCGAATCAATGACGCGGATCGCCTGCATCAACGCCTGCCTCAGTGCGGGCGGGAGTCGCGGGCCGCTTCGATCATGGCCATGACGGCGGCGCGTCGCTCGCCGCTGAGCACCAGTCGGGGCGGCCGCACCCGCTCCGAGCCCCGACCCATGACCTGTTCCGCGAGTTTGATGGACTGCACCAGATCATGCTCCGCATCCAGGTGCAGCAGCGGCATGAACCAGCGGTAGATCCGGCGGGCGCGCTGCAGATCGCCTGCGCTCAGGGCCGCGTAGAGCATCAGCGACTCGGCCGGAAATGCGTTGGTCAATCCCGATACCCAACCCCTGGCGCCCAGCGTCAGACCCTCGAATGCGACATCGTCGAGACCCGCGAACAGCACGAAGCGCTCGCCGAGGGCATTGAAGATGTCGGTGAAACGACGGGTATCGGGGGCCGACTCCTTGATGGCCACGATGTTGGGCACTTCCGCCAGGCGCGTGAGCGTCGGCAGGTCGATATTGACGCGATAGGACGGTGGGTTGTTGTACAGCATGATGGGCAGGCCGGTCGCAGCCGCCACCGTCCTGAAATGGTATTCGAGTTCCGCGGCGCTAGGGACATAGACCATGGCCGGCAGCAGCATGAATCCGTCCGCGCCGAGTCGCTCGGCAGCGCGTACGAACTCCACGGCCGCGGCGGTGGTGAACTCCGAGACGCCGGCGATGACCGGCAGCCTGCCGGCGCTGACCTCTAGCGCAGCGGCCAGCACCTGGCGCTTCTCCTCGGCACGCAGTGAATTACCCTCACCGACGGTTCCCATCAGCACCAGGCCGTGAACGCCGTCTTTGATCAGCGCGGCCTGCACGCCTTGCGTAGCCGGCAGATCGAGGGCGAGTGCGGCGTCAAACTGGGTGGTGGCGGCCGGAAAAACCCCCGACCAGGTACAGGGCATGGCGTGTGGCATAAACACCTTTCGAGCTGGCAGTGATTGAAAGATCGTATATCGTATACGTTATAGTATACGTTATGGGCGTGAACCAGCAAGACACCATCGCCGCGGACACCATCGCCGTGATCGGCGCCGGGATCATCGGCTCGGCGGTCGCCTTAGGATTGGCACGCGAGGGTCACCGGGTAGTGCTGATCGACCGGGCTGAGCCTGGCATGGCGGGCGCGAGCTTCGGCAACGTGGGTCATATCGCTGCCGAGCTGGTACAACCCCTGCCCTCGCCGGCGCTGCTGTTTAACTTCTGGCGCGAACGGGTTCGCTTTGGCGGCGTGCTCGATCTGCCTGCGCGCCAGGCGCTGCGGATGTTGCCCTGGCTCGGGCGTTTTTCACTCGCCGCTTTCCGGCGCATGAAGAACACCGGCGCTTTGGCGCCGCTGGTGCTGCCCGCCTCGATGAGCTGGGCGCGCTGGCTGCAGCAGATCAACCGATCTGAACTGTTGCATCGCCATGGACACTACGAGATCGGCAGGGGTAAGCGCAGCGCGGCCACGATGCGCATCCAGGCGGCGGCCATGGCACGCTTGGGAGTCAGGACTGCCCCGCTATCCGCGCAGCAGCTCGCCGCTTTGCAGGGCGCCAGCGGCGCGCGCCTGGCCGCCGGCCTGTGGTTCGAGGATTCGGCGCACGTGAGCGATCCGCTCGCTGCGGTGCAGGCTTTCGTCGGCGCAGCGGCCGAACGGGGTGCGCTCGTGCTTCGCTCAGAGGTCCGGGCACTGCAGCCACGCGGCGATAAAATCGAAATTCAGGAAGCCGCTGGAGCACGCCTGGTGGATGCCCTCGTGGTCTGCGCCGGCATGGGATCGCAAGTACTGCTCGCGCCTTTTGGATTGCATGCGCCGTTACAGTCGGTACGCGGCTATCACATCGAGATGCCCGGGCAATCACCCTTCTTCGATGCCCCCGTGCTGCATACCAACGAGCACGTGCTGGTCACGCCCATGGCAGGCCGGCTGCGGGCGTCGAGCTATATGGAGTTTGCGGCCGAGGATGCACCCGCGGATGCCGACAAGCCCGCCAGCCTGCGGCGCAAGGTGCGCGCGCTGGGCTATGCCTGCGATGCCAGTGGCCCCAGCTGGGTCGGCTCACGCCCCGTGCTGCCCGATTACCTGCCCGGAATCGGTCGCGCGCCGGGACCGGCTAAACTGTTCTATGCGGTGGGCCATCAGCATATCGGGCTCACGCTGGCGCCTGTCACTGCTGAGCTGATCGCGGACCTGGTGGCGGACCGGCCGCCAAGGCTGCCGGTGGCGGCCTTCGACCTGCGCCGCTTTGGTTCACCATCGAATTGAGCTGGAGTAAGCCACCCATGCCCAACAACGGCGCTCTCGCCCTGGTCTCACTGCTGGCAGCGGTTGCCACGGCCTACATCGTTCGCTGGTGGAGGGTGGAGCGCAGGCGAGCGCTCGCCGGAGCTCATCGCCGGCCGCTCCCGAGCGATCTGCTGGTTGGCTTCGTCACCAATTTCTTCGATACCCTCGGGATCGGCTCGTTTGCGCCCACGACCGCCTGGTTCAAGCTGCGCGCACGCATGCCGGATGAGGAAATTCCGGGTACCCTGAACAGCGGTCAGGCCCTGCCCACGATAACGCAGGCGTTGATATTCATCGCCACCGTGAGCGTGGATCTGAGTACGCTCACCAGCATGATTGCCGCGGCCGCTCTGGGCGCATGGTTGGGCGTGGGCCTGGTCTCGCGGCTATCGCGTCGGGCGATTCAGCTTGGCATGGGGGCAGCATTGCTGTGTGCCGCGCTCTTGTTCCTGGCCGCTAACCTCGGCTGGATGCCCGGCGGCGGCGACGCGCTGGGACTTAGCGGCTCGCGCCTGATCTTCGCTGTTGCTGCCAATGCCGTGCTCGGCGCGCTCATGATGCTGGGGGTCGGCTTGTACGCGCCCTGCCTGATTCTGGTCAGCCTGCTGGGCATGAGCCCGCTGGCGGCCTTCCCGATCATGATGGGTTCGTGCGGCCTGCTCATGCCCATTGGCGGTGCGCGTTTCATTCGCACCGGTCGCTACAATGTCAGGGCTGCGCTGGGGCTGGCGCTCGGTGGCATTCCCGGCGTGCTGGTGGCCGCCTATGTCGTCAAATCGCTGCCGATCATCTGGCTGCGATGGCTGGTGTTGATCGTGGTGCTGTATGCGGCCGTGCAGATGCTCAAGTCTGCGAAAGGCGCGCCGATCCGGATAGCGGCACCCGCACCCCCGGCCTGATCACTGCCGGGTCAAAGGCTGGCCGCGCAAAGACCTCCCTTACCAGGGGTGCGAAGAATTCCAGCGGTTTTGCTTCATAGTCGGGATCAAAACTGTTCTGATCCCACTGCTCGCAGAATTCAGCGCAGTCGTCAAAATAAGGATTTCCCCGAAACGCTTCGCGCGCGTTGGGATCAGCCCCGACATGCCCGGCATAGTAGAGCATCTGAAAAACGCCATGCGTTTTCACCACCCAGGTGCATTGCTCACGCACATAGGGACGGATGATGGCCGCGGCATACTCACCGTGGTTGCAGGGGGCGTAGACGTCGCCGCTATCATGCAGCAGCGCGGCCACCATCCAATCGACATCCGCCCCGCCGCTCCAGGCGCGTGTCGCGGCTTGCAATGAATGAGCGAGCCGCGTGAGCTGGTAACCCGAAAGCGAACTATCGAGGCCGGCCAGGGCCGCCAACAAACGCTCGGCGATGGCGGCTTCATACTCGATTTCATGGCGCCTGAGAAAGGCGTAGTCCTCCCGGTCGCCATCTTTCATCCGGGTGAATTTTACCGCCTCCATGACACCCGATCCGGCCACCGCCCGCCGATCAGCCGGCGTACTTGAACGACAGGGAAACCCGCGCCCGGTAGGCGACGACCTTACCGGACTCGATCTTCATGTCGAGCTTGCTCACCTCGGCGACCCGCAGATCGCGCAGCGATCGGGCTGCGGTCTCGACAGCATTTTTCGCCGCGGCTTCCCACGACACCTTGCTGGTACCGATGATTTCAGTGACGCGATAAACGCCAGAGTCTTTGTTCTTCTTGGACATGAGTGTCGCTCCTGCGGGTTACGAGGCGCATCATGATAGGCTAAATCGCCCGCTTCGGCTCCACCAGACTGCTGGGTTTGCAGGCGGCCGTCAGCCGCTGCCAGTCCTCGCGCCAGTGCGGCGGCAATTGCTCTGCCGACTGTGAGTCGACGCGTGGAAATTCGGACACCAGGGAGCCCAGCATCAGGGTGTAGCGCGGCAGACCCTTGGGAAATTGCCCACGCGGCGTAAAGATCACACGGGCATCCACGGGCAGATCGTTGACCAGCGCCCGCACCGCGGCGATCCGATCATACAGACCCGTCTGTGGGTTAACGAAAGTGTAGCGCTGCTCACGGTGCATGACGGTCCAGTCGTTCATCTGATCGCCGCCAAAAATATTGCCGGCTACGTTACGCAGATCGATGACCACGCAGCCCCGCGCGGTGAGCAGTAGAAAATCAATGTGCACCCAGCCGCCCTGGCCGTCCGGCACCAGAATGTCACGCTGATAGTCAAAAGCGCTGCCGACCACGGCCGCCAACTGCGCGGCGCGTGCGCGCCGGCGCCGGTACCAGCCCCAGAAGAACAACAAGGCGACGATCAGCAGCACGGCCGCGCCTATGCTCAAGAGCGCCTGCGTATCCCGTTGCAGCAGGCTGATCATGCCGCCGCCTGCAGACGCGCGCGCAGGCTTGCGAGCGTGGGATCAAGCTCGGAAAACTGCGAGCGACGTTCGAACAGGCGGGCCAGATTCACCGGCACCGGCACCGGGCGGCCAATCAGGGGTTCGACTATCTCGCGAAATTTGGCCGGGTGCGCCGTGGCCACCAGCACCCAGGGACCGCGCTCGCGCCGCGCAGCCGGCAGCTGCGCCCAGGCCTCGGCGGCCGTGGCGGTATGCGGACACCAGATCACCCCATAGCGATCATGGTCGGTGCGAATGCGGGCGCGAATGGCATTGTCATCCACGGCGACCGCACTCAGCGCCGCACCCAGCGTGGTGGCGTCAGGATAGAGCGCGCTCAGGCGTTCGAGATTGCTGGGGCTGCCTACATCCATGGCGGAAGCAATCGTCGGCACGCTGGGGCGCAACCGCAGCACGCCCTCGGCCAGATAGTCGGGCACGGTGCGATTGGCATTGTGCGCCAGCACGATTTCATTGATCGGCGCACCCAGACGCCGCGCCCACACACAGGCGGTCGAGTTGCCCAGATTGCCGCTGGGAATGACAAACGAGGCCGGCTTGCCGGTCTGCTGCTGGAGCGCAAGACTCGTGGCCAGGTAGTACACGGCCTGGGGCAGCAGGCGACCTAAGTTGATGCTGTTGGCCGAGGATAAATCAAACTCGGCGCGCAGGCGGCTATCGAGAAACGCCTGCTTGAGCAGCAACTGGCAGTCATCGAATGTGCCACGCACCGCAAAGCTCTGTACGTTCTCGCCCCAGCAGGTCAATTGCTGTTGCTGCGTGGGCGAGACCAGCCCCTTGGGGAACAGCACCGTGACCTGGATGCCGGCGCGCCGATAGAAGGCTGCGGCCACAGCGCCGCCGGTGTCTCCCGAGGTCGCCACCAGCATGCGCAGTGGCCGCGACGCGCCGAGGCGCAGACGCGTGAGCGTGGCAGCCAGAAAGCGTGCGCCAAAATCCTTGAAGGCGGCAGTAGGCCCGTGGAAAAGTTCGAGCACCGAGAGCCTGGACACTTCCGGCAAGGGCAGGAGCGGCGCCGGAAAATTGAAGGCTTCAGCGCACACGGCGGGTAGTACCTCGGCCAGCGCGTCACCGGCGGCAAAGGGCGCAAGAAATTTTTCGGCCACCGTAGCGAGAGGCTCCGTGCCCGTCAGCGCCAGCGCCGGCGTTGCCGGCCAAACGGTAGGCACAAACAAGCCCCCATCGGCGGCCAGGCCCTGGGTGATCGCGGTGCTGAGCGACACCGGTTCACTCCCGCGCGTGCTGACAAAGTGCATCACTCGAGTACCCGTGCGCCGAGCGCATCGATCGGCGTGGTCCAGTGATCGCTTGCCAGGCCATGATGCGAAAACTCGACCACCATGGCCTCGCGCACCGCGAGTGCATGGCTCGCCAGGCACCACGCGAACAGTGTCGGCCCGGCGCCCGAAATTGAACAGCCTAGCGCGCCGGCCGAAATGGCGGCCCGGCGCACCTCGCCGAAGCCGGGAATCAGCGCCGCACGTTGCGGCTCGATGACCACGTCTTCAAACGACTCGCGCAGCAGGTCGATGTCATCGGTATAACAACCGGAAATAAAGCCGGCAAGATTGGCGGTCTGCCAGACAAAGTCTTTCATGGCAACGCTGCCCTTGAGTATGGCGCGCGCCTGGCGGGTCGAGAGAAACATATGCGGATGCACGACCACGGCGCGCACCGCAGCGGGCACGGGAATCTGCTTGACGCGCGGCTGATCGATACCCACGGTGAGTACCAGGCCGCCATACAAGGACGGCGCAATGTTATCGACGTGCATCGAGCCACTGGCGACGGCTTCACCCTGCATGGCGAACTTGAGTAGCTCGAGCTTAGCGCAGGGCGTGGGCAGCAGCGCGTTGGCCGCCACCACGGCCGCGACCGCCGAGGCCGCCGAGCCGCCCAGACCCGAGGCCAGCGGTATGCCCTTGTCGAGCTCGAGCTCCAGACCAAAGGGCAGCGCCAGGGCATCGCGCATCGCCTGCAACGCGCGCCCGGCCGTGTTCTTCGCGGCTTCCATCGGCAGGTCGGCAACCACACCGCGAATGGCTTTGATGCGCACGCCCGGATTATCGCAGCGTCGCACCGTGGCGCGATCACCGATAGCGCCGATGGAGAAGCCGAGGATGTCGAAGCCGATCGCCACATTGCCGACCGAGGCCGGTGCGAACGCGCTCGCCACGGTGCGCGCAGTGTTCACAGGCGTGCCCCCAGAAATGTGGCAAGGCGCAGCAGGTCAGCGAACACGCCGCCGGCTGTGACCGCTGGCCCGGCACCAGGTCCCTGAACAATCAAGGGGTTATCACAGTAACGTGATGTTGTGTATCGCACGACATTGTCGGTCAGGGCGATAGTGGCGAAGGCGTGGCGCAGTTCAAGCTCCATGAGGCCGACGCTGGCCTCACCCGCGGAAGTGACGCGCCCAACATAGCGCAAGACACGCCCACGTGCCTTGGCCGCTTGGTAGCGTTTGCGCATTTGCTCATCGTAACGTGGCAACTGCTCGAGGAACGCCTCACTGCTACCGCTTTCGAGACCCTCTGGCACCAGGCTTTCTACGCGCACGTCGCTCATCTCGAGCGCAAGGCCCATCTCGCGACCCAGAATAATGAGTTTGCGCACCACATCGGTGCCAGACAGGTCATCACGGGGGTCAGGTTCGGTGTAACCGCGTTGCTGGGCATCACGCACGATCGCCGAGAAGGGCGTGCTGCCCTCGTACACATTGAACAGATAGGCCAGCGTCCCGGAGAAAATACCCTCAATAGCGCTGATCTCATCACCCGTTTCGCGCAGATCGCGCAGCGTCTGAATCACCGGCAGGCCGGCACCGACCGTGGCTTCGTAGAGATAGTGCGCGCCGCTCGCGCGCCGCGCGGCCTGCAGGCTGCGATAAAAACCCAGAGCGCCGCTGTTGGCCTTCTTGTTCGGCGTGATGATATGGACGCCGGCCGCCAGCCAGTCGTGATAGCGGTGCGCCACCGACTCGTTGGCGGTGCAATCGATAATGACCGTGTGCGGCAGATAGTCGACTTTGACATGCGCGAGAAACCGCTCGTAGTCGGCCACCTCGCTTAAGTGCTGCAGCTGCTCGCGCCAGCAATCAAGCTCGATGCCGGCCGGCGGCAGCGTCATGCGCTTCGAACTCATGATGCCGCGCACGCGCAGGTCGACATTGAATTCACGGGCCAGCCGCGCGCGCTGACTGGAGAGCTGATCGAGCAGCACCTGGCCGACCGAGCCTGGCCCAATGATGCCGATCGAGAGCGTATGCGGCGAGAGATAAAAACCGGCATGCACGGCGCGCAGCGCGCGGGTCGCGTCTGTGCCGTCGACCACCACTGAGATGTTGCGCTCGGAAGCACCCTGGGCAATGGCGCGCACATTGACGTTGGCCGTGCCGAGCGCATTGAACACTTTGCCGGCGACACCCGGCATGCCCGCCATGCCATCGCCCACCACCGCGAGTATGGCCAGCTCACCGGTAACCTCAACGCTCTGAATCTGCCCATCGGCCAGCTCGCGTGCAAAAGCGCGTTGCAGCACCAGGGTGGCGCGCGCCGCCTGGTCGGCCGGAATGGCGCAGCAGATGGAATGCTCGGAACTGCCCTGCGAGATCAGGATCACCGAAATATCAGCTTCGCGCAGGGCGCCGAACAGGCGATGCGCGGTACCGGGCACGCCGATCATGCCGGCGCCCTCAATGTTCACCAGTGCCACCGCATCGATGCTGGTGATACCCTTGACCGGCTGATCAGAGTGCGGATGTGCGCAAATCAGTGTGCCGGGTTTCTCGGGCGCAAAGGTATTGCGGATCCAGATCGGAATACCACGCCCCACGGCCGGCGCCATGGTCTGCGGATGAATCACCTTGGCGCCGAAGTAGGCCAGTTCCATCGCCTCGTTGTAGGAGAGCGCGCTGATCACCCGTGCATCAGGTACCCGGCGCGGATCGGCCGAGAGCACGCCATCGACGTCGGTCCAGATGTGGATCTCGGCAGCCGAGAGCAGGGCCGCGAAAATCGAGGCGGAAAAATCACTGCCGTTACGACCGAGCGTGGTCTGAATTCCGGCCGGGTCACTGGCGATATAGCCGGTAACGATCAGCGTGGCCGCATCGGCCGGCAACAGCTGGTGCAGGCGCTCGATCGACACGGGCCAGTGAATGCCCGGGCCCAGCGGGCCCCATTCGGCGATGACGCAGGCGCGCGCATCGACCCAGTGAATGCCAGGCCGCTGGCCGCGCTGCTGCAGGGTGCGCCACAACAGGCGCGTCGACCAGATTTCACCGTACCCGGACACTCTATCGCGTACGTGCAGGCCGCCGGTGCGCATGACCTGGGTGGTGCGCAGCACGCTGTCCAGATCCGCCGCGTCGCGATCAAACTCAGTCAGGGTCTCCTGCACGAGCGCCGCGGGCAGCAGCGCTGCAGCGATTGTGGCGTGGCGCTCGCGCAGCCCCTGGAGCGCCGCGCGCCAGCTCTCATCCTGCCGCTCGGCCGAGCTCACCAACTGCAGCAGCGCGTCGGTCACGCCCTTGCAGGCGGAGAGCACCACCGCCAGCTTACGACCCGGTTGCGATTCGACAATAGCGGCCACGCGGGCGAAGCAGGCTGCGTCCGCGACACTGGAGCCACCAAATTTATGGACGACCCAGGAGTCAGGGTCAGGAGAGCTCATCGGCAAGGCACTACTGGCTGCAAAAACGCCAGCACTCTACTGGCCGCCTGCCCTTCCCGCAAGGCGGCAGACCCGGTACCCACGGCCTAGTCCAGGCGCTTGTGAAACCGCATCGCCGCCAGCGCCACCGCCAGCACCAGGAACACCGATAACTTCACCAGCGGCTGCCAGAGACTGGCAAGCGTGGCACCGCGCACGATAACGCCGCGCAGGATCTCCACGAAGTGCGTCAGGGGCAGCACCTGGGCGAAATATTGCACAATCTTCGGGCTGCCCTCGAAAGGGAAGGCAAAGCCCGAGAGCAGGATGGAGGGCAGCATCGTGAAAAACCCGAGCTGCATGGCCTGAAACTGGGTGCTGGCCAGGGTGGAAATAACCAGACCCAGCGCCAGCGTGGCGGCGATAAATAACGCTGCACCCAGATACAGCTGCCACACGCTGCCGTTCACCGGCACATCAAACAGCAGCACCGCGGTCAGCAATACGATCGTGGTCTGGATCAGGCCTACCGCCACGTACGGCAGGAGTTTGCCGATCATGAGTTCGGCTGATCGCACCGGCGTCATGATCAGCAGTTCCAGATTACCGCGCTCGCGCTCGCGCACCAGCGCAATGGCGGTAAAAATCACCATGGTCATATTCAGGATCACGCCGATCAGGGCCGGCACCACCTGCACGGCGGTACGCCGCTCGGGATTGAATTCGGTCAGCACCTCGATGAGCGGCCGGGCGCGCTGTTGCAGGCCGCTGCGGGTGGCCAGTGGCGCGCTGGCGATCGCGCGCACCGCCGGCTCGACACCCGGATGCGTGCCATCGACGATGACCTGGGCCACCGGACGCGTGGCATCGATGCGCCGTCGCTCGAAATCAGGCGGAATATACAACCCGACCTGAATCTGGCCGCTGACAATCATGGCGCGCAGCGCCTCCACGCCACGCGGCCGCGCTACAAAGTCGATCACCTGACTGGCGCCGATATCACTGATCAGGGCACGCGAGGCCTGCGTGCCGGCCAGATCCACCACGCCGCTGCGCACATGGCGCACATCGTTGTTGATGCCAAACCCGAAGATGATCATCTGCATCAGTGGAATGCCCACGATCATGCCGAGCGTCAGTCGATCGCGCGACATCTGCCGCAGCTCCTTGACGGCGATCGCCCGCGTTCTGTGCAGCCCGGGAAAGCGCATTCAGTGTGGCCTCGCGTTGGCGATGCGTGTGGCGCCGACGAATACGTCTTCGAGACTGGGCGAGGCCTTGCGTACGGTGGCCGCGATGCCGGCCTGGGCGAGCAGCGCCCGGACCTGTTCAACGCCGTCGCCCAGACCGGCTGCCGGGGTCAGCAGCGCGTGCAGGCGCAACCCCAGCTGCGCCAGGGAACGCAAGGATGCCAGCCCGTGCAGCGCCACGCGCACCGCAGTCGGATCGGCCGCCTCGATCTCCACCACCTGCAGCGGCAGATCCTGCATCAGCTGAGTGGGCGTGCCGCTGGCCACGATGCGGCCGAGATCCAGAATAGCCAAGCCGTGACAGCGCTCGGCTTCATCCATGTAGTGCGTGGACACCAGTATGGTGGTGCCCCCGGCCGTCAGCGCGAACAGACTTTCCCAGAAATCACGGCGGCTTTGCGGATCAACCGCACTGGTGGGTTCATCGAGCAGCAACAATTGCGGCTCATGCAGGGTTGCCGCCGCCAGAGCCAGCCGCTGCTTCTGACCACCGCTGAGCGTCCCGGCAGGTCGATCCAGAAACTCTTCCAGTCGATACTCGGCAATCCCCGCGCCGATGCGCCGCGCCGCCTGCGGGGGCTCGAGCGTATAGATGCTGGCCATGAACGCCAGGTTTTCGCGCGCGCTCAGGTCTTCCCACAGTGAGAAGCGCTGCGTCATGTAGCCCACGCGGCGGCGCAGGGCTTCGGCCTGTCGCGGCATCTCCAGCCCCAACACCCGGATGGTGCCACTGCTGGGTTTGATCAGCCCACACAGCATGCGGATGGTGGTCGATTTTCCTGAGCCGTTAGGACCCAGAAAACCGTAGATGCGACCGCGCGGAATACTCAAGTCGATATCGTCAACGGCCACGACCGTACCGAAACGCCGCGTGAGCCCGTGTGCCTCGATGGCCAGCTCAGCGGCGCTCACGGCGCAGTGCTCACGGCGCAGTGCTCACGGCGCGGCGCCTGCAGCGTTGCCCAGTGGCACCTCGACGGGTACGCCGACCGGCAAATCGCGCGCCGCGGCGTCAGGCAGATCGATTTCCGCCAGATACGCCAGTCGACTTCGATCGCGCTGCGTGAGTGAATAATACGGGGTGAAGCTGGCCTCGCCGGCGATGTAGCGCAGTTGCCCGGTGAAGGCTTTCGCAAAACCATCGACGTGCACCTGCAGGTTCTGCCCGGCGTGCAACGTGGCGCGCTGCGGCTCAGGGATGTAGACCCGCGCATAGGGCATGCCGCTGGCCAGCATGATGACCACGGGCGCTCCGATCTGAGGCCGCTCGCCCAGGCGATAGGGCAAGGCTTCAATCACACCGTCTACCGCAGCGCGCAGGTCAAGCCGATCGAGCAGCACATCCTGCTGGCGCAGCTGCTCCTCGGCCGAGCGCAATTGGGAGGCGGCCTGTGCCAACTGCTCGCTGCGCGTGCCGGCGCGCAGCAGATCGAGCGCCGCCTGCGCCGAGCGCATGCTCGCCGCGCTGGAATCGCGCAACTGCAGCAGCTGATCGACCTGCGCCTGGGCAATCAGGCCACGTGAAAACAGCGCTGTCGCGCGAGCGTAGTCTTTCTCGGCCTGATCGCGCAGCGCCACCGTTGCGCCCAGTTGCGCCTGGCGCTGCGCAATCTCTTCACGGCGCGCACCATTCCTGAGTTCCTCCAGTCGTTGCCGCCACTGCTCAACCTGCGCCGCCGCGCTGGCACGACCGGCCGCCAGCGCACGCCCATCCAGCTGCGCCAGCAGCTCCCCGGCACGCACCGCCTGACCCTCGCGCACCGGCAGGGCAATGATCTGTTCAGCAACTGTCGCCGAGAGCTCAAAGCGGTGGCGCTCAATGGTGCCCACAGCCGGGGCCCCCTGCTCACGCGTACAGCCAGCCAGCAACCCGGCCAGCCACCCGGCCAGCATCAGCGCCACGGTGCAATAGACACGGGGGATGCTCATCAGCGGCGTTGCCATGAAGCAAATCATAGGCGGGCGACGCGTTGCAGGCTACCGGATAGCCTGGCGATGGCCTGGCGGCGGGCGCCTGGCGGCGGGCGCCTGGGGGCTTAGCGCCCCCATTCGCCGTTAGCGGCTTGCCGGTACTGGAAAAAACAGGCTAACTTGCGCTCCCGTGACCACCACTCGAAACAATCTGTCGACCCGTTTATTCAGGCGAGGCCTCGCGCTCGCGTGTGCCTGCTCGCTGGTGGCGCTGGCCCAGGGGGCCCCGTTAAGCACGCGCGCGGTTGAAGTGCCTACCGATCGGGTCATCATCAAGTGGCGCGAGAGCGGCGTGGTGGCCATGCAGATCGATAGCCCGGTGGAACGTACCGCCGCTTTGAGCCGCATGAGCGGTGTCAAACTCACCGCGCTGCACGCCATTCATGATCGGCTCGATGTCGTGCGCCTGGCGGCCCCGCTACGCGGCGAGGCCCTGCGCCAGGCGCTCAATCGCCTGCGCAACGATCCGGCGGTGCAATATGCCGAGCCCGACGCCAAGCGCTATATATTGGCGACGCTTCCGGCTGACTACCCGAATGATCCACGTTTCAATTCAGGCAGCGATACGGCCGGCAGCTGGCAGGGCCAGTGGTACCTGAAAGACCCCGCCCTGGACACCGCCACCAACACCACGACACTCTCTGCCATCGGCGCCACTACCGCCTGGAAAAACCCCACGGGCCTGGCCAACACTGCAATTACGGGCCTAGGCTTTGTAATTGCCGTGCTCGACACCGGCGTCGACACCGGCGTCGACCCCGCGCACCCCCATCTCCACCCCGATCTGCAGAACAAACTCTATCCCGGGTTCGATTTCGTCTGCAACGATTCAACGACCAACTGCTTCTCCGGCACCGCTGCCAATAGCTACATCGCCAACGACGGCAATGGCTGGGACAACGACCCCAGCGATCCGGGCGACTGGATCAGCGTCGCCGACCTTGACCCGGTGAGCGGGCATTTTGCCGCCAGCTGCGGCGACCCGACCACTACCGATCACCACCTCGACAGCAGCTGGCACGGCACGCGCGTGGCCGGCATTGCCGCGGCGCAAACCAACAACGGTGTTGGCATCGCCGGGGTCGCGCCCGACGCGCAGATTCTGCCGGTGCGGGTGATCGGCAAATGCGGCGGCTACATCTCCGACATCGTCGCCGGCATGTATTGGGCGGCAGGCCTGAGCACTGCGGCGATTACGGGTGTCACCACCAACCTGCACCCGGCCCATGTCCTCAATCTCAGCCTGGGCGCCGGCAGTGCCTGCACCCAGACCGAGCAGGATGCCGTCACGGCCATCACGCAGGCCGGTCATGTCGTCGTGGCAGCGGCCGGAAACGATGGCGGCCCGATCGCCGCCCCGGCCAATTGCCTCGGCGCGCTGTCGGTGGCGGGTCTGCGCCACGTGGGCACGAAAGTGGGCTACAGCAATGTCAGCAGCACGGCGGCGGCCATCAGCATTGCGGCGCCTGCGGGCAACTGTTTCAACGTGCTGGGCAGCCGGCCCTGGACGCTGCCCTGCCTGTATTCGATCGAAACCACCAGTAATGACGGCTTGACGGGCCCTGGTAAACCTATCTACACCTACTCGCTGCTCACGCAGGGCAGCGCCATCAACTACGACAACGAGGGCACGCTCGGCACCAGTTTCGCCGCGCCCCTTGTCTCCGGCGTCGTCGCGCTGATGGCCCAGGCCAATGGCAATCTCACGGTCAGCCAGCTTATCGCCCGCATGCAGGCCGCGGCGACACCCTTTCCGGTTCCGGCGACACTGCCTAAAGGCGGCATCTGTCATGTGGCGAGCCTGGCGCAGGATGCCAAGGGCAAGTACACCGATGTGCAGAATGCCGACGAATGCCAGTGCACCACCGCCACCTGTGGCGCCGGCATGCTCAACGCCCCCGCGGCCGTCGCGGCGGCCCAATTCCCGATCGCGAGTCTCACCACCTCGACCGATCGGGCCTCGCTGGGCCAAACCGTAACCCTCGATGGCACCAGCAGCAGCGCGGCCACCGGCTACAGCCTGGCTTACCTGTGGAAGGCCGATCCGGATGTCGGCATCGCCAATGCCAGCAGCGCGGTCGCCAAGCTGGTGTTTCCCGCCACGCGCCCGGTGACCGTTACGCTCACCGTGACCGATGGCGCCGGCCGTCAGGATCAGCTTAGCAAGACCATCAATTCCGTATCGGTGAAGGCCGGTGGTGGCACCGGTGGGTTCGATACCCTGACGCTCATCTGGCTGGCCAGCATCGCCCTGCTGGGTATCGCAGCGCGACGCCGCAGGTTGAACTGAATCCGGCCGCGAGTGTCGTTATGCTACGCGGCTCGCCTACACCCGACCCACCGCCCGTAACGCCGGCCTCCAGGAGATGTGATTTGAGCTTTCAGAAACGCGCGCCAAACGGGCGCCTGCCGGCTGGCTGTTGGTTGGCGATCGGTTGTTTGTTGCTGTCGGCCTGCGGTGGCGGCAGCGGCCGAGCCGTCATTACCGATCCGGTGAGCTCCACCACGACACCGGTAGTGCTGAGTACAGCAACGGGCAGCGCACAGGTGCAAGCCGGCGCGAGCCTGGTCCTTACCGCCTCCGTCACCAACGACACGAGCAAGGCCGGCGTGACCTGGCTATTGACCGGTGAGGGTACGCTGACCAATCAGACCACGGCTTCAGCCACCTACACGGCGCCTACCGGTTTCACTGGCACGCTCACGCCCGTGATCACCGCCACTTCGATTGCCGATCCCACGAAAGCAAACTCGGCGCCACTGATTGTCAGCGGCTTACCGATCATTGATGCCACGACCTTGTTCCCCGGCAATCTCAACAGCCCCTATGGCGCCGCCATTGTCGTGTCTGCGGGCCTCGCGCCCTTCACCTGGTCGCTGAGCTCCGGTGTACTGCCCGCCGGCATTACCCTTGCCACCACCGCCACGACCGCCTTTGTCGGGCTAAGCGGTACCCCAACAGCGACGGGCACTTTTAATTTTCAGGTCAAGGTCGTCGACAAGAATGCCAACTCAGCGACCGTTGGTCTCTCGCTGATGATCAATGCCGCGGCAGCCTGCCTGCTCAACGGCCACTACGCATTGCTGGTGACAGGCTTTAGCAACAATACGACGACCGTCGGCGCCGCCAGCCTGAACATCGCTACCGCCGGCACCCTCAGCGGCACGCAGGATTACAAATCGAGCAGCGCTACCGTATCCGAATCGGTCAGCGGCACCTGCAGCACGCGCCGGGCCAACAACGGCGAACTCCTACTCACGGGCGCTGCGCATTCGCCCAGCTACGACTACGCGATCACCACCGGCTTCAACAGTGGTCGCGTGCAGCTGGAAAATGGCCGCGATATCGATTCCAGCTCCGGGCTGCTCCTGCAGCAGGACGCCACAGCCTTCTCGCTGCCGGCCCTGGCAGGCCGCTACGCTTTTGGCACCCTGGGCTCGGAAGCCAGCGGCGCACGCATGGCCGTGGTGGGCGCAATCACCCTGGATGCGGGGGGCCTGGTCACGGCCGGGCGGATCGATGCCAACGGCACGGCAGCGCTGAGCGGCGCCGCGCTCAGCGGCAACCTGGGCACACCTGATGCCAATGGGCGCGCGACGCTACAGCTCACGGCAGGTGCGCAAACCTACAAGTATGCCGTGCATGTCATCAATGCCAATCGCCTGTTGCTGGTAAGTGCCGATGATCAAACGGCGCCGCGCCTGGCTGGCTTCATGACGCGCCAAAGCGGCAGTTTTGACAGCACCTCGCTGGCGAACCCGGCCATTATGAGTTTATGGGGCGCCAATGCCCTCGTACCGCCCGCAGTGCTGGAGCTGGGCCGAGTGTCCAATGCCAACACCTCAGCGGGCACCCTCGATCTGCTGGTTGATCGCGCCGAAAATGCCGGTGGCGCGCTCGCTCAGCCCTTTAACGGCGCCACCTATGCCATTGAGAGCGCCGATGGGCGCTTCACACTGAGCTTTGTGTCCGGCACCGTGACGCGCCATTTCGCCGGTTATCTCGACGGCGCGGCGAACGGGTATCTGCTGGAGGCTGGCGGGGCCAACGGCAGTGCCGGCTTCCTGGAGGCGCAGGCGCCGGGCCCATTCTCTGCCACCATACCGGGTCTGTTCGTCAGCGGTACCCAGTACGCCCAATACCCGGGCCCCATGGCCCTGCTACCGGCCGTCACGCTGGCGGCGGGCAGTTTTTCGGCCAGCAGCGCCAACGGCTTCTACGCCTTCTCGACCACCCTAGGGCGCGGCGTGGGCAGCCTGACCGTTACAGGTTCAGGCAACGGCGTTATGGTGCTCTACGTGGTGGGGTCCAACGTGGTGGGGCCCAACAAGGTGCGCGTGCTGCGGCTCGGTACGCTCTCGCGCAGCCCAACGCTGGAGTGGCTGGGCAGCTAATAGGGGAGCTTAATCGAGCGCGCGCTGCACCCCAGTAGGGTCGTAGAGTTTCAGGCCGTCAAAACGGCGGAAATCCCTGTCAGTGGTACACAGCGTCGCGCCCTGCTCGATGGCCAGCGCGGCTAACGCGGCATCACTTACCATCGGGCCCGTTGCTCGCGCCGCCTGCAGCTGGCCCTGCAAAATGCCCCAGTAGCGCTCGCCGGGCGATGGAATACACACCTGCGGACGCTCAAGCCAGGAGTTCACCACGGCGCAGGCCTGCGCGCCCGTCATTGGCCTAACGTATGCCCGGGCATGGGTCGCGATACGCACAAAACCCCATAACGATTGCCAGGGCAAGCCCAGCTGCTCTGCGCCATTGAGCACCCTGCCGAGCCACTTGCGGCACGGCTCATGCAGCGTCGAGCGGGGGTCGTACGCGTACAGCAGCACATTCACGTCGCAGACGATCATCGATGATGGGTGCCTTCAAGCTCCTCGAGCAGCACCCCGATCTTATCCAGCGCCAGCCCCGGGCGCAGACCGCCAAAATCATGCGGTTTGACAAGAAATGCCTCGACTTTGGCAATGGCACGCCGCTGCGCCAGGCCGGCGCGCAGAAATTCGTTCACCACAGTCTTGAAGGGGCGCGCACTGCGCCGCGCCTCGGCCTGCAAGCGCTCGGCGACGTCGTCGTCCAGTGTCAGGGTGGTGCGCACATCAAGATGCTACCACATAAGCATCATGATGTCTAAAGCGGATCGAGCGCGCGCTGCACCAGTGCCGCGACGTCGCCGTCGTGCCGAAAACCCGCCAGCTCCGATTGCGGGCAATGCAGGGGTGGATAGTTCGCGAACTGCGCCTGCAGCGCGGCATCGGGCTGATAACTGATACGGCCCGGCAAGTCGGATCCGTACACAGCGGCCATGCTCTTGACGACTTCGGCAATCGTGAGTCGCAGAACGGGCAGTAGAAAACTGCGCTGCCGCGCAACGACTTTGGCCGGCAACGCCGCAGCACGCAGCAGGTTGTCGATGACACACGGACGACTCATCCACCAGGACGGCGCGTTGGCAGCCACCGGGCAAATGAAGCTGTTACCGGCAGCCAGCTCCCGAATCAGGTCGCTCAAAAAGACCGAACCCATGCCCTCGCTCGGCGGCCGCGCCACGATGGCTGGAATGCGCACCGAACGTCCGTCGATTAAACCGCGCCGGCTGTAATCGCCTATCAGCACTTCAGACATGTATTTGTGCGCACCATAACTAAGCGTCGGCAAGGGTACCGTCTGCTCATCGATGACGGAGGGCATGGGCACGCCGTAGACGCCGATCGTACTGGCAAACACCAGCCTGGGCTGTTGACCGCCGAGTCGCAGCGCTTCGAGCAGCTCAAGTGTGCCCTGCAGATTGACGCGCAGACCCAGCGCGAAATTCTGCTCCGCCGCGCCGCTCGGAACGCTCGCCAAATGAAACACACAATCCACGCCGCCCTCAAAGGCACGCGCCAGCACCGCCCGATCGCCGAACTCGCCCTCCACACAGCGCACCCGTGGCGAACTGCCAGCCGGGCCCATACGCAGATCGAGTCGCGTGATCACACTCGCGGGCAGCCCCCGCTCGCCCAGCGGCGCGTCATGCAGCAGGCGCGCCACCAGCGCCTGGCCGATGAAGCCTTCCGAACCGATGACGACTACCCGCATGATTGACCTCTCAAATGCCTTACTCAGTGGCCAACTGTATCCGCAATTGGATCATCATCCGATCTTTCGCAGATAAGCCTCAATATCGGCAGAAGTTACTCCCAGCGGCGCTGCATGACCGGGGTGCAGGGATTGCAATTGGGCGCGAATCATCTGCGTGACCAGATCCTTGTCTTCAGTCGGAATCGAATCCGGCAAAGCCGAGTGGCGCCCCACTCTCTCCAGAACGATGTCCTTCAGGCGCGCGCGCACAAACGCCTGATAACGAATCTCAGCAGCCATTTGCTCCGATGATTTTGGGACTCGGGCGGCATGGGTCCGATAGGATTCGGCGCTGGAGCGGTAAGCATCCACATAGGCTCTGGCAAGCATCTGGCCGTTGCCGAGTTCGTAATAGGCCAGCAAACCGCGCGTATACGCCTCCTTGTCGACAGTCATAAAAGACAGCGGTGGGAGTGAAGCTTTGAGCAGTGGCAGATTCGCCATCAATCGACCAGTGCGCTTGTTGCAGTCGACAAATACCTGGAGATAAGCGATGCCGGTCATGAGCATCAGCGACCGACTGAAAGGCTCCGGCTCCTCATTGACGGCTGCCAACATCACCTCGAGCGCTTCGCGAATCTGATGTTCGTTGTCCAGCGGCGTATAGACAGAGTGCGTTATCGCAACCATACGCCCTCGAACCCGCCCGGAATCTGCGGCTTCATCGAGAAGCCCGTCTGATAGCAGCGCATGTAAATCGCGCAACGTGGTCCAATCGATTGCCAACGTGGCGATGTTATCAAGCAGATAGCGGATTGCATCCCGATGATTGAGGATCATTTTCGCTTCTTGCGGTGTCTTGCCGGGTGCGACTTGACCATACTTGATCAGAGTCTCGGTCTGAATGAGATCGTAGGTGTTGCCCTCGAGGTTCGAAGAAGCAAAAGAAAATTCGACCAACAGTCGCTCGCGAACGGCGCGCACTGTCGCTTCGGCCGTCGCATCGTGCTCACCCGCCGCTTTGGTCAACAGCTCGAGCTGTGCGCCGGTAAATCTGGGTAAGTCACGGGATCCACGGCCGCGGATATAGGAGACAGACTGACGCTGCGCCGCCGGTATTCGAAAATAGGCTTCCAGGTCCGCTCTCAGGTAGCGGCTGCCGGAGCCCTGGCCGACGCGGATCAACTCGCCCTTGTTGACAAGCGCCGTCAGTCGTCGCGATAGGGTTTGGCGAGGGGCCTGTATTCCGGCCAGCGGAGGAACGTTGCCAGCCCCTTGGTTGGGGTTTTTAGTGAAGAAATCCAGGAGGTGGCGATCGAGATCCGACATGAGGCAAGTCTAAAGGCACATAGCCTATAAAACAATGACTTAGTCTTGTATAGTGAGGCAAGTACGTCACAATGAGGCAAGGTATGAGGCAAATAGACCTCTCATAGGCGCAACAAGCCCAGCCCCAATGCCTCGGCTGCCAAGTTTAGCGCCGAATCAAATGCGCCGAACGTCACGGGCGCCGCCACCGGAGCCACCAGTAAGGACTCTGCTGCAGCCAGATGAACACTATCGTAACCACGCAGGCCAAACTGCTCGGCCAGAGTTCCGGCACGGCGAATCACCGGCTCGGTGGGTAGCACCTGCAGCGTGCTGCGCCAGTCTGCCTCGTAAGCCTTAAGCACTTCGCCGTACTCGTCCTTACTTAAGCGTTGCATCCGACGCATACGGGCCAGTGCCGCGCGCATCTCAGCGTAGGCAATGGCGTGTGAGGCAACTACTATTGCCTGGCCGGCTACCGCAAGCAGTTTTTCGTGACCGCTTTCGCGGATGTAGAGCCGGACAAAAGCAGAAGTGTCGAGGTACAGGATCAATTGCGATCCTGCAGCACCAGCTCCGCAGCGGTTACGCCCGGGCCGCGCAATTCGATGCCTGACTTCAGGCCGCGCACTTTACGACCCGCGCCAGGCTTCACCCAGGGGAGCGCCTTGATGCGTTCAATGGCATCGGCAGTTGCAGCGCGACCCGCATCAGGCACCAAAGTCAGGCGGGCAACCGGTCGACCGCGATTGGTGATCGTGACGTCGCGCCCAGCCTGCACCAGCTTCAGGTATCTGGACAGGCTGTTTTTCATCTCGCGAATCGAAACTTCCATGGCCGTACTCGTTGTGGCTACATTTCACAATATGTAGCCACAGAGAAACAGGGAATGCAAGCACCAAAACCACTGCTTGCGTGCTAATTCACACCGTGTTGTCGCCGCCGACTCGCCCGGTAGAGGCCCTGGACTCAGGAAACTGCCAACAGCTTGAATTCCTCCAGTTTGGCGGCCTTGCGATCAAAGGTCACCGTGTGCTCACAGCCCGCCTGCGCGTTGCTCACTCCGAGCAGGCAATCGGCAAAATCAGCCGTGCCGGATCGATATCGCTGCAGCGCGGCGACCGCTGCCGAGGCATTGCCGGTGCGCAACTGTGCGCTGCTGAGCAGCCCATCGAGGGCGGCAGCAACCTGCGCCCGCGAGTAATCGTAAAAACCCTCCAGCACCCAGGCGGTTTCTACCAGAACGATATCCGATAGCAGCGCCGGTTCGTCACCGGAGCAATGGGTCTTGAGGTAGCGCACCGCGGCAGCAGTTTGAGCCTCGTCGTCGACCACCAATAGGCGCACGACAACATTGGTGTCGACGCCTATCACGAGCGTCGGCGATCCACAGCGTGCTGCCGGATGACCGCGTCCAGCTCCTCAAGTGTTGCTCGACGTTTCGGGCGCGGCAGAATGTCTCGCAGCGTCGCCACATCGCGCGTAGCCGGCGCGAGGCGCACCGAGCCATCCGCCTCCACCAGAAATCGCAGCCGGTCCCCGACCTTCAGGTGCAATCGGGTGCGAATGGCCTTGGGCACGGTGATTTGTCCCTTACTTGAAATCGTCGATTCACTCACAGAATTCTTTACCCACACCATATTTCTTTACCTAAGGTAAAGAATTTTAGCACGGCATTTAGCAGTGTGCAAAGCGACCTGCAAACATGTAGGCCGCCGTATTCTGCCCGACCTTCGGAGATCCCTGCGATAGCAGAATCTGGTGCGTACGCGTGAAAACCGGACTAATCGCCACACTCGGCCTCCCCCGTGAGTTAGGCGGGTTAGAGCGCGCTACGCAGGCGCTCAACTGAGTCGACGCAGCAGCTTCTGACAATCACAGCTATACTGATGGTTAGCCTAGTAATCAGCGGTTAATATACATTATTTT
>JANMWZ010000098.1:0-2040 GCA_031441585.1 Gammaproteobacteria bacterium
TTCAATAGCGCGGCCCGAACCCGAAATATGAATGGTTAGCGGCGTGAGATCTCCGCAACATACTGCGTACAAATCGCCTGCACCTGCTTTTCTGTCATTGCTGAAAATATGCCTGCCAAGCGGTCGAAGTCGTGTCGTAAGGACTCGCGTCAGAATAACCTATGCAATATTATTTCTGCGTTTTCTTGGGTAAGAGCACATAGTTCCAATCACCGTGGAAAGCATCGTGCTTGATGTTCAGTGCGGCGAGCGCTGCGTTGCTGATTTTAATGCCGGTCGGATAGCTCCCGCGGTCCAGTTCAGCGCGTATTCTCAAGCCTTCCTGAGTTCTCGTGTGACCAATCAACTTGATGATCACTTCATGACTCACCAACGGTCGGCCGCGCCAGTTCTGGGTCATGTGGCAGAACATCCGGTGTTCGATCTTATTCCACTTGCTGGTGCCAGGGGGGAAATGGCAGACGTGGATGGGCATCTGTAAGCGCACCGACAGAGCTTGCAGCGCGACTTTCCACAAGCGACAGCGGCTGCTGTTGCTGCCACCCCCATCGGCCGTGATCAACAGTTCCTGGGCGTGGGGGTAGCGCGGGGCACCCATTTTCTTCCACCACCGGCCGATTGCCTGCACCGCGAACTGCGCCGTGTCGTGATCGATGCCGACGCTCACCCAGCCCTCATTCTGGCTTAAATCATACACGCCATAGGGCGTGACCTTACCCAGCTCTTTATCCACGAAGTCATGCACCTTGACCTCTTCGGGCGCGCCGCGCGGCCGCCACTCGCGTCCGGCGTTCTTGAACTGGCCGACCAGCTCCTTTTTCTTGGCATCCACCGAGATCACCGGCTGACCACGATGCTGAAACTCCTGCACGGTGGCATTGATATGCTCGAACTGCGCATTGCGATCCGGATGGGTTCCGCCCTCCTGCGTCTTGCGGTTACCCTGCAGGCTGTAGTGCGCTTCGTTCAACAATCGACCGACGCTGCGTGCACTCAGCGTGTGGCCCTGACGCGTCAGGGCCTGGGCCAAATGGCTCGTGCTCAGGCAGGTCCACCGTATCGATGACATCGGGTCCCCGCGCGTCATCGGCTCAATCAACTGCTCCAATGCGGCGAACAACTGCGGGTCAGCTTCACCCAGGCTTTTGCGGCCGCCGCCGGGGCGGCGAATCCGCGAACTCACCGCGGCACGCGGATGCTGCGCTCGCGCCGCCAACTCCATCGACCCTTTCTCCACCGTGACGCGCGACATGCCAATCGCGCTGCTCACCGCGCTCACTCCGCCCCAGCCATACGCTTCCGCCTCGCTCGCCGCCCACTGACGGCGCATGCGCTCGTCCATCATCGGCGCCAGGCGTCGGTACTTCGATTGAATCTGTCGGACCGCTGAGGCATCGCGCATCGTGCTCGGCAGTATCGCATGCATGTCAACAACTTGTATAGTTTATTGTGACGCGGGTCCTAAGCGGGTTTGCGCAGCGCGGTAGCAGCGATCTCGGCAATTGTGGTCACGCGTGCGATCAGGAGTATCCCCACGTAGCTTACCGCACCGGCAGTGGTACCGAGCAACGTCCCCGGCAGCATGGACCAGCAGTGGCTTAATTTGAAGCCCAACGCGTAGCTCGTGACAGCCGCGACGGTGATCGCCAGAAAATCCCGACCGCGCACCACAAATCGATACAGGCGCCTCGCCACTACCATGTTGATGGCGAACAGTGCGCAATAGGTCAGGGCGGTGGCGGTGGCGGCGCCGTAGATTCCGAAGGTGGGCGTCAGCGCCAGCTGCAGGAGCACGGCGATAACCGCTGCGGCGGCGGCAACGCGCGGCTTGAGATGGGTTTTCTTGGCAATGAGGATGCCGACATCCGAGAGCTCTGCCAGGACGTTGAAAACCCAGCCAAGCGCGACGATGGGCACCAGGCCGGCGGCCGAGGCGTAGTTGCTGGTTGCCAGCAGCCGTACTGCAAGAGGCGCGGCCAGGCTCACTCCCAACGCCAGCAGTACGCACAGGGCCGCATAACGTGTGAATAAGGCGCCGAT
>JANMWZ010000099.1:0-12898 GCA_031441585.1 Gammaproteobacteria bacterium
CTCAGACGATGGTCCGGTCCCGGGACCGTGGGCGACAGGATGTCGCCCCCGGAGCCCCCATGGATGGGTTCATGGCGTTCCCGAGACCGGACCATCGTCTGAGCGCCGAGCGCGCGTACTGGCGTCTTTTTCCTCCGCTTCTGCCCGGCCTGCGCCATGAAGAACGAGGAACTGAATTTCGAAGGCGTGGAAAAGCGCCCGTTGGCAGGCTTCACCGAGAAGGCGTACCTGGATTACTCCATGTACGTGATTCTCGACCGTGCGCTACCGGCACTCGGTGATGGTCTCAAGCCGGTGCAGCGACGCATCGTCTACGCCATGAGCGAACTGAGTCTGTCAGCGGCCTCCAAGCACAAGAAGTCGGCGCGCACGGTCGGCGATGTCATCGGCAAGTTTCATCCGCATGGCGATTCGGCCTGCTATGAGGCCATGGTGCACATGGCGCAGGATTTCGCCTATCGCTACACGATCGTCGATGGCCAGGGCAACTGGGGCTCGGCCGATGATCCCAAGTCTTTTGCGGCCATGCGTTATACGGAATCGCGGCTGACGCGCTATGCCGATGTGCTGCTCGATGAGCTGGCCGACGGCACTGTGGACTGGGGTCCGAATTTTGATGGCACGCTGGAAGAGCCGTTGCAGTTGCCGGCGCGCTTGCCGAACCTGCTGCTCAACGGCGCTTCAGGCATTGCGGTTGGCATGGCGACCGACATTCCGCCGCACAATCTGCGGGAGATTGCCGCGGCGTGCGTGGCGCTGCTGGATGATCCGGAGCTGACGACGCGTGGGCTGCTCAAATTTGTCAAAGGGCCCGATTTGCCGACCGGTGCCGAGATCGTCACGGCGCGCGCGGAGCTGAACGAGTTTTATGAGAAGGGCGTGGGCAGTTTTCGGGCGCGCGCGGTCTGGGAGCAGGAACAGGAAACCGGCCACATCATCGTCACCCAGTTGCCGTTCCAGGTTTCTGGCAGTCGCGTGCGCGAGCAGGTCGCGCAGCAGATGGGCGAGAAGAAACTGCCGATGGTGGAGGACATCCGCGACGAATCCGATCATGAGAACCCGACCCGCCTGGTGATTGAGCCGCGTTCCAACCGCGTCGATATCGAGCAGCTCATGGCGCATCTGTTCGCGACCACCGATCTCGAGCGCAGCTACCGCGTCAATATCAATGTCATCGCCCTTGATGGCCGGCCGCGCGTCATGGGACTCAAAGGCCTGCTGACCGAGTGGCTGGAATTCCGCCGCCGGACAGTGCGACGCCGACTGGAATTCCGGCTCGATAAAGTCACCCGGCGACTACACATACTCGATGGCATGCTGATCGCTTACCTCAATCTCGACGAGGTGATCCGCATCATTCGCCGCGAGGAAGAGCCGAAACCGGTACTGATCAAGCGCTTCAAGCTCAGCGATGAGCAGGCCGAAGCCATCCTCGATACCAGACTGCGTCACCTGGCGCGACTGGAGGAGCTGAAGATCCGCGACGAGCAGCAGCGCCTGGCTGATGAGGGCAGCGAACTCCAGGCTTTGCTCGCGAGCAAGGCCAGGCTGACCAAGCTGATTCGCGCCGAAATCATCGCCGATGCCGATGAGTATGGGGACGAGCGGCGCACGCGCATTGTCGAGCGCGCCGCCGCGCAGGCCATCGAGGAGACCGAGCTGGTGGTCAACGAGCCGGTGACCATCGTGCTGTCAACCGGCGGTTTTGTGCGGGCAGCGAAAGGGCACGAGATTGATCCCCTGACGCTCACCTACAGGACCGGTGATGCGTTCCAGGCGGCGGCGCGTGGTCGTAGCACGCAGGCGGCACTGTTTATCGACACGACTGGACGCGCCTACAGTCAACCTGCACACAGCCTGCCCTCGGCACGCGGTGCCGGTGAACCGCTCTCGGGCAGGCTCGATCCGCCTGATGGTGCGCGCTTTGCCGGTGTCCTGATCGGTGAACCCACCGACCTGTGGCTGCTGGCGACCGACGCCGGCTTCGGTTTCACGGTTCGGCTCGCTGAGCTGAATTCGCGCAATCGCGCTGGCAAAGCGGTCATCAATGTCGGTGCCGGCGCGCTGGTGTTGCCGCCGGTGCCAGTGCCTGAGGCGACGGCGCTGGTGGCAGCTGTTAACACTGAGGGTCGATTGCTGGTGTTCGCGGTGGCCGAAGTTCCTGAATTGCCGCGCGGCAAGGGCAACAAGCTGTTCGCTATTCCCGGCAAGAAGGCGGCGGATCGCAGCGAACTGATGAACGCCGTGATGGTGGTGGCCAGTGGCCAGGCGCTGCGCGTGTATTCTGGCGAGCGGCAGATGATCCTGAGCGATGCCGATCTCAGTCATTATCGGGGCGAGCGGGCGCAGCGTGGCGCAGTGCTACCGCGCGGTTGGCGCAAGGTAGACCGGCTCGAGGCGGTGGTCGTCGAGTGAGAGCGGCCATTGAGTGCCGGGCGTTCCCTAAGCAAGGTACTCGCGATTCACGCGCTGGCTCAGTGCTGTAAAGAGTTGATAGGAAATTGTACTGGCGTGTTCGGCTATCGTGGCTGCGGGTAGTTCGGTGCCCCACAAGGTCACGACACCGCCAACTGACGCGCGTTGACAGTCGGTGACATCGACACCGATCGAGTCCATCGAGATCGTTCCGACCACCGGCGCCAGCTGCCCGTCTATCCACACGGGCGTGCCGTTGGCGGCATGGCGCGGGTAGCCATCGCCGTAGCCGATGCCGACGGTGGCGATACGGCTGGGGCGGGTGCTGGTCCAGCGCGCGTGGTAGCCGACGGATTCATGCGCAGCGATGGCGCGAATGGCCACGATGTGGGCACGCAAACTCATCGCGGCCCGCAATGGCAAGGGCTGGCGGGCGGCAACGGGATTGTCTCCATAAAGCATGATGCCCGGGCGCACCCAGTCAGCGCGAGTCTCGGGCCTCGCGATCAGGGCGGCAGAGTTGGCCAGGCTGACCTTCGCAGCCGGGTTGGCCTGGTGACATTTCCGGAAGCAGGACAGCTGAAGATCCATGGCGGCGCTGTCCGGGTCGCCGGCGCTGGCGAAGTGCGTCATATGCACCAGCTCGGCAACGCCTGCGTGCCTGGACAACACTCGATCGGCTTCAACAAATGCGCCTGGGTCCAGGCCAATCCGATGCATGCCGGAATCGAGTTTCAGCCAGACACGCAGCGGCGCGTGGCGCGCCACCGCGGCAATAGCGGCAACCGAAGACTGATCGTGCGCCGTCACGTCAATGCCCTGATTCGAGCACCAGACCAGTTCGGCCTCGTCGAGCAAAGTCGCCAATAGCAGTAAGCGCTGGGTAACGCCCGCGCCGCGCAGCAGCCGTGCCTCGCTCAGGTGCGCTACTGCGAGGCCGTCGGCAGCTGCCAGCGCTTTCGCCACCGGTACAATGCCGTGTCCATACGCATCGGCTTTCACCATCGCCAGGATGCGACTGTGTGGGCAGAGCGAGCGGACCACGGCGAGGTTCTCGCGTAGGGCGTTGAGATCGATCTGGACGCTGGCGGTATTGAGCATCCGCAGAGCATATCTGCCGGCGAGAGGGCCGGCATAGTGGCGCGCGACACAAAGCGTCCCGGGAGCCATGCTCCGGGGCTGAGCCGCACTGCGACCCAGCCCCGGGCAATTACAACCTATCAGCCGGCGGCGGGCGCAGCGCCGGGCAGCTTCAACTTCAACGCGGTCGCGGCAGCTTCGGCCTTGGCCTTGACTTGCCTGGCGGCCGTGACGGCTTCTTCCACGTTGCCTGAGGAGAAGGCAGCCTGGGCTTTGCCCCACAGCAGAGTGGCATCGGCCAGAGCGGACTTGGCAGCGGCCAGATCCACGCCAGCGGGCGCATGGTGGCTCTTGCTCAGCACGTCAACGCGGCTCTTCACTGCCGAGACGAGCTGCGGGAGTGAGGCGGCCATGCTGGTCCACTCAGCGCTCATCGCTTTCATGACTTCTTCTTTCTTCATCGCCGCAGTGGCGAGCAGGCCCTGGGCTTCGCTCAGCAGCGCCGGGGCACCGGCTAGCACGCTCTTGTAGTCTTTCTTGTCGAAAGCGGCCTTAAGATCAGTCAGCTTGGCCTGCACGGCGCTGAGCTGTTCGGGCACATATTTGCCAGCGTCAGCCGAGGCATTGCTGATCGCCGATTCGATGCCGGCAATCGCCGTCTGGGCCGGTTCCATCTGGCTGGCGCAGGCGGCCAGTAGCAGGGCTGCGGTGACCGTTAAAAATCCGGCCAACCTAAAGTTTCTCATCGTCATGTCTTAACGCTCCTCAATGGTTGATTCAGGGAATGAGCAGTTTCTGGCCCGGGAAAATCCTGTTCGGGTCCTGGAGCTGGCTCGGGTCTTTTGTATCCATGCGGGCACCTTACAAAATGCTGCGCTGCTGATAGCAGGGCGCCAATGGTAGTCCTTTGTGGCGTCGGCGGCTGAAGAAAAGCGCCTACGGGTCGGCGAAGTGACAGGCCACGAGCCCGCTGCCAATCGCGCGCAGTGAGGGGGCTTCGCTGCTGCAACGCGCCGCGGCCAGCGGGCAGCGCTGGCGAAATACACAGCCACCGGGCTCAGTGGGCGCAGTTTCGGGCTCGGCCACGGCAAGCGCAGCCGGTCTGGCGTGCGCGGGATCCGGCGTTGGCACGGCGGCCAGCAGGGCACGGGTATAGGGATGGCGCGGTGCGCTGTAGAGCTGCTCGCGTGGCGCAATTTCCATCACCTGGCCCCGATACAACACCATGACGCGCTCGCAGACCTGGCGCACAATCGCCAGGTCATGGGCGATGAACAGCAGGCTCAAGCCGAACTCGCTCTTGAGATCGCGCAGCAGGTTGACGATCTGCGCAGTGATCGATACATCAAGCGAGGCCACCGGCTCATCGCACAGCAGTAGTCTGGGCCGTAGCACCAATGCCCGGGCGATGCCGATGCGCTGGGCCTGACCGCCGGAGAACTCGTGCGGGTAGCGATCCAGGTGCATGGCCTCAAGGCCGACGCGCTCGAGCATCGAGCGCACCAGCGCGCGCCGCTCGTCGGCGGTGAGCCGCGGCCGGAACTCGCGCAACGGTTCACCGACAATCTCGGCAATGCGCATGCGCGGATCCAGTGCCGCGAGCGGATCCTGAAAGATGATCTGCAGATGCTCGCGGGTCGCGCGCAAGGCTGCGCCGCGCAGCTGCAGCAGGTCACGGCCTTCGAATTGCGCTACGCCGCGCGCTGGCACCAGCCGCAGCAGGGCGCGGGCGATGCTCGATTTTCCGCTGCCTGATTCACCGACCAGGCCGAGGCTCTCGCCCGCGGCCAGCTCAAAACTGACACCATCCACAGCCACGCGCTCCCGGCCCCCGGACCGGTAGCGCACGCGCAGATTGCGTACTTCAAGCAGTGCCGCGCTCATGTTAAGGCCTCGCGGATGCGCTCCGCGGGCGCTGTCAAATGGCAGGCTACCCACGAGCTACTGGCCGGGGTTGCGAGCGCGCGCAGCGCTGGCACTTTCTGGCAGCGTTCATGCACCAGCGCACATCGTGGCGCGAAGGCGCAGCCCGCATCAGCCGCGCCCGCCAGTGGCGGCTGCCCGGGGATGGCGGGCAGTCGCGCCGTCAGCGGCGTATCGAGTCGCGGCATGGAGTGCAGCAGGCCCGCGGTGTAAGGGTGTCGCGGTGTGGCGTAGAGCTGCGTCGCGGGAGCGAGTTCAACCACGCGCCCGGCGTACATCACCGCGACGCGATCGGCGATGGCGGCCAGTACGCCCAGATCATGAGTCACAAAAACCATGGCGACGCCGGTGCGCTCGCGCACCTCGCGTAGCAGAGCCAGCACCTGCGCCTGCACCGTCACGTCGAGCGCGGTGGTGGGTTCATCGAGCAGCAGTATTTCTGGTTCGCACATCAGCGCCATGGCGATCGCGACGCGCTGGCGCATGCCGCCAGAAAGCTCGTGAGGATACTGACGCAGGCGCAGCGCCGGCGCGTCGATCTGCACGGTCTCGAGCAGCGCCGCGGCGCGTGACTGCGCAGCGCTGCGCGTCAAGCCCAATTGGGCACGCGCGCCTTCGCACAGCTGCACCCCGATGCGCAGGTACGGATTCAGGGCGCCCATTGAATCCTGAAAGACCATGGCCAGTCGTCGACCACGCAGTGCTGCCAGACGCCTGGGGGCGGCGCCGAGCAGTTCCTCGCCGCGATACCGCACGCTGCCGCGCAGCTGCGCGGCGTTGCTGTTCAGGCCCATCAGTGCATAGAGCAGTTGCGTCTTGCCTCAACCGGATTCGCCGACTACACCCAGGCACTCGTGGGCCTTGAGTTCAAAGCTGAGATCGCGCACTGCCCGCAGGGTGCCGTGAACGCCGTGGTAGTCGACGCACAGGTTATTGACGCGCAGCAGCGGGGCCGCGTCCGGCTCAGTGTTCATGAGGATCGAGCGCATCACGCAGGCCGTCGCCGAGATGGTTGAGGCAAAGAACAATGAGTGCGAGCAACGCGGCAGGAATGATCAGCAGATAGGGGTTCGATTGCATTTCGCTGGCGCCATCGGCCACCAATGAGCCCAGTGAGGCGAGTGGCGCCTGCACGCCAAGGCCCAGAAAGCTCAACAGTGCTTCGAACAGGATCACGGCCGGCACCGTTAGCGTGGCATAGACGATAACGATGCCGAGCAGATTTGGTATCACATGACGGCGGATCATGCCCGGCGCGCGCACGCCCAGGGCGCGGGCGGCTTCAATATACTCGCGCCTGCGTATGCTCAGGGTCTGACCCCGCACGATGCGCGCGATATCCAGCCATGAGACCGCGCCGATACCCACGAAAACCAGCAGCAGGTGCCGCCCGAACAGGACATTCAGGACGATGACCAGGGGGATGAAGGGCACTGAATACAGGACATCGACGCTGCGCATCAGCAGCGAATCGGTGCGGCCACCGATATAACCGGCGGTAGCGCCCCACAGCACACCAATGACGACGCTGACCAGGCTGGCCACCAGCCCTACCAGCAGTGAAATGCGGCAGCCCCACATGACCCGTACCAGCAGATCACGCCCCAGGGCGTCGGTGCCGAAAATCTGGCCACCCTGCAGCGAGGGTGGCGTGAAGATGCGGGTCCAGGCGGGTGTCGCATAGTCGTAGGGTGAAAGCACTGGCACAGCAAAGGCGGCTACCACAATGCTCAGCAGTATCCACAATGAGACTACGGTACTGCGCCGGGCGCTGAGGCGCTGCCACAGCTGCCGCCACGACCCAGCCATTATCGGTGGCGCCTTCATTGGGCGCGGCGTATCCGTGGATCCAGCCACGCGTAACACAGGTCGACGGCGATGTTGAAGACGATGATCAGTGCGCCGTACAGGAGCGTGAGTCCCATCACCAGGGTGTAGTCGCGGTTGAGCGCGCCGGTAATAAAAAATCGACCAACCCCCGGCAGACCGAAGACCTGTTCGATCACGATCGAGCCGGTCAATACGCCTGCCAGTGCCGGCCCCAGATACGAGACCAGCGGCATGAGTGTAGGCCGTAGCGCATGGCGCAGCAGGAGCGCGCCGGATCCCAGGCCTTTGGCGCGCCCGGTGCGGATAAAGGCCGTGCCCATGACCTCAAGCGCGCTGGCGCGGACGATCCGGGCAATGAAAGCCGTGTAGGGCAGGGCCAGCGCCAGTGAGGGCAGCAGCAGGTGACGCCAGGAACCAGCGACCCAATCGCCCGCGGGCAACCAGTGCAGGCGCATGGCGAAAACCAGAATAAGGACCGGGGCAATCACAAAACCCGGCACTGAGATGCCGACCATCGCCAGCGTCATGGGCAGTCGATCCCGCAGCGTGCCGGGGCGCGAGGCGGCCGCAAGACCGATGCCACCGCCGACAGTGAGCGCAAAGGCGATGGCGCAGCCGCCGATCATCAGATCGATCGGCAGGCCTTGCGCGATGATGTCGTTGACTGAAGTGTTGCGGTACTGAAATGAAGGCCCCAGATCCCCGTGTGCCAGATCTTTGAGGTAACGCAGGTACTGGCGCCAGAGGGGTTCATCCAGGTGGTAGCGTGCTTCGATGGCGTGCTGAATCTGCGGTTGCATGAGCCGGTCCGAATCGAAGGGGCCGCCGGGCGTGAGGTGCAGGAGCGCAAAGGCCAGCGTTGCGATCACCAGCAGGGTCGGAATCGCCGTCAGCAGCCGGCGCAGCAGGAAGCGCAGCATCAGCGGCCCTCGTGCTCGAGCACGTACATATATTGCGAGAGATTGCGATCCTGGATGTTGCTGGTCCAGCCGCGCAGGTACGATTTAATGAGATGGCGGCTGGCGTAATAGTAGAGCGGGATGCAGGCGACATCTTCGTCCAGCAACGCTTCCGCCTCAGCCAGCAGCGCCAGCCGCTGGGTCGCATTGCTCTGGGCGCCAGCGCGCGCCAGCAGCTGGTCATAGTGCGGGTTGGAATAGCCACCATCGTTGTAACCGAAGCCGGTTTGAAACAATTGCAGGAAAGTGTAAGGGTCGGGGTAGTCGCCGATCCAGGCGTAGTGAAACAGCTGCAGCTTCTTCAGGTGTCGCTCGTTGAGCTGGACGCGAAACTCTTCGTTGTAGGTGCTCACCTCGGCGCCGAGGTTCATGCGCCACATGGCGGCCACCGCTTCGTAGGTGCGACGGTTATCGGAATCGGTCGGATAGTGCAGCTCAATGTGCAATGGATGGCGGCTCGAGTAACCCGCCTGCTGGTAAAGGCGTCGCGCCTGTGCGTGGCGTTCGGCCTCGGGCAGCGTGGCCCAGGCAGGAATGGGCGCGGCATAGCCGGGCAACGGCGGCGTTGGCGTCCACGCCGGTTTATAAAGACCCTGGCGCACATAGCGCACCAGCGTCTCACGATCCACGGCCATGCTCAGCGCCAGGCGCAGCGGCCGATTGCCAGCGAAGGGTGGGCGCAGTGCGTTGACGCCCAGGACGAAGTTGCCCAGGTACGGTGCGCTCACCACCTGGGAGCCCAGTCGGCGGCGTAGCCACGCGGTCTGTTCGGCGGAAAAGGAATCCGTAAAGCTCAGATCGCCAGCAAAAAACCGATCAGTCTGTACCGCGCGATCGAGCGGCAGATACACCACCTTCTGCAACCGCACCTGGGCGGCATTCCAGTAGCGCGGATTCTTTGCCAGCGTGATACGCCCACCGATCAGGTGTTCGCGCAGCACAAAGGCGCCGTTGCTGATGAGCTGCGAGGGCAGAGTCCAGTTCTCGCCCTGCGCCGCAATGACTGGCGCGTACTGCGGGGCAGCGTAGGCCTTGGTCAGCAGGCTCAGCAGATAGGGCGTCGGTGCGTTGAGTCGCACCACCACAGTGTGCGCGTCGAGTGCTTCAATCCCCAGGGTTTCGGGCGCCGCGCGGCCCTCGTTGATGTCGACGGCGTTGAGCACCGCTGCCAACGCCTGCCCGTAGTCGGAGGCGGTACGCGGATCGCAGGTGCGCCGCCAGGCGTAGACAAAATCCGCGGCTGTTATTGGTTCACCATTTGACCAGTTCGCGGCGCGCAGGTGAAAAGTCCAGGTACGCCCATCGCTGCTGGTTTCCCAATGCGTGGCCAGGCCCGGCGCTGGTTCGCCCGCCTGATCAAGGCGTGTGAGTCCTTCGAAAATGTCGTCGAGCACCCGCTCGGCCGGTATATCGGTGGCAATGGAAGGATCAAGGCTGCGTACTGCGCCGGCATCGATGCCGCGCGTGAGCACCTGCTGCGACGCCAGCGCGCTGCCGACCGGCGCAGTGTCGCCCGGCGCATTGTTGATGGCACCGCCATCGGGTGCGCAGGCCGCCAGCGCCAGCGTCACTGACAACGCCAGCGCTGCCACCAGGCTCAGCGCACAGCGCCTGCCGGTGGGCGGCCGCCTCACGACTTGAGTACTACCTCTTCGGGCGCGTGCACCAGATAACCCTGGATGTACTGCACGCCCAACTGCCACACTACCGCCATCGTGTTGGCGTCTTCAATGCGTTCCGCCACGGTCTGGATACTGCGCTTAGCAGCCGCATCGACGATGACCCGCACCCGATCCTGCAACTCGGGGTTGCCCGACAGGCCCTGCATCAGCGAGCCATCAATCTTCAGGAAATCGAGCGGCAGCGCGCTGAGCAGGCCGTGCGAATCCCGGCCGGCGCCAAAATGCTCGAGCGCCAGGCGTACCCGCCGCTTGCGCAGTTCTGCCAGCAGCCGCTGCATGGGTTGCAGATGGCGCGTGGCCACATCTTCAGTGATCTGCAGACACAGGCGTTGTGGCTCGGCCAGTGAGTTCTTAAGCTGCGCATCGAGCCAGTTCATCAGCGTTGGATCGATCAGGCTGTCCTTGGAAAGCCGCACGAACAGCAGATCGGGCTGACGCTTGGCGACGAAGGCGAGCGAGGCGCTGAGCACCCAGCGATCGATACTCTTCATGAGATCGTTGCGCTCGGCAGCTGGCAGGAACTCGGAGGGCAGCACTTCGCGCCCCTGCAGATCGAGCATGCGCACGGCGACGTCATAGATTTTCCGCGCATCGCCATTCAGACTGGCGATGGGTTGCTGCACCAGATGAAAGCGGTTGTCGGCCAGGGCCGCCTTGATGTGCTTGACCCACACCTGATCGTAGGCGAGTACCCGCGTGTCCTGATCAACGTGTTCGCTGACCAGCACCTGATTGCCGCCGCGTTCCGTGGTGCGCTGCGCGGCGTCCATGGCTTCCATGATGAGCGTGTCGAGGCTCGGATCGGAACTGGGCGCGGTAGCCAGGCCCGCTGAACAGGTGACATGCAGATTGTGCTCACCGACCTCAAAATTGTGCTTGGCGATGCGTTCGATCAGGCTCTCGCACCAGGCCTCGGCGTCACGGACATTGCCGCGCTCCAGCAGCAGCAGCAGACTGGCGGCGCCAAAATGCCCGGCCAGATCATTGGGACCCAGCATGGCGCGCAGCAGCGCCGCCAATGCGCTCAGGAATTCCTCGCCTGCAGTGACACCGATTTCCTGCGTCAGTTGACGGAATTTGTCGGGGCGCAACAGGCAAAAGCAGCGCACACCGCCGGCTGGCGGTATGGCCAGGCGCGCAGCGCTCAGGCGCAGCATATGACGCCGTGTCCACAGGCCCGTGGCCGGTTCCTGGCAGAGCGCTTCCGCCAATTCACTCGCCATCTGCCGATCGTCACGTTTGTGCGCCGGCACGATCAGTTGCACGCAGGGCTCGCCCTCGAATTCACCGCCGGCGAGCACCAGTTCGAGGGGCACGGCCGAGCCATCTGCCAGCAGTGCTCTGGCCTTGAGCACGTGATCACTCCAACGTCCCTGCAGACAGGCGGCGAGCGCGCCCTTGAGCGGTGTCTGGGTATCGGCGTCAAAAAGATCCATGACCGGCTGACCGACCAGGCTGGCAGCTTCGGCAATGCCGAACAGCTCCAGCCACGAGGTGTTGACCTGTACGACGATGCCTTCCTGCACCTGCGCGATGGCGTCGTTTGAGCGACGCAGAACGGTTTCCAGCTGGTGGCGATAGTCCTGCGCCGAACGCAGGGTATTGGTGAGGGTACGTTCCATGCGAAAGGCACGCAGTTCGCGGCGGATGACCGCCTGCACATGTTCGGGGTGGGCCACCGCCACGGTATCGCGGGCACCGTGGGCCATGTCTTCCCCCACCATGGCCTCGTCGAACTGTTCACGTATCACGATCAGCGGTACGGTGGTGGCGAATTGATCGCGTACCGAAGCGATTTCAATCAGCTCCTTGGTCGAGGGCGCAAAGGCCACCAGCAATTCCGGATTGAGCTGCTCGAGGGCATCGGGTACGTCCTGCACAGCCGGAATCCAGGTGCAATGGACCGCCAGGCCGGCATTGCGCAACAGACTGTTGAGCGTCTCCACGGGATCGCGGCTGACGCTTTGAACCAGTACCGGTACGGCGGTCGTGTCGCTCAAGACTCGCGGGCTCCTTTAAGGGTAAGGCAGGTCGGCGTGGCCCCTGCCGGGCGCCAGCCACTCTGAAAATTCTAGCACTCCGGTGCGCCCGCGCCGTGCGCCAGGCCGCGCTTTGCATGTAGGCTTCCTGCGGACCGGTGGCGGCGCGCAAGTGATGCCGTTATCATACGCGCCCCTTCGGCTGGCCCCAATCGTGGCCGGCAGCGGAACAAACGACATGTCGAGCTATACCACCAGCGAAATCAGATCAGGCATGAAGGTCATCCTCGACGGTGACCCCTTTGCGATCGTCGACAATGAGTTCGTGAAGCCTGGCAAGGGGCAGGCGTTCAATCGCATCAAGGTGCGTAATCTCAAGACTGGCCGCACTATTGAGCGCACGTTCCGCTCGGGCGAGTCGCTTGAGGCTGCCGACGTCATGGACGTCAATATGCAGTATCTCTACAACGATGGCGGCTTCTGGCACTTCATGGTGCCTGATAATTTTGAACAATATTCCACCGAAAAAGCCGTTGTCGGCGACGCAGCCATCTGGCTTAAAGACGGCATGGTGTGCATCGTCACGCTTTGGAACAATTTGCCGCTGGTGGTTACGCCACCGCCCCATGTGGAGCTGAAGATTGTCGAGACTGACCCGGGCCTGCGTGGCGATACCGCCACAGGTGGACAGAAGTCGGCAAAGCTCGAGACCGGGGCGGTCGTGCGCGTGCCGCTGTTCCTGAACGAAGGCGAGCTGGTGCGGGTGGATACGCGTACCGGGGATTATATTTCGCGGGCCAAAGGCTAGGGCAGGGGCCCGCAAGCTCAGGCGCCCGCCTGGGCGGAGCGTGGGAAGGTCGTTGCGGGGTCAGGGCGGGCTCGCTTCAAAAAAGAATTGCGTGGAACGCAATCTTTTTTGGCGTTCCCTTGCCGTCGCGGCTGCAACGGCATGTGGTGGCGACGCCAGAATTCAGATCTGTACCGCGTTGCAGCTGCGCTCCGGCTGCGGCGCCCGCCATGACCCCGCAAC
>JANMWZ010000100.1:0-12959 GCA_031441585.1 Gammaproteobacteria bacterium
CCCGGCGTTTTGCTAGGCAGCGTGTCCGGGGAACTGGGCCTGCGAAAATATCTGGAGTCGAATGGCCATCAGTTGGTCGTGACCTCCAGCAAGGATGGCACCGATAGCGTGCTCGACCGTGAACTACACGATGCCGAGATCGTCATCTCGCAACCGTTCTGGCCCGCGTACATGACAGCTGAGCGCATCGCCAAGGCGCCGCACCTGAAAATGATTGTGACCGCCGGTATCGGATCTGATCACACCGATCTGGAAGCTGCCGCCAAACGCAACATCACCGTCGCCGAAGTGACCTATTCCAACAGCAATAGCGTCGCCGAGCATGTGATAATGATGATCCTGTCGCAGGTTCGCAACTACATTCCTTCGTACAACCGCGTGGTCGAGGGTGGCTGGAACATCGCCGATTGCGTGGCGCGCTCTTACGATTTGGAAGCGATGAGTGTCGGTACCGTTGCTGCCGGCCGCATTGGTTTGCGGGTACTTCGCCTGTTGAAACCCTTCGACGTGAAGCTTCACTATGTGGACCGCCACCGCCTGCCTGAATCGGTCGAGAAGGAACTCAACCTGACCCATCACATCAGCCTGGAAAGCCTGACCAAAGTATGTGATGTCGTGACGCTGAACTGTCCGCTGTATCCGGAGACGGAACACATGATCAATGACAAAACGCTGAAGAACTTCAAGCGCGGCGCCTATCTGATCAACACGGCTCGCGGCAAGTTGTGTGATCGCGACGCGATTGTCGCAGCGCTGGAAAGCGGCCAGTTGGCCGGCTATGCCGGCGACGTCTGGTTCCCACAACCCGCACCGGCCGATCACCCATGGCGCCACATGCCGAACCACGGCATGACTCCGCACATTTCCGGTGCCAGCCTGACGGCGCAGACGCGCTACGCTGCGGGCACGCGTGAAATCCTGGAGTGCTACTTCGAGAATCGTCCCATTCGTGATGAGTATTTAATCGCGCAAGGCGGCAAACTAGCGGGCGTGGGTGCGCACTCATACAGCGAAGGTAACGCGACCAAGGGCTCGGAAGAAGCGGGGCGGTTTAAAAAATGATCGAGCGTAACAAGCGCTTGGAGCGGGGCTCGTTGTTCTCGTGGAGCCCCGAGATCAACGCAAGCGCACGGCGCTTACTGCGACAAGATCTCAAGCCCGTGGACCATATTATGGTTGAGTTCGCCGTATCCGTCGCAGGCGAATCGCGACTACCCCCGCACAGTGGCTCTGGCAACGCACGATCTACCGATGTCTGCTAAAGCATCCGAGCGGGAATCATATATTCCCCAAGAGGGGGTCGTCGCCTACCACGAGCGGACGAAGCACCACTTTCACCGCTACGCGCCCTCTCTCGGCTACATGGACTGGGCAACGCAGCCCGATCCGTTTCGGCGCTATACGGGAACTGACCTGGTGCGTCTCCCGCTCCCAGAAGCGGGCCGCCTGCTGCCTTATTGGCAGCTCTATGCGACTCCGACCGTGCCGCCGGCGCCTTTCTCGCTGGAATCGGTCTCGCTCTTTTTCCGCTACGCACTGTCGCTGACGGCATGGAAGCGAGTGGGCACGACTGCGTGGCCATTGCGCGCAAATCCGTCGAGCGGGAATCTACATCCGACCGAGGGCTACGCCGTACTGCCGGCGCTGAAACAAATAGGTGACACGGCCGCCGTGTATCACTATGCGCCAAGGGAGCACGCTCTCGAACAGCGAGCGGTGCTCGACGCACAGCGGTGGGCCAAGTTGATTGCGCCTTTCCCTGAGGGCTCCTTCCTTGTGGGTCTGTCCTCGATTCATTGGCGCGAAGCCTGGAAGTACGGCGCGCGCGCGTTTCGCTACTGCCAGCACGACGTCGGACACGCGCTGGCCAGCTTGCGTATCGCGGCAGCGGCGCTCGGTTGGAGATTGGTGCTCCTCGACGGCGTGAGCAACAGCACCCTCTCCAGCCTTCTTGGGCTTGACCGCGATGAGGATTTTGCGCAGGCGGAGCGCGAGGAAGCGGAGTTGCTCGTGTTAATTTCGGGGGATTTGTCGGTGCCGCTTCCGACCGACTCGAAGCCACTGATGATGAACGGCGGTGGCGTGCTTTGGCAGGGGAGGGCCAACACGCTGAGCCCCAAAAACACCGTCGAGTGGCCCGTGATCGACGGGGTTGCACAGGCGACACGACGCTGCGAAAGTTTGCCTATCAAGGAGGATTTCTCCGATTTTCCCTCAGAAGAGGCGCTTTTCGGGACACCTGTTCGTCAGGGCCTGCTCAGCGCGGAGAAGGTCATTCTTGGTCGGCGAAGTGCGGTAGCGATGGATGGCTCGACGGCGATCTCGCGAGCCACATTCTTTCGCATGCTCGCCCGACTGATTCCGACGCACGAGCGGCGATTGATGCCTTGGGACGCGATCCCCTGGCGACCACGCATCCACATCGGGCTTTTCGTCCACCGCGTCGACGGCTTGGCGCCTGGCCTTTATGCGCTCGCCCGAGATCCGGAAAAGGTCGAGATCCTTAAGGGAGTGATGCGTCCAGAATTTTGTTGGCAGCGCGTGCCCTCCTGCCCGCCCGGGCTCCCTTTGTACCTCCTCCAGGAGGGGGACTGTCGAGCGCTGGCGACCACTGTCTCCTGCGGCCAGGAGATCGCCGGCGCTGGCGCCTTCAGCGTGGCCATGATCGCCGACTACTTGAATAGTCTGGCCACATATGGACCCGCGTTCTACCGGAATCTGTTCTGGGAGGCCGGCGTCGTGGGTCAGTTGCTCTACCTTGAGGCTGAAGAGGCGGGCATTCGCGCCACCGGGATCGGCTGCTACTTTGACGATCCGGTCCATGCGGCCTTCGGGATCGCTTCGCGCGGGTGGCAAAGTTTCTATCACTTCACCGTGGGCGCCCCGGTTGAAGACGGGCGGCTCACCACCTTGCCTGCGTATAGCGTCGAGGACGAACTGATGAGTATCCCAAGCGATAGCCCGGCAATCCGGACAGAACCCCAGCAAACCCGAAAGGTGTAACCATGTCTCTAAGCGAACCCCTCCGAAAACAGATTTCCGAACTTGTGGCCACAAATCGGATTGTCCTCTTCATGAAGGGAACGCGCAGCATGCCGCAGTGCGGGTTCTCCGCCCAGGTGGTGAAGATCCTCGACGAGCTGCAGCCGAGCTATGAAACGGTCGATGTACTGCGTTCCACCGAGATTCGGGATGGGATCAAGCAGTTCTCCGAGTGGCCGACAATCCCACAACTCTACATCGATGGGCAGTTCGTCGGAGGCTGCGACATCGTCCGCGAGATGCATACGTCCGGAGATCTCCAGAAGCTCATCGGCGTGCAGGTCTCGGAGCCAAGGTGAAGCAACTGCGCGCACCCGCACTCAAGTCCATGCTCGATCATCGGGAGGTCATCCTCTTCGACGTCAGGCTAAATGCCGCGTTACTGATATACAATGGAGAACCGCATGTCGTCCCATCCAACTGAGTTCCAAGGTTCCGTCATCAACGCGCTGCGCGAGGCCATCGAGCGCCAGATTCCCGATTCACGGGCCGAGGTGAACGGCGGCGGCGGCCACTTTAACATCGAGGTGACGTCGCCCGTGTTCGCCGGCAAGAACATGCTGGAGAGCCAGCGGCTGGTGTACGGCGCCATCGCCGATCTGATGAAGGGGGGCGGGGCTCCGGTGCATGCCGTCGACAGTCTGAAGACTCGGACGCCCACTGAGCAACGGTAGCCTGGAAAATGTCATGAATGACTTTTCGTGCCGCCCCGTCTTGATTTGCCTGCCATGATTCACCTGTCTGAAACGCGGCAATCTTCTGATGCTCAGCACACTTCGCTTTGACAATAGCTTTACCCGCAAACTGCCAGCGGACCCGCAGGCAGCCAATTATCAGCGCCAGGTACATGGCGCCTGTTATTCGCGTGTGGTGCCGAGGTCGGTGGCTTTGCCACGCCTAATCGCCTACGCGCGCGAAGTGGCTGAACTGCTCGATGTCAAGCCTCCAACCTGTGAATCGTCGGAATTCTTGCAGGTGTTCTCCGGCAACGAGTTGCTCCATGGCATGGATCCGTTCGCCATGTGTTATGGCGGCCATCAGTTCGGTCACTGGGCCGGACAGCTTGGGGATGGTCGCGCGATCATCCTGGGCGAGACCGTGAATCGCGCGGGACAGCGCTGGACCCTGCAGCTCAAAGGAGCCGGGCCCACACCCTACTCGCGCACGGCCGATGGCCTGGCTGTCTTGCGTTCCTCGATTCGCGAGTTTCTGTGCAGCGAAGCCATGTACCACCTTGGCGTACCAACGAGCCGTGCTCTGTGCGTGCTGACCACGGGTGAAAGCGTCATTCGTGACATGTTCTACAATGGCAATCCGCGACCCGAGCCCGGTGCCATCGTGTGCCGCGTAGCGCCGAGCTTCACGCGTTTTGGCAATTTCGAACTTCTCGCGGCGCGCAATGACATTGCTCTGCTGCGAAAGCTGGTCGATTACACCCTGGCAACGGATTGTCCCGGGCTGGGTGCGCCTGGCAGGGAAACATACATACGCTGGTTTGGCGAGGTCTGCACGCGCACGGCGTTGATGATTACGCACTGGATGCGGGTGGGCTTCGTGCACGGCATGATGAACACCGACAACATGTCCATTCTGGGCTTGACGATCGACTACGGCCCTTACGGCTGGCTGGAAGACTACGATCCCAACTGGACTCCAAATACCACCGACGCGGAGCACCACCGCTACCGTTTTGGCGCGCAGCCGCAGGTCGCGATGTGGAACCTGGCGCAACTGGGTAATGCGCTGATGCCGCTGGTGGAAGATGCGGCACCACTCGAAGCAGCACTGTCGGGATACAGCAAAAGTTTTGACGCACAGTGGCAACAGATGATGGCGGACAAACTGGGGTTCTCGACTTTTCGTGCGCCGTCCCATGCCGAACTGATTTCGGAGTTGCAGGCAGTGCTGCAGCAGGTTGAAACGGACATGACCATTTTCTTTCGGCGCCTGGCCCTGCTTGACACCTCGCCTGCCGCGTCTGACGAAGCGCTGCTCGCAGCGTTCGCGTCGGCGTATTATCGGCCGGAAACGCTTAACGATACGCACCGCCAGCGTACGCTTCAGTGGGTGCGTCGATACGCCGGGCAGGTGCGCGCGGAAAGCATGCCGGAGCACGAACGCCGCGTCCGTATGCAAAGCGTCAATCCCAAGTACGTGCTGCGCAATTACCTGGCGCAACTTGCCATCGATCGCGCCGAACAGAACGACGATGGACTCGTGAACGAACTGCTCGACGTGCTGCGTCGCCCCTACGACGAGCAACCGGATAAGGAAACCTTCGCGGCCAAGCGCCCGGACTGGGCGCGACAGCGGCCCGGCTGCTCGATGTTATCGTGCAGCTCATGATAGGCGGGACCCCTGCCTCGCCATACACATTCTGCACGATTAGAATCCAGTTCCTTTCATGAGGTAACTTTCGCATGCAGGTTCTGCTCGCCAAACCACGTGGTTTTTGTGCCGGTGTCGATCGTGCGATTGAAATCGTCGAGCGCGCATTGCAGATACATGGCGCGCCAATCTATGTGCGCCATGAAGTTGTGCACAACAAATTTGTGACCGACGACCTGCGCTCGAAAGGCGCAGTGTTCGTCGAAGGTCTGAGCGAGGTGCCGGCCGGGAGCACGGTGATTTTCAGTGCGCACGGAGTATCGCAGGGGGTACGCCACGAAGCCGAGGCGCGCGGCCTCAAGGTGTTCGATGCAATCTGCCCGCTGGTAACCAAGGTGCATGTCGAGGTCGCCAAGATGCGCAACCAGGGGCGCGAAATCATTATGATCGGTCATCACAACCATCCCGAGGTCGAGGGCACGATGGGCCAGTCGCAAGACGGGATGTATTTGGTCGAGACGCCCGCAGATGTCACCCGTCTCAAAGTCGGCGATGAAAACAAGCTAGCGTTTGTGACCCAGACCACCTTGTCGGTCGACGACGCAAGCCAGATCATCGCGGCGCTCAAAGCGCGCTTTCCGAAAATCGTGGGACCCAAGACAGACGATATCTGCTATGCGACGCAAAACCGGCAGGATGCGATCAAGACCCTTGCGCAGCAATGCGACGTCGTGATTGTGGTCGGCTCGTCCAACAGCTCCAACTCCACCCGGCTGCGCGAAGTCGCCGCCAACCAGGGCGTGCCCGCCTACATGGTCAACAATGCGCGCGAGTTGGAGCCCGCGTGGGTAGCCGGCAAGGCGCGCATCGGTGTCACCGCCGGCGCTTCGACACCGGATGTGCTGGTGCAGGAAGTGGTTACGCGCCTGAAAGAATTGGGTGCGAGCAAGGTGTCGGAGTTGTTCGGCATCACCGAACGCGTTACTTTCCCGATGCCGAAGAATCTTTCGGCCGAAGTATCCTGATCCGCTTCGGCTGCCGAGCGTTGAGGTCTGGCATTGGATCGCCGCCGTCCCCAGGCGCCAATGCCATCATGGTCAGCAACCACGGCGGCCTCCAGCTTGGACGGTACGCAGTCGTCCATCTAAGCGCTGCAACCAATTGCCGATGCGGTGAGCGACAAGATGGAGGTGTGGTTGGATGGCGGCATCCGTGGCGACTAGGATTTGCTGAAAGCGTTCGCCATAGGTGCAAAAGGCACATTCATCGGCCGTGCCTGCGAATTTGGCGTGGGGGTGATGGGTTAACTCAACTTGCGCAGAATCGACGGTGCCAAGTAATAGGATCATTGCCTTAGGCAAAAAGTCGGCACTACATTTGTGGTTTGTTTAGTGACTTAGGCGCTGAGGGCGACAGTGGGCAAATCGAGATCGCTCATGCACATGCGTTTGGGTAGGACAATGCCGAGTCGTTCGAGCAGTACGGACTGGGCCTCATCGGGTTGGGCGACACAGCGCAGGCGGATGTCCCCGTGCGTGGTGGTGGGCAAGAGGATGTCATGGGATTGAATGCGCACCAGCTCTTCGAGCACGGTGCGTGGTGAGTTGCCCAGTCCCGCCCGCTGTTGCCACAGCTCCAGGGTTTTCCACAGCACGAAGGCGAGGACGCAGACCAGGATGTGCGCTTCGACGCGATCGGTACGCTGATGCCAGATGGGTCGCACGTGCAGCTGATCTTTCTGAATGCGGAACGCTGCTTCCGCTTGGGTCAACTGGATATACGCCTTCCACAGCTGCTCATCGGACCAGTCGGTGATGTTCGAGCGCAGCAGATACGCGCCTTCCGAGATCGCTGCCCAGTCATCGAAGGGCGCGTTGATGTGCACCTCGAGCCGGCATCGGGCCACGCCCTCGATCTGGACGAGGCGCACATCGAAGCGCGCGGCGGCGCGCTGGTTTTGCTGCAGGATGCGCCCGATCTGGCGGTTCACTTGCGTCGGATCAATGGGCTTGCTGGAGTGATCGATGCGAGAGGCCAGGCGCGTGAGCGCCGCTTCGAAGCGCGCGCTGAACTTCTCGTGCATCGCGCGCTCTTTGTTTTTGCGATCCGCCGAGCGGCACAGGATGATGGTCTCGCCGGTGTCAGGGCAACGGGCGAGCTTGACCTCGACGCCTTCGCGGATGAGCCTCCAGCCTGACGCTGTCGCCAGGGAGGCGGCATACTTCTTCAGCTCTGATTTAGGCGCACCGATGATGTAGCGCCGTCCGGTCTCGCGCAGCCACGCGAGGTTCGCCGCGCTGGCCATGCCCCGATCCGTGATCCACACCCGCCCGATCACCCCGTGGCGGGCTTCCATCGTGGCGACAATGGTCTGCAAGGTACGTGAGTCGTGGGTGTTGCCGGGGAACACTTCGTAGCCGAGCGGAAAGCCATCCAGGGTGACGACCAGCGCAATGCACACTTGTTTGCAATCGGGCCGGTGATCGCGCGAGTAGCCGCGCTGGGCGAGTGGGTTGGCGAGCGCTTGGCCTTCGAAGTAGGTACTGGTCACATCGTACAGCAGCACTTCGTTCTGGATGGCAAACAGCTCGCCGCAGCGCCGCGATAAATGCGCTTCGATGGCCGCCTTGTGCATCAGCAGCTCGTCCAGCGCGCGATACAAACGATCCTTGTTGACCTGCTCGTCCTTCAGTTGCAGCAGATCGGCGAGCGCCGTGCGTCGATACCAGTCCTCGGCGATGTGCAACTCGCTGGACGGTTCGCACAGTCGTGCCGTGACCAGCACTGCTGCCATCTTCTCCCACGGCACCTGCTCCTTGCCCATCGGCAAGAGCCGCTCACACAGCTGCGCCAATCCCGTGCCGCGCCACAAGGCGAGTGCCAGATAGACATTACCGAACTGGCGCGAGCGCTCAACACGCACGCCTTTCAAACGCACCGGTACCGTCAGATGGGCACTGCCATCATCGAACAACGTGGCTTGTTCGGGTGCACCGATCAACGTGCGCGCGAACGCGCGCGCTTCAAGCCGACCGTGTTCATCGAGCTCGCCCAGCTGTGCCACGGTCTGCTGAATCACGCGTCGGCCCACCCGAACGCTGCGCACCAGGCGCCAGTAGCGATGCACTTTGCCGTCCTTCTTGCGTGTCGTGTGGCACAGGTACATGCGCGCTATCACACCCGAGAAAGCAGCAAAAGAAAACACCCAAGGTCGGCACTACACGGCTAAATCAGCCTCGCGCCACTGGCAAGTGCCTGATCCGATTACTGTGGGTCCAGCGAAAATGGCTTCAAGCGATGCCCAACTGCGCAAGTTGGGCTAATAGCTGACCTTGAACGTCGGCGAGTCCTCCGGCTTCGTCTTCCGGTGATCATAGACGCGCGTGGTGCTGACATTTGCGTGCCCGAGCCATTCCTGAACTTTCGCGATGTCTGCGCCCTGATCCAGCGCATTGGTCGCGGCTGTGGCTCGCGCCGCGTGCGGCCCGAAGCGGTCCACTGAAATCCCCACCTGCTTGCCGTAGCGCTTGACCATCCGATAGACGCCTGAGGGCATCAGGGCGGATTCCATGCTTGAACCTGGGGCGTTGGCTCTCACGGGCTTGAAAAGTGGTGCGTTGCCGTCGGTGCCATGGCCGGCGCCGTCCAGGTATTCGGCGATGGCGCCCAGGGCGCCAGTGTGAACCGGGATGTAGCGCAGTTTCTCGCCCTTACCGTGGATGCGGAAATGCTTCACGCCTCGTCGTTCATGCAGGTCCTTCACTTTCAGCGTGCACAGTTCCTGGCGGCGGAGGGCATGGTAGAAGAGGGCGGAGAGAATGGCGCGGTCGCGCTTGGCCTTGAGGCCGTTGCCTTTCGGGGCGGTCAGCAGGGCGCGCACCTGGGCGTCGGAGATGGCTGGGGTCTTGCCTTCGTAGCTGTCGATCTTGGGGCGGCTGACGCCTTTGACGGGGTTGAACGGGACGGCGTGCTTGTCGCACAGGTACTGGTATAGAGAAGAGAGGGCGGCGAGCTTGGCGCGAATCGTGGCGCCGGCGAGGTTCTTGGCCGTCAGCGTCTTGCGCCAGGCGATGATGTGGGCCCGGGTGATCTGGCGGAACTCTTCGGGTCTCACGATGCCGGTGAACCGCATGAATTCGCGGATCGAGATCTGGTACATCCGCCGGGTGCCGGGGCTGTTGAGGTTGGCGAACCACTCGGATTCTGGGGGGACATCCCGGAGCGTTTGGAATTCGGCCTGGGTGAGGAGGCGGCCCGGAGGAGGGCGGGGAACAACGGCCGACTTCAACCTCATGGCAACTCAGTTTCCAGTGCGCAAAAGCATGGCCTGAACCCACGCGCGTCGGTCACGATCACTCTTGCGTTCCGCAACCAGGTCTTCGAAGTCTTCAACTTCGTCAGCGGTAGCGCCCTTGAGAATATCCGGCTCGACCAGTGCAGCGTGTTCCGCGCGCGCGAAGTGGGCGCGAATCTCCACGCTGGTGAACAGTTGGCGGACGCGCTGCGCAAAGGCCGGCAGTTCGGCGACGATGTCAGGGTGGCCTTCGCCGCTGCGGGCGTAGGTCATCAGCTTTTCGCCGACCAGGTAGTCAATGGCCGCATCGACCCCGAAGCGCGTACGAATGTCGGGCGTTACCTCACAGCACTGTTGCCATTGCTCGCGTGGCGTGGGAAGGCTCATGGATCGTTCGATGGTAGTGGTAATAGCGTGAGTCGAGCACGAGCCGGATCAAGTGTGAGCAGGGCACCAGCCTCCAGTTCGGCCGTCATCTGACGCAGTGCCGCGACCAGCAGCACGCCGATGACTTCAGGGCGCATATTCCCACTGCGAACCTGCACAACGCTAGGCTTGGCGCCTTGAGTCACGGCGAGAATGGCGCCGAAATCCAGATCATGGGTCAACACGACGTAGTCGTGCTCCATGGCGTAAGCCATGATATCCGCATCGGTGGCCGTCGCTGCGCCAACGGTTGACCAATGCGCAGCGCTGAATCCGGCGACGCTTAAGGTTTGAACCCAGCGCGGCGACAGATTCATGTCGATCAGCAACTTCACGCGTGAACCAGCTCTACCTCGCGCTCTTCGGTCCGCCACGCGGCATAGCGCAGGGCCTGCAGGAGGTCTTCGCGCTCGAGATACGGATAGTCGGCCAGCAGTTCATCGAGGGTCCGGCCGGCACCGATCTGGCCAACGATCATGCCGACTGTCACGCGCAGGCCCCGCACGCAGGCCTTGCCGCCCATGACGGCGGGGTTTTGGGTGATGCGATCCAAGGCTCCCATTCGATCTCTCCTCACTGGGCCAGCCAATGGTACTCCAGGCGCCGCCGGACGGTCGCTGACCGGCGTTTTGATGGGGCCGACGGCTCTATATATAGAGCTATTGGCGGGTACCGGTTAGGACCCCTACTCTAGCATGAAAAAATAGGTTTTCGTGCTTAGAGGGGGTGGAAAGGGTGGGCTGGGATTGAACGCACACTGTGGCCCCTGGCGCCAACCAATAGTTGCTTTTTGCAACCAACTGCGGACAATGGCCACAGGGCCAAAAGCCCTATACCCCCCCTGGGCCTCGGTCCAGGGCGCGAAGCCGCCGCAAGGCGGCTTCAGCATTTCTGGGCCAGGGAATGGGCCGATCGGTCGATCCTGATTCGTGACACCCGGCGACAACGGGCGTAGGATTTAATCCTACTCGCCTCGAAGAGGGTCCGCCATGCGCTCCACACAGCAATTCAGCATCACGTTGCCTACCGAGATGGCCGAGGCAGTGCGCTCCAAAGTGGCCGCCGGTGAGTACGCGACCGAGAGCGAAGTGATTCGCGACGGGCTGCGCACGCTGATGGCCCGCGACCGTGTGGTAGAGAGCTGGCTGCAAAAACGAGTGGCCCCCGCCTATGACGCGCTCAAGGCGACTCCGTCGCGCGCCGTCAGCGCCAAGCAGGTGCGGGCCCGGCTGACGGCGGAACTCACGCGCGCGACTTCCAAGAAATGACCTACGAGGTCCTCTTCGCTCCCGAAGCCGAGGAAGACCTGGTCGAGCTGTTTCGCTACATCGCAGGAGAGGCTTCGCCGGACATTGCGCGCCGCTACACCGACGCCATCGTGGCCCACTGCGAAGGGTTTCGGGAGTTTCCGCTGCGGGCGGTCCGCCGCGATGATATACGGCCGGGGCTGCATATCACCCACTACAAGAGCCGGGCGATCATCGCCTTTGCTGTCGACGGGCAGCAGGTGTCCATCCTGGGCGTGTTCTACGGCGGCCGCGACTACGAGAGCGCATTGAGGATGGTTTCCGACGAGTGAAGGCCATCAATGCATGTCGCAGGGGAATACCCAGCATGCACGAAACCAACCAGCGTCGCATACTGGTCCCATGAATGGGCGCGACTTCATTCTGACGGATTCGGCCGTGTGCCACGGCAAGACCCGCATCAAGGGCACGCAAGTGGCATGTGTTCGCGGTAGCCATCACGGGCTTCACCGATAAAGACGAGCAGCTGATCCTCTGATGCAAAGACAACGGCCATTCCAAGGCGTTCCGCCTCCGTTTTCAGGGTGCCCTCAAACCGGCCGGTAGGCACAAAGAGTGTTTGCGGAAATTCTCTTTGTTTCTCCCAGGCCGTCGTCAACATATTGCGAGCCTGCCTTTGCGATGGTTCCGCTTCCGAAGTGGAAAGTAGCTCTGTGCCCAAGATGTAGCAGCTTGCTGCATCCATGAGACAAAGGCAGTTAAACGCCCCGTCTTTGTCCGTACTGATTGGTGTCTCGTTCAATTGAAAGGCAATCCACGCCTCATTGACTTGGAACTGATTGGGATGAAGTTCGGATGTCACTTGAGAATCCTCACGCGCGGTGGGGCGGTTCTACCAAAATCGGTACGGTGCGGGCTGTTCATACTTCCTCGCTTCTGTCTTTAATCTCCAGCCTAAACTGCCAGCCCTCGAAGCCCATCACCATCCACCCGAACTGGTCCCAGGAGATCTCCTTTCCATCGATCACGAGCATGGGCAGCCGGCCGTCCTCATTGTCATGCCAGGCGATACGGCCGCGGACCATGAAATCGGCGATATGCCATCCCGGCATGTGCGGGTCGGTTGTCAGATGCTGCCGCGCGAGCGATCGGCGGATCCGCGGCACCATTTGACCCATCAGCTCGAATAAATCGGCTTCCGCGTCCCCGAGCACCTGAAACTCATAGCCGCCGGGGTCGCCCTTTACGAGTTCGAAGGCCTGCAGCGAGACCTTATCCCCGAGCAGTCTCACCTCGAACTGGAAGCGATGCGGGGTCCCCGCAGCATCGGAAATTTCGAGCGCCTCGAACTGCACGTGAGAGAAGTCGATGCCGCCGGTCTCGGCGACCTCCTCATTGAAGCAGCGGTTGCACAGATCGCGGTAGCCACCCTCCATCGAGCCGTAGTGCACACTCTCGAACCCGGCGATCGCACGGCCACACGTATGGCAGCATTGCGAACGATCGGGCTCAGTGACGGGTGCGCTGTTTCCAGATTTACGTTTCATCGAGGGCTTCAAGGGCCGATTCCTATCGTGGGAAGTCTTGGTCGGGGTGGCAAGCGAGCAGTGCCAACATCGCCT
>JANMWZ010000101.1:0-2418 GCA_031441585.1 Gammaproteobacteria bacterium
CCTGTGGCAACTCTTCCTGCACCCGCTGTTCGGGCCGCTGACCAAGTTCGCCATGAGCGCCTTCAACCTGGACGAATTCGCTCCCCTGGGAGACCGCCGCCTGGCGCTGGCAACCGCCATCGTGATTTCGATCTGGCGCAATATAGGCTTCCCCACGCTGGTTTTCCTGGCCGGCATGAACGCTATTTCGGACGAAATCTACCAGGCGGCCGAACTCGACGGCGCAAGCGACTGGCAGACCTTCCACCGTATCACACTGCCCAACCTGGGGCCCTCGTTCACGATCGTGGTAATCCTGTCCTTTATCGGCGCCTTTGAATGGTTCGAGTTGCCCTTTGTGATGGGTGGTGCCACCGGCAACCCCGGCAACTCGCTCGACACCATGGCGCTGATGTTTTACCGACTTTCTTTTGGTGACGGTGCGTCCCCGGTGACCGACCTCGGGCTCGGTGCGGCGGTGAGTGTGGTGTTGTTCGTGATGGTGCTGATCGGCTCCAAGTTCGGTGCCGACTTTCTGCGCAAACGCGAGGTGACGCAGTGAGCACCACCGGGCCACTCCCAAGTGCGAACACCGGACTGCGCTGCACCAGGGTTTGTCAATCAGCACCGCTACAACCGTGTTGAAGAAACACACACCGTTGACGGTCCTGCTGATGGGGCTGCTGGTACTCAACACACTGGGCGTGGTGCTGCCGCTGCTGGTGGCGCTGGTGTCCTCGTTCAAGTCTACTGCGGAGATCATGAATGAGCCGTTCGGGCTACCGCGGAGCTGGAGCCTGCGCAATTTCGCCAAGGTACTGGGTGAGGGCAACTTCGACATCTACTTCCGCAATTCGGTGCTCGTCACCTTGGGTTCGGAAGCCATCATTCTGAGCCTGTCGGCGATGGCCGGTTATGCGCTCGGCCGTTACCGCTTCAGGCTCAATGCCGCGCTCTACACCTTGATCCTGATGGGGCTGATGATCCCCGCCAAGCTGCTGCTGGTGCCGCTGTTTCTGCAGCTCAAGCAGATGGGCCTGCTGGACAGCTTGTGGGGGCTGGTACTGGTCTATGCCGCCGGTGGCATTCCGGCCGGTGTGTTCATCATGACCGGCTTCTTTCGCGCCCTGCCGAACCAACTGGAAGCCGCGGCGCGTATCGATGGCGCGAGCGAATGGACGATCTTCCACCGCATCATGCTGCCGCTGGTGCGCCCCCAGTTGGCGATTGTGGCAATCTACACAGCAATACCGATCTGGAACGACTTTCTGCTGCCCATCGTTTTTATCTCCAGCCCGAATCTGAAGACGGTGCCGCAGGGCCTGTCGGTGTTCTTTGGAGAACACGCCGTCAACCTGGGTGCGCTGTTCGCCGGGCTCACGATCTCGGCGCTGCCACTGGTGGCGCTGTACCTGGTGCTGTCGGAGCAATTCATCAAAGGCCTTACCGCGGGGGCCGTGAAGGGCTGAGCGCAAGCTTTAACACCATGACCAGCAACGCTGAAGCGAAACATGGATGTCGACTGAGCCTTCACACGTTATCAGCGCGGAGTATCGCCATGCAATCTCTCAAGATCCGGAACGTTGCCAAAAGTTTTGGTGCAACCCAGATTCTCAAAGACATCAACATCGAGATCGATGCCGGGGAGTTTCTGATTCTTGTCGGCCCCTCGGGCTGTGGCAAGTCCACCTTGCTCAACTGCCTGGCCGGGCTTGAGGAGGTGTCGAGCGGTGAGATATGGATGGGCGAGCGGATGGTCAACACAGTCTCGCCCAAGGACCGCGACATTGCGATGGTGTTCCAGAGTTACGCCTTGTATCCGAATATGGATGTGCGCGGCAACATCTCGTTTGGCATGGAGATGCGCCGCGTTCCCAAGCCCGAGCGGGATGCCCGGATTGCCGAGGTGGCGCGCATGCTGCAAATGGAACATCTGCTGGACCGCAAACCCGGCCAGCTCTCCGGTGGCCAGCGCCAGCGCGTAGCGATGGGCCGGGCGCTCGCGCGCAATCCGGGCATGTTTCTGTTTGACGAACCGCTGTCCAACCTGGACGCCAAACTGCGTGTGGAAATGCGCGCCGAGATCAAGCTGCTGCACCAGCGTACGCGTATCACCTCGGTCTACGTTACCCACGACCAGATCGAAGCGATGACGCTCGGGTCGCGCATCGCGATCATGAAAGACGGCGTGATCCAGCAGTTCGGCACGCCGCAAGACCTCTACCAGCGCCCGGCGAATCTGTTCGTGGCGGGGTTTATCGGCAGCCCCTCCATGAACTTCATCCCGGTGACATTGCACCAGCAGGGATCAGTGCTGGGTGTTGCGTTGCAGAGTGGCAATACGCGCCTTGTGCTGAATTTGCCCGCCCGTGAAGCCCTGCGCCCGTACCTTGATCGGGCCGTGACGTTGGGCATCCGCCCAGAGGCGCTGGCCATCGC
>JANMWZ010000102.1:0-1822 GCA_031441585.1 Gammaproteobacteria bacterium
GCGCCGTCGCAGTCGTAATCGGCGACGATCAGCAAACGGCGTCCATCGGCAATGGCGTCGGCGAGCAGCGTCGCGGCTTCGGCGATGCCCTTCATCTGCTCCGGCGGCAACAGGCCCGCGATGCGCGTGTCGACATCCTCGCGCCGCGCGATACCGCGTGCCGCGAACAGCCGCGCCAGCAGCGGCGGGATGCCGGCCTGTTCGAGTGCCCATACGGTGCGCTCCGGCGAACGGCGGTTGACGATGCGTGTCACGTCGCCAACTCGTCGAGGGCCGCCGGCCGCCGCCAGAACTTCCACAGATCGTGGCGTTGCAGTGTCAGCGTCAGTGAGTCTTCTTCGCCGAATGCTATGAGGTCAATCTGCCTCATTCGCCTTGATTTCACGGCGGCGATGGCGGGGGCGATCCAGCTTTTATCGAGTATCGTCAGCGCGTCACGCCAGGCCAGTGCGTCGTGCATGCGCGTTGGTGCTAACAATCCGTCGAAGTGGACGACGGTGCGCCCGGCAGAGTTTTCCCACGCAGCGGGAAGGTCAGCAGTTGCCAGCTTCGCGCACAGCGCCAGTCCGCGAATGATCGTGTCGTTGCTCAACAGTCGATCAAAAGATGGCTTTGCCACTGCGGGGCGCTGGCCGGCCCCCCACAGTGCCAGACTGTTGATCACCGGTTTGCCGTGCGCTTCGCGGGCGAGATTGACCGGATGGGTATGCAACAGCATCTGTGCTTCGTTCAAGGCGCGCCGCCACGGCCGCCCGGCATCGCCTGGCGGCAATAGCCCATCGGCGGGACGGCCAAGCATGTCGCGCAAATCATCGATCACGGTCGGTGGCGCCACGTTCAGCGCGAGGTGCCATGCCAGCGGCGTGTCGCAATGCAAATCGCCGAACTCGGCGAAGAGGGGCGCCAGCGATGCATGGAGCGCACAGGCTTCGACATCGTCGAGTTCGAGCCGGGCCGGATCACTCAGCGATGCACCTTGGCGGTCCAGACCCAGATGCACCGGGTCGGCGCAGAGCCAGCAGCGTTCGACCGGATCGACACCGAGCGCAAGCAAACGCAAGGCTGCGGAGGGCAATTTCATCTCGGGCAGTGCAAAGCTGTCGCGCCACCATTCGCCCAGCGTCCGTTGCGGTGTGTGCGTGCGTGTACCAAAGCCGAGGAGGGTTTCCATCGCCGGCAGGCTGAGGTCAAAAACGGTGTCGTGCAAGGCCTGTCGCGGCCAGAGCAGGCCGGGAATGACGAGGGTGAGGCGCTTGCGTGAATGTTAACATGCACTCATGCCGGCCGAGCCCGGATCACACAAAGGTTTCTGAAGCATGGGCGGGAAAAGCATTGACACGAACAAGGGGAGCACTCCCTTTGATTATTTCCTTGTTCCCACGGTCGGCTTTGCACAGCCGACCGGCTACGGCGGCACGGGGCAGTGCCCCGCGAAACCCCACCTTCGCCCCCAGAACCGTTGCTCCGATCAAACTCCACGTTCAGGTGTTGCGAGTTGATTCCAAACTGGCGCACATGAACTACGAACTCTTCATCGGCCTGCGCTACACGCGCGCCAAAAAACGCGGTGCCGGCCGCAACCGCTTCATCTCCTTCATTTCGCTGATCTCCATGCTCGGCATTGCGCTGGGTGTGGCGGCACTGATCGTGGTGTTGTCGGTGATGAACGGCTTCCAGAAGTAACTGCGCACGCGGATACTTGGCGTCGCATCCCACATCCAGGTGTCCGGCCCAAACGACGAGCTAGTCGATTGGGCCGGCACGATGCAGGCGGTGGCCCGGCATCCAAAGGTACTGGCGGCAGCACCTTACATTGAAGAAC
>JANMWZ010000103.1:0-31328 GCA_031441585.1 Gammaproteobacteria bacterium
CTAGTGTAGTGTCTCTTAAATAACGTTACAGATTATTTGCCCTTCTTGCGCCTGCCCGGAAGGGTGGAGCCGGGTTGGATCTGCTCCATCTTGATCCGCGCTCGGCCGATCTTCTCGATGATCTGACCGACCGTGGCGGTCCAGATGAAGGGCTTGGGATTTTGGTTCCAGGCGAGCATAAATTGGTCGATCGCTTGCTTCAAATCCGGCACGCTTACGAAGCTGCCACGCCGGATCGCTTTCTCGGTCAATTCCCTGAACCAGCGTTCCACCAAGTTTAGCCAGCTGGAACTGGTCGGCACAAAGTGGCAGACAAAGCGCGGATGCTTCTTCAGCCACGCTTGCACGTGCGGCTCTTTGTGTGTGCCGTAGTTGTCCATCACCAGGTGCAACTTCAGCTGCGGGGGGAACTCAGCGTCCAGACGACGTAGAAATTTCAGCCACTCCTGATGCCGATGCCGGCTGTGGCACTCCCCAATCACCTTGCCGTTGAGCACGTTCAGTGCCGCAAACAGTGTGGTGGTGCCGTGGCGCTTGTAGTCGTGCGTCATCGTGCCGCACCGGCCCTTCTTCAGCGGCAGCCCCGGTTGCGTGCGATCTAGGGCTTGGATTTGGCTCTTTTCATCCAAGCACAGTACCAGCGCCTTGTCGGGTGGGTTCAAGTACAGCCCCACCACATCGGTCAGCTTCTCCAGAAATTTCTCATCCCGCGAAAGCTTGAAGGTAGCGCTCAGGTGCGGCTTGATATTGTGCAGCTGCCATAAGCGGTTCACCGTGCTGCGGCTGACCCCTTGCTCCTCGGCCATCAGCCGGCAACTCCAATGAGTCATCCCTGCAGGCTTGCTCAGCAACGTCGCCTCGATGATCGCCTCGCGTCTGGCTTGATCAATTTGCGGCTTGCGCCCGCGGCCGGGGGCAATCTTCCAGACCTCGCCAATGCCTTGCTGGCTCACGCGCTTGCGCCACAACTGGACGGTCGGCCGTGCCACCCCGAGCTCCTCGGCAATCGACACATTGTCCTCGCCCGCCACCGCTCGCAACACGATCCGGCAGCGCAGCGCCACCTGCTGAGGCGTCCCGTGGGAGGATTTCCATTGCTCCAGCTGCATTCGTTCCGCCGCCCGCAACTTGATCGCCACGCCCATGTTCGCCATGCGTCGATCATAACAAGGTCGGCTATATGTGTCTAGTTATTTCAGAGACACTACATTAGCGACTTTCTTGTGGCCGCTATAGGCGCAACCACAAATCGCTAGGCTTCGCCAAATTCAGAGCCCTAAAGCTGCCGGTCGCGAATGCCCAGAAAGGGTCTAGAGTGTAGGCTCTAGGCTCGCCAGCCCGATACGCCAAAGCCGTCGCGCTGTGTGCGGTGCCATCCGACGCGGGTTTTATTTTCGGCTGATTGATCGCTATCGCTCCGGTCCGGCTTCTATCCTCCAGCGGCACGCGACCCGAACCAGAATATTCGACGAGCGCGACAATGGCCTCGTTTGCATTGGCTGCGGAAGCAACTGTTCGTGCCGTTGGCATGGCTCGCAGTCTCCTAAGTTCTTCCAAAGTGGCCGATGGGTTTGAAGCACTTTTGCCCGTAAACTCCATCTTTAATTGTCTCGAATACTGGCGCAGTGTTGAAAGCACTACCAGCACCCCGCAGGTCAACGTCGTGAACAGTACCTATTTCGGTCTATTGGCAGAATTCGGCGAAGCCAACATCCCGCTTGAGCGCGTGGCGCCAAAATACTTTGGGCTGAGCTTCCCTGAGGCGCGGCGCAGGGCGCCGTCAAAGTTGCTGCCGTGCCGGACGATTCGGCTTGGCGGGCAGAAATCGCCGTGGCTTGTCAGTGCCACAGATCTTGCTGAGCTGATTGATGTGCGACGCCAGAAGGCCGATTAGCTGCGCGGGATGACTTACGCGACAGAGCGTGCGCTTTGTTTACGACTGGCGAGGCGATGTCGCGCAGATTCTCAGGTCTAAGGTTGGTATACCGCTTCAGCTCGTTCCATGACTCATGCAAGGTGAATTGGGCGACTTCATGAATCTGATAGCCGCGCTCGAACAGGCGGCTGGTGGCCTCGTGCCGCAGATCATGGAAGCGCAAATCCTGAATTCCGAGCAGGTGGCAAGCGCGCGTAAACGCGGCACCGATGCTCTTGGGCTCGTAGGGAAATATGTACTCGTTCGTCCTGGGTTGTGCGGTGACGAGCGCCCAAGCCTCGGGTGTGTACTTGAACCGGCGATGATTCCCGCCCTTGCCGGTCGGGTGCTTGGCGTCGCGGACCATACTGGTTTGCGCGGCTTCGTCGTTGTCGCGCCATTCCAGTCGGCAGATTTCCGATTCCCGCCTGGCGGAGGCGATGGCGAAGTCCATGATGGCCCGCATGGGGATCGATGCGCGCTGGTCGCGGCCCTTGAAATGTTCGCGCAGCCTCACAAGTTCGTCAGCGGCCGGTCGCCGCGCGCGCTTTTTGGGCTTGCCAATCAAGCGCAGTTCGCCGCAGGCGTTACGCGCCTGCACGTCGACATCGGGACTCACCGGAAGCTCCCGGACGCTCTTGGCAGCCCTCAGAACAACCCCAATCCAGATGAGGTCGTTAATGACCGTTGCCGGGCCAGCACCCTCTGCGCGCCGCGATTGCACGTGCTGAATCAACTTGGCGGAAGTGAGCGTCAGTGCGTTGGACTTGCCGAGCGCGTGGCGCTCCAGGAATTCCAGGTGCGTTTGCTTGCTTCGCTGCCAGCGAGAAATGGTCTCAAACGTGTCGATGTACCATCGGATCAACTCGGCCAGCGTGGCCGTACCTTGCTTTTCGCGAACCAGGGCCGAAGGGTCTTCCAGCGCGACTTCGCGGTGCTTGGCCCAGCTCAGGGCTGCCGTGCGATGCGTAAACGTTCGGCTTTCCCGGTGCAGAATTGTCCCCTTGCGGCGCAGCCGGGCAATGGCTGTGTAGCGCGTTACACCGTTCGCTTGCTTGCGTACTTTGATCGTCGGCATGATCACTATTCCGGGGAGACATGCAGGAGACAAGGCATCATGTCTCCTTCAAGTCCCCCCGACAAACGATAAACTACCCCGAATCCACAGGAATACCGCAGCAACACCACAGTTGGAAAACGCTACAAAAACAGGCATTTCCGCCGAGAAAAGCAGCGCCGGCGTCGATCGCCGCCTCTCGGTCGCTCCCATGATGGACTGGACCGACCGCCACTGCCGCTATTTCCTGCGCGGTTTCTCGCCACGCGTGTTGCTCTATACGGAAATGATTACTGCCGAGGCCCTGCTGCGTGGCGCGGCGGAGCGCCTGCTGCACTTCGACCCGGCAGAGCAGCCCGTGGCGCTGCAGCTGGGCGGCAGCGAGCCTGAGCGCCTGGCGGCGGCAGCGCGGCTGGGCGAGGCCGCCGGTTACCGCGAGATCAATCTGAACTGCGGCTGCCCGAGCGATCGCGTGCACGCGGGCGCTTTTGGCGCCTGCCTCATGGCGGAGCCTGCGCGCGTGGCGGCGTGCGTCAGCGCCATGCGGGCCGCGGTCGGTATTCCGGTCACGGTCAAGATGCGCATCGGCATCATCGCCGGTGGTGCGGGGCAGCGGCCGCTACGCGAGCGGCTGCAGACTTTCGATGAGGCGGATTTCCAGCGCCTCGTGGAGTTCACGGCCACGGTCAGCGCGGCGGGGTGCGAGGTGTTCATCGTGCACGCACGCCAGGCGGTGCTCGGCGGCCTGTCGCCGAAGGAGAATCGTGAAGTACCGCCACTCAGGCCGGAGATCGTGCAGCGCCTGGGCGAAACTTTTCCCGCACTGCAGCTGGTGCTCAATGGCGGCCTGCGCACTATCGAACAGGCGTGCTGCGCGCTGCCGTGGTGTGCGGGGATCATGCTGGGTCGGGAGGCCTATCACCGACCCTACATCCTGGCGGAACTGCACCAAACCGTTTACGCCGACGGCTGGCAGCGGCCGGAGGAGGGTGCGCTGCTCGAACGCATGGCGAGTTATACCGAACGCGAACTGGCCCGCGGCGAGCCACTCAGTGCCATCACGCGCCACATGTTCGGGCTTTATGCGGGGCAGCCTGGTGCGCGCGCCTATCGCCAGCGGCTGTCCATGGGCGTTCGTCAGGCAGGAGCGGGGGCGGCGCTGCTGCGTGCCCACTAATGAGTGCAATCCACTGAAATCGTTGTATGAAAGCGTTGCTGGTGGCGACAATTTCGCCGCCATGGTCAGGACAGCGCGCTTGCGTATAATCCCCGGCTGCTCCCATCTTATGTGAACTCGCAAGACTCAGGCCTGCCGCAGTACTGAAACCATGGTCAAGGATATCGAACTCGCGATCCTGTTCGCCGACGTCGTCGGCTCTACCCGGCTGTTCGAGGCGCTGGGCGATCAGCGCGCGCGTGCCATGGTGGCGATCTGTATCGATGTCATGCGCACCGCAACCGAGCAGCACCACGGCACGGTCATCAAGACCATTGGCGATGAGGTAATGGCCACCTTCCCCAAGGCCGACGATGCCCTCAACGCCGCCGGGCAGATGCAAAAACAGATCAACGCTCACGCGGAGCTCAAGAACGAGGGCCAGCCGGTGGCGATTCGCATCGGTTGCCACTACGGGCCGGTAGTGATCGAGGCCCGCGATGTCTTTGGCTCCAGCGTGCACACCGCCAATCGCATGACCAGCCAGGCCAAGGCCGGACAGATCATCACCACGGCCGCGACGGTTGAGCGGCTCTCACCCGAGTGGCGCGCCTCGGTGCGGCAGATCGATGTGGCCACCATCCGTGGCCAGGGCGGCGAGGTTGCCCTTTACGAAGTACTCTGGCAGACCGAAGACGTCACCAGCATGCTGCCGGCGATTGCGCTCAATCCACAGGACCGACGGCGCACGCTGCGCCTGCGCCTCAGCATTGGCGAGCGTGCAGTAATCGTCGATCACGATCATGTGCAGACGGTGATCGGGCGTGCCGATGAGTGCGATCTGATCGTGCGTGGCAATCTGATCTCGCGCCTGCACGCGCGCATCGATTTCAACCGCAACCGTTTTATGCTCACCGATCAGAGCACCAATGGCACCTTCGTGCAGATGTTCGGTCAGGAAGAGGCCTTCGTGCGCCGCGATACCGTGCCCATCAAGGGCGAAGGCATGATCGGTCTGGGCAAGGTGCCCACCAGCGATGATCCGCAGACCATTCGCTTCGTCTGCGACGAAAGCTGAAAGGCGAGCGCCAGGCTGTTTATTAACGCTTGACGTTATGAACGCATGACGTTAAAATGAAGCCATGATCCGGACTTTCCATGGCCAGGATACCGAGGCAGTTTTTAAGGGCGAGTTCGTAAAGGGACTCGACGGCAAGATTCAGCAACGGGCGCGTGAGAAGTTGAAGTATCTGGATAGTGCCGGGGATTTGCGCGACCTGATGATTCCGCCGTCGAATCATTTGGAGTCCCTTAAAGGGAATCGCCGGGGCCAGTACAGCATCCGGATCAACAGGCAGTGGCGCGTCTGCTTTAGATGGGAAAACGGCGACGCGTTTGCTGTGGAGGTTACGGACTACCACTGAGCTGCGTGTTTGCAGAGGATAAATATATGGCAACAAGGAAACTCAAGCCGGTACACCCCGGCGATATTTTAACCCATGATTTCATGGGGCCTTTGGGGTTGAGTGCCTATAAGCTTGCAAAGGAGTTGGGCGTTTCAACTCCAACCGTCAATGAGATCGTGCGTCGCCGGCGTGCCGTCACGGCCGAGATGGCGCTACGTTTCTCGCGCTACTTCGGCACTACAGCACGGCTGTGGCAGAACCTTCAGGCGCAATATGACCTGGAGTTGGCGAGTCGGAAGATTGGCAAGCAGACGGTGCACATCAAAGCGCACCCTGTGGACACGAACGGGGCCCTAGCGTCGTAGCACCCGCCAATGGCAGCGTCTATTAATTTAGGCGCTGCCCGATCTCATCCAGCTCAGCATACAACGCCGCCGGCACGCGCTCGCCAAGTGAGCGCAGGTAAGTGCGGATGCTGGCCAGTTCCGCGCGCAAAGCCTCGGCAGGTACCTGCGTCAGCTCCGCCAGCGCCTCGGCGCTCAAACCGAGGCCTGCGACCGACAAATCCTGCGGACGCGGTAAGTAACCGACAGCACCATCGCTGGCGCCGCCGCGTCCGGCGCAGCGCTCCAGCACCCAGGCGAGCACGCGCAGATTTTCACCGAACCCTGGCCACAGGAATTCGCCGGCGGCATTCTGGCGGAACCAGTTGACGTGAAAGATTTTCGGCGCGTGCGTCAGGCGCTCACCGACGCGCAGCCAGTGCGCAAAGTAGTCGCCAAAGTTGTAGCCGCAGAAGGGCTTCATGGCCATCGGGTCACGGCGTACGACGCCGAGCTCACCCTCGGCCGCCGCCGTGGTTTCCGAGGCCACTGAGGCGGCCACCAGTACGCCGTGCTGCCAGCTGCGCGCTTCATAAACGAGGGGCGCAAGCTCGCGGCGACGACCGCCAAAAATCAGGGCGGAAATGGGCACGCCGCGCGGGTCTTCGGCGGCGCTGGAATAACTGGCGTTCTGTGTGGCGGCGACGGTGAAGCGCGAGTTGGGGTGAGCCGCCGGGCCACGGGCCGCATCAAAGGGATGACCCTGCCAGTCAATCGCCGGGACCGCCTCATCGCGCCCTCGCCACCAGGGTTCGTTATCGGCGGTGAGCCCAACGTTGGTAAACAGCGTGTCGTGGTGGATCATCTGGTAGGCGTTGCGATTGGTCTTCGGGTTGGTGCCCGGTACCACGCCGAAATAGCCTGATTCAGGGTTGATGGCCCACAGCCGCCCATCCGCACCGGGATGCAACCAGGCGATGTCATCGCCGATCGTGAACACTTTCCAGCCGGGCATTGACTCGGGCGGTATCAGCATGGCCAGATTGGTCTTGCCACAGGCCGAGGGGAAGGCCGCGGCCACGTAGTGCGTGTCGCCCGCCGGACTTTGCAGGCCGACGATCAACATGTGTTCGGCCAGCCAGCCTTCGCTGCGCGCCTGGTAGCTGGCGATGCGCAGGGCGTGACATTTTTTGCCCAGCAGCGCATTGCCGCCATACCCGGAGCCGATACTCTCGATCGCCAGATGCTCCGGATAGTGCATGACGAAGCGGCGCGCAGGGCTCAGATCACCCGTGGAGTGCAGACCGCGAACAAAGGCACCATCAACGGCGATGCGTTGCAGCGCTGCGCGACCCATGCGGGTCATGATCGCCATGTTGAGCACTACGTAGATGCTGTCGGTTATTTCGACTCCGCAGCGCGCGTAGGGCGAATCGGCGGGGCCCATGCAATAGGGCACAACATAGAGCGTGCGTCCGCGCATGCAGTTCTGGTACAAGCCGCGCATCTTTGCGCGTGCCTCAAGCGGCGGCATCCAGTTATTGTTGGGCCCGGCGTCGTCACGCTGTTCAGTACAGATAAAAGTCAGGTGTTCGACGCGCGCTACGTCCGTGGGGTCGGAGCGGTAGAGATAACAGCCGGGGAACGTGGCCGGGTTCAGCTCATGCAGCTCGCCGCGACGGTGCAGCTCGTCGCGCAGGCTGTGAAACTCAGCCGTGGAGCCCTCACACCAGTGAATATGTTCAGGAGTCGTTAGAGCGGCGACCTCGGCCACCCAATCAGCGACATTTCTGGAGATATCCGGCATTGCGGCCAGTGTGTAGGGTGTGGTCGCCATGTCGTATCCTGTACCGGGAAGTATAGCGGGTAGGCGCGGGTGCTTGGCTTGAAATCGTTTGCAGTAAAGTGGCAATTGTTGACATGACATCCATCGACGAGGTGTTCCGACCCGGTGGCGTGCTCGCACGCGCCCTCGATAATTTCACGCCGCGGGCCTCGCAGCGACAGATGGCCGCACGCGTGGCGGATGCGCTCGAGGCGCGCGAGCAGCTGCTCATCGAGGCCGGTACCGGCACCGGCAAGACCTTTGCCTATCTGGTCCCGGCCCTGCTTTCCGGCCTGCGCGTGCTGATTTCCACCGGCACCCGCACCTTGCAGGATCAGCTGTACATGCGCGACATTCCGCTGCTCAGCGGCGCGCTCGGCCGGCCGCTGCAAACAGCGCTGCTCAAAGGTCGCGCCAATTATCTGTGTCGCCTGAAGCTGCCCGGTTACGCCGCGCAGCAATCGCTCCTGCCCGGCGATGAGCAGGGGCTGCTGGCGCAGATTGTCGGCTGGGCCGAAGCCACCCTGAGCGGTGATCTGGCCGAAGTGGCGCAGTTGGGCGAATCGCATCCGCTGCGCAGTGCACTCACCAGCACGCGCGAGAGCTGCAGCGGCGCGCGCTGCGCCGAGTTCTCGCGCTGCCACGTGTTCGCCGCGCGGCGCGCGGCGCTCGAGGCCGATCTGGTGGTCGTCAATCACCATCTGCTGCTCGCGGATCTTGCACTCAAGGAAGATGGTTACGGTGAACTGCTGCCGGGCGTTGATGCGCTGATACTCGACGAGGCGCACCAGTTGCCTGATCTGGCCGCGGAGTTCTTTGGCGTCAGCTGCTCGAGTCGCCAGCTGGAAACGCTGCTCGCCGATGCGCGTCGCGAGCTTAGCCAGCTGGCTGTTGCCCAGCGTGAAATCGCCACACAGCAGCTGACTCTGGAGCAGCCGCTACTGCGCCTGCTCGCGCGACTTGGCCGCCAGGAGCGGCGCGTGGCATGGGAAGATCTTGAGGCGTCAATCGTCAGCGATTGCCAGCAGCTGCATGAGGCGCTGGGGATCTGGGCGCTGGCCATGGAATCGTTGGCGGACGGGCCCGGCATCGTGCAATGCGCGGTGCGGGCGCGAACCCTGGCAACCGATATGGCGCGGGTGATGAACGCCAATGGCGGCGCGCCGGGTGGCACTGCCGCCGCAGGAGTCGATGGCACGGAGGCCGCGTCCCTGGCCGCCGAAGGTGCGCGCAGTTTCGCCATCACGCCGCGCGGTTTCACCTTGAGTCTATTGCCGTACGATATTTCCGTGCGCTTTCGCGCGCTCATCGATCAGCATCCCAGCGCCTGGGTCTTTACCTCGGCCACGCTGGCGCTGAGTGGAAATTTTCAGCACTACTCGCATCGCCTGGGCCTGGATAGTGCCGCGACGCTGTGCCTGGAGAGCCCGTTCAACTACGAGCAGCAGGCCATGCTGTACCTGCCCGAGGGTCTGCCAGATCCGGGTTCGGCGGAGCATACGCTGGCCGTGCTGCGCGCCGTGCGCCCGCTGCTCGAAGCCAGTGCCGGTGGCGCTTTCCTGTTGTTTACCAGTCATCGTGCCCTGCGCGCTGCAGCGCGCGAGCTGCGCGCGGCCGATTGGCCGGCCGAGTGGCCGTTGCTGGTGCAGAACGATGCGCCGCGAGAGCTGTTGCTGCGCCGCTTTCGCGAGTCCGGTCGCGCCGTGCTGCTGGGCACGGCCAGCTTCTGGGAAGGTGTGGACGTGCAGGGCGACGCGCTGCGGCTGGTGGTGATCGACAAGATCCCCTTCGCGCCGCCCGATGATCCGCAGGTGCGCGCGCGCGGGCAATATCTGCAATCACAGGGGCTCAATCCGTTTCGTGATTACCAGTTGCCAGAAGCGGCGCTGGCGCTCAAGCAGGGCGTGGGCCGCCTGATCCGCAGCGAAACTGATCGAGGTGTCGTGATGATCTGCGATCCGCGCCTGCGCACCCGCGGCTATGGACGCGCACTGCTGGCAGGCTTGCCGCCGATGCGGCTGGCGGAATCGGCCGCTGAAGTCCTGGCCTTGCTGCGCCGTTGCGCGCCGGCCCCCGCGCCCGCACGGGTGCACGCACTGTGAAGCTACTGGCGCTCGATACCTCAACCGAATGGTGCTCGGTGGCGCTGTGGAACGACGCTGCGTCGTGCTGGCGTGCGGTGCGTGCCGAACGCGGGCACGGCGAACAGGTGTTGCAGCTGATCGATGAGTTGCTGGGCGAAGCCGCGCTGTCACTCACTCAACTGGATGCCATTGCCTTTGGCTGTGGACCGGGCGCGTTTACCGGCGTGCGCCTGGCGGCCAGCATCACCCAGGGACTGGCGTTTTCCGCAGGTCTGCCGGTCATGCCAGTCTCTACTCTGCGTGCGATCGCGCAGCAGGCGCTATGGCCGCCGGTCACACCCGCGCCCGCGCGCGAGGCAGCGAACCTGACTGCCGCCGACGAGCCCGCCGGCGTATTGGTTTGCCAGGATGCGCGCATGGGTGAAGTCTATTGGGGCGGATTCGTGCGCTCTGACGGTGTCGCTATCGCCAATACCAGCGAAGCCGTCGGTAGCCCGGCCGCGGTGTTGACTGCTGTCCGGCACTGGCTCGCGCAGCGGCCTGCCTGTGGCGCGGGCAGCGGGTACGCGGCCTATGCCGATCTCGCCGCGGGACTGAATTCACGGCTGAAGCCGGTGTACGCTGAACTTGGGCCCCACGCCCGCGAAATTGCCTTGTTGGCAGCGCACGCCGGCCTGGCGGCGGCCTTGCCCCCTGAGCAGGCGCAACCGGTCTACCTGCGCAATGATGTGGCCGTGATTCCAGGCAACCCGCAGCCGGCGCGGCGCTGAGCGCCGGGCCTGAAACGTGTTGTAATGGAACTGCAATATTTCACTCATAAGGTGGCGCCGCCCGCGTTTTGAGTCTCGCCCCATCAATGACTGCCCAACACATACTCATTGTCGAAGACGAGCGGCCCATACGCGAGATGATCGCTTTTGCTCTGAAGCGTGCCGGCTTTGAAGTCGGGGAAGCCGAAGACAGCCGCAGCGCGCGTTCCGCGCTGGCTGACCGCCGCCCCGATCTGATGCTGGTTGACTGGATGCTGCCCGATACCAGTGGCCTGGAACTCACGCGCGCCATCAAGCGTGCGCGTGAGACCCGCGATCTGCCCATCATCATGCTGACCGCGCGCGCTGCCGAGGCCGACAAAGTGGCCGGACTCGACGGTGGCGCTGATGACTATCTCACCAAGCCTTTTTCGCCGCGCGAACTGGTGGCGCGTGTCAATGCGCTACTGCGCCGCAGCGGCGGGCCTGAGGCGGGTGAGACGCTGAAATTGGGTAAACTGAGCATCGATCGCGCCGGGCACCGGGTGAGCGCGGCGGGTACGCCGGTGGTGGTCGGGCCGACCGAGTACCGACTACTGGAATTTTTCATGCTCCATCCCGATCGTGTGTACAGTCGCGAGCAGCTGCTCGATCGGGTCTGGGGTGGCAATGTCTACGTGGAAGAGCGCACCATCGATGTTCACATCCGCCGGCTGCGCAAGGCGCTCGAAGAGCATGAGTGCGATCAGTATATTCAGACGGTGCGTGGCGCCGGGTATCGTTGTTCCGAGCGCCTGGACGGATGACGCCTGCACGGCTGAAATGAGCCCGTTCAACCGCCGATGAGCGCTTCGTTGTGGTGGTTGATGGCCAGATTGGTCGCGGGCCTGGCGGCCGGCATGCTCCTGGGTCTGGCGTTTGGGCATCCGGCCGCGGGTGTGGGTGTGGTGTTGTCTGCATTGCTGGCGCGCGAGTATTTTGTGTTGCGGCGCGTGCGGCGCTGGCTGCGCCGCGACACGGGCGCAGACGCACCGGAGGTTGACGGTGACTGGGGCGAAGTCATCGTGCTGATCGCACGGCTGCAGCGCCGCAAGCAATATCACAAGCGCCGCCTGATGCGCCTGCTGCGCGAGCTGCGCCGCTCCACCGCCGCCATTCCCGACGGCGTGGTGGTGCTCAATCCGCAGGGCGAGATCCTCTGGTTCAACCGTACTGCAGCGCGGCTGTTGCAGTTGCGAGCGCGCACCGATGTGGGTCTGCGCATCGAAAACCTGGTGCGCCAGCCTGAGTTCATCCGCTACCTGCGCCGCGCTGACTACGCGCATGCGGTAGTGGTGAGCGCCGCGCCTGATGCCGAACTGTATCTGCAGATCCAGCTGGTGCCCTATGGCGATGGCCAATCCCTGATGCTGGTGCGGGATGTGACGCGTCAGCAGCGGCTCGAGGCGATGCGCAAAGACTTCGTGGCGAATGCCTCGCATGAGCTGCGCTCGCCGCTCACCGTCATCGCAGGTTACCTCGAGACCCTGAGCCAGGATCCGGGGCTTGAGCCAGGATTGGTCGGCCCGATTGCCGAGATGCGGCGTCAATCGACGCGCATGACTGGCATCATCGAAGATCTGCTCTCGCTCTCAAAACTCGAAGCCAGCGATGGCGAGGCCGAGCGCAAGCCGATCGACATGGCAGCGATGATCGGGCTATTGCGCAGCGATCTGGTAGCGCGGATCGATCCGGCCACCACGGTACAGGGCGCGGCGCAAGCCAGCGAGTGTCTGCTCGGCGATGAGGCGCAGATTCACTCCGCCTTCGCCAATCTGCTCGACAATGCAGCCAAATACACGCCTGTGGGCGGCACCATCAGCATGCGCTGGTGGGTTGATGGCGAGGGCGGTCACTTTTCAGTGCAGGATAGCGGCATTGGCATCGGCGCCGAGCATATCCCGAGACTCACTGAGCGCTTCTATCGCGTCGATCCAGGTCGCAGCCGCGCAACTGGCGGATCGGGTCTGGGCCTGGCCATCGTCAAACACGTACTGCAGCGCCATGGCGCCACCCTGGCGATCGTGAGTGCCGAAGCTCGTGGCAGCCTGTTCAGCTGCCACTTTTCAGCGGACCGACTGGTGAGTGGCGCGACTGCGGTATAGTAAGCCCATGGAAGCCGCCGACATTTCGCATCACACCTCGCGCCGGTTTAACGAAGACCTGGAGAGCGTGCGCAGCAAAGTGCTCGCCATGGGCGGCCTGGTCGAGGAGCAACTGGCCGGCGCCCTCAACGCACTGATCGACGGTGACAGCAAGCTCGGTCAGGCGGTGGCGCGCAACGATCACGCCGTTAACGCCATGGAAGTGGCGATCGACGAAGAGTGCAGTCGCATCCTCGCGACCCGCGCCCCGGCGGCCGGCGACCTGCGCATGATCGTCGCCACCATCAAGACCATCACCGATCTGGAGCGCATTGGCGACGAGTGCGAGAAGATTGCCTACATCGCTGCGCGGCTCGCCAACGATGAACGCCCGGCCGATCGCTATCGCGAGGTCAAGCATCTGGGGCGCATCACCCAGACCATGGTGCGCGATATGCTCGATGCTTTCGCGCGCCTGGATGCCGAGCTCGCCATCACCACCGCGCGCAGCGATCGCATGGTCGACGAAGAATACGAAGCCATTCATCGTCAGTGCATTACCTTCATGATGGAAGATCCGCGCACCATTCGCCGTGCGCTCGATGTCATGTGGGTGGTGCGCGCGCTCGAGCGCGTGGGTGATCACGCCAAGAATGTCTGTGAATATGTGATCTATATGGTGCTCGGCAAAGACGTGCGCCATACCTCGCTTGAGCGCGTCGAGCAGGAAATCAAGAGCCGTAACGCACGCCCGTGAACGTCTTCACGCGGCGCAGTCTAAATCTCGCTGGGCTGCTGTGCTGCGTAGGCCTGCTGGCCTATGCCTGGTACACGCAGGGTGTGCTGAAGGTCGAACCCTGCCCGCTGTGTATCTTCCAGCGTATCGGTGTGGCCGCTTGCGGGACGTTGTTCCTGATGGCCTGGCTGCACTCGCCCAACGGTTGGGGTGCGCGCGCCTACGGCGTATTGATTGCAGGCGCCGCCGTGCTGACGATGGCGATCGCGGCCCGGCATGTCTGGATCCAGCACCTGCCCGAGGGTGAGGTGCCGGTGTGCGGGGCGACGCTGAATTACCTGCTCGACGTGTTCCCGCTCAGCGATGTCATTCGCAAGGTGCTCACGGGCTCGGGCGAGTGTCACGCCGTGAACTGGAGTCTGCTGGGGCTGGCCATGCCCAGCTGGGTCATAATGGCCACCGCAGGATTGGGCTCGCTCGGCCTGTACGCCAATTTCAGCGCGCGGCGCCGCTAGGCCACTGCCGCTTGCCGTCAGCCCAGCAGGTTGCGCAGCGCCTGCAGATAAATGTTGTGCAGCGTGTCGATCTCACTAACCCGCACGCACTCGTTGACTTTGTGAATGGTTGCGTTCGGCACGCCCAGTTCCATGACTTCGGCGCCCATGCGCGCAATGAACCGACCGTCCGAGGTGCCCCCTCCCGTGGACAGCGCCGGGCTCAGGCCAGTCACCGCATTGACCGCCGCCGTCACCCCGGCCAGCAGCTTGCCCTGTTGCGTGTAGAACGGCTCGCCCGACAGGTACCAATCGAGCGAGTAGCGCACGCCGTGACGATCGAGTATTTCTTCCACTGTGCGCTTGAGTGCCTCGATGGTCTGCACTGGCGGGTAGCGCAGGTTAAAGCGCGCCTTGAGCTCGCCAGGAATAACATTGGGCGCGCCGGTACCGGCGTTCATATTTGAGATCTGAAAACTGGTGGGTTGAAAATGCTCGTCACCCTTATCCCAGACGCGGCTGGTGAGCTCGGCGAGTGCCGGCGCAAAACTATGCACCGGGTTTTCAGCCAGTTGCGGATAGGCGATGTGCCCCTGCACGCCGTGCACGGTGAGTCGGCCTGAGAGCGAGCCGCGCCGCCCGATCTTGATCATGTCGCCGGTCAGCTTCTCGCTGGAGGGCTCACCGACGATGCACCAGTCGATGCGCGCATTGCGCGCCAGCAGCGTTTCGACCACCTGCTTGGTGCCCTCGACCGAAGGCCCTTCCTCATCGCTGGTGATCAGAAAGGCGATGGTACCGTGATGGTCTGGCTTTTCGGCGACGAAGGCCTCGGTCGCAGTGACCATGGCCGCAAGACCGCTCTTCATGTCGGCCGCGCCGCGCCCATAGAGCAGGCCGTCACGGATTTCAGGTTTAAAGGGGTTCGAGTGCCACTCTTCCAACGGCCCCGCGGGGACCACGTCGGTGTGCCCGGCAAAGCACAGCACGGGTTGGGCTTTGCCACGCAGCGCCCACAGGTTATCGACGCTGCCGTAGCGCAGTTTTTCGATGTGGAAGCCGGCGGCCGCAAGGCGCTCGGCCATCACATCCTGGCAGCCCCCATCGGTAGGGGTGAGTGAATTGCGGGCCATCAGGTTCTGGGTAAGAGCGAGCGTGGTGGACATGGGTTCCTTGAACGTCTGGTATCAACATTCCCATTGTAATCTTACTGTAATCAGAGTGTTCCGCCAGAAAGCTCAACAGTTTCGATTATTTACCGCGATTTCCCCGGCGTACGGCTGTTGTCATGCATAGGGATGACACAGAACTGTCACAAAGCATGCGTATAAATCTGGCCCAGTTTCAATGCCCATGTATGGAGAGCAGCAGTGAAGAAGTTCCTGATAGCCGGTCTCGCCACGTTGATGAGCCTGCCCGCGCTGGCGCAGAGTGCACCGGCCAGCCCTGAGATGGCGAGTGCCGAGCAACAGATTGAGGCGCTCAAGACGCAACTGGAGCGCCTGGAGGCGACGGTTGATTATCTGAAAGCCAATGCGATGGCAGCCCGTAAGGATGCGGCCGGCGAGGCTGTCGATGTAGGCACGCTGAAGACCAACGCCGGCAAGTACACCTGGAGCGGCGATTTCCGCTATCGCCACGAACTGATCGATGCCGAGGAAACCGCCACCAGTCGTTCGCGTGAGCGCATTCGGGTGCGCTTTGGTGTACTCGCCAAAGTGAATGACCGTATCAATGCGAAGCTGCAGTTCTCGACCACTAGCTCGGGCAACGACAACGCGCGCTCTACCAATCAGACCCTGGGCAACGGCTGGGATCGCAAGACCCTGGGCATTGACCTGGCCTATGTCGACTGGAAAGCCAGCGATCTGCTTAATCTGCAGCTCGGCAAGATGCCGATTCCCTGGACCAAGACCGCAAGCTATTTCTGGGACAACGATCTGACTCCGGAAGGTGCTGCGCTGAAATTCGCGCGTGGACCGGTATTCGCAGGGATCTACTACAATTGGCTCAACGAGCGTGACGTGGGCTCAAGCTCGGCCGCCAGCACCGACGCCAACATGGTCGGCGCACAGTTGGGTATCAAGCAGGCCATTGGTGCCACCACATTGACGGCGGCTGTCGGCTACTTCGATCTCAACGGTGTGCAGGATCGTATCGCCTCGGGCGCGATCCCGTCGGCGGCCCCGACCGGTACGGCTTGCGCGATTGACGGCGTCTTTGGCAGTGGCCAGGGCACGGGCAACAACGCCTTTGGCAACACTACCTATGCAGGCGGTGCGCCGCAGACTGGCAGCAGCGCGTTCTGCAATCGGCTGCTCAGTGACTTCAACCTGATTGAAGCTCAGATACAGCTGGACTTCAGCGCCGGCAAGTACCCGATGAGCGTGTTCGCCGATTACATGAAGAATACCGCCGCCATGGTTAACCTGGCGGCCGGCAAAAAACTGGATAGCGCACTGTCGGCCGGTTTCATGTTCAACAAGGCAAGTGCTGCCAAGACCTGGGAAGCAGGCCTGATCTATCAGCAAGCCAGGAAGGACGGGGTTTTTGGCCAGTTCCATGACTCTGACTTCGGTGGCGGCGTGACCGATACCAAAGGCTACGCGCTCAAGGGCGCCTGGGTGCCGGCGACCAGCTGGACCCTCAATGGCACGTATTTCGTCAACCAGCGTTTCAACGATGTTGCGACCGCCACCGGTACCGTGACGACGGCCAAGAAGGACTATGACTACAAGCGCCTGCAACTGGATCTGAACTACAAGTTCTGATTTCGGCTGCAGCCATACGCGGATACTTATGGATACTGAGCAACTGAGCCATCACATTTCCAGTCGCTTCAACGAGGACCTGGAACGGATCCGCAGCAGCGTGCTGGAGATGGGTGGGCTGGTGGAGCGCCAGCTGGGGCAGGCGCTCGGCGGCATCGTGGATTCGGACTCCAGTGTGCTGGCGCTAGTGGCCCAGGCCGAAATCAGTGTCAATCAGCTTGAGCGCAGCATCGACGAGGACTGCGGCCGCATTCTGGCGACCCGGAGTCCTGCGGCCTCCGATCTGAGATTGGTAATCGCGATACTCAAGACCATCACCGATCTGGAGCGGGTCGGCGACGAGAGCGAGAAGATAGCCACCATTGCCTCGCGCATGGCGGGGCGTGACTGGCCGAGCCGGCGACACCGTGAACTGCGTCATCTGGGTAGCCTGGTAAGTGCCATGGTGCACGACGCGCTCGATGCCTTCGCGCGCCTGGACGCGGGCCGGGCTTTCGAAGTGGCACGGCGTGACCGCGCCGTCGATGAGGAGTACGAGGCCATTCACCGCCAGTGCATCACTTTCATGATGGAAGATCCGCGCTCCATCCGTCGCGCCCTGGATGTCATGTGGGCGGTACGCTCGCTTGAGCGCATCGGCGATCATGCCAAGAATATCTGCGAATATGTGATTTATACGGTGCACGGCAAAGACGTGCGCCATACCCGGCTGGAGGATGCCGAAAAGGAAATTCAGATGGCGGCGCCGATTGCGTCCCTGCTGGGTGCGCCATGACAGTCATCGCAGTGTCATGGCCAGGGTGTATTCGCGGCTGGGTTTGCCTTGCAGCCGAATAATGTTTCTGCACAATTACTGAGGAATCGATATGAAGACGGTTAAATGGATGATGACGTTCGTGGTGCCGCTGGCCTGCGCCCTGGCGTTGGTGGCCGCACCACGCAGCGCCCTGGCGCAGACGGTCAAGATCGACGGCTCAAGCACCGTGTTCCCGATCACGGAAGCGGTGGCCGAGGAATATCAGATTCAGAAGCGCGGCAAAGTACGCGTCACGGTCGGAATTTCCGGCACTGGCGGCGGCTTCAAGAAATTCTGCCGCGGCGAAACCGATATTTCCGATGCCTCGCGGCCGATCTCGAGCAGCGAAATGGCGATCTGCGCCGCCGCTGGCGTCAAGTATATTGAGTTGCCTATCGCTTATGACGCACTCACGGTCGTGGTCAACCCGAAGGCCACCTGGATCGATCAGGTGAGCCTCGCCGAGCTCAGGAAGATGTGGGAGCCCGCCGCGCAGGGGGTCGTCAGCAAGTGGAGCCAGGTCAACGGCAAGTGGCCCAATACCGCCCTGAAGCTGTTTGGCCCAGGCAGCGATTCGGGTACTTTCGACTACTTCACAGAAGCGGTGAACGGCAAGGCAAAGTCCAGCCGCGGTGACTTTACGGCCAGCGAGGATGACAACGTACTGGTGCAGGGTGTCGAGGCTGATGTCAATGCGCTGGGTTATTTTGGCTATGCCTACTATGCCGCCAATACCACGCGCATGAAGGCGCTCAGGATCGTCAACGCGCAGGGCAAGGCCGTCGGACCCTCGGAAGCTGCGGTGCTGGATGGTTCCTATAATCCGCTGTCACGCCCGCTGTTCATCTACGTCAATGCGGACAGCGCCAGGAAGGCTGAGGTCAAGGAGTTCGTCGAATTTTACCTCGGTCAGGGCGCCAGCTACATCAAGGAAGTCAAGTACGTACCCTTTGTCGCGTCCGCCTACCAGACTGCGCTGGCGCATTTTCACAATAACCGGCTGGGCACGGTGTTTGGCGGCGTACCGGCAGTGGGGCTGCGGGTCGAGGATCTGCTGGCCCGTGAAGCCAAGCTCTGATCAGGCTTAGGGCCTGAGCCGGCATTGCGCTAAACTGCAGGCTGCGGAGTGCGAAACTCCGCAGCCTTTGCGCCGGTGGATCAAGATCAAGAATATATGTCGCAGGCAATTACCGGGTCGCTTACCAGCACCCCACTGCAACGCCGACTGCGTATGCGCAAAGCCCGTGATCGGGTCATAGAATCACTGATGCTGCTGGCGGCGCTGGTGGCGGTGTTTACCACGGCGGCCATTGTCTACATTCTGGTCAGCGAATCGCTGCCGTTCTTTCACCAGGTGTCGCTGCGTGATTTTTTCACCGACACGATGTGGACGCCGATGTTCGATCAACCGCGCTTCGGCATCATGCCGCTGGTGGCGGGCACCCTCGTGACCACCATGGTGGCGCTGTGCCTGGCTATTCCCTGCGGCACGATCATCGCTATCTACCTCAGTGAATTCGCTCCCTATAAATTGCGCGAAGTGGTCAAGCCGGCGCTCGAGCTGCTCGGCGCCGTGCCCACCGTGGTGTACGGCTATTTTGCCCTGCAGACGGTCACGCCGTTTCTGCAGAAATTCATTCCGGGGCTGCCGGGTTTCAACATGCTGAGCCCAGGTCTGGTGATTGGCCTCATGATCATTCCCTACGTGGCCTCGGTAAGCGAAGACGCCATGCGCGCCGTGCCCAACTACATGCGCGAGGGCAGTTACGCCATGGGCGCGACGCGCTTTCAGACTGCCACCCGTGTGGTGGTGCCGGGAGCACTCTCGGGCATTGCCGCAGCCTATATTCTGGGCATTTCACGCGCTGTCGGTGAGACCATGGTAGTCGCGGTCGCGGCCGGACTGCAGCCGAATCTCACCTGGAATCCGCTCGAGTCGGCGGCGACGATCACCGCATTCATAGTCCAGGTGAGCTTAGGGGACCTGCCGCATGGCAGTATCGGTTACCAGTCGATCTTCGCCGCCGGTCTGGTGCTGATGGTGACGACACTGGTGTTCAATATTGCCGGCTTTGCGCTCACCCGCCGCTTTCGCGAAGTGTATTGATGAGTGTCGCCACGGAAGCGGTGCGTGCTGATCTGCGTGCCGCGGTGCGCAGGCGCAAGCTCTCCGATCGCCTGTTTGTGCTGCTGGGCATGCTGATACTGTTCGCATCGCTCCTGACACTGGCGGTATTGTTCATAGATCTGGTACGTGAGGGTGGACCACGCTTCGGCTGGAATTTCTTCACGAACTTTCCCTCACGCAACGCCGCGCGTGCCGGCATTCTCTCCGCCTGGGTGGGCACCTGCCTGGTGATGCTGGTGACGGTCGCAGTGGCCATGCCGATCGGTGTGGCGGCGGCAATTTACCTGGAGGAATATGCGCCCAAGAACTGGGTCACGGCGATCATTGAGATCAACGTCACGAATCTGGCCGGTGTGCCCTCGATCATTTACGGCCTGTTGGCCCTGGGGCTGTTTGTCTATCAGCTCAATCTCGGCCAGAGCATTGTGGCTGCCGGTCTGACGCTGGCATTGCTGATCCTGCCTATTGTTATCGTGGCAACGCGCGAGGCGCTGCGCTCGGTGCCGCGCGCGATCCGTGAAGCCGCCTACGCGCTGGGCGCAACGAAATGGGAAGTCACGGCTGACCACGTGCTGCCTTACTCCACCGGCGGTATCCTCACCGGCATGATCATCGGCCTGTCGCGTGCCATCGGCGAGACCGCGCCGATCATCACCATTGGGGCGCTGGCCTTCATCGCCTTTTTACCTACCTCGCCGGTATCAGGCGCGTTCCCGTTTGTGTCCTTCACCTGGCTGAAGGATCCCTTTACTGTGATGCCGATTCAGATGTTCAACTGGGTATCCAGGCCCGATCCGGCCTTTCAGGTCAACGCCGCGGCGGCGGGTGCAATCCTGCTGGGCATGACGCTGCTGATGAATGGCGTTGCCATCTATGTCCGTTACCGCTACCGCAAGAAGATCAACTGGTGAACCATGCCGACTGAAGCGACTCATGCCGATCCACCCGTTAGCGGCGCAATGATGCCGGCGACTGATATTGACACCGGCGTGCTGCCGGTGCGTGGCTCGGGGCGCGACCGCCTGCAGGTCACCATGGACGAGACGCGGCGCGCCGCTTCTGTGAATGCGCCGATCAAGGCACGCGCCAGCGCACTGAGTTTCTACTACAGCGATTTTCAGGCAATCAGGAATCTCAATATCGAGATTCGCGAGAAGCAGGTCACGGCGCTGATCGGTCCGTCCGGCTGCGGCAAGAGCACTTTCCTGCGCTGCTTCAATCGCATGCACGATCTGACACCAGGCACGCGCTATGAGGGCAGCATTACCCTGTTGCCGGATAACATCGATCTGGTGGCGCGCGGCGTCGATCCCATCGAGGTGCGTATGCGCATCGGCATGGTGTTCCAGAAGCCAAATCCGTTTCCGAAGAGCATCTTCGAGAACGTGGCTTACGGCCTGCGCGTCAGTGGCTTGAGTGCGCGCGGGCGGTTGGCGGAAGAAGTGGAAAAAGCACTGCGGGCTGCCGCGCTCTGGGATGAGGTCAAGGATCGGCTGCAGAATTCCGGCTTGTCGCTCTCCGGCGGCCAACAGCAGCGGCTGTGCATCGCCCGTGCGCTGGCGACCAATCCCGAGATTCTGCTGTTTGACGAGCCCACCTCGGCGCTTGATCCGATTGCCACCGCGCGCATCGAGGAATTGATCGCCGGGCTGCGCGAGACGGTGACCGTCATCATCGTCACGCACAACATGCAGCAGGCTGCGCGCGTCTCCGACTACACCGCGTTCATGTATATCGGCGAGCTGATCGAGTTCGATGCCACCAGCAAGATCTTCACGAATCCCAGCCAGAAGGCCACGGAAGACTACATCACCGGCCGCTACGGCTGAACGCGCAACGCCGACTGTCGGGTTGCGTGCCGGAGGCCATGGGTGTTGCCCCGTCGAGACCCACCCCCCCAATCACGGTCGCATTGGTTTAGCACTTGGCCAGGCCGGTGCAATGTTTGGCTGGTATTGCAATTGGAGTCTGGAAGGCCGACGATCGCCCTCCCCTGGAACAGGAGGAAGGCGTGACTAAAGCCAATATTTCCCTGACAGCCCTGCGCTCTGCTGCAAAGAGCACCAAAGCGCGGGCTCGCCGGCTTAAAGAAGAATACCGCCAGGCCCGCAAAGCGAGCAAGCAGGCGCGCAAGGCGCTGCGCGCTGCAATGAAGCCGATGAAGACGTCCGCACCGAAGGCGTCTATGACACGGGTACCACGCGCAGTGAAACAAGTGAAGAAACGCCCGTCCGCGAGCCGTGCCAAGGGACGAACCGGCAAGATCCCAATCAAAAATAAGCCGGCCTCCCAGGTTCGCGCCGGAACCCGGAGAGCGGCTCCGTTGCAGGCTCCGTTAAAGAAGCCAAAGCGCCTTCCGGCCCTTCGTCCAATTGGTACGCTCAAGCGCCTGATCACTGCGGCAGCTTTGGTGCCGCCGCCAGTCGTGGATACCCCGGTCGCTAATCCATCCGCAGCAGTTCGTTGATCGAGGTCTTGGCGCGCGTCTGCGCATCCACGCGCTTGACGATCACGGCGCAGTAGAGACTGTGACTGCCATCTTTGGCCGGCAGGCTGCCCGACACTACCACTGAGCCTGGTGGCACGTGGCCCTGGATGATCTGACCGGTCGTGCGATCGAGGATCTTGGTACTCTGGCCGATGAACACGCCCATCGAAATCACCGCGCCGGCGCCGACGATGACGCCCTCGACAATTTCCGAACGCGCGCCGATGAAGCAGTCATCCTCGATGATGGTCGGGTTGGCCTGCAGTGGTTCGAGCACGCCGCCGATGCCGACACCGCCGGAAAGGTGCACGTTCTTGCCGATCTGCACGCAGGATCCGACGGTGACCCAGGTGTCGACCATGGTGCCCGAATCCACATAGGCGCCGATGTTCACATAGCAGGGCATGAGCACGGCATTGGGCGCCACATAGGCGCCGCGGCGCACGATGGCATGCGGCACCACGCGCACGCCACCGGCCGCAAACGCGGCCGCGTCGGTGCTGGCATATTTCAGGGGTACCTTGTCGTAGAAGCGCGTGTAGCCGGCATCCACCACCTGGTTGTCATGGGTACGAAAGTACAGCAGCACGGCTTTCTTCAGCCATTCATGCACCACCCACTTGCCGGCCAGGGGTTCGGCCACGCGCAGCTCGCCTTTATCGAGTAGCTCGATGGCGGCATCAATGGCCTGCCTTAACGGCGCTTCGCAGTTCGACGCGTTCAGCTTGGCGCGCCGTTCGAACGCCGCTTCGATCGTGTTCTGCAATGGGCTATGGTTCATAAGCTTGCGGTTTCGAGAGGTTGACGTTCAAATGAATGCCATAAAGTTAGCTTAGTATAGGCAACATGAACGCCACAGCAATGCGAGCCGGTATTCTGGCCGGAATGATCATGCTGACGCTCGCCCACGCCGAGCAGCGTCCGCCGGTGCGTGCCGCTGTGCCCGAGCGGGCGATCAGGCATGTGCTGGTCATCGATCTTGAAAATGAGGACTACGCGGACACCTACGGCCCAAAATCGCCAGCCGTATACCTGAACGCGACCCTGCTGAAGCAGGGCCAATTGGTTCCAAAATATTTCGCGACCAGTCACGCCAGCCTGGGCAATTACCTCTCGCAGGTGTCGGGCCAGCAGAGCACGCCGGCACAGAACGACGACTGCCCCGACTTGATCTCGCTGCCCCAACCCTCAGCGCTCGGCGGCTTCACGGACGTCGTGCCAGGATCCGACGCGCCAGATCAGCTCAGGTTTCCAGGCCAGGTGCTGGGCGATGGTTGCGTGTTTCCGGCCCCCTCGAAACAGGCGCGTGGTGTACGCACGATTGCTGATCAACTCGATGCGCAATACCCGCACGAGCGTGGACTGAACTGGCGCGCCTACGCCGAGGACATGGGCAACGATCTGGTGCGCGACTATGGCGCGCCGGATGAGCTCGGTGGCGCCGATTGCGCGCATCCGCCGATTGGTGGACTTGACCATTCCAACGACGCCACGGCGATCGATCAATACGCTACGCGGCACAATCCTTTTGTGTACTTTCATTCCATCATCGACGACGTGAGTCGCTGCAATCGCCACGTGGTGCCACTCGGCACGCTAAGACTCGGCCGCGACGGCGCCGTCGACACTTTTCACGGGCACCTGTATCGTGATCTGCGCCAGCTTGCGACCACGCCGCGATTCATGTTTGTCTCGCCGAATCTGTGCAATGACGGTCACGACGACCCGTGTGCGGCGCCCAACGTCGAGGGCCGGCGCAATGCGGCCGGTAAAAATATCGGCGGATTGGTCAGTGCCGATCTGTGGTTGCGCCACTGGATGCCGATGATCCTGGCATCGCCCGCGTACCAGAGCGGCACGCTGCTGGTAGTGCTGACCTTTGATGAAGCCGGAATGAGCGACTCACGTGCCTGCGAAAAAGTGAACCAGGCGGACTGCCACTCACCGATCGGACCCAATAACAGCAATCCGGGCTTCAGCCCGTCAAGCGCCACGGCCGGGCAACAGACGACGCCAACGCACCCCTATGTCTATCCGGGCGGTGGCCAGATCGGCGCAGTATTGTTCAACAAGCGCTATATCCGGCCCGGATCAGTCAACAACACGGGGTCGTACAACCACTACTCGGCGCTGCGCAGCTACGAAGATCTGCTCGGCCTCACGAGCGGAGGCGACGACGCTCTGGGTCACCTCGGCTACGCCGCAGTTCCAGATCTACGACCGTTCGGTGCCGACGTCTTCAACCGCCGTTGAGCGGGCGGGCGTCGTGCCGCAGCCATGGGCTGCAAGGCCTGATATGCCTACTCCGGCAGCGTCAGTCCCGAGCCACCCATCTCTTTGGGCATATCCTTCATTTTCGGTTTGCCATCATGGATGTGCAGCACGCTTTCCTGGTAATGCACGTGCACGCCGGGCTCGAATTTCAGCTGCGGAAGCATTGCGGCGTAGATATCCACCAGACCCATGCTCGGATGGTCGGAGAACAGATGTCCGCCGCACTGCTTGCACCATTTGCGATAGCTGATCGGCGTCTTGTTGTAGGTGCCAATGTTGGCGGCGCCCTGCGTAACCTTGAGTGCTGCGGGCTTCCATAAGGTAAACGCGTTGACCGGTCCCGCCGACCAGTGGCGGCAGGATTCACAATGACAATAGCCCATCGCGGCGGGCTGTCCTGATACCTCAAATTGCACCGCGCCGCAAAAACAGTGGCCGGAATAAATTTTATCATTGCCCATGGGTTCTCTCCTGATCGCGCCGTCGAGCCGCGGACATCATAGCGCAGTTTGTGGATTCAACGCCGCTATGAGCCGCGTGCGCAGGCGCTGCGCGGCCTCGTCGCTAAGCGGCCGGCGCGCACGATCGGTGATATAGAAGACATCCTCGGCACGCTCCCCCATGGTGCCGATCTTGGCAGCGTCCAGATCGACGCGCTCTTCCCACAGCACCTTGCCCACGTCACAGAGCAGCCCGGGACGATCACCCGCAATCAGTTCGAGCACCGAGCGGCCATTGCGCTCATCGACGCTGATGCTAATCTGCGTCGGCGTTTTGAAGACCCGCAGCTGGCGCGGCGCACGGCGCAGCACCGCCAGCGGCGCATCTCCTGGGCGTTGCAGCGAAGCCCACAGGGCCTGCTCGATTTCAGCAAGTCGCTCGGCATCACCGATCATGGTGCCGCCTTCTTCCAGCACGTGATAGGTGTCGAGCGAATAACCGTTGCCTACGGGTGTGATGCGCGCATCGACGATGTTCAGACCCAGTTGATCCAGCACTGCGGTGGCGCGCGCGAAACTCTGGCGGCGATGCGGTGCGTAGATGAGCACCGCGGTGGTGCCGCTGGCGCTCTGCGCTTCGACGGCCACCCGTGCTTCATCATCGCTGCTGCCACGTTCGGCCAGCACGCGGGTGTGATGGGCGATCTCCTCGGGCGTGTAGCGCAGAAAGTAGGCTTCCGGCAGATTGGCGAACACGCCGTCGATGGCCGCCGCCGCCAGGCCGGACCCAGCGAGCAGGGTTCGCGCCTCGCTCTGGTTTTCGCGCACCAGTTCGTCTTTGTCGACCGGCGATTCGAGGCCGCGGCGCAGCGCGCGCCGTGCTTTTTCATAAAGATCGTGGAACAGCGAGGCCTTCCAGGAATTCCAGAGCTTCGGGTTGGTGCCGCGCACATCGGCGCAGGTGAGTACATAGAGGTAGTCGAGATGCGCTTCGTCGCCGACCAGGCGGGCAAAGTCGTTAATGACCTGCGGGTCACCGATATCCTGCTTCTGCGCGGTCATCGAAAACACCAGGTGGCTCTTGACCAGCCAGGCGACCAGGCGGGCCTCGTAGCGCGACAGGCCCTGCTCGAGGCAGAAGGATTCGGCGTCGACGGAGCCGAGCGTGGAGTGATCGCCGCCGCGCCCCTTGGCGATGTCGTGAAACAGCGCGCTCAGGTACACCACTTCCTGCTTGGGCAGCTGCTGCATGATCGGTGAGACCAGCGGCAGCTCGTGATTGTATTCCGGGATTGCCAGGCGGCGCGCGTTGCTGACTACAAACAGGGTGTGGGCATCGACCGTGTAGGCGTGGAACAGGTCGTACTGCATGCGTCCGACCACGCGGCCAAAGGCCGGGATGTAGCGGCCCAGCACACCGTAGTTGTTCATGCGCCGCAGTTCATGGGTGACGCCGCGCGGCGCGCGCAGGATTTCCAGAAACAGCCGGTGATTGCGCGGGTTCTGGCGAAACTCTTCGTCGATCAGCCACAGGTTGCGGCCCACGGCGCGAATGGTATTGGCACGCACGCCGCGCAGCTGCGGGTGCTGCTGCAGCAATACAAATAATTCCAGCAGTGCCGAGGGCGCTCGCGCGAATAATTCGGGGCTGACGGCTTCCAGATAATCGTTGCGCACCTGGAACTGCGCGGTCAGCGCTCGTGGCGGCGCGTCGTCGGTAAGTATAGCCTCGCGAAACAGCTGCAGCAGTAGTTCATTGAGTAGCTGCACATCCATGACGGTGCGGTAGTAACGCTGCATGAGCTGTTCGACCGCGAGCGTGTAGGAGCTGTCTTCATAACCAAAACTCTGCGCCAGCCTGATCTGATGATCGAACAACAGGCGATCTTCATGGCGGCCTGTGAGCAGGTGCAGTCCAAAGCGCACCTTCCACAGGAACGCCTGCGCCGTTTTCAGGCGCCGCAATTCCGAGGGCGTGAGAAAGCCATGCGTAACCAGTTCATCAAGCGATTCGGCACCAAAGTGGCGCTTGGCTACCCAGCCGATCGTCTGGATATCGCGCAGTCCGCCGGGGCCGGTCTTGACGTTGGGCTCAAGGTTATAAGCCGTGTCGTTGGCCTTGAGGTGCCGCGCCTGTTGCTCGCGCACTTTGGCGCTGAAGAAATCGCGCACCGGCCACACCCGCTCGGGGGCGAGCGCGGTGCGCATGGCCGGCAACAGCGCCGCCGAACCGGCCAGCCAGCGGGCTTCAAGGAGCGTGGTCATCACGCCCACATCCGCCAGGCTCTGCTCCGCACAGTCAGCAATCGTGCGCACGCTATGACCGACTTCCAGGCCGATGTCCCAGAGAAAGGCGACCAGTTGTTCGATCTGGCCGCGTTCGGCCTCGCGGGGCGCCCTGGGCACCAGTACCAGAAAATCGACATCGGAGCAGGGATGCAGCTCGTTGCGCCCGTAACCACCCACCGCCGCGAGTGTCAGCTGCGCGGCGAGCGTGGCATCGAGTCGTGAATGCCAGAGCGTGGCCAGCAACACATCAATGTAGGCCGCACGGGCCCGCACCAGGCTCTCCACCGGCTGTTCTTCATTGAAACGCTGTTGCAGTTCCTGCTGGCCCTGCTGCAGCAGTTTGCGGCACACCTCGGCAGTGCAATTTCCAGCGGCGAGGAGTGTGGGCAGCCGCTCCAGCAGGGGCCAATCGAGCGGCGGCGCCGCGGTGGAGGTCAGTTCATCAAGGGACTGCGGGTCAACACTCATGCGCCGGCGCGCTCGGCGCTGCTCAAGGTCAGGACCTCGTGACCCGCTGGGGTGACCAGCACCATGTGTTCCCACTGCGCGGAGAGCGAGTGGTCCTTGGTGACCACCGTCCAGCCGTCGGGCAACATACGGGTGTGGCGCTTGCCGGCGTTGATCATGGGTTCGATGGTGAACACCATGCCGGCGACGATCTCCATGCCGGCGCCCGCTTCGCCATAATGCAAAATCTGCGGATCTTCGTGATAAACACGGCCTATGCCGTGGCCGCAGTATTCGCGCACCACTGAAAATCCCGCTGACTCGGTGTGAAACTGAATGGCGTGGCCGATGTCGCCCAGGCGCATGCCCGGTTTGACCAGGTCGATGGCCTTCCACATCGCCTCGCGGCAGGTGTCGGCGAGGCGCTGCGCCAGCACCGGCGGTTTGCCGGCGTAATACATGCGGCTGGTGTCGCCGTGGTAACCATCCTTGATGATGGCGACGTCGATATTGACGGAATCGCCGGCTTTCAGCACCCGTTCGTTGGGGATGCCGTGACACACGACATGGTTGACCGAGGTGCACACGGTCTTGGGAAAGCCGCGATAGCCGACGTTGGCCGGGGTGATCTTCTGCACCTTGACAATGAATTCATTGCACAGCCGGTCGAGCTCCTCGGTGCTGACACCCGGGACCACGTGTGCGCCGATCATGTCCAGCACGTCGGCTGCGAGGCGGCCGGCAACGCGCAGTTTTGCCTGTTCTTCCGCGGACTTAAGAGATACCTGGGTGGATCGCAGCATAGGGAATGGGGGCCTGCCGGGTGAGTTGCCAGAAGCGTTGTTCGGGCGGTGCGTTCATGGTATAAAGCGCGGCCTTTTTTGGCAAACCAATCCACACGCGTGTCTTAACTTGCGGCCGGGTGCCCCCACTTAACAATGGGGATCGTCGTCAAGGATACGCGGAGGCCCCAACCCAGCAACGAGGAATCGACCATGCCCAGCGTGTCCATGCGACAGATGCTGGAAGCGGGTGTCCACTTCGGACATCAGACCCGCTTCTGGAACCCAAAGATGGCTCCCTATATCTTTGGCGAACGTAACCGTATTCATATCATCAATCTCGAGAAGACCCAGCCGCTGTTTGCCGACGCGGCCGCCTTCATCAAGCGCGTGGTCGCCGATGGCGGTCGGGTGCTGTTCGTGGGCACCAAGCGCTCGGCGCGCGAGGCCATCGCCACCGAAGCGGTGCGCTGCGGTATGCCCTATGTCAATCAGCGCTGGCTGGGCGGCATGCTGACCAATTTCAAGACGCTGCGATCTTCGATCAAGCGCCTCGCTGATCTGGAAGAGCTGACTGCTTCAGGCGCGATCGAAAAGCGCGGCAAGAAAGAAGGCACCATGCTGCGCCGCGAGATGATCAAGCTGGAAAGAAGCCTCGGCGGCATCAAGCTCATGGAGTCACTACCTGACGTGTTGTTTGTGGTCGACGTCGGCCATGAAATGATCGCCATCCAGGAGGCCAAGAAGTTGGGCATTCCGGTGGTGGCCGTGGTCGATACCAACTGCTCGCCCGATGGCGTGGATCACATTATTCCTGGCAACGATGATGCCATGCGCGCTATCAGTCTTTACGCCAATGCCGTGGCCGATGCCGTTATTGACGGCAAGTCTTCGGTGCCGCAGATGGCAGTGAGCGAAGATGAGTTTGTCGAACTCGATGCCGAAGGCAATCCGCGCCGCAAGCCGGGCCGCAATGCGCGCCCGAACAAGCCGGCGGCGCCGGTGCGTAGCCGCCGCAGCCCGCCACCCCCGCCAGCACGTCGCCGGGTCCCGGTGAATGCGGCGACTGCCGCCGCGATGGGTGCGACCACGCCTGATGCGCCTGTGGTGGCCGAGCCGGTAGATGCGGTCGAGGTCGATCTGGGTCTCGAGACCGAGATGGAAGATCTGGCTGGCCATTTGGGGGAAACCCCACCCTCGGCCACCGCGACCGCGACCGCGCGACGCCGTCCGGCCCCGGGCGCAGCCGGCGCCCGCCGTTCGCCGCGCGGTTAGTCAATAAGGCCACAATAAGGTTATTGGAGCTGCAATGAGTGTAACGGCCGACATGGTCCGCCAGCTGCGCGAGCGCACCGGCGCCGGCATGATGGAATGCAAAAAGGCGTTGGTGGAAACCAAAGCCGATCTGGACGCCGCCGCCGAGCTGATGCGCAAGCAGGGACTGGCCAAGGCCGACAAGAAGGCGACTCGGGTCGCCGCCGAGGGCGTGATCGTCATCGACGCGGCAGCCGATGGTCGCAGCGCCGCCCTGGTGGAGGTTAATTGTGAAACCGACTTCGTCGCCCGTGAGCACGACTTCCAGAGCTTTGCTGCCAATGTGGCGCGCTGCGCCCTGGCGCAACGGCCCGCGACGCTCGAAGCCCTGCAGGCGGCCCGGCTCGCCTCGGGTGAGTCGGTGGACGAGCACCGCCGCACGCTGATCGCCAAGATTGGTGAGAATATTTCGGTGCGTCGCAGCACTACGCTGGTCAATACCGGTCCGCTCGGCGCTTATCTGCACGGCTCGCGCATCGGTGTGCTGGTGGCGCTTGAAGGCGGCGATGCCACGCTGGCCCGCGACCTGGCCATGCACATCGCCGCCAGCAATCCGCGCTATATCGCGCTCGCCGACGTGCCCGCCGCGGAGCTCGCCAAGGAACGCGAAATCCTCACCGAACAGGCGCACAAAGAAGGCAAGAGCCCGGAAATCGTGGCCAAGATGGTTGAGGGCCGGCTGCGCAAATCGATGGCCGAGATCACGCTGCTGGGCCAGCCGTACGTGAAAGATCCCGATCAGACGGTAGAGAAACTGTTGCAGACGGCTGGCGCCCGGGTGCGCGAATTCGTGCGCTACGAGGTAGGTGCCGGCATCGAGAAGAAGCCGGACAATTTTGTGGCCGAAGTGATGGCCCAGGTCAGCGCCGCGGGGCGCAACTGAGGCGAGTTGATCTCGCTGCGCGTCAATTACCAAAAAGCCCCGCTGATGCGGGGCGTTTTTTATCAGGAGCCGACATGAAGCGCATGCTGGTCAAGCTCTCGGGCGAAGCGCTGCTGGGCAGCGGCGATTACGGTGTCGACCCGCTGATGCTCAAACGCGTCGCGGCCGAACTGTGTGAGGTGCAGGCGCTGGGCATTGAGCTGGCGGTGGTCATTGGCGGCGGCAATATTTTCCGCGGCGCCGGCCTGGCACGCGCCGGTATGGATCGCGTCACGGCCGATCAGATGGGCATGCTGGCCACTGTCATGAACGCGCTGGCGATGCAGGATGCGCTCGAACAGATGAACGTGCACGCGCGCGTGATGTCGGCGATCCGTATCAACGAAGTGTGCGAGGACTACATCCGCCGTCGCGCGGTGCGCCACCTGGAAAAGGGTCGCATGGTCATCTTCGCGGCCGGTACCGGCAACCCGTTTTTCACCACCGATACCGCCGCCTCGCTGCGCGCCATCGAGATCGAAGCGCAATTGCTGCTCAAGGCCACCAAGGTCAATGGCATCTATTCCGATGACCCGCTGACCAATCCGGCTGCCCGTCACTATCCGCGCCTGACCTTCGATCAGGTGCTGACCGATCGGCTCAACGTCATGGACGCTACCGCGATAGTCATGTGCCGTGATCACAGATTGCCGTTGCGGGTGTTCAACCTCAATAGCGGGGGTGACCTGTTGCGTATTGCGCGCGGAGAAGATGTGGGGACGCTGGTGACCAATGATTAACGCGGGCGGAGTCGGTCGCTAAGAGTCGGAGTCAAGAGGCACACGGATTCGCGCCGCCGCCAGTGGACA
>JANMWZ010000104.1:0-2933 GCA_031441585.1 Gammaproteobacteria bacterium
CATCGGCGAAGGCCAGCGGCTGGAGTTTCACCATGCCATGGATCGGCAGGGTAACCGCGGTGATATGTTCGCACCCTACTTGGAACTTGAAAGCCGCAAGGCGGTACCTTCTCCTGAGAAAGCCGGGGGCCGGTCGCTCGAGCCATTTGGCCGCTTCGGTGATGAGCGGCAACGCCAGTGCAGTCGCCGCGCTGGCCCGATTTGGCTCAGCCGCGCGCGGTGACCCCATCTACGAGGCGGGCGTGCAGTTGGGGCGTTTGCTGCGAACAGCATTTCTGGCCGACTACTTCGTCAAAGACGCCTTCAGAAGCGAACTGCGCCGGGTACTCAACCGGGGTGAGGTGGTCAATGCGTTGAAACGGGCGATCTACACCGGGCGGGTGAGCCCGGCGCAGGCCAAACGCGCTGAGGAAATGCAGGCGGTGGCTGACGCCTTGAGTCTGTTGGCCAACATCATCATGGCCTGGAACACCACCCAGATGCAGGCCGTTCTGGACCGCTGGGCCAATCGGCGCCAAGTCATCCCGGCTGAGCTCACGGGGAAAATAGCGCCAACGCGGCTACAGGGAATCAATTTGAGGGGCGTATTCCGCTTTCCAGTGGAGCGCTATGCCAGTGAAATCCTGCCGACACAAACTGAGGCGAAAATCGGTGCCAATGACTGAAACCGACCACGCGTTGACGCCCTCAAATGGCGATTAAACAGTGAGCATGACAACAAATGGAATCAATGGCTTACCGTGTCACCCCTACGCCAGTGCTCGTTCTCCTCCGTCACTTTTGACAACGAAAACAAATCGCCCCCTTGTTGAGAGCAACTGCCACAGGACCATGGCTATCTATTATCGAGCCGACGACTCATTGTGGGACAGCGCGGTACCGTCTTGCGCAGCACGATGCCACCAACCTCCGCCCAGTGCCTGAAACAGTGCGGCAGTATCGCCAAAGCGGCTGGTCTGGGCCTGCGCGAGATTCAACAGGGCCTGTCGGTAAGTTTGCTCGGTGCCGATCAGCGCCAGGCGGTCGAGATAGCCGCGGGCATGCTGGCGCCGGGTCAGATCCAACACAGTCCTCGCCGCGTCCGTCACTTCCGTCGCGGCCTTCAGCGCCTCCGCATCGGCATGGATCGCGTGCAGCGTGTCCGCCACATTCTGATACGCAGTGATGACCGTCGACCGATACTGCGCGGCCGCTTGGTGCAGCGACTCGTTGGCTGCGCGTTCGCGGTGCTTCAGCGTGCCGCCGTCGAAAAGCGGCTGCGCAATGCCGAGCGCTAGATTGAAGAATTTACCGCTGCCCCAGAACATCTGGCTGAATTGGCTCGCCGTGCCGCCTACCGTTGCATTAATCGAGAACTGCGGCAGCCGTGCCGCCCGTGCGACGCCGACCTGCGCGCTGGCGGCGCGCAATTGTTCCTCGGCCGCCCGCACATCGGGCCGCTGCTCGACCAGTTGGGAAGGTAAGCTCAAGGGCAGTTCCTCCGGCAAGCGCAAGGCGTCGAACTCGAACGTCGGCGCCTCGTCATCCTGAACCGTCCCCGCCAATGCCAGCAACAGGTCGCGATTCTGCTCGAACTGCTTCTGCAGCGGCGGCAGCAGTTGTCTGGCCTGCGCCAGGGCGCTCTCTTGCAGGGCAAGATCCAGGCGCGCGGCATAGCCTGCCTTGATCTGCCGACGGACTAGGTCCACTGCGGCGACGCTGGCGTCGATCATCTCCTTCGTGATGGCGATCTGCCGTCGCAGCAAGGCGTCCTGGAAGGCTGCGGCGACAATATTCGACGCCAGCGTGATGTAAGTGGCCTGGAGCTGAAACTGCTGAGCCTGAGCTTGTGCCTGCAGCGATTCGACCTGGCGGCGGTTGGCGCCGAATACATCGGGCGCGAAGCCGACCGTCAATTGTGCTGTGTGAAAGTTGTAAATGACGGGGCCGCTGAATGGAGGCGTGCCGCCCTCGCTGACGGGCGTGCCTTGGACGGTGCTGATGACCGACCCGTTTCCCTGAATCCCCGGCGAATTGCCGCCCAGGTTGCCCGCCAGCTTGGTGCGCGACGGCGTGTAGTTGGCCTGGACGGTCGGGAAGAAGAAGCCTTGCTGCGCATACACGTTTTCCTGCACGACACGCAATGCCGCCTGTGCCGACTCGATGCTCGGATTGGCCGCGAAGGCCTTTTCGATGAGCGCATTCAGTGTCGGCGACTGAAACAGCGTCCACCAGTCTGCCCTGATCTCGCGCTCCAGCGTGAACCGCTGGGCGGCCCCGCCCGGTACCGGCGCCGCCGCCGTGGCCGCAGGCAGCGGCACGGAGGAATAGCTCCTAGACGGAAGGAGTTCGGGCCGGGTGTAGTCCGGCCCGACCGCGCAGCCGACCAGCAGACCGATGGCCGCGACGACAGCGAGTTGCCGCGCCGGATCCAGAGCGCGTGTCATTGATTTGGGTCGCATTGCTCTGTCAGGTAATTGTCGTTTCATTTCTCGCTCAAGCCTCATTCGCAGAGTCCGACTGGACTGCCGGTACATCGGCGTTATCGCTAGGGTCGGAGAAGTTCCCAAACAACCACATAGCGACCGGTAGAACCAGCAGGGTGAAGATTGTTCCTGTGACGATGCCGCCCACGATGACACAGGCAAACGGACGCTGGGTTTCGCTGCCGATGCCGTGTGACAGCGCTGCGGGGAACAGGCCCAGACCGGCCATGAGCGCCGTCATCAGAATTGGCCGCAGACGAATGGCCGCGCCCTGCACGATGGCTTGCGTAACTCTGGAGCCCTTGCGCACCCGTCGCATCACTTCTTCGACCATGATCACGCCGTTCTGCACCGAAATCCCCGCCACAGCGATGAAGCCCACTGCGGCAGATACTGACAGGTGCAGCCCGGCCAAGCCCAGCGCGGCCAACCCGCCGATCATCGTAAAGGGCACCATCCCGAGCACCA
>JANMWZ010000105.1:0-1858 GCA_031441585.1 Gammaproteobacteria bacterium
ACCGCGGCTCCGACGCCGAGTTCTATTCCGATGCTTTCAGAACGGCGGATCGTTGAGCGGTGGCGGTCGTGAGTGCGTCGGATCGGTGTAGGCCTCGCGCTCAGCGACAGCGTGATACCAGCGGTACAGTTGTAGGCCGTAATGATGTTGGAAGCGGTGATTGAACGCCTCGAGGACCTGGTCGATGGCAACCACGGCCTCGTCAGGCATGTCGGGGAAGGCGAACGGATCGGTGTCCTCGGTCATGTTATCGGCTCGCGACAGCGCGACGTGGAGTTTGAGTCTCCGGTTGCGCAAATACTTGTAGATAGAGCTTTTCATCGAGTTCGGTGATTTCGCGCTGGGCCGCCGTCATCAGCAGCTCGGCCGCCATGCCGATGAAGATGCGGTAATTGCCGGCAGCGTGATCGCACAGCGTGTTGCGCAGCTGCTTGGTCATCAGACTGGCATTGCCGGCGGTGGCGAGCAGATGTTCCAGGCAGGCCATGAGTTCGTCACGGGTGGCAACGCCGGTCGCCAGGCGCGTGCGGATCCGCGAACCCAACGGGATCAGCTCCTCGCGCCGCAGTTTGTCCAGGAGCCTGGCATCACCCGACAGCACGACGCACAGTAGCGACTGGGAGTCGAAGCGGGCGCTCGCGAGTAGCCGCAGTTCACAGAGCACCATCGGGGTCATTTCTTGAGCCTCGTCGACCAAGATGACGGGTCTACGACTGGCGGAACCCAGATGATCGAGCCAGCGAGCGCGCAGCGCCTTGAAGCCGCCCCAGCGGTTGCTGACCCGCATGGCGATGCCGAACAGATCGCCCAGTTCGCGGTAAAAGTCACTCAAGTTGCTCTGCGGATGGTGGATGACACCGACAGACAGGTCCGCCAAGCGTGCAAGACGCTCGGCGAGTAAGCGCATGACGACACTCTTGCCGGAGCCGGGTTCGCCGTGGATCAGCGCAAAGCCGCCCTCGCGCAGATGCGCCTGCTCGATGCGCCAACAGAAGTTCTCCACCTTCGGCGGCACGTAGAGTGCCTCGATCGGCACCTCCGGGGTAAAGGGGTTCCACTTCAGGCCATACAGGGCCAACAGTTTTTGGTTCATACAGACTCATCCTTCTGGGGTGGTGGGTAAATAGGCAGGCGGCAAGCCGGTCGCTGCGTAATCGGCAATCATTTGCTTCAAGAGCGGCGCGATGCCGGTGGCCGGCATCGCGCTCGTCTGGGCTGTGTTCGGATCCAGGCGCCGGCGCAGCGCATCGGCGTTGGCGCACTTGTCCAGCGGGCGCAGCGCACACAGGATGTGGCCCGCACGTGTGTCGATCAGATCAACCCCGCTCAAGTCCCAACGGGCATAGCGCAGATGGATTTCATCGAGGCGCCGATACCGGGAGGGGATCTCAAAGCGCTGGCCCTCCAGACTCACCGTGCCGTCGGAGCGGCGCTGTTTGCGCTTCACCTCGATCCGGAAGGCGGCGCGCAACTCATCGCTGCCGGGACACTCGCGTCCGACATTCGGTCCTGCGAGGAAGCGCTGCATCGGGGTTTGCCCAAGCTCGCTGTGCACCGTGCGGTGATATTCCTGCGTCACCCAGGCTTGGGTCGCAAGGTTCAGTTGCTCCAGCGTGAGGGTCGCTTCGCCTTCGAGCATCGCGAGCAGGCGCCCCTCGACGCGGCCCCAGATATTTTCCTGTTTGCCATTGACATGCCTATGGTCTCGAGACCATAGGCATGTGTATGTCGCGGTCCCTTATATGTTCTCTTCGATCTCCAAACCGCTGGATTTATAGGGCGGCGCGCGAGCAGTACAGCACATAAGTTTGTCCTAAAGGTTGCGCAGAAAGTCCATCAAGGCCGGCTGATTGCGCCA
>JANMWZ010000106.1:0-3021 GCA_031441585.1 Gammaproteobacteria bacterium
CGCCTTGATCAGGATCCGGTCGTGGCTGACTGTTGGAAGCAGGTGGACAAGCGTTCCGCTGTCCCAGTGCTTTTCCGCGACCGAGGCGCGACTTGTTTGGGCAAGAGCCACGGATGGCGAACCTGTCCCGAGCGTTGCAACAGCGCCCGCGGACGCGAGGTCCTTGAGAAAATCCCGGCGCGTGGTCATGTTGTCGTCTCCACTTTTTCCGTTCGAAGCAGGAAGTTTGCGCCTCATCAGGCCGATTGGCGAATCGTTGTCACGTTCCAAGTTGCACTCAAGGGCCCATTGATGCGCGGAGTAACGGCGGCGCCTTGCATGATGATCGCGATAGCGTCGCCCGTATCTTCGACTGCTTACTCGGGCGTGTAGCGGTAGGAGGCAGTGCGCATGATGCGTTCGCGCGATGCGACCAACCGCTCGCGCAGCTCCCGCATTTTCGATTCCGGAAATTGCAGCTTGCCGTGGCGCTTGCGTACCTGCCCGCCCACCAGCACGGTGTCTACGTCCGATTGCTCGGCGTAATTCACAATCACGTGCGCCGGATCACCCCCCGGGAGGGCCGGAAACGCGGTTAGGCCGTCGAATCGCACGACAATGAGGTCAGCCTTTTTGCCCGGCGTCAGCGTGCCGATTTTCCCGTCCAGACGCAGCGCCTTTGCACCTCCAAGGATCGTCCACTGCAGTGCCTTTCGCGTGGTAGTGACGTGCGGCGTCTTCGACGGCCACTTGCCGGCAGCCGCGAGGGTACGGTTGTCGATCTCGCGCTGGTGCTGGAAGGCGTGGCGCGTCACCGCGAGCATCGATGCGTTGAAGTAGGGATCCACGTCGGTGCCGAGGGACGGCATCGCCCCGCGCACCGCAACCCGCCCTAGTAGTGCCACGCGGTCGTTGTTGAGCATTTCCGTGAGCGGCGTCGCCGAGATGGTGCAGCCATGGCCGAGGATCATGTGAAGCTCGTTATCCTCCAAATTGTTGCCGTGCGAGACGTTGTGGTCGGGGCCGAGCAGCCCCTCCTTCGCCAATCGCCACATGCCGTCGGGGGTGAACCTTTTGCCGGTGCGTCCCCAGGTGTGCGCGCTGGAAACGACGCCGAATTCCCGAGCCATGAGGATGTTCTCGCGGGCTACCTCGAAGGTGGCGTCGTCGGGACCGAGGATCGCCATGGCCAGTGTCACGAGCCGATCGTCCGAGGCGAGCCGCCCGATGCGTAGCCGGCGGATTTCGTCGCGCGGATGCGGCACCTCCCAGTGCGGCGTCTCGCCGGGCTCGGGCGGAGGTTTGGAGGTCCCGTGGCCGAATACCGCGCGAATGCCGGATTCCTCCAGGCCGTCGATCGATGCGTCGGTCATCTCCGGATTGCGCAAGTTGTGGCACCAGTCGAACAGCGTCGTAACACCGCCGTTGAGCTGCACCAGTGCGCCCAGGAGATTGGCGACGTAATTGTCTTCGGGCTCGTAAAGCTTCGCCATGCCCGAATGGATGTTCTTGCCGTAGTCGCGCGAACTCACCCAGTCTGAGCCAATGCCGCGCAGGCCCAGCTGCCAAGTGTGGGTGTGCGCGTTGACGAGGCCGGGCATGACGATGCAGCCGGTCGCATCGATGATGTCGCAGCCAGCCGGTGCCGGAAGACTGCGCGCCACCGCTGCGATGTGCTCGCCCTCGATCAGCACGTCTCCCCCCTCGAGATCGCCGAGAGCGGGATCGAGCGTCATCACATGGCCGTTGTGGATGAGCGTCGTCATGTTCCAGGCGCTACTCCTGCAGCGGGATGCGCGCGGCCTGCACCACACCCTTCCAACGGGCTACCTCGTCGGCCAGGAACTTCTGCGCCATCTCCGGGGCGAGCGTGTTCTCGACCACGGTGCCGATATTGATTAGCCGCTCCTGTACGTCGGACCGCGCTGCTGCGGTGCGTATGGCGGTATTGAGCTTCGCGACAACGGCGTCCGGCGTGCCTTTTGGGGCGGCGAGCGCCATCCAGCCTCGCGCATTGAAGCCCGGCGCGAGCGTCTCGGCCACCGTCGGCACGTCCGGCAGCTTCGGAAAGCGCTCGATCGTGGTGACGCCGAGGACGCGCACCTTGCCGGTCTGGTGGAGCTCAACCATTCCGACGGGCGTAGTAAAGAATACTGGAATTTCGCCAGAAAGCATCGCGACCTGCGCGGCGTTTCCCCCCTTGTATGGCACGTGCTGCATATGGATCTTCAGTTGCGCCAACATCAACTCGGCGGCGAGGTGCATGCCACTGCCAATCCCGGCGGTGCCGTAGTCGATCACGCCCGGTCTGGCGTGCGCTGCGTCGGCGAGCGCCTTGAGGGATGCATAGGGCGAACCGGCAGGCACAACGATGATGTATGGGTAGTTCACCAGCATCCCAACGACTCGGTAATCGCCGACTGAGTCGTAGCTCAGCTTCATGTACAGGCTTGCCGAGGCGGCGTGGCCCTTGGACATCAGCAGCAGCGTGTAGCCATCCGGAGCGGCGCGTGCTACCTGCGCCGAGCCAATGTTGCCGCCGGCGCCAGGGCGGTTCTCGACCACTACCGGCTGGCCAAGTGCGTCGGCCAAGGCGGGGCCGAAGATCCGCGCCACGCCGTCCAGGTTGCCGCCTGCAGCGAAGCCGACGACGATGGTAACCGGCCTCGACGGCCAGGTTTGGGCGTGCAGTGCCGCACTAGCGGCAAGGGCGAACAGGAAAAAGATCGCCTCCCGGCACGCCAGTAGCACGCGCGGGCAATGAAACGGCTGCGGGGATTCGCTGCGGGCTTTCACAAAAATATTCTAACTGGAGATTTGAATCAGAGACACTAGGACTGGAGACACTCTCCTGTCAGTTCATGTATCGGCACCGGTACATTTATCTGCCAAATTCTTACCACCCCAGTTCGCGACCCAGTTGCGAAACGACCTTCTTGAGCAGGGCTGCGGGAATCCGGCCCAGCTTGGTGGCGTCGGTCGCTTGAATCGTCGCGATCTTAGCCGTGCGAATAACCGAGGGCACCGGGAGTCCGGCGCTGG
>JANMWZ010000107.1:0-13090 GCA_031441585.1 Gammaproteobacteria bacterium
ACCGTCCGGCCACCCTCGCGGATGGCGAAACGCAGGCCCTCTTCCATCGCGATCGGTGCGATGAGGTCGACATTCATCTTGATGTTGTCCCCGGGCATCACCATCTCGGTGTTGGCCGGCAACTCGATCAGTCCCGTGACATCGGTGGTGCGGAAGTAAAACTGCGGACGGTACCCCTTGAAGAACGGCGTGTGACGCCCACCCTCTTCCTTGGTCAGCACGTACACCTCGCACTCAAACTGCGTGTGCGGGGTGATCGAACCGGGCTTGGCCAGCACCTGACCGCGCTCGACTTCCTCACGCTTCGTGCCTCTCAAGAGCACCCCCACGTTGTCCCCGGCGCGCCCCTCGTCCAGAAGCTTTCGAAACATCTCCACGCCCGTGCAGATCGTCTTCTGGGTGTCCTTGAGACCAATGATCTCGATCTCATCGTTCACCTTGACGATGCCACGCTCAATACGCCCGGTCACCACCGTGCCGCGCCCGGAGATCGAAAACACGTCTTCCACCGGCATCAGGAACGGCTTCTCGATCTCGCGCTTAGGGATAGGAATGTAACGATCCATCTCCGCTACCAGCTTGATCACCGAGGGCACGCCAATCTCGCTCGTGTCCCCTTCCAGCGCCTTGAGCGCACTGCCAATGATGATCGGAGTCTGCTCGCCCGGAAACTTGTAGAGCGTCAAGAGCTCGCGTACTTCCATCTCCACCAGCTCGAGCAGCTCCTTGTCATCGACCATGTCGGCCTTGTTCATGTACACCACCATGCTCGGCACGCCCACCTGGCGGGCCAGCAGGATGTGCTCGCGCGTCTGGGGCATCGGGCCATCGGCCGCCGAGACCACCAGTATCGCCCCATCCATCTGCGCCGCGCCCGTGATCATGTTCTTCACATAGTCGGCGTGCCCAGGGCAATCCACGTGCGCGTAGTGCCGCTCCTTGCTCTGGTACTCAACATGCGCCGTCGAAATCGTAATACCGCGCGCTTTCTCTTCCGGAGCCTTGTCAATCTGGTCATACGCCATGTACGTACCGCCATAGGTCTCGGCCATCACCTTGGTCAGCGCCGCCGTCAGCGTCGTCTTGCCATGGTCAACGTGGCCAATCGTGCCAACGTTCACGTGCGGCTTGTTGCGTTCGAATTTCTCTTTTGACATGGCTACGAGTCCTCAAGTTTTCATGGCCTGCGGCCAACAGTTAACGCGCTGCGCCTGCGGCGAAGCCCGTCCATTAAAAAAAACCAAAATTCAACACATCCGGCCCACATCTGGAGCCCACGACCGGGATCGTACCGGTGACCTCGTCCTTACCAAGGACGTGCTCTACCAACTGAGCTACGTGGGCAGATCCCTCGTCAGCTGGAGCGGGTAGTGGGAATCGAACCCACGTCATCAGCTTGGAAGGCTGAGGTTCTACCATTGAACTACACCCGCCAATGGCCCTACCCGATCACACATAATCACTCTGCCCGTCCGTTCGCCGCCCACGACCTCAATGGTGGAGGGGGTAGGATTCGAACCTACGAAGGCGTAAGCCGGCAGATTTACAGTCTGCTCCCGTTGGCCGCTTGGGTACCCCTCCCAAGAAAAAACGAGCCGCGTATTCTGATTTCGCGACCGCAGTGTGTCAATGCAGATTCCGGGCCAAACCGGAGTTTATTTCATGGCGAGATTGGCGGCTTTAGTGGCCGCGACCGTTCAGGTACCCATCGACCGCGGTGCGCACGGCCGGGGCCAGCTCGGGTGCCATGGCGAAATCAAGATCAATCTGGCCCAGATCATCGAGCAGGGCGCGAATTTCCAGGTGCTGGGCCTTTCCCTGATACTGCACGGTAAACTGCCAGACTTTGGGCTGATCCGCCTTGAGGCTATCGATGTCGAGGGCTACGCGATCGGCAGCTGGGCGATCAAAGCCGGCCGCAAAAAGGTGAGCCACCTGGCGCAGTACCGCCGAGGCGTACTTGACATCAAAACTTGTGGTCACCCGCACTGAGTCGGCGGCGCGTGCGGATGTCGTCACGTTAAGCGACAATAGCCCCATGATTGCCACTAATAGCGACGCGATAGACGATGATAGAGCCTTAATATGCACCTTCCGGGTCTCCCTACACCTTATTATAGCAGCTCGGCCTCGGCGCCAGACAGCAGGCGCCAGCCACTGGGACGCAGATCATCGGGCAGGCTCACCCGGCCATAGCGCAGACGCGCCAACCGGCTGACTTCAAAACCCAACTCCTCCCACAGACGGCGTACCTCGCGGTTGCGACCCTCCTTCAGGGTCACCCGAAACCAGCTATGACTTTCGCTATGGCCGCCCGGTTCAATGCTGTCAAAGCGCGCCAGGCCATCCTCGAGCACAACGCCGGCTCGCGCGCGCTTGAGTATTTCGGGTCCCGGCAGCCCATGCACCCGGACGAGGTATTCGCGCTCCACTTCGGACGAGGGATGCATCAGCCGATGCGCCAGGGCGCCATCGTTGGTAAACAGCAGCAATCCGGTGGTATTCACATCGAGCCGCCCGATGACCACCCAGCGCCCGGCCGCGGGGGCTGGCAGCCGGTCAAACACCGTGGGTCGTCCTGCCGGATCGCGGCGTGTGCTCACCTCGCCCATGGGCTTGTGATAGATCAATACCTGACGCTTGCCCGGCGCACTCAAGCTCAGCGGCTCACCGTCGAGCCCTATTTCATCAGCAGCCGTGGCCCTAGCACCCAGTTGGGCGATTCGCCCCCCGATAGTGATGCGGCCAGCACGGATCCACTGTTCGATTTCGCGACGCGAACCCAGGCCCGCAGTGGCCAGCATTTTCTGCAGGCGCTCGCCACTGCGTTCAGCGCCGCTTACCGGCTCGCTCATAGCGGAGACATCAGCGCGCGGGCAGCGAAATCTTGCGAAACAACTCGGTTTGTCCGTCGCCATCGCGCGCCTCGATGGCACGATCGACAAGCCGCCGCGTCAGATGCGGACCGAAGAGTTGCATGAAGTCGTAGGCAAAATTACGCAGCAGCGTGCCGCGCCGAAAGCCCACCCAGGTGGTGTGAATCGGGAACAGATGCGAGGCATCGACGACCGTAAGATCAGCATCATGGGCAGCTTCAATCGCAACACTGGCGACGATGCCCACGCCCAGCCCCAGGCGCACGTAGGTCTTGATGACGTCCGAATCGCGTGCCGTGAGCGCTACCCTGGGCACCAGGCCTTCGCGCGCAAAAACTGTGTGCAGCGAAGAGGCGCCGGAAAAGCTGAATACGTAAGTGACCAGCGGATATTTCGCCAACTCCTTGAGGGTCAGTTTTTCAATGCTGGCCAGCGGGTGCTTGCGCGGGACGATCACCTGGCGATGCCAGCGATACACCGGCAGCAGCACCAGGCCGGGAAACAAACCATCGGAACCGGTCGCGATCGCCAGCTGCACCCGATCGGTCGCGACCATTTCAGCGATCTGCTCGGAAGTACCCTGGTGCAGGTGCAACTCTACGTCAGGGTATTTTTCGCGAAACGCCTGCACCACGGGCGGCAACACGTAGCGCGCCTGGGTATGCGTGGTAGCGATGGCCAGGGTACCGCGGCTGTCCTGATTCAGATCGGCGGCGACCGCCTTGAGGCTGTCGATTTCGGCCAGGGCGCGTGTGGCGTATTCGAGCACCTTGACGCCCTGCGGTGTGATACGCGAAAACGCCCGACCCTCGCGCACAAACAGGTCAAACCCCAGTTCGCGCTCCAGCGCCTTGAGGGCACGGCTGATGGCTGGCTGCGAGGTGCCCAGCGCCGCGGCGGCCTGGGTGACCGAGAGCCCATGCCGGGCGATCGCCACGGCGTATTGCAGTTGGTGAAAGTTCATCCCGTCTTGCTTGTGACAACGCAGCTCGCAGCGTTGATAGCCTCATTATAACAACGCGTTATTAGTGAATGGCCTTTTATTTATCGCTAGACTGAAACGGCGGTATTACAGTGCCACCATGATTTACGACAACATCCTTGGAACCATAGGCCGCACGCCGGTCGTGCGCATCAATCGTCTGGCGCCACCAGGCACGACGATCTACGTGAAATGCGAGTTCTTCAACCCGCTCTCTTCCGTGAAAGACCGCCTGGCCGTGGGCATCATTGAAGATGCCGAGCGGCGCGGCGAACTCAAAGCCGGCCAGACGGTAGTCGAAGCGACTTCTGGCAACACCGGCATTGCCCTGGCCATGGTGTGCGCGGTCAAGGGCTACCCCTTTGTCGCCGTTATGGTGGAGACCTTTTCAGTTGAGCGTCGCAAGATCATGCGCATGCTGGGCGCCAAGGTTATTTTGACGCCGGCCGCCGAGCGTGGCTCGGGCATGGTGAGAAAGGCAGCTGAACTGGCACAGAAAAACGGCTGGTTCCTGGCGCGTCAATTCGAAAACCTCGCGAACCCGGCCTATCATCGCAGCACCACGGGGCCGGAGATTGTTTCCGACTTCGTCGGCCGGCGGCTCGATTTCTTCGTCACCGGTTGGGGCACGGGCGGCACGCTCACGGGCGCCGGCGAAGTCATTCGCCTGGCGCGACCCGATGTACGCATCATTACCACTGAACCGGAAGGCGCGGCACTGCTATCGGGCAAACCCTTTGCGCCGCACAAGATTCAGGGTTGGACGCCTGATTTCATACCGGCCGTGCTCAATCGCAATGTGGCCGAGCGGATTGTGACGGTAACGGACGCGGAAGCGATCGATGCCGCACGACAACTGGCGCGACAGGAAGGCATTTTCTGCGGCATCTCTTCCGGTGGCAATTTTGCCGCTGCAGCCAAGGTGGCCCGCGAGTCAGAGCCGGGCACGGTATTGCTGACCATTCTGGCGGATACCGCCGAACGCTACCTGTCCACGCCGTTGTTCGAGGGCGTTCCTGATGGCTCCGACGCGGAAATCTGAGGCACGCGCCATCGAGACGCCGCGGCCCACGGGCGTGTCTGCTGCGTTGAGCGTGCCGCTGCCTGATCCGTTTCACATGCATCGCGGCGGAACGCTGCATGGCGCCCGCATTGCCTATGAGAGTTGGGGTCAGCTGAACGCCGCGCGCGACAACGCCATCATATTGTTCACGGGTCTCTCGCCCTCGGCGCACGCGGCGGCAACGGCGACGGACCCCAGCCCGGGCTGGTGGCAACGCATGATCGGCCCGACGCTGGCGATCGACACCCACCGCTATTTTGTCATGTGCATCAATTCACTGGGCAGTTGTTTCGGCTCCACCGGTCCGGCTTCGATTGACCCTGCCACCGGCGAGCGCTACCGCCTCGGTTTTCCGGAACTGGCGGTTGAGGACATTGCGCGCGGCGGCTATGAGGCCATGCGCGCCCTGGGTATAGAGCGCGCCGCTTTGGTAATGGGCGCATCGCTTGGCGGCTCGGTGGTCACCGCCTTCGCCGCTTTGTTTCCACAGGGCGCGCGCCGTCTGGTGAGCATCTCGGGTTCCGCGGCGGCCTCGCCTTTTGCCATTGCGCTGCGCTCGGTGCAACGCGAAGCGATTCTGCGTGACCCGGATTGGCAAGGCGGCAACTACGCCCCCGAGCACCCACCGCGCAATGGCATGCGTCTGGCGCGCAAGCTTGGCACCATTACCTATCGCTCGGCCACTGAGTGGCGGCAACGCTTCGGACGAGAAACCATCGCCGGCAACGCGCTGCGCGCCAGCCCGTTTGCGCCGCGCTTCGCAGTGGAAGGCTATCTGGAGGCGCAGGCCGAGCGCTTCACGCGCATCTTCGACGCCAATTGCTATCTTTATCTTTCGCGGGCCATGGACCGCTTTGACCTCGCCGAGCATCACGGTTCGAATCGCGCTGCGCTCACCGGCAGCGGGCTTGAGAGCGCACTGGTGATCGGCGTGGAAAGCGACCTGTTGTATCCGATTCACGAGCAGGCCGCGATCGCCGAGGCGCTCGAACAGGCCGGCATCGCCACGCGTTTTGCGCGGCTGCCTTCGCTCGAGGGCCATGACGCGTTTCTGGTTGATATCCCGCGCTTTGACGCGGCGCTGCGCGCCTTTCTGAGCTGATATGCGCCGCCGCCAGACCGGCGCCCGGCGATACTCCTGTGACTCGCTGATCGTGATTTAGTTCACAGTACCAACTATTTCACCATATTGTCATGGTACTGTCTCTTGCAGTGCATACAGTTTGTAGTACTATACCGTTCGTAGAACAAACCATTTGTTGTTCTGCCTTATTGACTACAGATTTAAGGAGCACGAGCATGAGCGAACTGAACTTCAAACCCGCCCTGGCAGCGAGCCTCGCCGGTGACAAGACGGTTGCTGTGCCGGCACTCGATGCCGGCGCGGCGATCGCCAGCACCTCCCGTTTAAGCGGCCTGGGCCGCATGCAGCGGCGGCGGCTGAATGCCACGCGCCTGCAGCTCGAGGATAGCGGCTTCCGGCTGTTTCGGGTTTACTAAGCCCGGCGGGAACAATCGACCTGAGCGCAGCCTGAGCGCAGCCTGAGCGCCGGGCGGCGGAAACTGCGCCTTGCGTCACGGTTTCCGGCCACGCGCCAAGCCACGTGCACCGTTCGTCCCCCGATTGTGACCGTCAATCGGGGCTCGCTTCCAGCGGGCGGCATGCTGCCTATACTGATGCCCATGAAAGCCACACGCACCAGCGGTTTCACACTCATGGAGCTCATGATCACGCTCGCCGTAGCAGCGATCATCGTGGGCGTGGCGATACCGAACATGCGCGATTTCATCCGTAACAACCGCTTGACGGGCGCCGCCAACGATCTGCTGCATTCTTTGCAGGTAGCACGCACCGAAGCCATCAAGCGGCAGTCCGGAAATGCCGTCGTCTGTGGCACTGCTGATCCCACGGTCGCCGATGCCGCGCTGACCTGCAGCTACAACTCCTTCGCAGGCTGGTTTGTATTCCAGGATCTGGACGGCAACTGGGCACACGGCGGCGCTGAGCCGGTCATAGAGCGCCACGCGCTGGTAGATCCCACCATCACGGTCATTGCCAACCAAGATCGCATCGTCAGCTACGCGCCTACCGGCTTCGCCAATCCGGGCGGATTTGGGCGTTTACCGGCCAGCAATGTCGTGATCTGCGACCAACGTGGCACGACCGCGTTGGGGAGCAACACGGTCGGTGCGACCTCGGCTGCGCGCGCGGTGCGAATCCAGCCAACCGGGCGCGCACGCGTTTCCAATCTGCAGGCTGACGTCACAGCGGCACGGACCGCGATTGGTCAGAGTTGCCCCTGAGGGAAGCGCGAATGCTGAGAATCACGACAATCCGGCTTCAACCCCAAGTGCACGCCAGCCGTGGGTTCTCCATGGTGGAGGTGCTGGTCGCGCTCGTGGTGCTGGCGGTGGGCATGCTCGGTATCGCCGGGCTCTTTGTCATGACCCTTAAGGCCGGCGGCAATGCCATCAACCGCATGCAGGCCGTAAACCTCGCTCAGGACATTGCCGATCGCATACGCGCCAACAAGACCGCAGTACTTGCCTATCAGGGCGCCGCAGCGGACAACAATTGCGAAGGGCCTGCGGCCGTGGACTGCTTACCGGCATTGCTGGCTGCGAACGATTTAAACACCTGGAATAGCCAGATCACCGCGGCCCTGACCGGTGGCACTGGAGTCATTGTGGTCACGGCGCCAGGAGTGGCAGGTCAACCCGCGACCTACAGCATCACAGTCAATTGGATTGAGCAAGGTCAGGCAGCCGGCCAGACCTCAGTCGCCCTCTCTTACAACCTGAACATGCAAACATGAGTTCCCTGGCCGTAACAACCCACGCGGCTTCCCGCTGCAGTCGCGGACTTAGCCTCATCGAACTTTTGGTGGCGCTGGCGATCAGCGGCGTGCTGGTGTTGGGAGCCGCCGAGGTCTATGTGGGCAGCCGCAAGGCCTACAACGAGAACGAAACGGTTTCGCGCCTGCAGGAGACAGCCCGTTACGCCCTGTCGATCATCGAAACCGATGCGCGCATGGCCAACAATTGGGGGCTGATGCAGAACTCGCCGCCGATCACCGGCGCTGCCACACAAGGATTGCCGCTGGCGGCAGTGGCCAATACTGTGGCAGCCAATGTCTGCGGCCAGAATTTCGCTACCGACGCCACAAATTTCCTGCAAGCGGACAACAACCGGTATCAGCTGAGCGCCAATGCTAGCAAACAGGCCGGCTGCGATAGCTTGAGTGGCTGGGGAACGCTGGCCGTGGGTACGGCGGACACGCTTACCGTGCGTCATGCGTCGGTCTTTCCCGCGGGCGGAGCCAACGGTACGCTGCAGCTGTGCTCGACGCAAAGCAACGCCTCGTTTATCAGCAATGGCGTCTGCCCACTGCCCGTCCTGCCGCCGATCGTGCAACAGATCAATAACGTCATCGTCAATGCTTATTACGTTGACCGAAACTCGGCGCAACAGAACGGGCTGCCGTCGCTACGGCGCAAGAGTCTGACCAGCATTGGCGGCGCGATCACCTGGCAGGATCAGGAGATTGTCGCCGGCGTCGAAGATATGCAGGTGGAATTCGGCATCGATCCTGGCAGTAACACGGGTACGGCGACGCGTTACGTCGAACCGGATGACCCCATCCTGGCAGTTGCGAGCACGCAGATCGTCGCCATCAGGGTATGGTTGATGGTGCGTTCCGATACGCCGGAAGCGGGTTTTGTCGATGGGCGGCCCCCGTACGTCTACGCAGACCGCGCGGTCGCCAATGGTACTACCTACGATCTCAACACCGGCGCAAACGCCAGAATGGCTTATCGGCCAAACCTTGATCCGAATACAACTCTGACCGGACTCATGCGCTATCGCCGACTGCTGGTGTCACGCACGATTCAGATCCGCAACACTTACCGCACTTCCTGATCGTCATGAGTACGCAACTACGCAGTTTCCGTCCAGTCCCACGCGCACAGCAGGGTGCGGCGTTGGTCATTGGACTCATCCTGCTGCTGGTGCTGACGCTGCTTGCCGTATCCGGCATGAATTCCGCAAGCCTGGAATTCATCATGGCGGGCAATGAGCAGTATCGACAGAACGCCTTCCAGGCTGCCGAGACTGGTGTAGATGTCACTTATGCCGCCAATGTGGCACTCATTCCGGGCGGGCCGGATTTGCCCGGCGCCGGCGCGGTGCCCAACTCGACCACGGACAACTGGGTCACAACCACCAGGTCGCTGGTTGCTGGCGCCTCGATGTCACCGCCGCCCAACCCGCGGGCGAATTCTTTTGGCAAGTTTTCGTATTTCAATTACGAGATACAAAGCACGGGTACCTCGGTACGTAACGCCAGCGCAGTAAACATTCAGGGCATCTCGCAGATCGGCCCGGCGAACTCGGCTTTCTGACCACCTGTCATGATCACAGCAACTTACACATTAGTATACAAGCGGAGAGCACTCATGAACCTGCGCCTGATCACTGCGGCACTGCTGGCGTTCGCGTACCAAGGGCTGGCAGCGCCTTCGACTGCGCCAACGACAGTAGAAATGGGCATTGAAGCCAGCTCCGACACCATCACTCTGCCAGCGTCCTTGCCCGGCGCTATCGTGTTTTCAGGGTGCGCGAGCTGCAACAGAAGTCCGCTACGAATCACTGCGGGCACCACTCTGCTGCTGGGGACGAAAGCCATCACGCTGGCCCAGCTCGTTGCTCTGGCGCACGGCAGTGCCCGCTTCATGATGATTTACTACCGGCCGGGCGCACCAGAAATCACGCGCATCGTGTTACAGGGCGGCTAGCTTGCAGCGGCGCGCTGAACGGCGGCATTGCCCGAGCCCAATTTTCCTGAGGAACAATTCATGAACATCACCACTCGTTCCCTGTTGCCCCGCCTCGCCGGTATTTTGGCCAGCGGCCTGCTATGCACAGGGGCTTTTGCCGATGACAGCGAAATCTTTCTGGGCGCCAATACCTCGGGTGCTGCGCCTAATATCCTGTTCATTCTCGACACCTCGGGCAGTATGAATTCGAGCGTGAGCAGCCAGGTGCCCTACGACGCCACGGTGGCCTACGCCGGCGCCTGCAGCAACGCGTTGGTCTATTTCGTGAACAGCGCTTCGGCGCCTAGCGGCTGCGGCGGATCGGTCAAGTCCTACAGTGCGACCTACCAGAAATGCCAGTCGGCGAATGCCGCGCTTTCTTCGGCAGCTGGCTCGCCCGGGTTCTTCAGCGCCACCTTTGTGCAATGGCGCAAAAGCTTAAGCAACTATGCCTGGAATTCCTCAGTCGGCAACGGCGCCAGTCGCTTCGATGTGGCGTGCCTGGACGACTTCCAGGCCGGCACCGGGCCGTATCCATCGAAATACAACGGTACCACCAATAGCGTCGCGAACGAGTGGACCGCCACCGCCAGCACTTCTTATTGGGCACCTCCTCCCGGCGGACTCGGCGGCACTGGCGTTGTGTACACGCTCTATAGCGGCAACTACCTGAACTATCAGGCCTCGAACCCGCCGGTGGTCATCGGCTCGCGCATCTCAGTAGTGAAGCAGGCCGCAAGCGACATTATTAATTCCGTGTCGAACGTCAATATCGGCCTTATGCGCTATAGCGATAACAGCGGCAGCGGCAGCGGTGATGCCGCCGCCGCCGGTGGCATGGTCGCTTACCCGGTCTCGCCGGTGGCCACAAACCGGGCCAACCTGGTCACCACGATCAACAGCTACTCGGCGGGCGGCTGGACGCCGCTGTCCGAGACTCTCTATGAGAGTTATCTCTACTTCAGTGGCGGCAATGTCAATTTTGGCAACTCTTCCCAACCCTTTCGGAGCGTGCCGGCCTCGCGGGTTGGTGGAAGCGCTGGTTCAAATCAATATCAGAGCCCGATTCAGTATTCTTGCCAGAAGAACTATATCGTGTATCTGACAGACGGTCTTCCGACCCAGGACAACCAGGCTGATACGCTGATCACGAGCCTCCCCAACGAGGCGACGGTGGGTGGCAGCTGCGACAATACGAGCCTGTCACCGTATAACGGCTTGGATGCGTTAGGCATCCCGTTTCCCGGCGGTTGGGGTCCGGGCCCGACGGCCGGTAAGTGCATGACGGCGCTGGCCAGGTACATGTTCAATACCGACTTGAACACGACCTCGGCGATGCCAGGTCAACAGAATGTCTCACTTTCCGCGATCGGGTTCGGCAATGATCCGGCCCTGGCGACGGCATTCAGCTGGCTGAACCGCGCCGCAGTGGCAGGTGGCGGCCGCGCCTATTCGGCAAATGATCTGACCAGCCTGGAGGGCGTACTGACGAAAATCGTCGGCGGTATTCTGCAAGATTCAACCTCGTTCAATGCGCCGACAGTGCCCGTCAACGCCTTCAATCGCTCGGCTAACCTTAACGACCTGTATTTCTCGGTGTTTCAGCCCTCGCTGAACTACCACTGGCCCGGCAACGTCAAGCGCTACGAATACGCCAATGGCACCATCGTTGATGCCAACAACGTCTCGGCAGTGGATCCGAGTACCGGATTCTTCAAAAACAGCGCGCAGAGCGTATGGTCGGTGGCGCCGGACGGCGCCAAGGTCTCCTCGGGCGGCGCCGCCAAGCAGATTCCCTCCTGGGACCCGACTTCGACTCCGAGCCGGAAAGTCTATACCTACATCGGTGCGAATCCAGGCGCTGGGGTCGATCTGAGCAGCAGCGCCGGCTATTCAGTGGTCACGACCAATCCGGCCCTTACGAATGTCGCGATCGGCCTCCCTGCGGCAGCCACTGCCGCTCAACATGACGCCGTCATCAATTTCACCCGTGGCGAAGACCTCAATGACAGCGACGCCGACGGCATCATCAATGAGAATCGCTACTCCATGGGCGACCCCATGCACGGGCAACCCGGTGTTGTGGTCTACGGTGGGACGACGACGACCCCCGATCTCACTGACGCCGCAGTATTCGCCGATGAGAATGACGGCATGCTGCATGCCATCGATGCCAGGACTGGCGTAGAGCTGTGGTCCTTTGTCCCGCAAGATCTGCTGGTAAATATGGCGCCGCAGTATGCAAATGCCACGCAGTCCGCCAAACACTATGCACTCGACGGCGACGTCATTGTGCTCAAACGCGATGTCAACGGCGATGGCGTCATCACTGCAGCGTCTGGTGATCGCGTCATCGTCTATTTCGGCCAGGGACGTGGCGGCAGCAACTACTACGCGCTCGACGTCACGGACAAGAACGCGCCGCAGTTCCTGTGGACCCTGACGCCCACTCAGCTGGCGGGCGTCGGCCAAGCCTGGTCGTCGCCACAAATTACCCGGGTGAACGTCAGTGGCGCCACACAGAATGCCCAGAAGCTGGTACTGATTTTCGCTGGCGGCTACGACCCCGCTGAAGAAGGCACCGCATACGTTGATCCGGCGGTGCACTCGAGCATCGGCAATCACGTTTACATGATCGATGCCTACAGCGGCAACCTGCTGTGGTCAGCCGGCCCCGGTACCTCGACCACCGACATTCTCAAGCTGACCCGCATGGATCACTCGATCCCCGCCAATATGACGGTCATTGACCTCAACAGCGATGGCTATGCAGATCGCATGTACGTGGGAGACACGGCCGGGCAGCTCTGGCGCTTCGATATCGCCAATGGCAACACCGCTGCCACCCTGGTAGCGGGAGGCGTAATCGCCTCACTTGGAACTCACGACGATGGCTCGCACACGGCCGCAGCGACTCGCCGTTTCTATGCAGCACCCGATGTTTCGGCTGTGGCACAGAAGGGCATCCAGCCGTTTCTAAATATCGCCATCGGATCCGGATATCGCGGTCATCCGCTTGATACCACGGCTCAGGAGCGTTTTTATTCGATACGTGACTACGTTCCATATACACCGCTGACTCAGGCGCAGTACAACAGCTATGCGGTGATACATGATGCCGATCTTGTGGATGTGACAACGACGGTGGCGGCAGTCATGCCACTCGGGTCGCCAGGCTGGAAGTTACGGCTCGTCGAGGCGCCCGGAGAAAAATCGCTCTCCTCATCGGTCACGCTGGGAGGCACTGTTTACTTTCCGAGCTATTCGCCGCCGAGCGCTGGCGGCGCCGTCGATCCCTGCACACCCGGCCTGGGCGTAAACCGTGCCTACGCCGTCAGCGTGTTCAACGCG
>JANMWZ010000108.1:0-2337 GCA_031441585.1 Gammaproteobacteria bacterium
CGAACTCACCGCCGCCGGGCTGGCCGTGACCGAAAAAGGGCCGGGCTGGGCGCTATGTGGGAGCGACCTTGGTCGCGACGCATCGCGTGCAAGCACGCTCCCACATCCGGAACCGGCTGCGCGGTCTTTTCCCCAGCTCACGCTCCTCGTGCCGCGCGAGTTCAAGGGCGAGTCGGTCAACGCGCTGGCGCAGCAGTTGGCGGACTTTTTTCTCGAGAGCCTGCGCGGCGAGCGGATCGACGCGGCGTGGCCCTGTATTTTTCAAACGGTGCCGGAGGTGGTCGGGCTCGGCCGCCGGGCCAGCGGGGTGGAGAAGGCCTTTGGCGAGCTGCTGAAGAAAAAGCTCTCGCACATCGCGAAGCTCGCCGCGCCGGACCTGCCGCGCGGGGCAGGGCAGGTGCGCGGGCTGTTCGTGTTCTTCGCCGATTTCGGCCGGGTGTTTGCCACCCGCGAGGCGTGGTCGGGCGGACAGCGCCGCATGGCCGACGACGACGCGGCGCCCTCGCGCTCCTACCTCAAGATTGAGGAGGCCTACATCGTGCTCGGGCGCGAGCCGCAGCCGGACGAGACGGTGGTTGATCTCGGCGCGGCACCGGGCGGGTGGAGCTACAGTGCGGCGAAGCGCGGCGCCCGTGTCGTCGCCGTGGACAACGGCCCGCTCAAGGGCGGCGCCTTCGGAAATCCGCTGATCGAACACCGACTGGAGGACGCCTTCAAATTCGCCCCGCCCGCCGGTGTGACCTACGACTGGCTGTTTTGCGACCTCGTGGAGGAGCCGCACCATGTGATGCAGAACATCGTGACTCCGTGGCTGGCCAACGGCTGGTGCCGGTGGTTCGTGATCAACCTGAAGTTCGGCCATGTGGACTCGCTGGCCCTGCTGCGCGAGCTGCGGGCGGGCGAATCGCCGTTCGTCCAGCATGCGGCGAATTTCCACGTGCGCCACCTGTATCACGACCGCGAGGAATTCACCGTGGTCGGCGAAGCCAAGTCGTGAGTCCCACGCTCAAGGTTCACTTACGGCCAGCTCCAGTTGATCCATGGCTTGTTGCTGACGTGATTCCAGCCACGCCTTTCCCAAGCCAACGACCCGTGCCAGGGCGCTCAGATTCAGGCGCTGGAGCAATTCCACTGTGACGGTGCGTTTTGCGCCGGGGAAAGTGAGGGTCGAGAGAAACTCCTGACAGGGTTGGGAGTTCAAGATTTGAGCAACGATGACGGCTTCTTGCTGGGAAGACACGGCGATAAAATAGCAGGTGTCATCAAACAGAACAGGGCGGCCCGCTTCCGGACTAACCACGACAAAGCGTGGTTGGCGGTGCAACGCAGAGAGGGCCACTTTCCAAGAGGCGAAAGTGTAGTCGCCAACCCCAAAGATCGCGAACCGGTCGCGCTTATTGTAGATGGAACTTTTGCGGGCGGCAAAAGCTGGCAGGTGTTGCTGGAGATAGCGGTAGGCATGCGGCGCATTTTGAAAACGCTGGGCGGTGTCTTCCCCCGGATAGGTTTGCGGGAGTAGCAGAGAAAATCGCGTGACGGCGGCAGCATTCTTGAGATCGGTGCCCTTGAACCACGGGTATACAACCTCGGGTTCCAGTTCAATTTCCTGCCCAAGCTTGTTGCGATACAGCTTCTCCCCGCAGCGGGTGAGTTCAAGTACCGCAGCACAGTCGTGCTTCACTCCAGAACGCCATTGGTAGGGATGCAGGCCTTCGAAACCACGCAGTAAACGGTATGCCGCCAGATCCGATACGAGGTCCTGACCGGCAAGTCCAATCTGACGGAGAGGGACCGTTGCCTCAAGGTCACTGTAGAGATCGGCCTGTTCCAATCCGTTTTGTCCAAGCCGGACAATGAAAAGACAGGCTTCGACCGCCACGCCAAAATAGGCGTCGGTATCAATGGTATGCAGTGAGGCGGAGGATACGCGCAGGTCATTGCGCCAGGCATGGCGAAGAACTTTACGCGCGGTGGCAGATTTGCAAAGAACTGCGATCGTGGCAGTGCGTCCGCGCAGCGCCCGCAGCAGGCGAATTAGGATCCATTCTGCGATGTCGAAATTTGCTTTGCCGGTTTTTGCGGCGATACCGCGCAAACCGTCAAGATTGGTTTTCCCTGGAAGATTTCGGCCGGCGACAACCCCCACCGCCGCCTGAGTGACCCAAGGTGGATTGCCGAGCACCAGCAGGTTGTCCAGCGGGGCCAGTTCGGACTCCCAGTCATGAGTAAAGAAATCAGCCGGCTGCAGTCGGGTCCGAAGGGTATGGCCGGCGGCGGCGAGGCGGATATGGGCCGTGGCGATATGCTGTTCGTTGATCTCGAAGCCATGGAGCTGTG
>JANMWZ010000109.1:0-2780 GCA_031441585.1 Gammaproteobacteria bacterium
TTGGCGAGCCAGGCACGTACTTCGTGACTGGCATACTGGCTGCCGCGATCCGAATGAAAGATCAGTCCCGGCGGTGGTTGGTGCGTATTCCGGTGAACGTGACCGACGATTCCGGTTGATCGTGACCGTTGCGCATCGTGCGGTGTTACGCGGTTAAATTGTACGGTGGTCGGTCACGATAGGTCGATGGTTTTCTCCTTTTTGGTCGGTTTTGACTTCTCTGGCCGTAACGAATCGCCGGTCAGTGTGAAGCGGTGATTGCGTTGCATGATCCGGTCCAGAATTGCGTCGGCGATCGTGGCGTCCCCGATCCAGGCGTGCCAGTGCTCGATCGGCAATTGACTGGTGATGATGGTCGCTTTGCTGGCCGCGCGATCGTCGATGATCTCCAGCAGATCGGACCGGGTGCCGCTATCGATGGCACCCATGCCCCAATCGTCGAGTAGCAACACGTCGATCTTGGCCAGTTGTACCAGCCACTTGCCGAAGACGCCGCTGCCGTGGCGGATGCGCAACTCTTCCTGCAGCCGCGGCACCCGCTGGTAGAGCGCCGACTTGCCGCGACGACAGGCGTATTGCGCCAGCGCGCAGGCCAGCCACGACTTGCCGGATCCGGTCGCGCCAGTGATGAGGACGCTGTGCCCGGACTCGACCCAGTCGCCCAGGGCCAGACTCATGACCGCACGCCGGTCGACGCCGCGCGAAGGCCGAGTGTCGATGTCTTCGATGGTCGCCTGTCCGTATTTCAGTCGTGCCTGTTGCAGCAGGCGCACCAGCTTGCGGTCACTGCGGTGGTGCGTCTCGCGGTCGACCAGCAACGCCAGCCGTTCTACGAAGCTGAGCGCGCTCATGCTGGCCTGAGCCATTTGTTCTTCGAGGCCCGCCGCCATGCCGTCGAGTTTCAGGGCGCGCAATTGCGCGAGGGTGTTGTGCAGCATCATGATGGGGATTCCTTAGTGGTAGTAGCTGGGACCGCGCACGTGGGCGTGGTCGGGACTGACCCAGTCACCGGCCGCAGCCGGCAGGGTCTGGTCGCGGTTGTTGACAAGGATGTCGCGGACATGCCGGTACTTGCAGGCGCCGAGTTTCAGCGCCAGCTCGCAGGCAGCTTCCAGTCGCGGCTTGCCATAGCGCCTGGCCAGCGACAGCAAGCCCAGGCAGGCCCGGTAGCCATGCTCGGGATGCTGCTGTGCTTCGAGCAGTCGGATCACCACCGCCGCCGTAGCGACGCCGATGCTCTGGCCCCAATGCAGCAAGCGTTGCGGTGTCCACTCGGCATGCGCGCGGTGCGCCGCCGGCATGTGTTCGGTCACGGTGGTGAAACCCCCGCGCCGGCTCGACCGGACGTGGCTGGCGACGCGCTGTCCGCGATGCAGAAGCTCGACCATCAGCGTGGTGATGCGCGCCTCCAGCGCTTGCCCGATCAGCGCCTGCGGCACGCTGTAGTAATGGCCCTCGACGTCGACGTGATAGTCGATGTGCACCTTGACCGTCTTGAAGGTGGCGATCTCGTAGCGCTGCGCCGGCAACGGCAGCAGGGCCGGCGCATCAAGGGCGGCAAAGACGCTGGCGCGGCTGCCGGGCAACTTCTGGAACGGCCGATGATTGAGCCGCTCGAGCAACGGCTCGATCGCCGTATTGACCTCCTCTACGCTGTTGAACGCCTGATCACGCAGGCGCGCCAGGATCCAGCGTTCGACCACCTGCACCGCCGACTCCGCTTTCGATTTGTCCTGCGGCGAATACGGGCGTGCCGGCAACACCGAAGTGCCATAGTGACGGGCGAAATCGAGCACGGTGTCGTTGGCCCGCGGTTCGTAGCGATTTGGGTCCGCAATCATCGCCCGCGCGTTGTCGGGGACGAGGAGCTGAGTGACCCCACCATAGAAATGCAGCGCGCGCACTGTCGACTCGATCCAGTCCACCATCGTTTCCTTCGGCGTCGCGCAGGCGAACGTATAGCTCGAAGCGCCCATCGCGCTGACGAAGATGTGCGCGCGGCCGCCGTCGGTCAGCGGCATAGTCGGACCAGCGAAATCGATGAACAACTTCTCACCGGCGCGATGCACCTGCCGCATCGAGCGCTTGAGCTGTTTGGCAAACCGCCGATAGTTGTCGCAGAACTGCGAATAGCGATAGGTCTGGCTGTCGGCGTGTTCGGCCTGGTACTCCTCCCACAGCAGCTGCAGCGTCATGCCCTTGCGCCGCAACTCCTGGTGGATGCGACCGAAGTCAGGCTGCACGTGGGCGCGCGGTTGTTGCGGCGCCACCAGCAGGCGCCGCTCCAGCGTGATCTCGTCGCAGGCTTGCACCGCCGGCCAGTCCAGGCCCGCTGCCGCGGCCAGCCCGACGTACTTGGTAACCACGCCTTTGGAAATGCCGAGGGCTGTCGCGATTTGCTCGTGCGACAACCTGGCGTCGAGCTTGAGTCGTAAAACGTCTTTGATATTACGCATAGTGATCCTTGGCGCGGGCATGCCATCTCCAGACAAAAAGTCTGGGAGGCTACCCGCTTGGTTGGTTCTATGCGTAACACCAGCACGCTGCAGTACGACACCGTTCCGGCATCGTGACCGATGATTCCGGTATCGTGACCGCTGATTCCGGAGGTACCCAGAAATCGGTCACGATCAACCGGAATGACCGGTCACGATGCGCCGGAATCGTCGGTCACGTTCGTCCGGAATGACCGGTCACGTTGCTCCGGAATACCCAACAAGCACCGCCGCCTGACCACGATCGTCAAAGTGACCTCCGGCGCCACGCCCGAGGCCGCGGAG
>JANMWZ010000110.1:0-7448 GCA_031441585.1 Gammaproteobacteria bacterium
GCCTGCGCGGCCAGCGCAAGCTGCCTGGATGGCGTGTAGCCGACGCCTACTTCCACCGTCTTCTGCCGGTTCTGGTCCTTCAATTGATCCCAACCGTTGTTGACGCCCAGGATGAAGTTTAGTTTGTCGCTAGCGGCATAGGTGGCGCGGATACCGGTGTGGGCGAATGGAATCGCATAGCCGAACAGTATCGATCGGGAGTAGTTGAAGTCAGCAGTCGAGTTGATCACCTCGGCGCCGGCCAGTGTGACGTACTTGCCGCCGATGAGCGTCAGTGAACCGCGCGCATACTGGACGAACGCCTGAGTGACGTCGAAACTGTCGGTGGTATCGCCAACCGACTTGATGATGCGGGCGTCCCGGCCAGCGGTGAAATTGACCAAGCCGCCGAAGCCTTCTTTCGGCTGGTAGCCGCTGGTCAAGGCCGCCTGATGCAGGTTGAAAGAACCCGGTTCAGTGTCGAAGACCCGATCATTGACAGCGCTCGTGAATACGCCGTCGCCAGAGAGATACGAATAGGCCGTGTCCACATAGCCATGGACCTGGACACCGGAGGATTCGAGCACCTCGCCGAGCGACGGAGCAGTCGGCTTGGTGGTTACAGCGTCAGCGTCAGCGGCCGATGCGCCATGCGACATCATTGCGAGAATGCAATAACCAGTCAGAGCGGGTGCAAGTCTTTGCATGACTACGGGTTCCTCTAAGATGCTTTGGATAGCTCAAACTCAATCGCCCAAACGTTTCGCGTTCGCGCATCAGTGCAAAGCAATATTTGGGCCAGACGATGTTATTGTTGGAATTCAATAGGTTATGCCTTTTCTCCCTAGTCCATGAATGACGAATCGCACCAAGACGGGCTGAGCAGAACATGCCGCGCACTGAGTTAATGCATTTCGATTTTCACCAGGACGTGCGTAGCAGGACTGCAACGCCATGGTTGCTGGCGCCCCACCACCGCGCGGCCGATTTGCATGGCGGCAAGAGTGGAATTCAGGCGAAGATGGCGCATGTCCGAATCAACTCCACACATCGAATGGCAGGCACCCGTCCGTTGGATTGATCTGGCGTGAACCTGACGCCACGGCAGTACATGGCCACCGCGCCGCGCGGCCTGGCCGATCTGGTGGCGCGCGAACTGCGCGCGCTCGGCATCAGCGAGCTGCGCGAACGTACCGGCGGCGTTTTGTTTCAGGGTACGCTGGCGCAAGGCTACGCCGCCTGTCTGCACTCGCGCGTGGCCAGCCGTGTGCTGCTACAGGTGGCGCATGTCGATGCCGCCACCACCGACGCCTTTCACGCTGCGGTACGCGCCATCGACTGGCGCGCGCACCTCAACCCTGCGGAGACGCTGGCCTGCGAATTTACGGGTACCCACCCGACCATTACCCACAGCCATTTTGGTGCGCTCAAGCTCAAGGATGGCATCTGCGATCAGTTGCGTGACAGTACCGGTGCGCGCCCCGACGTCGAGCTCGAGCGACCGGCCGTCAAAGTGGTGGCGCACGCCAACGGCGCGCAGATTGGTCTGTATATTGATCTCGTGGGCGAAGGCCTGCATCGGCGCGGCTACCGCCAGCGTGGTGGTGAAGCGCCACTGCGCGAAAATCTGGCGGCCGGAATATTGCTGCGCGCCGGTTGGCCGGGAATTGCGGCAGCCGGCGGCTGCTTTCTGGATCCGATGTGCGGTTCAGGCACCCTGCCCATCGAGGCCGCGCTGATCGCCGCGGACATCGCGCCCGGTCTGCAGCGCGACTACTGGGGATTTCTGGGCTGGCGCGGGCACGATGCGGTGCTCTGGCAGACGCTGCTGGAGGAGGCGCGTGTGCGGGTTCGCGGCCAGGTCGCGGTATCGATACGCGGGAGTGACCAGGATGCCGCGGTGCTGCGCAATGCCGTGCTCAACGCGCAGCGCGCCGGCGTCGCGGCGTTCGTGCAGTTTGAATGTCTGCCGGTCAGCGCGGCGCGTCCGGCCTGCGCTACTGGCCTGGTATGCGCCAACCCGCCTTACGGCGCACGACTGGGCGATGACTCGCAGGCGCGCGAGGCGCATCGCGACCTGGGTGCGACGCTGCGCGAATATTTTTCCGGTTGGCAGGCCGCGATCTTCACTGGCTCCGCTGAAGGTGCTCGCGAGCTGTCGCTGCGCAGCTTTCGCACTCACGAACTATGGAACGGTGCGCTGGCCTGCCGTTTGTTGCGTTACGATCTCGCGCGTCCTGGTGCGCCAGCTCGCGCCGCAGGTGAGCGGGCGGCGCCTGATCCTGCGCTGGTGGCGAGCCCGGGCGCGCAGATGTTCGCCAATCGCATCCTCAAGAATCAGCGCCTGCTCGGGCGCAGCGCGCGTGCGCAACAGCTGAGTTGTTACCGGCTTTATGATGCCGACATGCCCGAGTACGCCTTCGCGATCGATCGCTATGAGGAGTCGGGCAGTCAGACGGTACATCTGTATGTGCAGGAGTATGCCGCTCCCGACAGCGTTGAGCCGGCGGCGGCGCAGCGCCGACGCGCCGAAGCCCTGGCAGCGCTGCCCGGCGCCATGCAGGTTGAACCCGGCAATATTCATCTGCGGGTGCGCCGGCGGCAGCGCGGCGCCAGTCAATACACACGGGTGGCACGCGAACATCAGTACTACCTGGTGGAAGAAGCTGGCCTGAAATTCAACGTCAATTTCAGCGACTTCCTCGATACTGGGTTGTTCCTCGATCACCGACTGGTGCGCGCGCGCATCAGGTCGGTGGCCGCGGGCCGGCGTTTTCTGAATCTCTTCTGCTATACCGCCAGCGCCACGGTGCACGCCGCTGCCGGCGGCGCCTCGCAAACGCTCAGCATTGATATGTCCGCAACCTACCTGGACTGGGCGGCGCAAAACTTTCGTGTCAATGAACTGGCGCGCGATAGTCACGAACTGCTGCAGGCCGATTGCCTTGAGTGGCTGCAGGCAAAGTCGGCGGCGACGCATCCGCTGGCACATCCGGGGGCGCACTCCGCGGCGCACGGCGCGTCATGGGACCTGATCCTGCTCGATCCACCGACCTTTTCAAATTCCAAACGCATGAGCGGCGTACTCGACACACAGCGTGATCACGCGGCGATGATTGGCGATTGCATGCGCTTGCTGGCGCCCGACGGCCTGCTCATCTTCTCGACCAACGCGCAGCGCTTCCGACTCGACGCATCGGTAGCGGAGCGCTGGGCTGTGACCGACGTATCGGCCGCGAGCATACCCTTCGATTTCAAGCGCAACGAGCGTATTCACTACTGCTTCGAGTTGCGCGCCCGGGCCTAGTTGCTGGCATCCTCAGCGGCCTGCCGTTGCTTCGTGGCCGTCTGCTGGGCGGCGTCAAGTCGTTGCTGCACACGCTGCTCGGTCTGCTGCGCCTGTCTGGCCGCCTCGAGCTCGGCAGCGGCGCCGGCGGCGCCCGTGGCGGCGGTCTCTGCCAGGCCGCAGGCCGAAAGTTGTATGGCGATAAGCAGTATGGTCAGTTTGCGATGCATGAGGTTCTCCGCTCGATTGCTACCATCAACACAACAGCCAGTACGGTACCCAGAACATTGAAGGCGTCTTGTAAACGATCTCCGAGCCGCCGTAGGCAACGACTACTTTTGAGCCAGGAAAAGTCCTGAGAAAGCTTTGCGCACTACCCAATGTCTTCGGCGCGGGCTCAGGACTCAGCGTGGCGACGATGCCCAAGCGGCCCTGCCGTGAGGCGAAAACCAGCGGCACCTCCACGCCATTGCGGGTCCGCCAATGGAGTACTTTTCCACCGAGCTCAGGGCGATAGTGATATTCCTGGCGCAGATTGGCGTATAGGCCACGGGTAATGTCATCGGCACTATTGAATACGCTTTCCTTCAGCCAGGAAACCATGCCCTGATCTTCCAGGAACACCGTAGGCTTGCCGCTGCCGGTAGTGGCGCCCAGCGACGGTATAACACGCACCAGTAACAATGCTTCCAGGGCGTACAGTACTTTTTTCAGCGTCACGGTCGAAATCTGGCTGGCGCGTGCCGCCTCCGTCCATTCAAGCGGGCGCCCCTGGTGACGTGCGAGGTACGCCACCAGGCTGCGCAGCGAACCATACAAAAGTGTGGTCGGGTAAATCTGGCGTATATCGCGGCTCAGCAGCGTATCGAGATGCATTTCAAACTTGGCGGTTCTCAGGTGCGCATCCCGCAAAAAGCCGATGCCTGGTAGCCCGCCATGCTCCAGGAAGCGCGTGAAGGATTGTGGGCTGGCACGTCGCTCAGTCAGAAAAGTCAGCGCCGCAGCAGACCTGGCTGCCAGCAGTCGCTCGCAGACATTGGGCAGCGGACGTTGTGCAGCCTCGGAGATCGTAAACGGCAGTAACTCCAGGGTAGCAATGCGACCGGTCAGTGACTCGCGAATGTCTGCTTTGCTGGTGAAGCGGACCGAGCCGGAAAGGATGAACTGCCCCTTGCTCTTTCTGGTTCTGACCCATTCCTTCAAAGCGGGAAATAGCGGCGCGCACAGTTGCGCTTCGTCAATGCCAAATGGCGTCTTGTGGCCGCTGAGAAATAGCGCGCTGTCAGCGCGAGCCTGGTTGAGGGCGGGAGCGTTGTCAAAGCTGACATAGTCGCCACAGACGGACTCGAGCAGGGTGGTTTTGCCGACCTGACGCTGCCCCAGAATGCCGACGATCGGGCTGTAGCTGAGCGCTCGGGCAATATTGGCGCTGAGGTATCGCGGGCGCTCGTGGGGCATATCCGCAGGCTATACCCCTTCAGTAAAAATGGAAAGGGGTCTATATGATATTACTTAAGGCGTCTGGTGGTTAAGAGGGCGCCGCTTAACGGCCGCTGAACAACCCGGTTCAGTCGCCATTCAGCCCCGCTGTTCAAGACTACTCCGCAAGCGCCAACAGTGCCGCGTGTTTTGCGCGGCACTGCGCGCAGGGTCACAGACCGAGGTACATCGTGAACAAGTTTGCCAGAGTGTTGATCGTTGCCGGCAGCGCCCTGGGCGCTACTGCGGCCTTGGCGGGTGGTTATGACCAGGATGGTCATTACCACGAGAGTGATAATTATCACGACCATGAGCAACATGGGCACGAGAGCAACTACAGTGCCTATGTTGGCCTTAATGTCGGCGAATTCCGCTACCGCGAGGACGGCCTCTACAGCATCACGCCGGCGGCAGCACTGCTGCGCGTCGGCGCGCCGCTGGGGTCGAATCTGGCGCTCGAAGCGCGTGTTGGAGCTGGCTTTGGCAGTTCATCGACCGACGGTTACGGGGTGACGCTGCGGTCCCTGTATGGCGGCTATCTCAAAGGCTCGCTGCCGCTGGCGCCGGGGTTTTCGCTCTATGCGCTGGGCGGGGTCGCCGCCGTCAATCTGCAACGCGACTTCGGCCTGCAGAGCGCGCACGACACCGGCATGTCATTCGGCCTCGGTGCAGATTTTAATCTGAGTGGCGGCGCCACGCTCAATGTCGAGTGGACCGTGCTGCCGGGCGGCAACAACCTGGGCTACGACTACGGCAACGATCTGGCCTCGATCGGCCTGGCCTGGCACTTCTAGAGCAGATCGCGCAGGCGATACCAGAGCATCGCCAGCACCAATGCCGGGCGGCGCAAGAGTGCGCCGCCCGGAAAGTCACGGTGCGGAATGCGCGCGAAGATATCAAAGCGTTCGCTCACGCCTGCGATGGCCTCGGCCGCGAGCGCACCGGCCATGCCAGCGAGCGCCAAACCGTGACCGGAGAAGCCCTGCAGGAACCATACATTGGGTTGCAGTCGGCCAAAGTGCGGGGCGCGATTCAGGGTGATGTCGAGCAAACCACCCCAGTGATAATCAATACGGGTACCCGCCAGTTGCGGGAAAATGCGCAGCATGCGCGCACGCGTGACTGGCACAGCTTCGAATCCTTCCAGGCCTGAATAACTGACGCGGCCGCCAAACAGCAGTCGATGATCGGCTGAGCGGCGAAAGTAGTCGAGGATCCAGTTCAGATCGTAGACCGCAGCATTGTTGCGGATCAACTCGCAGGCGCGCGCTTCACCGAGTGGTTCGGTAGCGATTATAAAACTGCCGACCGGCATGATCTTGCGCGCCAGCTGCGGCGCCAGGCGGCCCTCCTGCAGGTTGCCGGCCAGCAGCAAGTGCTGGCAACACAGTTCGCCGGCAGTGCCTTGGGCATCGGTGCGCACCCGCACGCCTTTGGGAGTGGAGGAATAATCGAGCGCTCGGGTATTTTCATAAAACACGACGCCGGCCTGCGCGGCGGCGCGCGCCACGCCCAGGGCGTAGCGCAGTGGGTGCAGGTGGCCGCCGTGCGCATCGTAAAGCCCGGCGAGGTAGCGTGAGGTCGCCAGCACCGCAGCCAGTTCGTCTTTGCCAAAGAGCTGTGTTGGCGGATGTCCCAGGCGCTGAAGTTCCTCCTGGGTCTGGGCGAGTTCGAGCACCTGGCGCGGTTTGTTGGCCACTTGCAGGTGGCCATCCACCCAGTCGCAATCGATGCCGTATTGCGCGATGCGCCGGCGCAGCAGGCTTAAGCCTTCAACAGAGATATCCCAGACGGCGCGCGCGTCGGCAGCGCCCAACAGGCGTTCAATTTTCTGCTGACTGCAGGCAACGCCGACCAGAGCCTGACCGCCGTTGCGTCCCGAGGCACCCCAGGCGACGCGCTGCGCTTCGAGCAGCGCCACGCGATAGCCACGCTCCGCCAGCGCGAGGGCGGCGGAACAGCCGGCCAGGCCGCCGCCAACGACGCACACATCTGCCTCAGCGCTGCCCGCGAGGGCTGGCGCGGCAGGGGGCAGGCTTAAGGATGCCGCGTAGTAGCTCTCAGGGTAATTGGCAAGCGATTTCGCCATCCCGCCAGCATACCAAGGATGCGCCCTGGTGACGAAATATTGTATAAAAACAATATGTTACAAGGGAAAAAATATAGTCTACTTTGCTCGAAATGGCTGCCCAGCCAAGGACTCCAAGGGGGGCGCTATGCTCTAATGTTGAGTATTAAGCCCAGCGGTTGGCACCCGGGCGCGCGAGGCGCGAACCCAGGCCAGCCAGAGTCTTTGCATCCATGTCTGCCAAGCGTCCTTTGATCGGTATTCCCGCAGATCGCCGCATGCTGGGGGCGCAGGCCTACCACGTCGCCGGCGAGAAATACCTCAGCGCCGCACTCGACGCGGCCGGTGCCATCCCGGTCATCATTCCGGCGATTGGCCGTGAGCTGCACATGGACGGCCTGCTCGAATCGCTCCATGGCCTGTTGTTCACGGGCAGCCCGTCAAATGTCGAGCCGCACCACTATCGTGGCGAGCCCAGTAGCGCTGGTACCCTGCACGATCCGCAGCGCGATCAGACCACCTTGCCGTTGATTCCGCGCGCCGTCGCTGCGGGCGTGCCGGTGCTGGGCATCTGCCGCGGCTTTCAGGAAATGAACGTCGCCTTTGGCGGTACCCTGTGGCAAAAGCTGCAGGAAC
>JANMWZ010000111.1:0-63474 GCA_031441585.1 Gammaproteobacteria bacterium
TCGATGCTGAGCATCCGCTGTTTCTGCTCTACACGTCGGGCTCGACCGGCAAACCCAAGGGCATCCAGCACTCGAGTGCCGGTTACCTGCTCAACGTCAAGCTCAGCAGCGAGTGGGTCTTCGACCTGCGCGATGACGATGTCTTCTGGTGCACGGCCGACATCGGCTGGGTAACGGGCCACAGCTACGTGGCCTACGGTCCACTGGCCGCAGGCGCTACGCTGTTGATGTACGAGGGTGCGCCGACCGTGCCCGATGGCGGCCGCTTCTGGAAGATCTGCGCGGATCACGGCGTGACTATTTTCTACACCGCGCCCACTGCGATTCGCGCATTGATGAAACTCGGTGACGAGCTGCCGGCGAAATACGACCTCTCGCGCCTGCGCCTGCTGGGTTCTGTGGGCGAGCCGATCAATCCTGAAGCGTGGATGTGGTATCACCGGGTTATTGGCGGTGAGCGCTGTCCGATTGTCGACACCTGGTGGCAGACTGAGACTGGCGCCATTATGATCGCGCCGCTCCCGGGCGTGACCACCACCAAACCTGGCTCCTGCACGCAACCCTTGCCCGGTATCGACGTGCAGATCGTCGACGATCATGGTCACCTGATCACCCGTCCCGACGCTGGTGGCTATCTGGTCATCGCCAAGCCCTGGCCATCGATGCTGCGCACCATCTGGGGCGATAACGCACGTTATCTGGAAACCTACTGGCGGAAATTTCACAACCGCTATTACGTCGCCGGCGACAGCGCCCACCGCGATGCCGACGGCTGCTACTGGATCATGGGCCGCATTGACGATGTGCTGAAGGTCTCGGGGCACCGGCTCGGCACGATGGAAATCGAGTCCGCTCTGGTCGCCAATCCGCGGGTGGCGGAAGCCGCCGTGGTCGGTAAGCCGCACGATATCAAGGGCGAATCGGTGTTTGCGTTTGTTGTCTGTCGCGGAGCGCGCCCCACGGGAAATACCACGGCATTCGTCAAAGAACTACGCAATTGGGTGGGCGAGCAACTCGGAGCCATTGCCAAGCCCGATGACATCCGCTTTGTCGACGCGCTGCCCAAGACGCGTTCCGGTAAAATCATGCGCCGCCTGCTGCGCGCCATTGCCGGCGGGCAGGAGATTACCCAGGATATTTCCACGCTCGAAAACCCGACGATTATCGATCAGTTGCGCGGTATCGAGCGTGCACCGGCCGCCGCGCGCGCCAGGGCGCCGGCGAAGCGCACGGCACGCGCCGCCCGGCCGCGTGCGGCAACGAAGCGCAAGGTGGTCAGCAAACGCAAGGCCGCAACCAGGGTCAAGCGCGTTGCCAAGCGAGCGCGACCGCCGGGGCGGCGCAAGCCGGTACGCAAGGCGAAGCGCCGCTAGACTGGTCTCGCTGTGAAACCACGACACACCGCAGCGATCTTGTTGCCATCCGGATCGCGCACATAGGCGGCATAAAAATCCCGGCCGTAGTGTACTCGCAGGCCCGGCGCACCCTCGGAACTGCCGCCGCTGGCGAGCGCCGCAGCATGAAAATCATCGACCGCCTTCCACGAGCGCGCGCTGAAGGCGACCATGGTGCCGTTGCCAATCGTGGCCGGTTGTTCATCGAACGGTTTGCCAATCCAGAAGGCGAGTTCGCGAGCGCCGTCCTCCTCATAAATTCCCCAACCAGCCGAAATGCGATCCCATTCCGGATCGCCGGTAATGCAGCGTGGCATGCCGAGGGGTATCAGGGTCGCATCGTAGAATCGAATCGCCCGTGCCAGATCATTGGTGCCGCTGTAGATGTAAGTAAGCATCGCGTGCGCTCCGGCAAACTATGGTTTGTTCTTCGAGATCCAGTTGTCCACCAATAGCTCGAGCGTGGTCAGAGGTACGCCGCCGTTCTCCAGCACCACCGCGTGGAAGTCCCTGAGATTGAACCTGGATCCGAGCGCGGCCCTGGCGCGCTCGCGCAGCTCCAGTATCTTGAGCTGCCCGACCTTGTAGGCACAGGCCTGGCCCGGCTGGCCCATGTAGCGCTCCACTTCCGAAACCACCTCGCTTTCGTTCATGCCGGTGGTATCGACCGTGTAGGTGATGGCCTGCTCCCGGGTCCAGCCATCGGCATGCAGGCCGGTATCGACCACCAGCCGCGTGGCGCGAAACATCTCGGCCTCGAGGCGCTCCGCGTAGAGTGCCCAGCCTTCCGCGTAGGCGGAATAAAGCGTCTGCTGACGCAGCAGCGGCAGCTCCTTGAGGTTCAGCGCTGTCGATATCTGGAAGTGATGTCCCGGAATCCCCCCATGGTAGGCGAGCGTCTTCATGCTCCAGGTCGCGGTCTCGGCCACATCGCGCAGGTTGACGAAAAAAGTTCCCGCGCGCGAGCCATCCATGGCCGCAGGCTGGTAGTAGGCGCCGGCCGAACCCTTTTCCGCGGCGACCGGCACGCGCTCGACCGACAACTTGCCCTTCGGGACGGTCCGAAAATATTCCGGCATGCGCGCATTCACCTCATCGAGAATCTGCTGGTAGCGCGCGCGCAGCTGCTGACGACCGGCGTCGGTATTGGGCAGCAGGAAGCGCGGATCCTTGTGTAGCGCCTGAACGCGGGCGCCAACTGATCCGGTGGTGAGGCCCTGCGACCTGAGCAGCGTGTCCATTTCCGCACCGACTCGCGCCACTTCGGACAGACCGAGCGCGTGCACCTGTGCCGGCGTGTAGTCGGTAGTCGTCATTTGCCTGAGAGCGGCAGCGTAGTAGGCCGCGCCGTCAGGCAGGCGGGCGACACCGGCGGCCTGAGTGGCAGCCGCTGCGCGCTGTGTTTCGAGCGCCGCGGTCATGCGCTGGTACGCCGGGTACACACCAGTCTGCAACGCCTGGACAGCCTGGCGGACGAAACCGGTCTTGTCACTGGCGTCGATACCGGTTGCCTTGTTCATTCGTGCAACGAACGTCGTCACCAGCGGATTGTCCTCCGGCCGCGGGCTGACTGTGTCCCCGATGCCGGACTCGGCTTTTTCCAGCAATGAAATGGGCAGTACCACACCAGCCTTTGCCTGGCGCAGCATCTCCGCGGTGATGGCGTCGAGTTTGCCGCCCATGGCCTCCAGGCGCCTGACATAGTTACGAGCGGCCTTCTCATTCTTGACGACGTGCGCCGTCTCCAGGAAGTTAGGCAGCTGCACCTGCGTGCCCCACATCGGCGCGATGGGGTACAGGCCCTCGGATGAGAGCCAATCGAAGCGCTTGAACGACAGCGCCGTCTGCCACTGATCGAGCAGAATGTCGTAGGTCAATTGATCCTGCTGATCGAGCCGGGCGCGGTCGAACCGCTCGACCTCCCTGACGTAGCGCACCATGGTGGCGTAATCCTGGTCGCGCTTTGCCACGCCCACCGCGGCCAGCCTGCCGGAGTGAAAGTCGAGGACGGTACCGTCGATGATTCCTACCTGGGTGAACAGCTCAGGATTCTTCACCAGATACAGCACCGCCTGCCGGTTGGCGAGCTCATTGATGGTGAAGGGTTTGCCGAAACCGATCCGGTAGGCCGAGTAACCAACCACCAGCAGCAGAGCCAGTCCAACCCAGCCCAATATCTTGAAGAACTTCTTCATTGTCGATGACCCTGGTTGATCTTTTTTGATCGGCCGCGAAGTTATCATAAACAGAGATTATTTCCAGGCTCGCGGTAAACTGCTGCCGTGGCCGGTTATTTCCATTTTGTTCCGCTCAGGCATCCAGCAGTCCGGCTGTCGCTGGTGTGTGTCCTGCTGAGCGTCGCGATGAGCGCCTGCCAGGCGCCCCGCAGCCAGCGCCTTGACTATGGCGAATTCAAGCCACCGCCGGGCGCGACGCGCTACGTGCTCGATCCAGAGTCCTCGCGCATCTGGCTGCAACTGCACGCCGACGGGGCGCTGGCGCGGCTCGGTCATACGCACGTGATTGTCGCGCGGCAATTGCGCGGCGATGTCTGGTTACATCCGCAGCTTGAACGCTCAGCGCTGGAGCTCGCGATTCCGGTCAACGCCTTGCTGGTGGACGATCCGCACGAGCGCGCAGCGGCGGGCGCTGAATTTGCCGAGCCGATCGATGCCGAGGCGCGTGCCGGTACAAGCGAGCATATGCTGGGCGAAAGTCAGCTCGATGCCGCGCATTATCCTTCGCTCACGCTGCGTTCGCTGCAGGTACGCTTCGTTGACGCCGCTGCCAATACCGGTGGCGGCGCAGATCGTGCTGTGGTGATCGAGTTTCAGGTGACGCTGCGCGAGCACACGGCGCAGCTTTCGGTACCGGTGCACTGGCACCTACAGGGCGAGCAGCTGCGCGCCTCGGGCACGGTGGAATTCAGGCAAAGCGATCTGGGCATCGAGCCTTACTCGGCATTGCTCGGTGCGCTGCGTGTGGCTGACAACGTCGCGGCGCGTTTCCAGATCGTCGCGCAACGAGCCGCCAAGCGTTAGCAGGCTCTGGTTGCCACACTACGCTTCGGCGTTGAGCAGCAGCAACAAGGTGCCTTCCGGGGCTTCGAGCAGTGCGTTCTCACTCGCGTTGAGCCCTCGTGGCAGCCTGCTGGAGCGGGCGATGCCTGCAGCCTCTAGTTCGGCGAGCTTTGCCGGCATGTCGGGGTCGACAAACACCAGCATCGGTTCAGCCATGGTGCGCGCTGCATGCAGCGCCAGCGACAGGTGGTCGCCCGTCAAGGGCAGGTGCGCGAACGGTGTGTCCTGCGCGTCGAGCGCCACGAAGCCGACACGTTCCCAGAAGTCGCGGACGGCGTCATTGCCGAGCGCGGGCATGCTGTAGGCGGAAAACCAGCCACAGCGCGATTCCTGCTGACGGCTGCGTGCTGGCGAAAAAGTGCGCGCCTCGAGCAGTGTTATCGACTGATCAGCCGGGTCGCGGAGTTGCAACTGGTGAAACTGCCCTTCGCCCAACTGCGAAGACTGTTCCACCAAGCCCGCGGCGCGCAGCTGCCTGGCGTGAATGGCGAGCTCAGGATATACAAAACTCAGGATGGCTGGATGTGCGGGGCGCTGGTGCAGGCCAATGCACAGGCGACCATCGCTGAGCACGCCGTAGGGGTGGGTCCAGATATCGTTGGCGGTGAGTTGTGTGAAGCCGAGGCACTCGTAAAACTGGACCGAGGCAACAATGTCGTCGGTGGCGATGCTGACTTCCAGGAATCGGCCGAGCATACCCAGGCGTCAGCAGGCCTTAACCGTGCAGACAGATTCGGGCCAGCGCCTGCGCGTGATCGGCGCGCGCGTTGAGCGCCGGCACATAGGCAAAGTTCTCGCCGCCCGCGTGCCGGAAAATCTCCTGGCCGCCGATGGCTATTTCCTCCAGTGTCTCCAGGCAGTCGACGGCAAAGCCTGGACAAACCAGTGTCAGATCGCGCACACCGCGCGCGGGCAGTTCGGCGAGTGTGCGATCAGTCGCCGGCAGCAACCAGCGCGCTTTGCCGAAGCGCGATTGGAAACTCAAGCTCCAGGCCTGCTCATCGAGCCCAAGTTCCTTGGCCAGCAGCTGTGCGGTAGTCAGGCAATGACATTGGTAGGGGTCACCGCGCTGCACGCAGCGCTCGGGAATGCCATGAAACGACATCAGCAGGTGACTGCTGCGACCCTGTTGTTGCCAGTGCTCGCGCACGCTGTTGGCCAGCGCGACGATGTAGCCCGCGTCGGCGTGGTAATCGCTGATCAGCCGCACACTCGGCAATTCCCGCCAGCCGCGCAGCGCTGCGCCCACCTGATCGTAGACCGCACCGGTTGTGGTGCCACTGGTCTGCGGGAACAGCGGCAGGACCACGATGCGCAGTGCTCCGGCCGTGCGCAGGCGCTGCAGACTCGCGGCAATCTGCGGCTCCGAATACAGAAACGCGCGCTCGATGGCGACGCCGTCGCCCAGTTCTTTGCGCAGTTCGAACTCCAGCGCGCTGTGCAACTGGCGCGAATAGACCGCCAGGGGCGAACCTTCACTCATCCAGACGCGCTGATAGAGCCGGGCACTGCGCGGAGCGCGCAGCGGCAGAATCACGCCGCGCAGCAGTGGCAGCCAGAACAGGCGTGGCAATTCGACCACGCGCGGATCGGAGAGAAACAGTTTCAGGAAGCGACGCACCGCGCGCGCGCGCGGCGCGTCGGGCGTGCCGGTATTGACGGTCAATACACCTAACATGAGTGCTTCGGTCCGATCATACGGGCGTGATTCCACCAATACACAGGTATTTCAGTTCGGTGTAATCGAGTATGCCGTGGTGCGAGCCTTCGCGGCCAAAGCCCGATTGCTTGACGCCGCCGAAGGGCGCGACTTCGGTCGAGATGATGCCGGTGTTGAGGCCCACGATGCCGTATTCGAGCGCCTCGGATACCCGGAAGGCGCGCGCCAGATCGCGGGTGTAGAGATAAGAGGCGAGCCCGAACTCGGTGTCGTTGGCCATCTGCACGGCTTCGGCTTCGCTCTTGAAGCGAAACAGCGGCGCCACCGGGCCGAAGGTTTCTTCGCGCGCCATGAGCATGTTGCTGGTGGCGCCAGTGATGATGGTGGGTTCAAAGAACGTGCCGCCCAGCGCATGCGGCTTGCCGCCCAACGTCACGGTGCCGCCCTTGGCGCGGGCATCAGCCACATGCTCCTGCACCTTGGCGAGCGCGTTCTTGTCGATCAGCGGTCCGATGTCGGTCACGCCCTGGAGTCCGTCGCCGATGCGAAAGGCGCTCACGGCTTTGCGCAGGCGCGCGGCAAACTCGTCGTAGACCGCGTCCTGCACCAGCAGGCGATTGGCGCACACGCAGGTCTGGCCGGTATTGCGATACTTGCAGGCGATCGCGCCCAGCACGGCGGCGTCCAGATCGGCGTCCTCAAAGACGATGAAGGGCGCGTTGCCGCCCAGCTCCATCGAGAGTTTCTTGAGCGTAGGGGCACTCTGTGCCATCAGCACGCGTCCCACCTCGGTCGAGCCGGTGAAGGTCAGCTTGCGCACCTTGATGTTACTGGTGAGCTCGGCGCCGATTTCGCGGGCACTGCCGGTGATGACGTTGAAGACACCAGCCGGCACACCGGCGCGTGCGGCCAGCTCTGCCATCGCCAGCGCCGAGAGCGGGGTCTGGCCGGCGGGCTTGACGACGAAAGTGCAGCCGGCGGCCAGAGCCGGCGCGGCCTTGCGGGTGATCATGGCAGCGGGAAAATTCCACGGCGTAATCGCAGCGACCACGCCTACCGGCTGGCGCAGGACCAGGATGCGTTTATCGACCTGGTGGCCCGGAATGATTTCGCCGTATACGCGCCGCGCTTCTTCGGCGAACCATTCGACGAAAGCGGCGGCATAGGCGATTTCACCCATCGCTTCGGCCAGCGGCTTGCCCTGCTCGGCGGTCATGAGCGTCGCCAGGTCTTTCTGATTCGCCATCATGAGCTCGAACCAGCGCCGCAGCAGCGCCGCGCGCGCTCCGGCAGTGCGCGCCGCCCAGGCCGGAAAGGCCGCTGCCGCAGCGTCGATGGCGCGGCGCGTGGCGGCGGCGTCGAGTTGCGGCACGGTGCCCAGCAGGGCGCCGCTGGCGGGATTGCGTATCTCGCTGGTCCGGCCGCTGGTGGCGTCGAGCCACACACCGTCGACATAGCACTGGCTGCGCAGCAGCGTTGAATCAGTGAGTTTCATGATGCCATCACCCTATATGTGCCTTAAGAAAATCCTGCGTGCGCTGCCAGGCCAGGGCAGCGCTCGGCGCATCGTAGCTGGCGCGCGCGCTGCAGTTGAAACCGTGCTCGGCCGGATATAAATGATATTCGCCCTGCGGGAAGGCGGCGCGCAGCTCGGCAACCCGCTCGAGTGGAATGCCGCTATCCCGCTCGCCAAAGTGCAACAGCATCGGGCAGGCAGGTAGTCGCTCCATCGCTTGCCAGAGGCGGCTGGCGTAGTAACCCACCGCCGCGCTCACTGGCAGTTGCCCGGCACTCAGCCACGACAGCTGCCCGCCCCAGCAAAAACCCACCACGGCGACTTTGCCGGCATGGCGCACGACATTAACAGCCGCCGATATATCGAGCAGGCTCCTGGCGCGCTCGATCTGCAACATGTAGCCGCGCCCCAGTTCTATGTCTTTGGGTCCATAGCCCAGTTCAAGGTTGCGCCCGATGCGATCGAACAGCGCCGGCGCGATAGTGAGAAAGCCGGCGGCCGCGTATTGCAGGGCCACGCCGCGGATGTGTTCATTGACGCCGAAGATTTCCTGCAGCACGACGAGCGCGCCGCGCGGCGTGCCGGCAGCGGGCGCCAGGTAGGCGGCGAACTCATGTCCGTCGCGCGCCATCAGTGTTTCCCAGCGTGCCGCGTGCTTTGCCATGCGTGCTGCGCCTTCAGGCGCCCAACCAGGCGTCGGCTTCGATCTCGATGAGCATCTCTGGCGCGATCAGGCGGCTCACTTCAATCATCGCCGTGGCCGGACGGATTTTGCCGAACACCTCGCCGTGGACGCGTCCGATCGCTTCCCAATCGGCAATGTTGACGACGTACAGGCGCGTGCGCACCACCTGCTCAAGTGTGGCCCCGGCGTTGGTCAGCGCCGCGGCGATGTTGCGCAGTGTCTGACGAGTCTGTTCAGCCGGATCGTTCACGCCGACAATCTTGCCGTCGGTTCCGGTAGCCGTGGTGCCCGAGACATGCACGTAATCGCCCACCCGCACCGCACGCGAATAGCCCACGATTGGTTCCCAGGTCGAGCCGGAGGAGAAATTCTGGCGCGGCATCAGCTCCGCTCTACGATGGCGGTGACGCCCATGCCACCGGCCGTGCACACCGAAATGAATCCGCGCTTTGAGTGCGCGTCGTTGGCCAGAATCTTGGCGAGCGAGCCCAGGATGCGCGCTCCGGTAGCGCCAAAGGGATGGCCGAGCGCCACGCTGCCTCCCTTCACATTGATCCTGGCCGGATCGATCGATCCCAGCGCCGCGCTCCGGCCGAGCCGGTCGCGGCAGAATTCCGGCGATTCCCAGGCCTTGAGCGTGCACAGCATCTGCGCGGCAAAGGCCTCATGCAGTTCGTAGTAGTCGAAATCCTGCAACTGCAGTCCGACATCAGTGAGCATGGCCGAAGCGGCATAGGCAGGCGCCATCAGCAGGCCCTCATGACCGGTGGCGAAATCGACCGCCCAGGTCTTGCCAGTGCGCAGCCAGGCCAGCACCGGCAGGTTGTGCGCGCGCGCCCAGTCTTCAGAGGCCAGCAGCACGGCGGCAGCGCCATCGGTCAATGGCGTGCTGTTGCCGGCGGTCAGCGTGCCGGTGCCACTGGTGTCGAACACCGGGCGCAGGCTGGCAAGCTTGGCCAAGGTGGCGTCAGCACGCACATTGTTATCGCGCGCCAGGCCGTTGTGCGCGATGACCAGATCGCTGTAAAAACCTTCCTTCCAGGCGGCGCCCGCCTTGGCGTGACTCTCGAAGGCCACGCGATCCTGCTCCTCGCGGCTGATCTTCCAGGTCTTGACCATCAGTTCACAGGCCTGGCCCATCGACAGGCCGGTGCGCGGCTCGATCACGCCGGGCAACATCGGCTTCAGATCGCGCGGCCGCAATTTCAGCCAGGGCGCGAAGCGCGCACCAAAGCTCCTGCCGCGGTAACTCTGCAGCAGCAGATCGCGGAATGAATTGGGATATACCACCGGCGGGTCGCTGACATTCTCGACGCCGCAGGCGATACCAGAGTCGATCTGACCCAGGGCGATTTTATTGCCCACCAGTATGGCCGCTTCCAGACTGGTGCCGCAGGCGCGCTGGATATCCAGCCCCGGCGTCTGCGGATCCAGCCCGGTGGAAAGCAGCGATTCGCGCACCAGGTTGAAGTCTTTGGAGTGTTTGATGACGGCGCCGCCAATGACATCGCCGAGGCGCTGGCCTTGCAGCTGGCAGCGATCGATGAGCGCGCGTAGCGCTGCGGTCAGCAGATCCTGGTTGCTTTGCCCGGCATACGCGCCATGCGAGCGCGCAAAGGGGATACGGCTGCTGGCGATGATGGCGACACGTCGCAGGGTGGTTCCAACCAGCATAAAAGCCTCCTGAATGCGTTATGACGACATGCCCCAGCGTGCGGGCGCAGCCCCGTAGGATGCCACCTTGCTGGCCATTGTGCACGGTGCCTGCGCCGGGCAAGATGCCGAACCCCAAGGACCCAGGAGGATGGATGGTGCGAGCGGCAATTGACCGCGTATTCGAGCGCCGGCTGGCTGCTCTGGTCAACAGCCGCGAGAGCGGGGTGCTGGCCGGTGGTCGCCGGGGGCTCGAGCGAGAGACGCTGCGAGTCACGCCTGAGGGGCGGGTCTCAGCGCGCGCCCACCCGCGCTCGTTTGGCGCGGCGCTGACCAACCCGCATATCACCACCGACTACTCGGAATCCCTGCTGGAACTGGTCACGCCCACGTTCAATGACAACGGCGCGCTACTGCAATACCTGGCCGACCTGCACCATTTCGTCTATCGCGAGCTTGGCGATGAGCTGTTGTGGGCGGCATCGATGCCGGGCGAAATTGCCAGTGAAGCGGAAATCCCCATTGCCCGTTATGGCCGCTCACATCGTGGGAAATTCAAGGAGGTTTACCGGCGCGGGCTGCAGACCCGTTACGGCGGACTGATGCAGGCGATTGCCGGCGCGCATTTCAATTATTCCCTGCCGCCGCAGTTCTGGCCGGTGTGGGCCGAAGTGCGTGGCGCGCGCTCGGTTGATGCCGGGCTGATGTCCGGAGCGTATTTCGAACTGCTGCGCAATTTCCGCCGCCATGGCTGGTTGACGCTCTACCTGTTCGGCGTCTCGCCGGCGCTGTGCGGCAGTTTCCTGCAGGGCCGCACTGACGATGAGCTGTTGCCACTGGGGCCCGGCACCCTGCATCTGCCGCACGCCACCTCATTGCGCATGAGCGATCTGGGTTATCGCAACCGCAATCAGGCCGGCGTCGAAGTCTCGGTCAACGCCCTGGATGAATATCTGAAGGATCTGCGCCGCGCCACGCACACCGTACACCCGCCGTTTGCGGCGCTGGGCGTGCGCGCCGGCGACGAGTACCAGCAGCTGAATGCCAATGTGCTGCAGATCGACAATGAGTACTACAGCACCATCCGGCCCAAGCGCGTGCCGCAGTCCGGCGAATCGCAGAGCAACGCGCTGGCGCGCGGCGGCGTGGAATATGTGGAGGTGCGCTCGCTCGATCTGTGTGTGTTCGAGCCGGTGGGCGCCTGCGCGGATGAACTGCATTTCACCGAAGCGCTGCTGGCGCAGTGTCTGCTGCGCGAGAGTGCGCCGATCGGCGCCACCGAGCAGCAGGCGCTCGAGCACAATCACCTGCTGGTGGCGCGCCGCGGACGCGAGCCGGGGTTATTGCTCGAGCGCGACGGCCGTGCGGTGTCGCTGAGTGAGTGGGCCGATGAACTGCTCGACGGCCTGCAAGGCGTGTGCGAACTACTGGATCGCGGCGATACCGCCAGGCGCTACCAGGGCGCGCTGGCCCGCCAGCGCGCCAAGCTGCAGGAGCCCGAGCTGACGCCTTCGGCGCGACTGCTGCGCGAGCTGCGGCACGCTGATGGTGATTTTGCTGCCTATACGCGCACCATTTCTGTGCAGCATCGCGCGCGGCTGCTTGAGCCCGCAGGTCACGCACCCGCACAGCAGCAGCTGTTTGCTGCTGAAGCCGCTGAATCACTGGTCGAACAGGCGGTTATCGAACGCGCCGAGCGCGGCAGTTTTGATGAGTACCTGCGGCGTACGCTTGGCCCCGATCCTGCATGACAGGGCCATCATGACGGCGCCCCCATTTCGTCGCCTGCTCATCGCCAATCGCGGCGAGATCACCATCCGTGTGATGCGCGCTGCCAGCGAACTGGGCATCCAGACGGTGGCGATCTACTCGCAGGAGGATCGCTTTTCCCTGCATCGCACCAAGGCCGACCAGGCCTTTCTGGTGGGTGAAGGGCAGGGTGCGCTGCAAGCCTATTTAGGTATCGACGAGATCATCGCCGTGGCCTTGCGCTCCGGCGCCGACGCGATTCATCCGGGCTATGGGTTTCTCGCCGAGAGTCCTGAATTTGCGCAGGCCTGCGCCGCCGCCGGACTGGTATTCATCGGTCCAACGCCCTCGACCATGCGCATGCTGGGTAACAAGGTGGCCGCGCGCAATCTGGCCCAGTCGGCCGGCGTGCCGGTCATGCCGGCGACGCCAGCGCTCCCGGCGGAGTTCGCGGCCAGTAGTGCGCTCGCGGCGCAAGTGGGCTACCCCGTCATGCTCAAGGCCAGCTGGGGTGGTGGCGGGCGCGGCATGCGCATCATTGAAAACGACGCGCAACTGGCCGAGCTGCTGCCCATCGCGCGGCGCGAGGCGCAGGCCGCCTTTGGCAACGATGAGGTCTATCTCGAAAAGCTGGTGCGCCGCGCACGCCATATCGAGGTGCAGATCCTCGGCGATACGCACGGCAATCTGGTGCATCTGTACGAGCGCGACTGCAGCGTGCAGCGTCGCAACCAGAAAGTGGTCGAGCGCGCGCCGGCCGCGTTCCTGAGCGAGGCGCAGCGCGCGCAGCTGTGCGCTGCGGCGCTGACAATCGGCCGCGCCGCGCACTATTGCAACGCCGGCACGGTGGAGTTCCTGCAGGACGCTGACAGCGGCAGGTTCTATTTCATAGAAGTGAATCCGCGCATCCAGGTCGAACACACCGTCACAGAAATGGTCACCGGCGTCGATCTGGTCAAGGCGCAGATCCGCATTGCCGCCGGCGCGCGCATCGGTGACGGCGCCAGTGGGGTGCCGGCGCAGTCTGACATCAGCTTAAGCGCGCACGCCTTGCAGTGCCGAGTGACCACTGAAGATCCGGAAAATAACTTCGTGCCCGATTACGGCCGGCTCACGGCCTATCGCAGTCCCGCCGGCTTCGGCGTGCGACTCGATGCCGGCACCGCCTATGCCGGTGCCGTGATCACGCGCTCTTACGATTCATTGCTGGTGAAAGTCACCACCTGGGCGTCGACGCCGGAAGAGGCGATCGCGCGCATGCACCGGGCGCTGTGGGAGTTTCGCATACGCGGCGTGGTCACCAACCTGCGCTTTCTCGACCAGGTGATCACGCACCCGCGCTTCATCAAGGGCGAATACACCACGCGCTTCATCGATGAAACGCCGGAACTGTTCGTCGCGCCAGCGCGCCGTGATCGCGCTACGCGCATCCTGAATTTCCTGGCGGAAACCATCGTCAACGGTAATCCGGAAGTGCGCGCGCGCCCGGCACCGGTGCGTGTGGTCACGCCGCGCCTGCCGCCGCGCGCGGTTACGCCGCCGCCTCCGGGCAGCAAACAACTGTTTGATGAGTTGGGCCCGCAGCGCTTTGCCGCCTGGATGCTGGCGCAGGAGCGCGTGCTGCTTACCGACACCACCATGCGTGATGCGCATCAGTCGTTGCTGGCCACCCGGCTGCGCAGCTACGACCTGCTGCGCATCGCGCCCTGCTACGCGCAGCTGCTGCCGCAGTTGTTTTCGGTCGAATGCTGGGGTGGCGCCAGCTTCGATGTGGCGATGCGCTTTCTCAGGGAAGACCCCTGGGAACGGCTTGAGCGACTGCGCGCCGCGATGCCCAATCTGCTGCTACAGATGTTGCTGCGCTCGGCCAATGCGGTGGGTTACACCAACTACCCTGACAACACGGTGCGTTATTTCGTGCAGCAGGCGGCTGCCGCCGGCATCGACCTGTTTCGCATCTTCGATTCGCTCAATTGGGTCGACAACATGCGGGTCGCCATCGACGCGGTGCTCGCGAGCGGCAAGCTGTGTGAAGCGGCCATGTGCTACACCGGCAATTTAAGCGATCCGCGCGAGACCAAATACACACTTGATTATTACCTGAGCATGGCGCGCGCGCTCAAGGCCGCGGGCACGCACATACTGGGCGTCAAGGACATGGCCGGACTTTGCCAGCCGCAAGCCGCCTACACCCTCATCAAGGCGCTCAAAGCAGAGATCGGGCTGCCGGTGCACTTTCATACCCACGATACCAGCGGCATCGGCGCCGCCAGTGTGTTCGCTGCGGTCGCCGCCGGCGCTGATGCGGTCGATGCTGCCATGGATGCCATGAGCGGTCTCACCTCACAACCCAATCTCGGTTCCATTGCCAGCGCGCTGCGCTTCGGCGCACGCGATCCGCAGCTCGATCCGCAGGCGCTGCGCCTGATCTCACACTACTGGGAGCAGGTGCGCGGCTACTACGCGGCCTTCGAGAGCGACATCCGCTCCGGCACTTCCGATGTCTATGTGCACGGCATGCCCGGCGGGCAGTACACCAACCTGCGCGAGCAGGCACGTTCGCTGGGCATCGATGACACCCGCTGGCCCGAGGTGGCGCAGGCCTACGCCGAGGTCAACGCGATGTTTGGCGATATCGTCAAGGTCACACCCAGCTCGAAGGTGGTGGGCGATCTGGCGATCTTCATGGTCAGCAGCGGACTGACGTCCGCGACGGTGCTTGACCCGCATAGTGAAGTGGCCTTCCCGACTTCAGTGGAACAGTTTTTTCATGGCGATCTGGGCCTGCCCTACCAGGGGTTCCCGCCGGCATTGCAGGCCAAGGTGCTCAAGGGGCGCGCACCACTCACCGAGCGCCCGGGCAAGTCGCTGCCCGCCGCCGATCTGGTTGCGTTACGCGCGACTGCGAGCACTGAAGTGGGCCACGAGATCACTGATCGGCAATTGGCCTCTTACCTGATGTATCCGCAGGTGTACCGCGAATACGCCGCCGAACGCCTGCGCTACGGCGATGTCGCCACGCTGCCGACCATGGCCTACTTTTATGGCCTCGAGCCGGGCCAGGAAATCAGTGTCGAACTCGAAGCTGGCAAAACCCTGATCGTGCGCTACGTCACCCGCAGTGAACCGCATGAAGACGGTTCGCGCACCGTGTTCTTCGAACTCAATGGCCAGCCGCGCTCGGTGCGGGTCATCGATCGCGCCCTGATTCCACTGCGCCCGCCGCAGCGCAAGATCGAGGCGGGCAACTTCCGCCATGTAGGGGCACCGATGCCCGGCACCATTGCCACGGTCGCGGTCAGCGTTGGCCAGAAGGTGGCGCGTGGCGAGGTACTGCTGACACTCGAGGCGATGAAGATGCAGACCGCGGTGCGCGCTGAAATTGACGGCACCGTCAGCGAAGTGCTGGTGCGGCCATCGAGCCAGGTCGATGCCAAGGATCTGCTGGTAGTGCTCGCCTAGCGTTCGTAGCGTAGCGCGAGCTGCACCTGCCGCTCGGTGGCGGCGTTGGGCTCACCCCGCAGCGAGCGTTGCTCAACATCGCTGCTGACCTCGAGTGCTTCAAGGGTAGCGTTCCAGTGCTCGCCGAAGCTGCGCTGCGCAGCGAGTGTCCAGGCATGTCCACGCTCGTTCAGATAGATGCCGCCGATGTACTGGGCGAAATTGCTGGCGGTCTGCTCCACGAAGAATTTGTCGTAGCGCGCGCAGTAGCGCCAGCGACCCTGTTTGTTGCTCGCCAGCAGAAAATGGCTGCTAAAAGTCCAGGCATTGGCAGGCTGGGGTTCATCTTCAAGTGTGCGCCCGTGCAACCATTGCGCGATCAGGGTCCACGAAGCAGAGGGCGTCCAGCGCGCGCCGAGGCTGTCGAAATAGGTGTCCCAGCTACCGTCATGAATGCTGGGGGCCTCGATGCCAAGCCTGGCGCGGTTGTCGTAGTGCAGGCCGCGCAGTTCGATCAGGCCACGATAGGATAAGCTCGAACTCAGCGTGTAGCCGGCGCGCTTATCCAGATCATCGTAAAACACGGTGAGCTCCGGGAGCGGCTGGCCGCGATTGGCAAAGCGCCCGAACAGTGTGCTCTGCCGATCATGCAGTGCCCAGCCGCGTCCGCCAATGACCGTACCGGCCGGATCGTTCCAGCCGAAGGCGGCCACGCTGCTGCTGAATTCGAAATCGTGCCCGTGCGCCAGACCGAGCCAGTCAAGACTGTATTCCGCGCCGATGGTGCGCAGCTCTTCACCGACCCAGGTATTGATCGCCGAAAACGCCAGTGTGTAGGGCGAGCGCCAGCCGCGCATGCGATTCTCAAGTGAGATCTCCGGATAGAACGCGCCGACTTTCACCCGCGAGCGCCAGGCCGAGGCGGGAATCGGTCGCCAGTCGAGATACATTTCCGTCAGGTCGATGGGGTTGACGTCATGATCGCCGTAACTCACGGCCTCGGCGGCAAAACGCAGTGTCGGCGTAATATCGCCGCGGTAGCCCAGACGCAGATATCCGAACCGCAAGCCCTCGTGATCGCCGTCGTAGCGCAGTTTTCCAAGCCCGCCACCCAGACGCGTGGCGCTCGCATCACTGCTGACCGCGCGTATCTCCAGGCTCAGATCGAATTCACCGCCATGGCATATCTGGGGCACTGCCAGCAGCAGCCCCAGGCTCAAGGCCAGCGCGCTGGGCGCGGCGTTCAGTAGTCTTCCCATTTTTTGTCCGCTCCGTGATTGTGCATCGGCGCTCGCAGTGGCCGCTTGAGGCTGAAGCTTGCGGCCGTTACCTGGTTGTCGGGCACGTTGATACGTTGTTCAAGCTGTGGCCCGCTTTCATTCAGCAGCGCATGCCAGATGCGCACTGTGTATTCGCCCGGGGCCAGATCGTGCAGTTGCACCCGGCCGCTGGCGTCGCTTTGGCCATACCAGGGCGAATCGGTCACCCAGATGTAGCCGAGCATGTTGTCGTGAATGTTGCAGCCCAGTGTGACCAGGCCGGCGCGATCAAAGATTACGGGCGCCTGTGGGTGACCGGCGTAGAGCGCAAGTTCAAATTTCTTGGCGCCGGAAAAGGAATACACCTGATGACGCACCTGATCACTGTTGGGAAAATCCACAGCCGTGCCGGTCTGCACGATCAGCACCTCAGGTACAAACATCAGGTTGCGCTGATCCATGACCGCCTTCTGCCCGGCGCGCGGCCGCGCCCCGCCCTTCAGCGGCTCGGCGATGATCACGGCGCCTTCGACGGCGGCGCCGCTGGCGCTGCTGAGCGTGACCGACAACTCGCCAGCGGCCTCCGCCAGCCGTGGCATGACCAGAAGCGTGCAGGCGGTCACATAAAGCAAGAGCAGGGCGCTTCTACTATGCATAAGCGGGTGGATTAGAGCGCGCAACCGTGAACAGCTTCAAGAACCGACTCCTCATTCTGATCGTTTCCCTGATGGCGCTGGCTCAAGGCGTGACGATCGTGCTCGCCCTGGCCTCGATTCGTGGTGCAGTGCGCGCGGATTCCGTGCGCCAGCTCACCGCCACACGGGCCATGCTCGATCGCACGCTGGCGGAGCGTACCCGCCTACTGCGCTCCGCCACCGACGTGCTGGTGAAGGACTATGGATTCAAGGAGGCGGTGGCAACCTCTGATCAACCCACCATGCAATCGGCGCTCGCCAATCATGCGCGACGCGTCTCGGCCGATCTGGCAGTGCTGTACGCACTTGATGGCACAGTGGTCGCCGCCAGCACCCAGGAATTGGCTACCCAGTCGAGTCGCGGCCTGCACTTGCCCGAGGGCGAGACGGAAGCGGCGCCGTTCGCCATTGTCGGTGGTCGCCCTTTTCAGATCGTCATCGCACCGATCCGCGCGCCGCAGACCATTGCCTGGGTGGCGCTCGGCTTTGCACTCGATCAGTCGTTGGCAGAGCAGCTGGCCGCACTCGCCGGCACTGACGTCAGTTTCGTTTTTCATGAGCCGGGTAACGGCAACGGCATCATTTCCACGCTCGCGCCGGCGCGCGCCAGTGCGCTGGCAATCTCAACTCCGCAAAGCACGACTCGTGGGGGGCCGATGCTTTCCACTCTCCAGGACGCGCAGTATCTGACCTTGAGTGCACCGCTGCAGGCGCAGAACGGCACCCTGCAACTGATCGCGCAGCAATCACAGGATGCCGCCATGGCGCCGTTCCGGCAGATGCGCTTCGCGCTGCTGCTCATCGGCGGCGTGGCCCTGATCGGCGCCATAGTTGTTGCCCTGCTGGCCAGTCGCAGTGCGGTACGACCACTCGGGATGCTGGTGACTGCCGCGCACCAGATCGAGAAAGGCTATTACTGCGAAAACATCCAGGTTCCCGGCGGCAGTGAGTTTCAGCGTCTGGCCGGCACTTTCAACACCATGCAGCAGGGTATCCGCGATCGCGAAGCGCGCATCGTGCACCAGTCCACACACGATACGCTGACCACCCTGCCCAATCGTGAGGGACTGCGCGAACGGCTGATGACGCTCCCGCAGGCCGGACCGTGCAGCATCGTGATGCTCGATGTGCAGCGCTTTCGCGACGTCAACGCCTCCGTGGGTCATCAGGTCGGCGATCAGTTGCTCAAAGTACTGGCCGCGCGTCTGGGTCAGCTGAGCGGCGCAGGCTTACCGTGCGCGCGCGTCGGCGCCGATCAGTTCGTGCTCTCGTGCGCGCTGCACGACAGCGAACTCATGCACCGCGTGCTGGTGCTGAGCGAGGAACTGCGTGCCGGAGTGCAATTGGGTGAGTTGCGCCTAAGCATCGATATCCGCGCCGGTATCAGTGAGTGGCGTGCGCCGCGCGCTTCCGTCGACGACTTGCTGCGTCAGGCCGACGTCGCGCTATTGCAGGCCAAAGAACAGGGCACCGTTGCGGTGGTCTATCAGCCGACCCAGGATGCCGAGCATCGCCGGCGCGTGCTGGTGGTGGCTGAGTTACGCCGCGCGCTGACCGGCGCAGGCCTGAGTCTTCACTATCAGCCGCTGGTGAATATGACTGATCGCGCGGTCGTGGGTTTCGAGGCGCTGCTGCGCTGGTCGCATGCCACGCTCGGCAACATCTCACCAGTCGAATTCATTCCACTGGCCGAACGGGCCTCGGTGCTGCCGGACCTGTCGCGCTGGGTGCTCAATACCGCCATCGCGCAATTGGGGCAGTGGCAGCGCGCTGGCATCGATGCCGAGATCGCCGTGAATCTTTCGGCCGCAGATTTCGCCGACGGTGAGCTGGCGGCGCGCGTGCTGGCGTTGCTGCGCGAACACGCGGCGCCCGCGACCCGTCTGCTGCTCGAAGTCACCGAGAGCGCCATCATGCGCGAGCCACAGCTGGCGGCGCAGGTCATGCAGCAATTGCGCACTGCCGGCGTGCGCTTTGCGATTGACGATTTTGGCACCGGGCATTCCAGTCTGGCGCAGTTGCATGCACTGCCGGTCGATGAGTTGAAAATCGATCGCGCCTTTGTCATGAATCTCGAGCGCTCAAGCAGCAATATCGCCATCGTGCGCACCACGATTGAGCTCGGCCATGGCCTGGGGTTGAAGGTCGTGGCTGAAGGCATCGAAACCCCTGAAGTATGGGCGACGTTGCTGCGCCTGGGGTGCGACCTGGCGCAGGGCTATTTCATCAGTCGTCCGATGGCGGCCGAGGCCGTGCCCGCCTGGCTGCGGGTGCAGGGCGCGCAATTGGCGCGCGCGATGGTCACGGCTGAGCAGGCCGGCACGATTTCGAGCCTGCGCGGCCGCTTAAGCTGACACGCTACCCACAGCTTTAGCTGCCACAGCGCACTGCGCACCAGGGTCCGCACCACCGGCGGGCAGGTAGCTGATCAACGCGCGCTAATTTGGTGCCGCCACGCAGCGCCACGCTCGCGGATGGCAGCTTTCGCGCTCGCCTGGCGCGTCTCGCGTCATGGCACGAAAGGTGCAATTCCAGATTGCCGGGTGGCCGACCCTACTGGAACGGAGGCGGGAGTTCTCGCATGAAACTGGTTACTGCAATCATCAAACCCTTCAAACTTGACGAGGTGCGCGCCGCACTGTCTGAGCTAGGTGTCTCGGGCATGACAGTCACGGAGGTCAAGGGATTCGGCCGGCAACGCGGCCACACTGAACTGTATCGTGGCGCTGAATACGTCGTCGATTTCGTGCCCAAGACCCGCGTCGAAGTCGCGGTGCGCAGCGAACTGGTCGACCAGGTGGTCGAAGCGGTGATCAAGACCGCCAAGACCGGCAAGGTCGGTGACGGCAAGATTTTCATCACCGAGATCGAGCGCGTGATCCGCATTCGCACCGGCGAGACCGATAACGCCGCACTTTAGGCCGGCTCCACCAGGCGCAGTGCCCGTCTGCTGCGGCTGATGCCCAGCGCACCGCTGCGCACGATTTCCAGCAGCTCACCATGTGCGGCCAGTTCGCGCATGAAGCCACTGACTTCCGTTTCGCTGCCGAGCAGCTCGACAATGAAGCCCTCGATCGACGGGTCGAGTACCCGGCCACCGGTGCGTATCACGTAGCCACGCAGCGCGTCGCGGCGCGTCGGTTCAACACGCAGTTTCGCCAGCACCAGCTCGCGCTCCAGATGTTCGCCGCGTGTCATGTCATCAATGCGCACCACGTCAATGAGTTTGCCAAGCTGATTGACGATCTGCTGGATGACCGCGTCGGTGCCGCTGGTTACCAGCGTCAGGCGCGAGACCGCCGCATCGTCAGTGGGCGCCACCGACAGTGATTCAATGTTATAGCCACGACTGGAAAACATCCCGGCGACGCGCGCCAGTGCGCCCGCTTCGTTTTCCAGCAGAATGCCAATGATGTGACGCATAAGGCTAGAATAACGGAGTTTTGTGCTGCCGGCGCAAACTGATAGGCTTGTTCCATGACTGAAGTCGTCAACCAGGCTCCACCAGCCGCTCACGCCGCCGCCCACCCGCTGGCCGGCACGGCCATGAGCGGCGCCCAGATCATCGTTCAGGTGCTTGCCGATGAGGGCGTCGGCGCCATTTTTGGCTACAGCGGCGGCGCGATTCTGCCCACCTATGACGCCGTGTTCACCTTCAATGAAGCGCAGCGCGCGGCCGGTGGGCGCGAGATTCCCCTGATCGTGCCGGCCAATGAGCAGGGCGCGGGTTTCATGGCTGCCGGCTACGCGCGCGCCAGTGGCAAAGTGGGCGTCTGCCTGGTGACCTCTGGCCCTGGGGCCACCAACACGGTCACGCCGGTGCGCGACAGCCTGGCCGATTCCGTGCCGATCGTCGTGATCTGCGGGCAGGTGCCCACAGCCGCCGTGGGTACCGACGCCTTTCAGGAAGCGCCGGTCGCGGCGCTGATGGGTCCGGTGGCCAAGCATGTGTTTTTGATTACCGACCCTACGCGCCTCGAAGCCACGGTACGCACCGCCTTTGAAATTGCGCGCAGCGGCCGCCCTGGCCCGGTCGTGATCGACATTCCCAAGGACGTGCAGAACTGGGCCGGCGTGTTCCGCGGTACCGGGGTGCTGCCCATTCCAGGTTACCGCAAGCGCAGCGCCGAGCTGGCTGCCAGTGCGATCAATGCCAGGCAGGCAGAAACTTTTGTCGAACTGCTCTCGGAGTCGCAGCGCCCGTTGATTTACGCTGGCGGCGGCGTTATCAACGCCAATGCCTCAAGCGCTCTCACGGCTTTCGCCGAAGCCCTTAATATTCCCGTGGTCACCACTTTGATGGGCATAGGCTGCATCGACACGATGCACCCGCTGGCCATGCATATGCTCGGCATGCACGGCGTGGCTTATGCCAACTATGCAGTGGAAGACTGTGATTTCCTGTTGGCCGCCGGCGCGCGTTTCGATGATCGCGTCGCCGGTGATCCGCGCAAGTTCGCGCGCGGTGCGCGCACCATTGCTCACCTCGATGTGGATCGCGCTGAAATCAACAAAGTGAAAGCCGCGCGCTGGAGTCACGTCGGTCGCCTGCCCGAGGCCCTGGACGGGTTGCGTGTCGCGGTGGTGCGCGCCGCCCGCCAACGTGACTACGCGCCCTGGCACGCGCACCTCGCGTCACTGAAAAAACGCTATGGCATGAATTACCGCCGCGATGGCGAGCGCGTCCAGCCACATCACGTGATCGAAGAGATCAATCGCCACACGCGCGGCACGGCGATCATTACTACTGGCGTCGGTCAGCATCAGATGTGGGCTGCCCAGCTGTTCGACTTTGGCGGGCCACGCCGCTGGCTTACTTCCGGCAGCATGGGGACCATGGGTTTTGGTCTGCCAGCCGCTATTGGCGCCCAGGTGGCCAACCCGGATCGACTGGTCATCGATATCGACGGCGATGCCAGCATCCGCATGAACATTGGCGAGCTGGAAACTGCGACCACCTACGACCTGCCGGTCAAAGTGGTGGTGCTCAATAATTTCGGCGACGGCATGGTCAAGCAGTGGCAGAAACTGTTCTTCAAGGGGCGCCTATCCGGTAGCGATAAATCGCTGCACAAGAAGGATTTCATCAAAGCCGCGCAGGCCGACGGTTTTGGCTACGCGCGCCGTCTTGAGCGTCCGCAGGATGTGCCGGCTGTGGTCGCCGAATTCCTCGCCTTCAGGGGCCCGGCGTTTCTGGAAGTGATCATCGATCCGGATGCTGGCGTGTATCCGATGGTCGGCCCCGGGCAGGGGTACGAGGCCATGATCACCGGCGATTACATTCCCTCGCGTGATGCCGCGGAGGCGGGGAACTTCGATCCTTCCGGGATGTTCTGAGGCGCAAGCCCGCAGCGGCTAGGGCGCTTCAGAATTGATAGCTGAGCTTGCCGCCTGCCTCGCCCAGGTGCCGTTCGGCGATCATCCGATCCACCAGTTGCTCTATCTCGGCAGCCGAGAGCTTGCCGGCAAAATGAGAATGCAGATGAGCGGCGAGCGCGGGCCGCCTTTTCGGGCGCTTACTCTTATCCATTGTGGCAAGCCACGCTACCGCACTGTCGGTCGTGGCGACCACAGCGCGCCTGCCGGCGTTGCTCGCGCGCGAGCTGAGCCGGGCAGACGGCGGCGCCGGTTCGCGGCTGGCTGGCGTCGCTAAGCGCTTGGCAGCCACCGGCAATTGCCGCCTGGGCAAGGCCGGAAAGGCTTCCTCGAGTGTTGCCACACGCCGCACGCTGTAGTCGCGTGCATTCAGGTGCTTGACCAGCGGATCGAAGCCCTTGTCGCGCGACAGAATCACGCAGTGGGCGGCAGGATTGCGGGTCAGGTATTCGCCCAGGTAAAACGCAATGTGAAAGTCGAGCGCATTGCGGCCGGCCCCGGCAATATCGATGGGCACGAAGCGCTCGCCCAATTTCAGTGCCGCCTTGAGAAAATCGGTGGGCACCGATTTCTGCGCGGCGCCAAAAAAGAACGGCACCACCACGCCGGCCGGCACGGCGGCGAGATCGACCTTGGGCACATTCTCAAAATCGACCAGCAATATCTGCTGCATACCTCGTTACCCCGCGCGCTGTCGGCACCACTATGGTCGCCACGTTAGCACGACAGCGGCCCAAGGTTGGCTTGCAACTATTCGGCGCGCAGTGCAATTTAGCGCTCTGGCATTCCAATGATGGTGTGGTGAAATGACGAGTTTGCCCAAGCGCGTAGTCCGTTACGAACATGTCTCGCAGCCGGTGGCGCAGTGGCCGCACTTTGTGCGGCGCCAATTGCGTAGCCTGGGTCTGGGCGGCATCCTGATCGTAGCCTCGCTCGCGGTGGGCATGCTGGGCTATCACAGCCTGGTTGGCCTGAGCTGGATAGATGCCTATGAAAATGCGGCGATGATTTTGGCAGGCATGGGCCCGATTGCTGCGCCAGCCAGCACGGCAGGGAAAATCTTCGCCGGTACCTACGCACTCTATTCAGGCATCGCGGTGCTGGCCTTTGCGGGTGTGATTGCCGCACCGCTGGTGCATCGCTTTATGCACCGCATGCATGCCGACGCTGACGCTGAGGACACCTGATGAGCACGCCAGCGCGCTTGCGCCGCAGCTATTTCGATTGTCGCTTTGGCCAGCTGCACGTGCATCAGGCCATACCGCCAGGCGGCGGCTTCGATGAGGCAACCGCCCTGTTATGCCTGCCTGGGTCTAGTGGGCTCGGGAGTTTTTTCAGCGCGCTGCTGGCTCCATTGGGGAACAATCGCTCGATCTACGCGCCAGATTTGCCTGGTTGCGGAGGCTCTGATCCCTTGCCCGGCGGGGCCGACGCAGACCAATGGGCCTGCGCCATGGCCGACCTGCTCGATTCCCTGCGTCAACGCCAGGTCGATGTGCTCGCACACGGCGCTGGCGCGCAAGTGGCGTTGGCGTTGGTTGCGCAGCGCCCGGAGCTGGTGCGTCGCATCGGCTGGTCGGCAGCCACTCCATCCGCACTGGCCAGGGCGCAGCAAAGGGGCGTGGCGATTCGCGAGTTTTCGCTGGCAGAAGCGGGTGCAGCAGCTGTCGGCGAGAACGCCCTTGGCAGTCAACTTAATGATCTTATTGAGTTTTTTTGCGCAGGAGCCGCCACTTAAGTAGTAGATCGCAGTTTCGCGCACCGCCGCCGCTGCTGCCTAAACCTTGGCGTAAACTCAAACGCAATCATGAGTACGAACAAACACCGGGTACTGCCGGTGACCGAAGATCTGGACGACACGGTCGAACTACCCAGTCTGCCGTCGCTGGCTGAGGCCATCACGGATATCTGGGTCGCACCGCACCTGGGCACCGGTGCCGCCACTGAAGAAATGGTGCGGCCACCATTCATTGAGGCAGCTGCGAGCGTCGGGCGCGATCAGGAGAGTCGCGCACAACTGGCGCGCATCGCCGAGCTGGAAAAGGATCTGGCGACACGCGCCGAGCAGCATCGGCTGGGCGAGGCCGAGCGTGACGATCTGCGCCTGCGCCTTGAGCGTGTTCAGGCCGAATTAATCAACGCCGAGAGTTTGCGTGAACGACAGGCCGCTGCTCAGGCTGCGCTGCAAAGCGATTGGGAGCGCGAGCGAGGCCAGCGTGACGGCGCGTTGCTGCACGCGCACAGCGAGCTGGTCGAATTGCGGCGCCGCTCGGCCGCGCATGGCGAAGCGCTGCAGCACCTTGAAGGGCGCCGCTATCTGTTCGATTCGATGTTGCGCGAGCGCGAAGCGCAGCTCGATGAGCGCGACGCCCATTTGCAGAGCCTGGCAGCCGAGCTGGCGGTGGCGCAGGCGCAGGCCGAGGGCGCACACGCGCAGGCCGACGGCGCGCACGCGCAGGTTACGGCCATTCAGGCACGGGTCGATGAACTGAGCACGGAGCTGGCGCACGCTCAAGCTGCGATTACTGCGAGTCAACAGCAGCATAGTGCAGCGCTCAGCGGCATCGCCGGGCTGGAGCGCGATGTCGCCGATCATAACGAGGCCTTGCAAGCGCTGCACGAGCAGCTACGGGCTGCGCAACTGAGCAACGAATCATTGCGCGGCGATCTGGTCGCCGCCGAAGATCTGATTCGCACCCAGGAGCGCGAGCAGCAGCAGCGCGCGGCGCGCATCGCCAGGCTTGAGGGTAGCGAGGCCGCCCTGCGCACGCGGCTGGAGAATGTGGAACACCTGGACGAAGAACGCGCGGTGGGTGTTGGGGATACTGCGGCCGAGTTGCTGGTCGCCACTGGAGATTTCGGCTCGCCAGCGATGAGTGGCAGTCACGCGGTGCTCGATGGCCAGGTGCGCCTGCTGGTGCGCACCGAGGGCGATACCGGCATCGTGCACCTGCTCCGGCGCACTACGACCATCGGCCGCACGCCCGACAATGATCTGTGCATCGACGCCGATTTCATCAGCCGCCACCATGCCGTGGTGCTGGTATCGGCCGGCGGCGCGGTCATTGAAGATCTGAACAGTACCAACGGTGTGTTCGTCAACGGCACGAAGATCGCACGCCGGCAGTTGAGCGAGGGCGATCTGGTGACCATCGGTAAGACCGGATTTCGATATATCCTCAAACCGCCGGCCGCCGACCCTGGTGGCCAGTCGCTGGGTCCGGCAGCAGGTTAGTCCACGCCGACGCGTCGCCGCGACAGCACCTGAGCTGAGTCCGTGTACGATAGGGTCATGAGCGACGACTATCTGCAACGCATACTCAAGGCGCGCGTCTACGATGTCGCGATCGAATCACCGCTGGATGCCGCACCGCGGCTGTCGCGCCGTCTGGGCGCCGACATCCGTCTGAAGCGCGAAGACCTGCAGCCGATCTTCTCCTTCAAGCTGCGCGGCGCTTATAACAAGATCGCGCACCTAAGCACTGTGGTGGCCGCGCGCGGCGTGATCAGTGCTTCGGCTGGCAATCATGCCCAGGGCGTGGCACTGGCCGCACGCCACCGCGGCGTGCGTGCGCTCATCGTGATGCCGGTGACTACGCCCGCTATCAAAGTTCAGGCGGTGGCGGACCTGGGCGGTGAAGTGGTGCTGTACGGTGACTTCTACGACGCCGCTTTTGAGCACGCACTTGGCCTGGCGCGCACCCAGGGGCTGGTGTTCGTGCATCCTTTCGATGATGCGGACGTGATCGCCGGTCAAGGCACCATCGGCATGGAGATTGTCCATCAGACCGGCGGGGAACTGGACGCGATCTTCGTGCCAGTGGGCGGCGGCGGCCTCATCGCCGGCATTGCCGCCTTCGTCAAACAGGTTTATCCGCGTGTGCGCATCATTGGGGTCGAGCCCGAGGATGCCGCCGCCATGTATGAATCACTGCGCGCCGGGCAACGCGTGACGCTCGAGCGCGTTGGTCTGTTCGCCGATGGCGTCGCGGTGCGGCGCGTCGGCGAAGAGACTTTTGCGCTGGCACGCCGCTACGTCGATGAGGTGCTGCTGGTCAGTACCGACCAGATCTGCGCCGCGATCCAGGACGTCTTCGAGGATACGCGCGCGATCCTCGAGCCCGCGGGCGCGCTGGCGGTCGCCGGCATCAAGCAGTATCTGGCGCGCGGCGCGCCCGCCGGGCAACGATTGGTGGCCATCTGCAGCGGCGCCAACATGAATTTCGATCGCCTGCGATACATCGCCGAGCGCGCCGATCTTGGTGCTGGTCGCGAATCATTGCTGGCGGTGGAAATACCGGAACAACCCGGCAGTTTTCTGCGCTTTTGCGAAACACTGGGGCCGCACAGCATCACGGAATTCAATTATCGCTATCAGGGTGCGGAGCGGGCGCGGTTATTTGTGGGCTTTTCGGTCGGTTCCGGCCAGGAAGAGTGCGCCGTCGTCAGCGCGCGGCTGCAGGCCGCCGGCTTCGGTGTCATCGACATGAGCGCCAATGAAATGGCCAAGCTGCACGTGCGCTTCATGGTCGGCGGCCTTGGTACCGGTCTCAGCGACGAGTTGCTGTATCGGTTTGAATTCCCGGAGCGGCCGGGTGCCTTGTTGCGCTTCCTGCAGGCCATCGGCACGCGCTGGAACATCACGCTGTTTCACTATCGCAATCACGGTTCGGACAGCGGGCGCGTACTGGCCGGTATTCAGGTTTGCAAACCGGAGCGCGAGCAATTTCTGCTGCACCTCAAGGAACTCGGCTTTTTCTATACCGAGGAGACTGATAATCCTGCTTATCGCGGTTTCCTGGCGGGTTGAGTCGGTCGCGGAGGCTTGGCTTGAAGGGCGCTGATTCCGGGGCATTGGCGATCCTGCGTCGACGCAACCCGGCCTGTTACGCCCTGGGCCGCCTGTGCGGCACGCTCGCCTGGCAGATGCTGGCAGTCGGCGTTGGTTGGCATGTGTACGCCCTGACGCGCGATCCTTTGGCGCTCGGGTTGGCGGGTTTGAGTTCGTTCCTGCCTTTTGTGATGCTGGTGCTGGTTGGCGGTCACGTCGCCGATCGCACCGCACGGCGCAGTGTGGTGATGTGGGCCTATGGCCTCGAAGCTTTGTGTGCGCTGGCGCTGCTGTCGTTGAGCGCCGGATCACTGCAGCACGTCTGGCCCATTTATCTGCTGCTCGCCGTGTTTGGTGCCACCCACGCTTTCTGGGCGCCGGCCATGCAATCGATGCTGCCGCAACTCGTGCGGCGCGAAGAACTGGGCCGCGCTGTGGCGCTCAGCGCGATGATTTTTCAAATCACCGCGGTCTGCGGACCGGCGCTCGGTGGGGTGCTGTACCTGATCGGTCCGCGAGCGCTCTATGGCGTCTGCCTGCTGTTGTTTGCGGCCGCCGCGCTGTGTTTCGGGCTGATCAGCGCACCAACCCGCGCCGCAGTCGCGCCCGCGATCGGCACTACCCGACGTTTTCTTGAAGGCCTGAGCTTTGTGCGCCATAACCCGTTGCTACTGGGTGTGATGTCGCTCGATCTGTTTGCCGTGTTGTTCGGCGGCGTCGTGGCGTTGCTGCCCATCTACGCCAGCGACGTCCTGCACACCGGTCCTGTGGGCCTGGGGCTGTTGCGGGCGGCGCCCGGAGCAGGTGCGGCACTGGTCGGCATCACACTGGCGCTGCGACCGATGCGCAGTCACGCCGGCAGCTGGCTGTTCGGTGGCGTTGCCGTGTTTGGCATGTGCATGATCATCTTCGGTCTGTCACGGAATTTTGCGCTCTCGTGCGCGGCACTGCTGATCGGCGGCAGCGCTGACATGATCAGCGTCTACGTTCGCTCGATCCTGGTGCAGGTGGCGACGCCCGACGCGATTCGTGGGCGGGTCAGCGCCGTGAACTCGATGTTCATCGGCGCTTCCAATGAGCTGGGTGAGTTTGAGTCAGGGCTGACGGCGAGCTGGTTTGGCGCCGTGCCGGCGGTGGTGGTGGGCGGCGCGCTGACCCTGGCTTGCGCGCTCAGCTGGAGCCTGATGTTTCCGGCGCTGCGGCGCCTGAAGCACTTGCACTGAGACTGTATATCCGTACAGTAGCGTCATGGCGAAGGTTTTCAAGGGCCGTGGGGCGTTCAACAATCCGGTACCACGTTTTGGCGCGCAGGCAACGCAGGCCATCGACGATGGCTGGTACCGGGAAGAGCTGGCTGATTCCATTGCCACCGAGGTGCGTCCCGAGGCGGCGCGCTCGATCATCAGCCGCAACGATTCGCCCGATATTCCCTTCGAGCAATCGATCAATCCGTACCGGGGCTGCGAGCACGGCTGCATCTATTGTTACGCCAGACCCAGTCATGCCTATATGGACCTCTCGCCCGGCATCGATTTCGAGACCCGGCTGTTTTACAAGGCTGATGCCGCGCGGCTGCTGCGCGCTGAGCTCGCGAAGCCGGGCTACCTGTGCAAACCCATCATGCTGGGGGCCAATACCGATCCCTATCAACCGCTCGAGCAGCACCTGAAAGTAACCCGCTCGCTACTCGAAGTGCTGCTTGCCACCCGCCACCCGGTCAGCATCATCACCAAGGGCACGCTGGTGCTGCGTGATCTCGAGCTGCTGCGCGAGCTCGCAACGCTCAATCTCGTCCGGGTCTATGTCAGCTGCACGACGCTTGATGTCGAGCTGAAGCGCAAACTCGAACCGCGTACCGCTTCGCCGCAGGCGCGCTTGCGGGTCATTGCGGCGCTGGCTGCCGCCGGCGTTCCGGTGGGTGTGATGACTGCGCCGATAATTCCGGCCATTAACGATGCCGAGCTCGAGAGCCTGCTCGAGACCGCGGCCCAGGCTGGGGCGACGCGCGCTGGTTTCGTGCTGCTGCGCCTGCCCTACGAGGTCAAGCTGCTGTTTCGCGACTGGCTCGCCGAGCACTATCCGGAGCGCGCCGCGCATGTGATGTCGCTGGTGCAACAGGTCCGTGGCGGCCAGGACAACGATGGGCGCTTTGGCACCCGTATGCGCGGCACCGGGCCATGGGCGGCGTTGCTGCGCGCGCGCTTTGAACTCGCCTGTCGTCGCCTGAACCTGAACCAGGAGCGTGCCCTGGAGCTGGCAACACAGCACTTTCGCGCGCCGCGCGTAGATGGGCAGCTGGAATTTGCGTTGTAGGTCTTTAACCGGACGTGCCATAACGTCAGCGTGCAGGTTAAGCTTGAGCCCATGCAGGCAGACACCCAACGCATCGCGCTCGTGGCAGGTGCCAACGGCATGGTTGGTACGGCGCTGGTACGCACGCTGGTCGATTCGGGCGACTACACGCGCGTTATTGCCTTGACGCGCAGGCCGTTGGCGCTTGAATCACCGCGCCTGGTCAATCGCATCCTGCGCTTCGCGGCACTGGAAAATGAAATGCAGGGTCTCGCCTGCCACGATGCTTATTGTTGCCTGGGCACGACGCTCAGGGAAGCCGGGTCGCCAGCAGCGTTTCGCGCCGTCGATCACGATCTGATCCTGAGCTTCGCGCGTGGCGCGCAGGCGGCCGGCGCGCAATGCCTGGTGGTGGTTTCATCGGCAGGTGCCGATAGTTCATCGGCTAATTTTTATCTGCGCGTAAAAGGCGAAACCGAGGCAGCGCTGGAGGCGCTGCGCTGGCGCGCCCTGCACCTGATGCAGCCGGGACTATTGCTGGGTGAGCGCCAGCAGTCGCGTCTGGGTGAGAGCCTGGCGCGCTGGACTCTGCCGTTACTCAATCCTCTGCTGTTGGGGCGCTTCGAGCGTTATCGCGCCATCGGCGCACGCGTGGTTGCTGCGGCAATGCTGGCGGCGGCACGCACCGGCCGCGGCGGTGTGTTGCGCCACACCTATGCCAGCCTGCAAAGCCTGGCACGCAGTGACAAGCTCGCGCCGCGAATGTGATGCACTTCGCAGTCGGCATGCATTGAGTCCTCAATACGTGATCTGGCACGCATAGGCGCGTGACCGGCATTCGTTAAATTGGCTGTAGTAATTGCTGCCTGTGCCGATAATGCCGCCGACCGATAACGCCACCGGACCGACGATGCGCCGCCGCCTGGTAGCTGCCATGGTGTTGTTGTCGGGTGGGTTGCTGCTGGCGGCCTACGCCACTGCGGTGCGCACCATCGCACAGAACAATGAGCAACTGGCCCGCGCCACCAATGTCAGTGTCGGCCGCGACTACGCGCGTGAGCTTCGCACCCGTCTGCTGGCCGCCGAATCCATCGCTCATTTTGCCGTCGGCGGTGATGCCGGGGTCGCCGGTTACGTCCTGCGCCAACGTCTGGCGCGCTCGGCCGCCATTGCTGGCGTCATGATTGCGGATCGCACTTTCGAGAATCTGCCGGTGGAGCTGGCGGCCAGCGATCAGCTGGCGCTGGGCACCGGACAAACCCTGTTGCGCACCGGTTCGCGTGCCGACCTGCGCGCCAACCTTTACATGGTGCGCGCCGTGATCACTGGCGGCAGCACTCTGGCCATCATGGAATTGAACCGCGATTGGCTCTGGCAGGGCCTCGAGGAGCTGCCTCAGACTCACCGCCTGCTGGTGGTGCTCGATGGCTCCGGCGCGTTGCTGGCTGCGAGCGGCGCAGTGCCGCATGATCTGCTGTCGATGCTGTCACGCGAGCCCCTGTCGATAGTGGGATCGCAGCAGGACAGCCAACTTCGTTCCTGGAGTGTGAGTGGCGAGGAATGGCGCGGCGCCGTGTTGCCAGTGCTGCCCGAAGAGGCGCAGCTGACGGCCGGACGTTGGACTATCGTGGTTGGCATGCCAGCGGCGGCGTTGCCTGATCCCTGGTTACCCGTGGCGCGGGCGATGTGGCCAGTGACTCTGGTCGCGCTGCTGCTGATTGCAGTGCTGTGCTGGTATCTGCAGCGGCTTTGGCAGCCGGCACTGGAAGCCGTGCGTGCCGCCTTGCATGAACTGGCGGCCGGGCGTTATCAGCGCGTTACCACGACTCAGGCGGCCGATGAGCCGCGCCGGCTGATCGAGGAGTTCAACAGCACCATTGGCACGCTGGAAGGCAAGATGCGCGGGCTTGCCAGCCTCAACGAAATAGATCGCATGCTGCTCGAATCGGCAGAGCTGGAATCGTGCCTCGATCGACTGCTCGATCGGGTCAGCAACATTACCGGCTGCGACGGCGCCATGCTGGCGCTGCTTGATCGCGACGCCACCGAGTATGGGCGCGCCTATGTGTGCAGCGGCGGTGTGCCGGCGCCCATCAGCCGCATCAGTCTCGACCCGGCCCTGCTCTCACAACTTTATCAGGAGCGCTCAGGGCTCACGGTCGCACGCTTTGAGTCCGGACGTCACAGTCTGCTTGAGCCACTGCACCAGCTCGGCGCCGGGTTCTTCTGGCTGTGGCCCGTGGTCTCGCAGGATTTGCTGGTAGCGGCGCTGGTGGTGGGGTATCGCAGTGCCCCGGCGGTAGCCGCCGAGCTCGCCAGCTTCGGTACCGAATGCGCGGCGCGCATTGGCGTGGCACTCTCCAACAGCGCACGGGGCGAACAACTCTATAGGCAGGCGCATTTTGACCCCCTGACCGCCTTGCCCAATCGCCTGCTGTTTCGCGATCGTCTGTCGCAGGAACTGGTCAGCGCAGCCGAGGGCGTGCAGCGCGGTGCGCTGCTGTACGTCGATCTCGATCACTTCAAGAAGGTCAATGACACCGTCGGCCATGGCGCCGGTGATCAGATGTTGCAGATCGTAGCGCAGCGTCTGCGCTCCTGCGTCAAGGACGGCGACACGGTGGCGCGACTTGGCGGCGACGAGTTCACCGTAATCCTGCGCAGCGTGGGCAACAGTGACGGCGCGCTGCGCGTAGCCAATCGCATCATCGATGCTTTGCAGCAGTCGGTAAATATTGGCGGCCGCGACTATTTCGTGCGCGCCAGCATCGGTGTCACCCTGTTTCCCGACGACGGTACCGAACTCGATGATCTGATGCGCAACGCGGATCTGGCCATGTATCGGGCCAAGGAAGCCGGCCGCTCACGCGCGGTGCTGTACGATCACGCCATGCAGCGCATGCCAGCCCTGGCGGCGGAAAGCGGTCTGTATCGCGCGCTGCAACGGCGTGAATTTTCCCTCTATTACCAGCCACAGTATGCGCTCAGCGACGGCAGTCTGTCGGGGCTCGAAGCGCTGTTGCGCTGGCAGCCGCCACTTGAGGCCATGCGTTACCCGGCCGAGTTTGTCCCGGCCGCCGAGCACAGCGGCTTGATCATCGACATCGGCGCCTGGGTGCTCGAGGCCGCGTGCGAGCAGCTGGCGCAGTGGTGCGCGGAGGGCATTGCGCCGCCGCGCCTGGCGCTGAATGTATCGGTACAGCAGCTGCGCCAGGCTGATTTTCCCAAGCTGGTGCGCCGCGCGCTCGAGCGCGCCAAAGTGCCGCCCGATCGCCTGGAAATAGAAATAACCGAGTCGGTGTTCGCTGACGACGAAGCGCTGGTTACGCTGCGGCGTCTGGCAGCGCTCGGCGTGCGCTTATCGCTCGATGATTTCGGCACCGGCTATTCATCGCTCGGCTATCTGCGCGCCCATCCGGTACACGCCATAAAAATTGATCGCTCCTTTATTGAAGGTGTAGCCACCAACAGCACGGCCGCAACACTGGCTGAAACCATGATCACCATGGCGCACGCACTCGGCAAGCAGGTCGTTGCTGAAGGAGTTGAAACCATGGAACAGCTGGAATTCCTGCGCAGCCGGCGCTGCGATTACGCCCAGGGATTTTACTTTGCGCGACCGGCCGCCGTGGCCGAGATCACCAGCCTGCTGCGTGGGCGTCGCGCCGCCGAACTCCCGCAACTTCGCGCCTCGGCCTGAGGCCGGGCAATTTGACAGAAGTGTGCGCTGCCGCACCGCACTCATGCAGTTGTGATCCGGCTCTCCGTATTCGCTCTTGACCCGCAGCGTCACCATGCCAAACTGCGTCACGTTACAGTGATGGCAAACCTGTCGTGAGGCAGGGACGCAAAGCTTCCGGTCCCTTTACTTGAAGAGGGAAAGCGGGGTTGCCAGCGAGGCGGCGCACCAGGCGCAGTTTGCTACGCTGACTTCCCGCTCAGCGACCGTAGGCCCGTTATCTTCAAGGCGCTACAGCGGGGAACAGCGAATGCAGCAGGCCACGAGCCCGAACGGAAGTCTTGCCGCTACCACCGGCAATTTCCTGCCGGCGGCAGGTATTCAGACCAGTTTCGTCATCAACCTGTGCGCGTCCACGACGCCAGTTGGGTTGGTGCATCCCACTCATTCACAGCTCAAGCGCTTCACGTTTTTTGTTTCGCGCCGCCGTGAAGATGGGCGTGAGCGATTCCGCCTGCACATGGGTTATTTCTCCTCGCAGCAAGAGGCGGAAAAACTGCTGGAAGTGGTGCGCGATATTTATCCAGCGGCCTGGGCCGGCGTTGCGCCCGGGCAGCAGCTGCGTTCACGAAAGCCGGTCGCTACGCCGGCGGCAGTTGCCGCACCGGCAATTGCAGTGGTGCCCGCGCCTACGTTCAGCACTGCCATACCGGCAGCGAGCGGCGCTGAAGCGGCGGCGACTCGCTCACTCACCAACGTCCGTGCCGCCATCGATTCTTTGCGCGACCAACCGCCGGTGGCCGCGGCGCCCGCTGCGCCAGCGGTAGCGCCGCTCAAGACACTGCGCGCCGCCGAGGTGTTGCGCATACTGGAGACGGTGCCCGCAGCTGCCGCGCTAGCCGTTGCGCCCGCTGCCGCGGTGGCAATGCCCACGGCGTCGGCACCGCCGCGCGCCGTCACGCAGCTGCGATCGGTACCCGCGCAGGACGCAGCGAGTGGCACCAGCCACACGCGAGCCAAAGTCGCCGCGGCGCCCAGCGCCGTGCCGCGCGCGCCTGCGGTGTCGCCCGAGCTGGCGGCCTACGCCGTACAGCTGTTGTGGTCGGTGCAACCCATCGACATGAGCCAGATCCCGCAGTTGGCGATTTTTGGTGCCTACACGTTGTACGGTGCCGAGGGTAATCGTGACGGTCGCCGCTGGTACGGTCTGCGCCTGGGGTTTTTCACGGACGCCGTGTCGGCCAAACAGGTGGCCCAATACGTTCGTTCGGAATTCAAATCCGTGTCAGTGGTGCCGGTCACGCACGGTGAGCGCACGCGTGCCAGTGGCGCAACCGCGCGGCCGCTGCCTGCAAACAATACCAGCAAAGGCACGGGCCACGAACTGAATTTCATCAATGAAGTCCCTACCGATACCGCGATGAGTGGCAGCCGCCCGGCGCTGCAGCTCGATGCGCGGGGCGCCGTAGTGCCGCCTAAAGCTGCGCGCGAGGATGCGTGGTTGGCCGCAGCGCGAATGGGCTCACGCGCGCCCACTGGCAAGCGCGCCAAACTGCGCGTCGCTCAGGGCACCAAGCCGGTCAGCAAGCGAGTGCGCCACGACGGGCCACTGACACTCGAAGAGACGCTGGAAATTCTCGGCGCCAGCACTCTGCAGCTCGATAAGGGGCGCGGCGAATTGCTCAACGACGCTACCACCCATGATCGTCACAGGGGTGCCGCCAAGCCGGCACGCGCTTCGCGCATCGGTCGCCTGATGGATCGCCTGGCCGAGCGCTTCAGCAGTACCTGAGGCGCCACGCTAGCCCAACTTGCGCAAGTTGGGCTAGTTCTTGCCGAACAGCCGCTCCAGTTCACTGCGGGCCTGATCGGCGGCGCGCGCGCTGTGCGCCGACCAGGCGCCGGGGCGCGGCCGGAAGAAATCACAGAAATTCGCTGCTGCCTTGTCGCTGACCTCTTCGGCCGTGGGCTCACGGCAGTGCTTGGCGACGCTCGTGTCGTACTCCACGCACATTCGGCAGGCGTGCAGTTCGGCGCGGCAACGCGCGCATTCGTCGCGGCGCGACAGCGGCACGCTCAAAGCCGCCAGATCGGCGCCGCACTTCCAGCACACCAGCTCATGAGCCATCGTCAGTCTCCTTACCGGCGCACTCAATCACAGCGGGCACGCAGGAACGGCGCCAGCGCGGCGCCAGTATGCGAGCGGGCGTGGCGCGCGGCAATCTGCGCGGGTGGCCCGGCGGCAACCACGCGCCCGCCGCGCGCGCCCGCTTCAGGGCCCAGGTCGATGATCCAGTCCGCCTGCGCCATGAGATCGAGATTGTGCTCGACCATTACCACGGAATTGCCGGCGTCCACCAGGCGATGCAATACGGCGCTAAGCCGTTCGACATCCGCCATGTGCAGACCCACCGTGGGTTCGTCGAGTACATATAGCGTGTGTGGCGCGACCGTGCGGCCGGGGCGCAGTGCTGCGAGTCGCGCCAGTTCCGTAACCAGCTTGATGCGTTGCGCCTCGCCGCCCGACAGGGTCGGGCTCGGCTGACCGAGTGTCAGGTAGCCCAGGCCGACATCACGCAACAACAGCAGCGGTCGGTGCAGACGCGGCAGCGCGGCAAAGAATTCGACGGCGTCCTCGACGTTCATGGCCAGCACCTCGGCCACCGAGCGGCCGCGCCACTGCACTTCCAGCGTCTGCGCGTTGAAGCGCCGGCCACCGCAGCGATCGCACAGCACTTTGACGTCAGGCAGGAAATTCATTTCAACAGTTCGTTGTCCCTGCCCTTCGCATTCCGCGCAGCGACCCTCGCCGGTGTTGAATGAAAAGCGCGTGGCGCTGTAGCCGCGCATGCGCGCTTCATCGCTGCCGGCGTAGAGGCGACGGATGTCATCCCAAAAGCCCACATAGGTTGCCGGGCAGGAGCGTGGCGTGCGGCCAATCGGGGTCTGATCGACTTCGAGCACGCGCGTGATGGCTGCGGCTCCCTGAATGTCGTGCACTCCCTGCCAGCCGGCGCCCTTGCGCGCCAGCGCCGCGTGCAGATTGGCATAGAGCACATCGCGCGCCAGCGTTGATTTGCCAGACCCGGAGACACCGGTAATGACCACCAGCCGGCCGAGCGGGATACGCACCTCGAGGTCGCGCAGATTGTGCAGCATGATGCCATTGAGCTGCAGTGCCGGTGTGCTGGCGGTAACTGCCCGGCGCGGGCGCAGTGGATGACGCAGCGGTGCAGCCAGCAGGCGACCGGTCACCGACAGGGGATTGGCGCTCAATGCGGCCGCATTGCCGGTGGCGATCACCTCGCCACCCCGCACGCCGGCCCCAGGCCCGAGATCGATGATGTGATCGGCCTGCCTGATAGTGTCCTCATCGTGCTCGACCACGATCAGCGTGTTGCGCGCCTGGTTCAGCATTTTCAACGCACCGAGCAGTACCGTGTTGTCGCGCGGATGCAGGCCGATGGTGGGCTCATCGAGCACATAGCAGACGCCCTGCAGATTGGAGCCCAACTGCGCGGCCAGCCGGATGCGCTGCGCTTCACCGCCAGAAAGTGTGGGCGCCGCGCGTTCGAGTGTCAGATAGCCCAATCCTACGCGCTCCAGAAATTGCAGACGCGCGTGTATTTCCATCAGTGCGTCATTGGCGATCGCCCGGGCGCGCTCATCAAGGCGCAAGCGGCTGAAAAACTTCCCCACGGCCTCAACACTCAGGGCGCACAGCGCGCTGATGGAGTGTTCGCCCAGGCGCAACTGCAGCGCCACTGGATTCAGGCGCTGGCCCCGGCACTCCGGGCAGAGCGTCGCCGTTGCGGTGCGTTCCAGCCACTGGGATTCTTCGCCGCTCTGCTCGGGATCGAAGTCATCGAGCCTGAGCCCCGTGCCGCGACAGCTCTTGCACCAGCCTTGCGATGAATTGAATGACAGCAGGCGCGGATCGGCGGCGGCGAAGCCGCGGCTGCACTTTGGGCAGGCGCGCCGGCTCGAGAGCACTTCGACAGTGCCGCTCGCGCCCAGCGCGTGGGCGACGCCGTTGCCGATTTCAAGCGTCGCCGTCACGGCGCTGCGCAGTTGCGTCTCAGTGCGCACCGATACCACAAAATCTGCCACCGGCATTTCGATACTGTGCTCGACGAAGCGCTTAAGCTTCGGAAACGGTTCGGTTGCTACCAACTTACCATCGACACGCAGTTGGCGCGCACCGCGTGCCGCTGCCCAGCGCGCCAGATCGGTGTAGATGCCCTTGCGCTGCGCGATCAGCGGCGCCAGCAACTGCAGCCGCTGGCCGCGATGGCGTCGCAATAATTGCGCAGTGATCTGCTCCGGACTTTGTGGCGCGATGGCAATGCGGCAATCCGGACAATGCTGCACGCCCAGGTGTACATACAGCAGTCGCAGAAAATGGTAAATCTCGGTCAAGGTCGCCACCGTGCTCTTGAGTCCGCCGCGACTGGCGCGCTGCTCTATTGCTACCGTCGGTGGTAACCCGGTCAGCGAGTCGATGTCAGGACGCGCTGCTGGCTGTACGAACTGACGCGCGAAGGCGTTGAGCGATTCCAGATAGCGACGCTGTCCCTCATGAAACAGAATGTCGAAAGCCAGCGTCGATTTGCCCGATCCCGATACACCGGTAATGACGGTGAAGCGCTCGCGCGGAATGTCGACGTCGACGCTGCGCAGGTTGTGTTCGCGCGCACCGCGTACGCAGATCTGGGCGGGCGCTGGCGCCGGCCGGGCGCGCGCCGGCAGCCCACGCTGCGACGCGCGCGGCGCCGATTGCGGTGCGTCGCGTACTCCCGGAGCGCGCTGATAGTCACGCAGGGCCTGCCCGGTATGCGAGCGCATTTCGGTCATCACCACAGCTGGCGTTCCGCAGCAGACCACGGCGCCACCGGCCGCGCCGCCTTCCGGCCCCAGATCGATGATCCAGTCGGCGGCACCGATGACATCCAGGTTGTGCTCGATCACCAGCAGCGAATGACCCGCCTCCAGCAGCAGGGCAAAGGCACGCAGCAGACGCGCGACATCTTCGAAGTGCAGACCGGTAGTAGGTTCATCGAACAGCAGTAGCTTGCCTGCCACTGCCGGCCTGGCACTCACGGCGCCGCGCACTGCGCGGGCGCGGACCCGGTTCTGCCGTGCGCTGTCGATGGCGGCCTCGGCCAGGTAACCGGCGAGCTTGAGCCGCTGGGCCTCGCCGCCCGACAGCGTGGGTACCGGCTGGCCGAGGCGCAGATAAGCCAGACCCACATCCGCCAGCGGCTGCAGGCGCGCACCGACCCGCGGCGCGTACGCAAAGAACTGTAATGCCTCGCTTACCGTGAAATTGAGCACCGCAGCGATATCAGCCTGGCGACCGTCGCTCCCCGTGCAACGCACCTGCAGCGTCTCGGCGCGAAAGCGGGTGCCATTGCATTCGCCGCAGCGCAGATAGACGTCGGCGAGAAACTGCATTTCGACGTGTTCGAAACCATTGCCGCTGCACGCTGGGCAACGGCCGGTGCCGCTATTGAAGCTGAAGGTGCCGGCGCTGTAGCGGCGCAGCAGCGCGTCAGGCGTGGCCGCGAACAGCGCGCGGATCTCATCAAAGGCGCCTACATAGCTCACGGGGTTCGAGCGGGTAGTGCGGCCAATCGGGGTCTGATCGATCATCACTGCCGAATCGATGAGCTCGGCGCCGCGCAAGGCGCGATGTTCGAGCGGCGCCTCACCGCCATTGCCTTTGGCTTTCTGTATCGCGGCGTAGAGTACCGCTTGCACCAGCGTGGATTTTCCGGAGCCCGAGACGCCGGTCAGACACACCAGCTGGTGCAACGGAATGCGCACGTCAATGTCTTTCAGATTGTGGGCGCGCACGCCGAGCAATTCTATGGCCGGCGCACTCACACTGCCGCGTGCCGCGGCGCCGCCGGTGATGCCACGCGATTCGCCCATTGAGCGCAGCGGTGGCAGACGCTTGCGTCCGGACAGCCAGGCGCCGGTAATGGAAGCGGCATTCGCCGCCACCTCGGCCGGGGTACCAAAGCTGACGATCTGACCGCCCAGCTCACCGGCGCCGGGTCCCAGGTCCAGCAGACGATCGGCGGCGCGCATGATCTGTGGATCGTGTTCAACCACCAGCAGCGAATTGCCGGCATCGCGCAGGCGCTCCATCACAGCGATGACCCGACCCATATCGCGCGGATGCAGTCCGATCGAGGGCTCGTCCAGTACGAACAGCGTATTGACCAGTGAAGTGCCCAGCGCCGTGGTGAGATTGATACGCTGCACTTCGCCACCCGAGAGCGTGCGTGATTGTCGATCAAGCGTGAGGTAGCTCAGGCCGACCTCGCACAGATAGCGCAATCGGGTGCGCAGTTCCGCGAGCACCAGCTTGGCCGCCTCATCGAAGGGCGCCGGCAGCTGCAGTTGGTCGATGTAGTCACGGCATTGCGAAATCGGCAATGCCACCAGTTCGTGTATGGCGAGTCCCGCTGCCGGCGACGGCGACAATGACGCGCTGCCCAGTCGCCACAACAGCGCATCAGGTTTGAGCCGGGCGCCCTGGCAGGCACTACAAGTGGTGTAACTGCGATACTTGGAGAGCAGCACCCGGATGTGCATCTTGTAGGCACGGGTCTCGAGCCAGGCAAAGAAGCGTCGCACGCCGTACCAGGTCTTCCTGGTCCAGGGGCCTTCCCCTTCGATGACCCACTCGCGCGCCGCAGCCGGCAGATCGCCCCACGGTACATCGAGGGCGACACCCCGGTGTTTGGCGTGGCGCTCCAGATCATCCTGACACTCGCGGAACGAGGGTGTCTGCCAGGGTTTGATGGCACCCGCCTTCAGGGTGCGGTGCTCGTCGGGAATTACCAGCGCATAGTCGATGCCGATCACGCGCCCGAAGCCGCGGCACAGCTCGCAGGCGCCTACGGCTGAATTGAATGAAAACAATGCGGGCAGTGCATCCTGGTAAGACAGATCGCAATCGGCACAATGCAAGGCGCTGGAAAAGCGCCACACCCGATCGGGCGCCGACGCGCTCGCGGGCGAATCGAGCACCTGCACGAGCAGCTGCCCATGCCCCACGCGCAGCGCTGTTTCCAGCGCTTCCAGCAATCGTGTGCTGTTGTCGGCCGCCCGTAGCCGATCCTGGATGACTTCCAGCACCCGTGGCGATTCGCTGTGCAGGCGCGCGTAGCCCTGTCGTTCGAGCTCGGCACGCACTTCCGCGACGCTCATGCGCTCGGGCACTTTGACCGTGAAGCAGATCGCCAGGCGCGGATCATTGAGCGCCGCGGCGCGTTCACGCACCTGCGCGGCTATGCTGGCCGCGCTGTCGCGGCGCACCGGCAGGCCGCAACGACGGCAGTGCAGGGTGCTGGCACGCGCGTAGAGCAGCTTCAGGTGATCGTTGATCTCGGTCATGGTGCCGACCGTGGAGCGCGAAGTGCGCACCGGGTTGACCTGATCGATGGCGATCGCCGGCGGAATGCCTTCGATGCGGGTCACCTGCGGTTTGTCGCAGCGATCGAGGAACTGGCGCGCATAGGGCGAGAAAGTCTCGACATAACGCCGCTGCCCCTCGGCATAGAGGGTGTCGAAGACCAGCGAAGACTTGCCGGAACCGGAGACGCCAGTGACCACCACCAGCTGGTTCAAGGGGATGTCAAGATCGAGGTTCTTGAGATTATTCTGGCGCGCACCGCGCACCAGAATGCACTCGGTAGCGTGCTCAGGCATGTGTGGAACTTTAACCGAGTATTCCGACCGGGTGGAGAGCGGCGGCGACTATAATCCGCTCATGCAAGCCGCCCCCGCGCTACAGACCTTCTTGCCCGCAGCCGCCCGGCGGCCAGCCGCGCCCTATCTGCCCATGACGGGCGCTGAGATGGCAGCGCTCGGCTGGGAGCAGTGCGATGTCATTCTGGTCAGTGGTGATGCCTATGTGGATCACCCCAGTTTTGGCATGGCGCTGATAGGCAGGGTGCTGGAGGCACAGGGCCTGCGGGTTGGCATCATTGCGCAGCCCGATTGGCACAGTGCCGATGCCTTCCGGGCGCTGGGCAGACCACGGCTGTTTTTCGGCATTACCGCCGGCAACATGGATTCCATGGTCAATCGCTACACGGCCGATCGGCGCGTTCGCAGTGATGATGCCTACACGCCGGGCGGCGAGGGTGGCAAGCGACCTGATCGCTCGGTGATCGTTTACGCACAGCGGGCCCGTGAAGCCTATAAAGATGTACCCATCGTCATCGGCGGAATCGAGGCCTCGTTGCGCCGTATTGCGCACTTCGACTATTGGTCCGAGAACGTGCGCCGCTCGGTGCTGCTCGATGCCAAGGCCGACCTGCTGGTGTTTGGCAATGCCGAGCGGCAGATTCTGGAAATTGCGCGCCGCCTGGACGCGGGCGAGGGCATCCAGGCGATCGATGATCTGCGCGGCACGGCCTTTGTGCGCCGGGTCTGGCCCAGGGAGTTCATCGAGATTGATTCCACCCACCTCGATGCACCCGGGCCGCTGAATCCGCCCATCGATCCCTACGCCATGAGCGCGAAACCGGCGTCTGGTGAGGCCACGCCGGTGGCGCCAGCCACTGCGGCCGTCGCCGCTGCGGCGGTCGCCGCCGTGCCGGTACGCTTCGCACGCGGTGTGCGCAATCAGGATCGCGAGCGCAGCGTGATTCGCCTGCCTTCGTTCGAACAGGTCGAGCGTGATCCGGTGTTATATGCACACGCCTCGCGCATCCTGCACCTGGAATCCAACCCCGGTAACGCCCGCGCCCTGGTGCAGCGTCACGGCGATCAGGATCTGTGGCTCAATGCGCCGCCCATTCCGCTGGCCATGCATGAGATGGACTGGATCTACGATCTGCCTTTCAAGCGCCAACCACACCCCGTGTACGGCAAGGCCAATATTCCCGCCTACAAGATGATTCGCTTTTCGGTCGCGATACAGCGCGGCTGTTTCGGCGGCTGCACTTTTTGTTCGATCACCGAGCATGAAGGACGCATCATCCAGAATCGATCGGAGGAATCGGTCATCCGTGAGATTGAAAAGATTCGCGACACGGTGCCAGGCTTTACCGGCGTGATCTCGGACCTCGGCGGCCCGACTGCCAATATGTATCGCATCGCCTGCAAGAGCACCGAGATCGAGAGTGCCTGCCGGCGACCGTCCTGCGTGTTTCCGGGCATCTGCCCCAATCTCAACACCGATCACAGTGCGCTGATTCAACTCTACCGGCGCGCGCGTGAATTGCCGGGGGTCAAGAAAGTGCTGATCGCCTCGGGTGTGCGCTACGACCTGGCGATCGAATCACCCGAATACGTCAAGGAACTGGTGCAGCATCACGTCGGCGGCTACCTGAAGATTGCGCCAGAGCACGTGCGCGCAGGGCCGCTCTCGAAAATGATGAAGCCCGGGGTCGGCACCTATTACCGATTCAAGGATTTGTTCGATAAATACTCGAAAGAGGTTGGCAAAGAGCAGTATCTGATTCCCTATTTCATCGCCGCGCATCCGGGCACGACCGACGAAGACATGCTCGAGCTCGCGCTCTGGCTCAAGCGCAACGGTTTTCGCGCCGATCAGGTGCAGGCCTTTCTGCCCTCGCCGATGGCGAGCGCCACGGCGATGTATCACACCGGCAAGAATCCATTGCAGCGGGTCACACGCACCAGTGCCGGGGTCAGCGTGCCCAAGGGCCTTAGGGTGCGGCGGCTGCACAAGGCGTTTTTGCGCTATCACGATGCCAACAACTGGCCGCTGCTGCGTGAGGCGTTGCGACGTATGGGGCGGGCTGACCTGATCGGCCCGGGACGTGAGCAGCTGATCCCGGCCTGGCAACCGCAGGGCACGGGCGATTTGCGTGAAGGGCAACGCCGCCAGCCCATGCGCACGCAGCACACGGGTTTGCCGCGCACGCCAGCGGCGCCGCGTGCGCCAGTGGCGCCGCGTGCGCCAGTGGCGCCGCGTGCGCCAGTGGCGCCGCGTACGCCGGGCGGCAAACCCGGTGGACGCGGAGCGCGGCGTCCCCGTCCGTGAACAGTGCGCCCGCCCGCCGAGCACTGATCGCCGGTAGTTTATTGCTGGCATTGGCGACCGCCATTGGGGCCTTTGCAGCGCACGCCTTGAAAGCACAACTCAGCGCGGATCACTTTGCCGTGCTGCAGACCGCAGTGCTGTATCAATTCATTCATGGCCTGGGATTGCTGATCCTGGGCGTGCTCGCGGCGCAGCGTGCCATTCGCGGCCTGGGGGTGGCCATTACCCTGTTGCTGATCGGCGTAGTGTTTTTTTCCGGCAGCCTGTATCTGCTGCTGTGCGGCGCGCCGCGGTTGTTGGGCGTACTCACACCGGTGGGCGGCCTGTGCCTGATTGCGGGATGGTGTGTCGCGGCCTGGGCTTTGTGGCGCGCTGCAGGCACGGGTAATACGGGTAGTTCGAGTAGCGCGGGTAGCACATGAATCCAGCTGCGCTACGCACTTTGCAGGAATTCTGGCGACACTGGCTGGTGCCGGTGCTGACCGTGGGCATCTTTGCCGGCGTGATCTATGTCATTCACCGTGAACTCGCTCAGTTTCCACTCACGGGCATCCTCGCCCACCTGCGCGCCATTCCTGTCACGGCAGTGGTTCGCGCCGTGGTATTTACCGCGTTGAGCTACTGGCTGCTCGGTTTCTACGATGTGCTGGCGCTGCGCTACATTGGCAAGACGGTGCGCTACGCACGCGTGGCCTTCACCTCGTTTATCGCCTATGCCTTTGGTCACAATCTGGGCGTAGCAAGCTTCACCGGCGCTGCGGTGCGCTATCGGCTCTATGCAGGTTCGGGCTTGAGTGCCGCCGAGGTCGCCGCCGTCGCCGTGTTCTGCGGTGTCACAACCTCGATTGGCCTGGCGGTGCTGGCGGGTCTCGCCTTTGTCGCGGCGCCGGCCGCAGGCGCGGCCGCACTGCATCTAAGTGCGCCATTGGTGTGGTTGCTCGGCTGCCTGTTGCTGAGTGGTGTTATCGCCTACGCCGCCTGGTCGCTGCTGCGTGCGGGGCCACTCGAATTGCAGGGTTGGTCACTGCGCACGCCATTGCCCAGCGTGGCCCTGCCGCAGATCGTATTGGCGATTGTCGATCTTGGGTTATCAGCAGCGGTGTTGTGGGTATTGTTGCCAACAAGCGCCGCGGTGTCGCTGCCGCTGTTCACCGGCATCTATGCCGTGGCGATCACGGCTGGCGTAGTCAGTCACGTGCCGGGCGGCCTGGGTGTCTTTGAATCAGTGATGGTGCTGGCCTTGCCGGGTATTGCCGCCGATCAGCTGGTTGGTACCCTGCTCGCCTGGCGCGCGGTCTATTACGTGTTGCCGCTGTTGGTGGCGGCGTTGCTGTTTGCCGCCCAGGAAGTGCTGGCGCTGCGACCCAGGCTATCGCGCTTCGAACAGACGATGGCGGTATTCATTACGCCGGTAGTCCCGCAGGTCAGCGGCGCACTGGTGTTTCTTGCCGGCTTCCTGTTGCTGGTCTCGGGAGCGACGCCAGCTGTCGATACACGTCTGGCGCTGCTGTGGCGCGCACTGCCGCTGGCGGTAGTGGAAATTTCTCATCTGGCCGGCAGCGTCATTGGCCTGGCCCTGCTGGTGCTCGCGCGTGCGCTGTTTCGCCGCGTGGCCGCCGCCTATCAGATGACCTTCTGGCTGTTGTTGGCTGGCATAGTGGCTTCACTCCTCAAGGGTCTGGAAGTGGAGCAGGCTCTGGTCCTGTCACTGGTGCTGCTCATCCTGTGGCTTGGCAGGCGCGCCTTTTATCGGCCCTCGGCCGTGATGGCCGAGCGCTTTACGCCGTTGTGGGTGATGAGTCTGATCATCGTGATCTCGACGGCGGTGTGGGTCGGCTTTTTTGCACATCGTCACGTGGAGTATTCGCATTCCCTGTGGTGGACCTTTGCATTCGAAGGCGATGCGCCGCGTATGTTGCGCGCCTCGCTGATCGTGGTGCTGCTGGCGACGGCATTTCTGGCGATGAATCTGCTGCGGCCCGCACGGCCCGAGCCGGGCGCGGCTTCGAGCAGCGATCTGGAGGCTGCACGCGCTTTGCTGGCGCACTCCGATCAGGCGCTGGCCAACGCCGTGCTGATCGGCGACAAGCGGGTGCTGTTCAGTGAAGCGCGCGACGCCTTTCTGATGTATCAGGTCAGTGGCGGCAGCTGGATCGCCCTGGGTGATCCGGTGGGGCGGCGCGAGAGTCACGAAGAACTGGTGTGGCAGTTTCGTGCCCTTTCGGACCGGCACGGCGGCCGCACTGTGTTTTACCAGGTCAGTGGTGAACGCCTGCCGCTGTATGTTGATCTTGGCCTGGCAGCGCTGAAGCTGGGTGAAGAGGCGCGCGTACCATTGGCGGATTTTTCGCTGGAAGGCAGTGCACGCGCGGAGCTGCGCACCCAGCGTCGACGCGCTGAACGCGATGGCGCCAGCTTCGAAGTGTTGCCGGCCGCACAACTCGCGCCGTTGATGCCGCGACTGCAACAGATTTCCACGGCCTGGCTCGAAGACAAGGCGGCTGCCGAGAAGGGTTTTTCAGTGGGCGCCTTCACGCCCGGATACCTCAGTAATTTTCCGCTGGCGCTGGTGCGCTGCGAGGGTGATCCGGTGGCCTTTGCCAGCTTGTGGGTGGCGGGCGATGGCGGCGAACTGGCCGTCGATCTCATGCGCTTCGGCCCCGACGCACCGCGCGGCGCCATGGATTTTCTGTTCATCGAACTCATGCTCTGGGCGCGTAGCCAGGGTTACCGCTGGCTCAACCTTGGCATGGCGCCGCTGGCGGGGCTTGAACAGCACCCGCTGGCGCCAGTCTGGCATCGCGTCGGCAATTTTGTCTTTAGGCACGGCGAACATTTCTATAACTTCGATGGCTTGCGTCGTTACAAAGCGAAGTTCAACCCAACCTGGGAATCAAAATATCTGGCATCGCCGGGTGGTCTGGTATTGCCGCGGGTGTTGCTGGATGTAGCGGCTTTGATTTCGGGCGGCGTTCGGGGGATCTTCAGCAAATGAGATATTCACTGATGCTCGCGCTGCTGTGCGCCACATTCTGTACCAGCCTGCCGGCCGCAGAGCGCGAATTCGACTACGGCCCGCCATTTGGCCGCGTCACGCTTTATATGCCAGAGGGCAAGCCGCGCAGCATGGTGCTGTTTCTCTCGGGCGATGGCGGTTGGCATCTGGGCGTCGTCAGCATGGCGCGTGCGTTCACGGCGGCCGGCGCCGCCGTCGCGGGCCTGGATGTGCGCCATTACCTTGCCGATATCAGCGCGCACCCCGGACCGTGCCGCTATATGGCCGCGGATTTTGAAACCCTGGCGCATCGCGTACAGCGCGAACTGCACCTGGATGACTACCAGTTACCCCTGTTGTACGGCTATTCCTCGGGCGCGACAGTGGCCTATGCGGTTCTGGTGCAGTCACCACCCGGCACCTTTGGTGGCGCAGTGAGTCTCGGATTCTGCCCTGATCAGAAATTTGGCGGCGTGCCGCTGTGCCCTGGCCCCGGAGCACAACTGAGCTATCACCCTGGAGCCAAGGGCTCATTCGTGTTCGATCCTGCGCCGCGGCTGAGCGATCGCTGGTTGGCATTTCAAGGGCAGAATGATCAGACCTGTCCGCTTGCTGCAATCGACGATTTTGCCCAGCACGTGGCAAATTCCACGGTAATTCGACTCGCCGGCGTGGGCCACGGCTTCGGTGTTGAAGACCGATGGCTGCCGCAGCTGGTGGCGACCCTGGACTCGCTGGCGCCGCGTGCGCAGCCCGGTGCGCTGCGCTCCGCAGCGGGCACGGCGCATAGCGAGGCTGGTGCGCCACCGGCAGCACTTGCCAGCGTCGATGATCTGCCGCTCATAGAACAACCCGCCACACACGGCGCGGCCGACCTGCCGCTCGCGTTGCTGCTCACCGGGGACGGCGGCTGGGCAGGCCTGGATCGCGGCATGGCCGCAGAACTGGGCGCGCGCGGCCTGCCGGTCGTGGGATTGTCGACACTCAGGTACTACTGGAAGGCGCGCACGCCGGAGGAATCGGCGCGCGATGTCGCGCGCGTCATCAGCCACTATCTTGGCGTGTGGAAGCGGCAACGTGTGCTGCTGATCGGTTACTCCTTCGGTGCGAATGTCCTGCCCTTCATCGTCAATCGTCTGCCGCCCGAACTGCAGGCACGCATCGCCGGGGTCGGTTTGCTGGGGCTCGATGCCAACACCAGTTTTGAAATCAAGGTGACTGGCTGGTTGCCGGGTTCCAGTACTGGCGAGCTGCCGGTGCGCCCGGAGATCGACAAGATGACGGGCCTCAGGGCTATGTGTCTTTATGGCAAGGGTGAGCAGCACGATCCCTGCGCAGCGCTGGCCGGCCCCACGCTGCGCGCGCTCGAAATCGGCACCGGCCATCATTTCAGCGGCGCCTATGCGCAACTCGCCGACGCGCTATTGCAGGGCAGTGGCATCAGCGCGCCTGGACCGATCGCAACGCAGTGAGCGCTGCTGCCTACGCTGATCACGCCCTGGCGCAGGCCCTGCGCGCGGCGCTGGGCGAGCATCGTGACGCGGTGTTGCAGGCACCGCCAGGCGCCGGCAAAAGCACCCTGGTGCCGCTGGCACTTCTGGCCGAGCCGTGGCTGCGACAACGAAAAATACTGCTGCTGGAGCCGCGTCGCGTCGCCGCGCGCGCTGTGGCGCAACGCATGGCCTGGCTGCTCGGCGAACCGGTGGGTGACACGGTCGGCTATCGCATGCGCATGGATACGCGCGTTTCGCGTCGCACACGCATTGAAGTCATTACCGAGGGCGTACTGACACGCATGCTGCAGAGCGATCCGGAATTGCCGGGCGTCGGCTGCGTGATCTTCGATGAATTTCACGAACGCAGCCTGCAGGCCGATATCGGCCTGGCACTGTGTATCGATGCACGCCGCCAGCTCGAGGCGGACTTTCGCATCCTGGCGATGTCGGCCACGCTCGATGGCGCACGTGTCGCGGCACTGCTCGATGCTGCGCCGGTCGTCAACGTTCCAGGCCGCCAGTTTCCGGTCGAGGTGCATTACGCCGGGCGCGCCCTGCCGCTTTTGCCCAGTGCCAGCGAATCACCCGAGCGCCTGACCGCGCAAATTGTCCGCCGCGCGCTGGGCGAGACGCAGGGCGATCTGCTGGTGTTTCTGCCCGGTGCCGGTGAGATCCGTCGCCTGCAGGGATTGCTGAGCGATCTGAGCTCAGCAGCGTTGCAAGTCCTGCCGCTGTACGGTGAACTGGGCGCCCAGGATCAGGATGCGGTGCTTGCGGGGCACGAGGCCGGAATGCGTCGCATTGTGCTGGCCACCAACATTGCCGAAACCAGCGTGACCATTCCCGGTGTCACGGTAGTCATCGATGCCGGTCTGGCACGCCGCTCGCGCTTCGATCCGGCCACCGGCATGAGTCGCCTGGAACTCACGCGCATCTCGCGCGCCTCGGCCGAGCAGCGCGCTGGTCGCGCCGGCCGCACTGCTCCTGGCGTCTGCTATCGGCTGTGGAGTGAAGGTACGCACGCCAGTCTCGCGGCCCACACGCCGCCGGAAATGCTCGAGGCCGATCTCGCGCCACTGGCCCTTGAACTTGCGCAGTGGGGTGTCGCTGAGGCGGCGGGCTTGAGTTGGCTGGATGCGCCCGCCGTGCCACAGCTGCAGCAGGCGCGTGAGCTGCTGCTGCGTCTGAGTGCACTCAATGCACAGGGCGCGATCACTCCCATGGGTCGCGAGATGGCCGCGCTCCCGCTGCATCCGCGTCTGGCGCACATGCTGTTGGCGTCAAGATCAGCGCGCGGCGCGCACGCTGCCTCGTCAGGCACCAGCCAGAGCGCAACGCCGCGAGTATCGCTGGCCGCTGAACTCGCCGCACTGCTCTCGGAGCGCGATCTGCTGCGCGGCGCAGGCGGCGCGCGCGATGCGGATATACGTACCCGCCTGGAACTGCTGCATCGCGAACGGGGCGTCGAAGGCGTTGATCGTGGCACGCTTGAGCGCGTGCGTCGCACGGCTATTCAGCTGCAGCGCCTGAGCGGCGCCGCCGCTCGCGAGGCCACACCCGGATCGCTGCTGGCCCTGGCCTTTCCCGACCGTATCGCGCAGCGACGCGGTGAATCCGCTGGTCGTTACCTGCTGAGCAACGGGCGCGGCGCGGCTTTCAGCGCTAGCGCCGCACTCGCAAGCCAGGAATATCTGGTCGCCATAGAACTGGATGATCGTGATCGCGAGGCGCGCATCGATCTGGCAGCGCCCATCAGCCGCGCGGAGATCGAAGCGCAGTTCGCCGACCAGATCGTCAGCGATCAGCAGGTCAGCTGGGACGCGCGCAGCGCCGCCGTGCTCTCACGTCGCCTGCGCCGTTTCGACGCGCTGGTGCTTGAAGATCATCCGCTGCCACAGATTCCCGCTGATCTGGCCGCGGCGGCCATGCTCAGTGGCGTCCGGCAACTGGGCGTCGAGGCACTTCCCTGGGACGCCGACAGCCGCAATCTGCAGGCCCGTCTGGAGTTCGTAGGTGCACTCGTGGATTCAAAGGGGCGCGCCAATCTGGCGCCCTGGCCCGCCAGCGACACGGCGACCTTAACGACAGACCTCGAGCATTGGTTGCCGCAGTGGCTCGTCGGCATTACGCGCCGCGAACAGCTCACGCGCCTGAACCTCAAAGAGGCACTGCTGGCGCGCCTGAGCGCGGCGCAGCGCCGTGCACTCGATGAACTGGCGCCGCGTGAAGTGGCCGTGCCATCCGGATCGCGCATCCGCATTGACTATGTTGATGACAATGCGCCCTGTATCGAAGTGCGCCTGCAGGAAGTATTTGGACTGGCCGCGACACCGCGCATCGGCGGTGGTGCGGTGCCGGTGACCTTCAAATTATTATCGCCGGCGCAGCGCCCGGTACAGATCACCCGCGATCTGGCCGGCTTCTGGCAATCGAGTTACCTCGAGGTGCGCAAGGAAATGCGCGGCCGATATCCCAGGCATCACTGGCCGGATGATCCGCTCGCGGCCGCACCGTCGCGCGGCGCGCGGCGTCGCAAATAGACTTGCGCTAACGCATGCCGCGCCACGAGTTCAGGCCGCTTTGAGTAGACCTTCTGCCTGCATGACCTTTTGCACCGTCGCTCGCGCCGCGACTCGTGCGTGGAAGGCTTTGACGTTTGGATAGGTGGCCAGGTCGATGCCCACCTTGCCGAACCAGTTGAGCACCACAAACAGATAGGCGTCTGCCGCGGTGAACGCTGCGCCGGTCAGGTACGACTTGCCGGCCAACTCCGTTTCAAGATAAGCCAGACGCTTGTTCAGCAGCTCGCGCTGCGTCTGCAGTGTGGCCTCCGGCGTGCCCGGGCGAAAGAACGGGGCGCAGTTCTTGTGCATTTCGCTGCTGACAAAGCCCAGCCACTCGCGCACCCGATAATTTTCAAGTGTGCCGGCCGCCGGCATCAGGCCCGCTGCGGGTTTGAGCTCACCGAGGTAGGCGAGCAGGGCGGTGTTCTCGCCAATCATGGCGCCGTTATCCAGGTGCACGCAGGGCACATAGCCTTTCGGGTTGATCTGGTAATAGTCCTCGCCGCTCTCGGTGGTGTGGTCTTTGAGGTTTACGCGGGTGATTGAATAGGGCAGGCCGCTTTCGGCCAGCACGATGTGTGCGGCCATCGAGCAGGCGCCAGGCGAGTAATAGAGTTTCATGGGGCGCTCCGACGGGAATGGGGGCGCACATGCTAGCGGCTCGCCGCCGTTTGGCAAGCACCCCGCATAGAGCTATCGTAAGCACATGAAAACCAGATTCATGTGGCTACCTCTGCTGCTGCTCGCTGCCGCGCCGCCGCAGGCTGCACCCGCCAGTGGCCAGCACACCGATTCCCCGGGCATTGCCTGGTTTGCCGGCGAAGTGCCCGCGGCTTTCGTTGCCGCTAAGACCAGCCACAGACCCATTCTGCTGTATTGGGGCGCCAGCTGGTGTCCGCCGTGTCAGCAGCTGAAATCCACGGTATTTTCGCGGCCGGATTTCATCGCCAGGAGCCGTCAGTTCGTGCCGGTCTATCTGGACGGCGACGATGCCGGCGCGCAGAAATGGGGCGAGCAGTTCAAGGTGGCCGGCTACCCCACACTGGTGGTGCTCGACGCCGATCGACATGAACTCATGCGCATTGCCGGTAGCATGGATCTGGCCCGTTACGCCTCGGTCCTCGATACCGCGCTCGCCGACCTGGAGCCGATCGGCACGTTGCTCGACGCTGCGCTCGCGGGTCACGCACTTGACGCCGGCCAGTGTCGCCGCATGGCCTATAACGGCTGGGTGCTTGATGAGGTGAGCGACGCCGAGCTCGCCACGCGCGCGCAGCAGTTGTCAGCGGCGGCGCTGCGTTGCCCGGCAGCGTCGCGCCTGGAGAGTGCGCGCCTGCGGGTGATCGCCGCGAGCTATGCCGGCCAGGCTGCAGCGCGGGATCTCAGTCTTGGCAAAGCGCCGGGCCAGGAGCTGAACGCGTCCATCGCCGCCGTGGCCACCATACTTGCCAACCGGCGCCAGGCGGTGGCAATTGCCGACGCCCTGCAATATCTGGATGTTAATTTCTTCCGCGCCGTGAAGGCCAGTCCAGATCCGGACTCATGGCTGCGGCAGTTTACGAAAGTAATGGATGCCGCTGCGGTTGAGCCTGATTACGCCGAAGCCGATCAGCTCGGCGCGATAGGCTCTAAAATTATTGCGATCCGGGTTATCAAGGGCGCTGTGCCGGCCGGCGCGGCCCGCGCCGCGCGCGCGCGCATCGATTCCGCGCTCGCCGACCATCAGATTCCGTACCTGCGCTCCGGGATTATCAACGCCGTACTGCCCATCTACGAGGTGCTCGATCAGAACGAGGTGGCCTATCGCGTGGTGCAGGGCGAGTTGGGCAAGAGCGCGACGCCCTACTATTACAAGGCTGACCTCGGCGAGCTCGCCGAAAGCCTGGGCAAGAACAGCGAAGCGCTCAGATGGTACGCCGAGAGCTACTCCGAATCGCGCGGCGCTGCGACCCGCTTTCAATGGGGAGCACGCTACGCCACCAGTCTGCTGCGTTTGCAGCCCGATGACGCTGAGCGCATCTTCAGTGTGAGCAGCGAAGTGCTCGGTGAGCTCGACGGACCCGATAGAATTTACCGCCGCGCCCGTCTGCGCCTGGAGCGCTTGGACGGCTCGCTGCGTGACTGGAACCAGGCGTCCAAGGGCGCACACCAGGACGTACTTGTCAGGCTGCGTGGCCGGCTGCAGCAGATCTGCGTGAAGATTCCTGCTGGCGACGCGGCCCACGGCAGTTGCGATGCCTTCCTGGCAGGCAGCCTGCTAGAATTGCGCCCGAAAAGTCCTGCGGGCCTGTAGCACAACGGTTAGTGCAGGGGACTCATAATCCCTTGGTTGTAGGTTCGAATCCTACCGGGCCCACCATCAATGCCGGAGAGCACGTGAAAGCCATGAATTGTGGTGAGGCCGTGATGAAATTGCTTTCGGCCTATGAGGTCGACACGGTATTCGGCATGGCCGGGACGATGACGCTTGAGCTGTATCGTGGCATCGCGCTCGCCGGGATCCGCCACGTGCAGTGTCGCAACGAGCAGGGCGCGAGCCTCATGGCCGACGGCTACGCGCGCGCGACCGGCAAGCCCGGCGTTTGCACGATCATTGCCGGCCCTGGCGTTACTAACGCGGCGACCGGCATTGCCCAGGCTTACTGCGATTCGCAGCCCATGCTGGTGCTGTCCGGAGCGTGCGCCACGCGCACGCAGGGTAAAGGCTGGGGAGCGATCCACGAGCTCGCCGACCAGGCCGCGGTCACGGCCGGGTTCACTGCCTTCAGCCACATGGTCCGATATCCGGAGGAGCTGCCGGAGTTGATTGCTCGTGCCTATGCGGTGTTCCGCGGCAGCCGGTCTCGTCCGGTGCATCTGTCACTCCCTCGGGACGTTCTTCCGGAACCGGTCGAGGAAGTTTGGAGACCCCGCCGCGCGCCTTCCCTGCCGATGCCCGATCCGGCGAGGATTGAGGAGGCCGTGGATCGGCTCGCGCAGGCAAAGCGCCCGCTGATTCTGGTCGGTGGCGGCGCGGTCGGCTCGCGCCATGCGCTGACTGCCATCGCCGAGCGCATTGGCGCTCCGGTTCTTGCTACCAACGCCGGCAAGGGGATCCTCCCGGAATCCCACCCTTTGTCGCTGGGCTGCTCGATCGTGCGCAAGCCAAGTCAGGAGGCACTGGCCGGTGCGGACGTGGTGCTGCTGGTCGGCTCGGAAGTTTCCGCAGGCGACAGCTTTCTGCCGGTTCTCGATATTTCAGGCGCTATCATTCGCATTGATATTGATCCGACGGAACTGACATCGATGTATGCGGCTGCGGTGCCCATTCAGGCCGATGCCCGTGCCGCGATGCTCGCCCTGTCAACCGGCCTCGCCAGCCGGCAGCCGAGCGCGCAGCGCTCGGAAGGCGAGCAGCGGGTCCGGGATATCCTCGCGCGCAACGCCGCGACCATGAGCGAGGTCGAAAAGCTGCACGCGCGCGTATGGAAGACATTGCGTTCAGTCCTTCCCAGCGACGCCATCGTGATGGGCGACGCCTCGCAGCTTGTGTACACCGGAAGCTTTGCAATGCCGATGGAAACGGAGCGCTGTTGGTACTATTCGGGCACCTATTGTTCCCTGGGCGTCGCCCTGCCGATGGCCATTGGCGCGAAGATCGGGGCGCCGCATCGAGCGGTGATCGCCGTCGCGGGCGACGGCGGGATCATGTTCACGATCAATGAACTGGCCACGGCGGTGGAAGAACGCCTCGCGCTTCCGGTCATCGTGTGGAACAACGATGCCCTGAAGGAGATCGCAGACCAGATGGATCGGCAGCAGATTCCGCGCATCGGCGTGGAGCCCAGGAGCCCGGACTTCATGCGATTGGCGGAGGGCTTCGGCTGCCATGCGGTGCGCGCCACGAGCGCCGAACATCTGGCGCAATCGGTGCGCGCTGCGCTGCTCGCGGACCGTCCAACCGTGATCGAAGTCCGCCAGGATAGCCCGTGGCTTAAGTTGGCTGCAGCGCGCGGGGACGCCGCACCGGGTTCTGGTCGCTGATCTCGTCGCGCGGGCGGTAGGGCGCTTCAAGAAAGCTCCGCTCTGCGGCATCGAGCTGCAGCCCCAGCGCCTCCACGGCGACCTCGAGGTGCACCGTCTTCGCCGCACCCACGATTGGAATGTTGTGATTGGAGCTGCCTCCGACCCAGGCCATCGCGACGTGCGCGCGGCTCACGCCCCGGCGCACGGCCAGCTCGCGCACGCGGCGCGCGATCTCAATGTCGATTTCGTCGCCATAGAATTCCTGGTAGAGATCGTGGCTGGTGCGCGCGCTGCCGGCGGCGCGCGCGAGGAAACCGCGCGCGAGCGGACTGAAGCTCGTGACGGCGATGTTCTGGTCACGGCAATAGGGGAACATCTCCCGCTCTTCCTCGCGGTAGAGCAGGTTGTACTGGCACTGCATGTTGACGAATGGTGTCCAGCCGTTCATCGCCGCCACGTGGTTCATTTTCGCGAACTGCCACGTATACATCGTGGAGGCGCCGAGGTAGCGCACCTTGCCGGCACGGACCGTGTCGTGCAGCGCCTCCATCGTTTCCTCGACGGGCGTGTCCGCATCGAAGGCATGGATCACGTACAGGTCGACGTAGTCGGTACCCATCCGCGCCAGCGAGCGGTCGATGGAGGTCGCGATGTGCTGGCGCGACAGACCGCGATCGTTCGGGTCGTCGCTCATCGGGTAGTAGACCTTGGTCGCGAACACCAGCCGCTCGCGTGCGCTCATGCTTAGCAGGTTCCTGCCGACGACCTCCTCGTTGCGGCCGGCGGAATACCAGTCGGCCATGTCGAAGAAGTTGATGCCGAGGTCGAGAGCACGCCGCAGTATGGGAATCGAATCGCCCTCGTCAAGCACCCAGCCCTGCCAGGCGGAGCTGCCCATCGACATCGTGCCGAGGCAGAGCTGCGACACCTTGAGGTCCGTCTGCCCGAACTGGATGTATTCCATGCGAGACCCACTCCGCCGACCCGCTGGACACGAAGGATACCCGATCTGTCTGATCAGGCCGCCACTCATGCGCGCTCTGGTGGGAACTCGCGCTGCCGGTCGATATACTGAACCGACTCTCTGATCGGGGACGAGACCGTGAGCGTTCTTTTCAAAGTGCTCAGATCCGTGGCAGCCAGCCTGGCGCCCCTGTGCCGACAACCGTTCCGCGTGCCGCTGATCCTGCTTTGGATCACCAATGGCGCCTACGCAGGATCGCTCAGCGCAATCGATCCGGATGCTCACTACCCGGAGGGGCCCGTCTGGCGCGACGGGCAGCTCTTTTACGTTGATTATTCCGCGAGCAATATCAAGCGCTGGGACGGTACGCGCGCGACGATTTTCTGGCATCGTGACGGCTGCGGCGCCAGCGGGCTGATCGACTTCCACGGCCATTGGCTGATCGCCTGTTACGACGACAATTCAATTGTGGAAATCGATGTGACCGGCAGGCAGGTTCGTGTGAGTCGCGCGGACAGCCGGGGAAGGCCTTTTACCGGCCCAAATGATTTTGCTGCAGATGGACACGGCGGCATCTATTTTTCCGCTTCGGGCGTTTACGACTCCAAGGCGCCGATCAGCGGCACGCTGTTGCACATCGCCGCGGACGGCAAAGGTATCATCGAAGTTGCCAACACCCTTCACTATCCGAACGGACTCACGCTGGCACGGGACGGTGAGCATCTGCTGGTCGCGGAAATGCTCGCCGGGCGCATTCTGACTTTCCCAATCGGGATCGGCGGCACTCTGGGCTCGAGCAGCGTGTGGGCCCGGCTGCGGGATCTTGCGCCGCCGCTGCCTGCGGAGGATGCCTACAATGGTCCGGATGGCCTGAAACTCGGCCCCGACGGCAACTACTACATTGCCCAGAATGGATCGGGACGGGTACTCATCGTTAGCGAAGACCGGCAACTGGTTCGCTCGATCGACGTCCCGACTCGCTATGTCACGAACCTGGCGTTTGGAGCGGCTGGCACGGGAACTGTCTTCATCACCGGCACATTCGATCAGTGGCAAGCGCCGTATACGGGCGTGGTCTATACTTGGCGGCCCTGAGAATGGACTGTCTCGCCTGGATGATGGGCGATCCAGTGGCGCGCGATGCTCATCCGGTTGCACAGCCAGACGCCATCGTGCTGTTGAATGTGATCGAGCAGCCGCGCCAGTGCGCCGATCCGCCCGGGGCGGCCGATGATGCGGCCGTGCAGGCTGATGCTCATCATCCGCGGCCGGCCCTCGCATCCTGATCGATACAGCCAATCGAAGGCATCGCGGCAATAGACGAAGTAGTCCTCGCCGGTGGCAAAATCGCCGCCGCGCTGCAGCCGGCTGTCATTGGTGTCGAAGCTGTGAGGAATCACCAGATGGGAGCGGCCCTCGACGCTGGTCCAATAGGGGATATCGTCGTTGTAGGCGTCACTGTCGTACAGGAAGCCGCCAGCCTCGACAATGAGCCGACGGGTATTGGGGCCGGGGCGGCCGGTGTACCAACCCAGCGGCCGGCGACCGATGAGGCGGGTGATGACCTCGATGTTGCGGTTTATGTCGGTGCGTTCCGCGGGCTCAGGGACGTATTGATAGTCGATCCAGCGTTGCCCGTGGCAGGCGACTTCCAGGCCGCTGGCGGCGATGGCCGCCGCGGCATCGGGATTGCGCTCCAGCGCCATGCCGACGGCGTACACGGTGGCGTCGACCCGGTGCTGCGCGATTACCCGCATGATTTCCCAGAACCCCACGCGGCTGCCGTATTCGAAATTCGACTCGACGTTCAGGTTGCGCGCGTTCGGCAAGGGATCACCGCCGAGGTCGGTCAACACGGATTCAGAGTGGTTGTCGCCGTGCAGAATGCAGGACTCGCCGCCTTCCTCGTAGTTCAGGACGATCGAGACGGCGATCCGCGCGCCGTTCGGCCAGCGCGGGTCGGGCGGGCGCGGGCCATAGCCGCGCAAATCGCGGGGATAGAGGTCTGAATCACTCATTCGTGCCGCTGCGCCTCGATCCATTGCATGTAGGCATGCAGCGCCGCGCGCACCGGCCGTGGTTGCCAGCCGGTTTCCACCGTGATGCGGGAAATATCGTAAGCCCCCCACATGCCGTCGCGCAGGCTCGCATCCTGCAGAATATCGGCTTCTGCGTCCGCAGTGATCACGGCGTGAAACCCGGGTGCCCGCTGCGCCGCCCATTCCACCAGCTCAGCCGTAGTCGTGGCGCAGCCTTGCGCGATGTTGTAGACACTGTAGCGCAGCGCCGGCGCGCGCAGCAGCGCGACGATGCCTCGCGCCACGTCTTCGGCGTGAATGTAATCGCCTACCGCGCTAAGCGTGTTCACGCGCACACACTTCACACCCTCCACGGCCATATGTGCAATCCGGTTAGGCACGTGACGGTGATTGCGGCTGGCCGTCACGCGATCCATGGTGCCGTACACCGAGGAGAGACGCACCGAGGCCGTCGCGAGGCCGAACAGATCGCCATAGCGTTCGCTGATCAGTTCGGAGGCCAGCTTCGAGATGCCGTACAAGCGGCGCGGCATGACGTAGCCCTCCTCCGGCAGAGGCTCGCCCGGTCGGTCAGGCCCGTGGTGTTTGTACACCGCGCCGGAACTGACGTAGATGAACCTCGGTGAGCGGCTGAGGCTTCGCGCCCAGTCGAGAACGGCCACCGTGCCCATGACGTTCACGTCGATGATCCGGCCCGGATGCTCGGCCTCGGGTTCGCTGCGCGCTTCGGCCGCTGAACCGCGCGATATCGGCGTCACCGTGGCGCCGTGGACGACATGCTGGACGTCCTCGCCGCGCAGCGCATCGCGCCATTGCTCAGGCCGGGTGACATCGGCGGTCACGACCTTCATCCGGTCCCTGAACGGAGCAAAGTAGCGCTGTGCTGCGGCGTCCAATGGAGCCGCATCGAGCACCACCAGGCGCTCGTCGGGGTTGGCCTCCAGCCAATGGCGCGCCAGCACGCTCATGACGAAGCCCGTCGCACCGGTGACCAGCAGGGTCATAGCGGGAAGTTCATCAGCAGGCCGAGCAGGGCTCGTGCCCCGGTGTCGAAGTCTTCCAGGGTCATGGCTTCATCGGGATTGTGGCTGCCATGCTCATTGCGCACGAAGATCATACCCGTTGGAACGCCCATTGTTGCGAACACTGCTGCGTCATGGCCGGCACCGCTTGGCATTTCGTAGGGCTGCTGCAATTGCGCGCGCAAGCCGGCGCGCAGTCGTTCGTCCATGACAGCCGGTGGTGAATCACTGGTGGCGCCCAGGTCGAAGGCGACGCGGTAGTCATCGCCAATGCGGGCAGCGGCGCGGCGCGCTGCCTCCGCGACTTCATCCATGATCCCCTGCGATACGCTGCGGATATCAATGACGAAGTGTGTCTCGCCGGCAATCTTGCTGGGCGCGTGGCAGGTGGGGTCGGTATATAGCTCGCCAAAGGTAATGGTAAGATCGGCGTCGTCTTGTTCATATTGCAGCCAAAGCGCTTCCAGGTGGTGCAACAGCGCCACGGTCGCGGCGACCGCATCGTGTCGGTGTGACCGATTGACAGCGCCTGAATGTGCGTACTGGCCAATACAACGGGCATTGCGGAAGCGCTTGCAGCCGCGGATCCCTGTCACTACCGCGGCCGGCAGGCGCTCGGCGACAAGCGTCGGGCCCTGTTCAATATGCAACTCCAGATAGGCACGGATGCGCTTAGGCTCGAGCAGCGCCCGTCGCTCGCGAATGGGCCGGGGATCGAAGCCGCGCTCCAGCAGCGTCGCCTCCAGGCTCCGGCCATTGTCCGAGCGGGTAACCGCGAGGCAGGCGGGATCGAGCAGCCCAAAGGCGCCGCCGCTGCCGAGATAGGAAATATTGAACCAGGAAGATTCCTCGGCGCGTATGCCCATCACCGTGATATCGCAGTCAATCTGCCTGTCGGCACTCTTGAGTGCCGACACGACGCAAACTCCCGCCACCACCCCTGCCGCACCATCGTAGTTACCGCTTTGCGGCGAGCTGTCGAGATGCGAGCCAATGATGATGCGTGGAACGCGCCGGTCGCGGCCGGGCAGCGTCATCATCAGATTGCCGATGGCGTCGACGGAAATTTCGAGGCCCAGGGCCTGGGCCGCCGAGCGCAGGATATCGTGCGCGGCCTGTTCCCCGTCCCCAAAGCTATCGCGCACGATGCCCCGTCCCTGCCGGGTGGCACGGTCGAGGCTATCGAAAAGCGCTGCCGCCAGCTTAATATCAGGTTGCATGGGTTCGGTCCGCGCGACGTTGCCGTATTGTAACCTTCGCTCACACGGGAGATCGAAGCGATGTCCAATCTGCTTGCCGGGAAGGTCGCCATCGTCACCGGCGCCAGCTCGGGAATTGGCCGCGCGATCGCCGCCAGCTTCGCAGCCGAAGGCGCCGCCGTGGTCATCGCCGATATCGTAAGCGAACCGCTCGAAGGCGGTGAGCCCACACTCGAGCTGATCCGCAGATCCGGCGGAACTGTGGCGTTCGAGCAGGTCGATGTCGGCCAATGGGACGACATCGATCGGTTGGTCGGCGCGACAGTGCAGCGCCACGGCCGCCTCGATGTGATGGTGAACAATGCGGCGATCTATTCGGGAACACCACTGCTCGAAACTACCCTGGCGCAATGGGAGCAGGTGCTGTCAGTCAATCTGACCGGCATGTTTCACGGCTGCAAACGTGCCATCCAGCAGATGCTGACGCAGGAACCACGCGATGAAGTGAGGGGGCGGCTCATCAATCTGGGATCACAGCAGGGCATCGTGACCGCGCCGCACGATACGCCTTATGGTGTGAGCAAGGCAGGAGCCATCTACCTTACTAAACAGATCGCCGTGGACTACGCGCAGGAGCTGATCGTCTGCAACTGCATCTCGCCGGGCAAGATCGTTACGGGGCAGCCCGGCGTAGCGTCGGATCCGGCACGCCTGGAAAACGCCCGGCGGCGCACGCCCTGGCCGCGCCTGGGTCGTCCGCAGGACATCGCCAATGCCGCGGTGTTCCTGGCAAGCGATCGGGCCACCTACATTACCGGCGCCAATCTCGTCGTCGACGGCGGCTGGCTCGCGCGCTAGAGTCTGACCGTCAGCGATTGGGTATCGAGTAAAGCTTGCCGCGGTAGGGAGGCTGGTCGAACTGATCCAGGGCCGTCACGTACAGGGTCTTCTCATCCGGGCTGAAAGCGAAATTTGGCACCTGGAGCGATGGCAGGGTCAATTGACGCAGTAATCTGCCCGTGGCATCGACCACAAAAATGACGCCGGCATAGGGCACATGGTATTCGCGCGCGCTTTGGCCGAGGTAGATCTGGCCGCGTGAGTCGATCTTGACCCCGTCGGGCCAGATGTGCACGGCGTGGTGCACCAGATCATCGAGATTGATTACGATTCGCCGCTCCGACAGCGACCCGTCAGCTCCGATCGTGAATTTCAGCAAGCGATTCTCGTCAGTCTCGACCACATACAGGATCGCGCCATCCTTCGATACCGCCAGACCATTGGCATTGTGCACGTCATCCACTTTCAGGCTGATGGTCCCATCTGGCGCGATGTAGAACACCTTGCCGTCGCTGGCGTCCCCATGACTACCGGAGGTGCTGAAGTAGATGCCACCGCGGTTGTCGGGCGCGAGATCGTTGGGCCCGACAAACGGGTGCCCGTCCTTATCATGGGTGTAGGGCGGCAGTGATTTTCCATCGGCCGCGATTCGGCCGATCGTGCCATTGTCGTAGCAGGTGGTGAGAAACTCGCCGCGACCGGTCGGCAGCACCGCGGACTGACCGCAGCCCTTGTCAGCCGAAAACACCACGTTCTTCTTCCCATCCCAGACCATGACTGCGTTGCGGCCATATTCCACGTAGTACAACTTGCCCTGATACCAGACCGGGCCTTCGGGGTAGTGCGCGTCAGCGTTGAGCACCCGGATGCCGTTCTGCGCGGAGCAGGGCAAGACGGCTGCGCAGGCGATGATGCAGGCGAGGGCCTTCAGTCGGCACGAAATACGCGAGGGCATCACGCCGGGTTGCCGGATGGACGCCCATTGGCGATGACATAGCCAATGGCGCGTTGCTGGTCGGCGACGATGGTCCTGCTGGCCATGCAAAAATGATACACGGCCCACAATCCCGTCGGGGCGAGCACCAGCAATGCCTGGCGCAGTGAATGGGCGTCGGCGCCGCCGCTCCCTGCGAACCAGTCGCTCAACAGTCCGACGCCCTGGGGTGCGATGATCAGATTGAATACGTTGCCGACCACCAGCGACCACGCGGTGAACATGGCGCGCATGTGCGCGGGGGCCAGGTTCTGCATCAGCCCCATGGCAGGACCGATGTAGAAATAGATGGCCGGAATGAACAGCCAGAACATGCATTTTGCCAGCCACAGGGAATGCGTCCAGTAGGCCATGAACGAGGGAACGGTAGCCAAGCCAACTCCCAGCGCCAGCAGCCAGACCACGCGCCTGGGGTCAGCCATGGCGGGGCGCGAGAGAATCCAGGCGGTGCCCGCCGTCGCGAGTATGCCTCCCACCAGATGAATGTTCCCGGTGACCGCTCCCGCCTCGCCGACGTTCAGGTCATAGGAGCGCATCAAAAAGGCGGGAGTGAACCAGATCAGTCCCCATCCCCAGAGCGCGCACACGCCGGTACCCATGACGACGTGAAAGGCGGCTCTTTGGCGCCATAGAAATCGCAGCGATTCCAATAGCGATGGGGCGTCGGTGGAAGTCATGGCGTCCATTCGTCCGCGCTGCGGTTCACGAATGGTTACATAGATAAGTATCCCGATGACTATTCCGGGGATTCCCAGCGCAAGAAATGCGGCGCGCCAACCGTAGGCGTTGGCAATGGCGCCGGCCACGTTCGCCCCCAGCCAGGCGCCAATCGGCGCCCCCAGGGCGAACACGCCCAATGCCATGGGCCGCCGGTCCGGCGGAAAGTAATCCGCAATGATGGAATTCGCTGGTGGCGTGCCGCCCGCTTCGCCGACTCCGACGCCGATGCGCCCCGCCAGGAATTGCCAGTAACTACGCGCCAGCCCGCACACCGCGGTAAAGCCCGACCAGACGATGAGCGAGGCCACCAGGATATTGCGGCGGTTACGGCGGTCGGCGAGCCAGGACATGGGGATGCCGAAGGAGACGTAGAACAGGCCGAGCGGGACGCCGGTAAGAAAACCCACGCCGGCATCCGTCAGCTTCAACTCCAGCCGGATGGGTTCCAGGACGGTGGAAACCACATAGCGGTCTGCGATGTTGACAGCATACACGAGACACATGATGACGACGACGTACCAGCGCTCGGCAGCGGAGGCCGCCCGCGACCCAGGCGTATCGATCATGCTGGAACTCATGCAATACCAGGTTGGCTTCGAGTTCCGGCGACAGTACAACGTTTATCGGCGCTACGCGACCTCAGCCGGTCACCCGGGCCCCGCTGGATCGGACCGGGGCGGTCGTTCGTGTTACCTCTAAACTCATCTCGACAATAACTGTGGCAAGCGGATGTTCCGGTGGACTACAGTAGGGTCGGGACGTCCATCAGCAACGGGGAGTGCACGGTATGGTGAGCGAGTCGAAGAGAAATAACCTGCGGCTGTGTTCCAATCCGCCTGCGCGATCGAAACTGCAGTGTGCCATTGCGGCCATTCTCGGCGGCAGCTCGGCCGCTCATGTCATGACGGCCAGGGCTGCAGATGCCAACGCGGGTTTCGATCAGATTCAGGAAATCACGGTGACGGCGACGCGCCGTTCGGAAAACATCCAGAATGTGCCGATTGCGATCCAGGCTCTGACCAGCGAGACGCTCACGCAACTGAATGTCGCCACGCTGGATGAATTCGTCCGCTATCTGCCCAACGTCACGGCACCTTCGTCGGGGCCTGGTCAATCGCAGATCTTCATGAGGGGCCTGAGCGTCGGCAGTGATGGCATCCAGTCCGGCGGCTCGATCAGCGGCTTTCCGAACGTAGCCATTTATCTGGACGACCAGTCGGGTCAATTGCCCGGTCGCAACCTGGACGTGTACGCCGCCGACCTGGAGCGGGTGGAAGTTCTCGAAGGGCCACAGGG
>JANMWZ010000112.1:0-5086 GCA_031441585.1 Gammaproteobacteria bacterium
AAAATGGCCAAACAAAGCCGATCCGATCGGGCGCGCAAAGAATGCGATCGAGAAGGTCGCGAATGATTGCATCATCGCGGCGGCGGGATCAGAGGCAGGAAAAAACAGTTTTGGAAAAACGAGTACTGCGGCGTTGGCAAAAATATAAAAATCGAAGAACTCGATCGCCGTGCCCACCAAACTCGCAAACAATACTCGACTAACGGGATTCGCCACCTGTCGCCTCCACGGCTATTTGCTCAGCCATTAAAAAATTCAGCGCCTGCCTCAGTGACAATAGCGTCAAGGGGAATGTCGTGTTCCTGCGGCTGAATGGAGTCAACGCGCGCCACTTCGAATCCAACCCCGATGGCGAACGGCCGGGGGGCGAGACCGGCCAGCGTGCGGTCGAAATAGCCGCCGCCATAGCCGAGACGAAAGCCCCGCGCGTCGAAGGCAACGAGGGGAAGCAAAACGACATCCGGAATCAACGTTGCACCGTCAGCCGGAATCGGAATGCCGTGACGGTCGACGCTCATGGTTGAATCGGGCGCCCATGCGCGGAATGTCATGGGTGCGGCAACCTCGACCACGACAGGAATGCAGCCGCGCCAGCCGCAATCGATAAGATGTCGCGCCAACGGCCGGCAATCGAATTCGGCACGGATCGGCCAGCAGAATGCCAGCACGCCGGGCCGACGGGATGCCAGAAAATGCTTGAGATGATCATCCACTGCGGCCGAAAGCTGTGTATGTCGATCCGCAGGAATGGCTTCTCGCGCCGCGAGGCGGGTACGCCGCAAGTCTGCGCGATAGGCGGAATTTGGCAATGGATTTTCGGGCAAGGGCACGCTGGCGGCTGTGCTACATTCAATTCATGATTCGTGACTATACCGCCACTGGCGCCAAGCTTCTCGTTGTTGCTTTTCTCCTGCCTCTGCTGGCGTTTGCGGCGCCGGGCGACGACAAATTTCTCGCCGCCCGCGAAGCCTTCAGAGTCGGCGAGATGCCAAAGCTGGCGCGCCTCAGCGAAGATCTGCGCGGCTATGATCTCGAACCCTGGGCACGTTACTGGTTGCTGCGCCTGCGGCTGAACAACGACGACGACGCCGGCGTGAGCGACTTCCTGACGCACGAAGCCGGCATCTGGCTGGCGGAAAAACTGCGTGCCGACTGGCTCAAAAATCTCGGCCAGCGTGGTCAATGGGAGACGTTTCGCAAGGAGTATCCGCTGCTGGTCCAGTCCGATCAGGAGATCGTCTGCTACGACTGGCAAGCGCGCCTGCAGTTGCAAAAAGACTCAACCGCGCTCGACGAAGCTCGCCCGGTCTGGTTTTCCGCCACCAGCCTGCCACAGTCCTGCGCTCCGGTGATTGACCGGCTGGTGGTCGGCAAACGCCTCTCGATCGCCGATGTCTGGCAGCGGGTGCGGCGCCTGCTCGAAGCCGGCAATCTGGCCGAGGCGCGGCGCGCCGCCGGATATCTGCCGGACAAGGAGATGCCGCAGGCAAAATCACTTGAAGCTGCGGCTGCCAATCCGGGCCGCACGCTCGACAAGAAGTTGCCGAAAAATTTTGCCGCCAGCCGCGCGGGCCGCGAGACCGTGCTGTTCGCCGTTCAACAACTGGCGCGCCAGGATCCGCAGGAAGCGGCGTTGCGCTGGCGCAAACTGCAGAACAGTTTTTCGGCGGACGACCAGGCTTACGCGTGGGGGCAACTCGCGCTGCAGGCCGCGCGACGCCACATGAGTGAAGCCCTGTCCTGGTATGCATTGGCAGCAGATGCATCGCTTTCCGAAGAACAGCTGGCTTGGCGGGTGCGCGCAGCATTGCGCGCGCTGGACTGGGCCACGGTCGAACATGCGATCACACAAATGCCGCCGCAGATGCAGGCAAAACCGGACTGGATGTACTGGCGCGGTCGTGCCCTGATGGCGTTGGGCAAACCCGATGAGGCACGCGCGCACTACCAGCAAATCGGCCATCAACCGAACTTCTACAGCAACCTCGCCGACGACGAACTGGGTTGGACCGCGACCTTGCCGCCGCGCGCGCTACCGCCGTCAACCGCAGAGTTGGCGACGGTTGCCGCCAATCCGGGACTGAAGCGCGCGCTGGCGCTGTTTCGCCTTGACATGCGGGTTGAAGGCACGCGCGAATGGAACTGGTCGATCCGCGGCATGCCGGATCGGCAACTGTTGGCCACCGCCGAACTGGCGCGCCGCAACGACGTCTTCGACCGGGCCATCTTCACTGCGGAACGCACGCTTGAGGAACACGATTATTCGCTGCGTTATCTCGCACCCTACCGCGACCAGGTCGGCCCGAAGGCAAAGGAACTGGATCTGGACGATGGCTGGATTTATGCGTTGATGCGGCAGGAAAGTCGTTTCATCATGGGTGCCAAGTCAGGCGTTGGCGCACAAGGGTTGATGCAACTGATGCCAAAAACCGCGCAATGGGTGGCGCGCAAAATCGGTCTGGCCGATTACCATCCGGCACAGGTAGCGGACATGGGAACCAATGTAACCCTCGGCACCCACTATTTGAAGATGGTACTGACCAGTCTCGACAATCACCCGGTGCTCGCCTGCGCGGCCTACAATGCCGGGCCCAGCCGTGCGCGGCGCTGGTTGGGCGATGCGCCGATGGAGGGTGCCATTTACATCGAGACGATTCCGTTCAGCGAGACGCGCGATTACGTCAAGAAGGTCATGAGCAACGCGATCTATTACGCCATCCTGTTCGACGAAAAACCCCGCTCGCTGAAATCCCGACTGGGTATCATCCAGCCGACACGGCAGACCGGGGCCACGAATTTGCCTTGATTCCATCATCACGCGGAAACACTTCATACAGGATCGGTCTGCAATGAAAATTCAAAATGTATTGGTCATCGGCGGTTCCGGATTTCTCGGCCGCCATGTCGTACGCCGGCTTGCGGAACAAGGCATCGACGTCACGGTACCCAGCCGGCGGCGTGAGCGCGCCAGGGATTTGATCTTGTTGCCAACTGTGGACGTGGTCACGGCCGATGTTCACGACGCTGCTGTGCTTACGAGCCTGATGCACGATCAGGACGCGGTCATCAATCTCGTCGGCATTCTGCAAGGCGGCCGCGGCACCCCTTACGGCAACGGTTTTGCGCAGGCACATGTCGAACTGCCGCGCAAGATTGTCGCGGTCGCAAAACAGCTTGGCATCAAACGCCTGCTGCACATGTCGGCGCTCAAGGCAGCAGTGGATGCACCTTCCGCTTATCTGCGCTCGAAAGCCGCTGGCGAAGCCGTCATCCTTGCGGCAGCGCCGGAGATGGCAGTCACCGTGTTTCGTCCTTCGGTGATCTTCGGCGCTGGCGATGCTTTCCTGACCCTTTTTGCCGATTTGCAGAAGATTTTTCCGCTAGTGCCACTGGGTTGCCCGGACGCACAATTTCAGCCAGTGTGGGTCGAGGACGTGGCGGCCAGCATCGTCGGCAGCCTGGAGAACACCGCTAGTGTCGGCAAGACCTACAGTCTGTGCGGGCCAAAAACTTATCGGCTGCGCGAGCTGGTTGCACTGGCTGGCCGGTACAGCGGGCATCGGCGTCCCATCATCGGCTTGCCTGATGCGCTCGCCCGGCTGCAGGCACTGGCGGCGGAGTTCGTGCCCGGCATCCCGCTGAGTCGCGACAGCCATGATTCGATGCAGATCTCCAATACCTGTGACGCTGGCTGCACACTGCCGTTCGGCAGCGTTGCCACGCCGCTCGAAAGCATCGCCCCGACCTATCTCGCGCAGAACAGCAAGCTGGCCAGCAACGACGAATTCCGCCGCAGAGCAGGGCGGTAGAATGGCAGCGGCTGTCTTGCCGGGACGGCTCTGCTGGTGCGGCGAGTGGCATGCACGCAGCGATTGATCATCGCGCCTGACAACAAGACCATGCAAATTTTTTCCGTCGGTGGTGCGGTACGCGATGAACTCCTTGGTCTGCCAGTGCAGGATCGGGACTACGTCGTCGTCGGGGCTACGCCGGAACAAATGAACGCGCTTGGTTACACGCCGGTGGGCAAGGACTTCCCGGTGTTTCTGCATCCGCAGACCCATGCGCAATACGCACTGGCGCGCACCGAGCGCAAGACCGCGCCGGGCTACACTGGCTTCGCCTTTCACGCCGCGCCGGACGTGACGCTGGAACAGGATCTGGCGCGGCGCGATCTCACCATCAATGCCATCGCCAAGAGCGAAAGCGGCGCACTGATCGACCCTTATCACGGTCGCCGCGATCTTGAGGCAAAGATTCTGCGCCACGTATCGTCGGCTTTCGCCGAAGACCCGGTGCGCATCCTGCGCGTCGCGCGTTTCGCGGCGCGCTTCGCCGACTTCACCCTGGCCGATGAGACCCGCGCGCTGATGCAGCAGATGACTGACCAGGGCGAGGTTGATCATCTGGTACGCGAACGCGTTTGGCAGGAATTCAGTCGCGGCTTGATGGAAGACAAGCCTTCGCGCATGTTCGAGATCCTGCGCAGTTGTGGCGCACTCAGGAAAATCCTGCCCGAAGTCGACGCCTTGTGGGGCGTAGCGCAGCGTGCCGACTTCCACCCGGAAGTGGATACCGGTGTGCATGTGATGATGGTCATCGACATGGCGGCGCAAATGCGAACGTCGCTGCCGGTGCGCTTCGCAGCGCTGACGCACGATCTGGGCAAGGGCACCACCCCGGCGGATGTGCTGCCACGGCATATCGGCCACGAGGCGCGCAGTGTCGCCCTGCTGCGGCCGCTGTGCGAGCGGCTGCGCGTGCCCGCCGACTGCCGCGACCTGGCCCTGCTGGTGGCCCGCTTTCATGGTGACATCCACCGTGTCGACGCGCTGAAACCAGTGACCATCATGAAGGTATTCGAACATTGCGACGCTTTTCGCCGGCCGGAGCGGTTTGCGCTTGTGTTGCAGGCCAGCGAGGCCGACTATCGCGGCCGACTCGGCTTCGAGAAGCGGCCCTATCCGCAGGCCGGGCAGTGGCAACGGGCGCTCGCAGCCGCACAATCCGTGGATGCCGGTGCGATCGCCAAGGCCTGTACCGATCCCGCGCAAATTCCACAGCGTATCCATCAAGCACGGGTTGC
>JANMWZ010000113.1:0-1549 GCA_031441585.1 Gammaproteobacteria bacterium
TCCCGTAACGGCCGCGACTCGGAATCGAAACGACTTGGCGTTAAACGCTATGGTGGTCAACTGGTATCCGCCGGCAGCATCATCGTGCGCCAGCGCGGCACCAAGTTCCATCCCGGCGATAACGTCGGTATCGGCAAGGACCACACGCTGTTCGCCAAAATCAATGGCACGGTGTTATTTACGGTCAAGGGTGCCGAACAGCGCAAGCTGGTCAACATCGTTCCCGCCGCCGTTTAATTCGGCCTTGCGGCCGACCGAAAGCCCTATCCCTGCGATAGGGCTTTTGTCTTTTGGGGCCTCTACATGAAGTTCTTCGACGAAGCGAAAATCGAGGTCATTGCCGGCAATGGCGGCAATGGCGCGGCCTCGTTTCGGCGCGAGAAATACATTCCGCGCGGCGGCCCCGACGGCGGTGACGGCGGGCGCGGCGGCAGTATCGTGGCCATCGCCGACCGCAACCTGAATACCCTCATCGATTTTCGCTACACCCGTATCTTCCGCGCTCGCCACGGCGAGAACGGGCGGGGAGCGGATTGCTACGGCAAGGGTGGCGACGCCCTGGAACTGCGCATGCCGGTAGGCACCGTGATATCCGACTTCACCACTGGCGAAGTCATCGCCGATCTAGCCACAGATGGTAAACGCATCATCGTTGCCAGTGGCGGCAAGGGTGGGTTGGGCAATCTGCACTTCAAATCCAGCGTCAATCGCGCGCCACGGCAATGCACGCCGGGCGAAGAAGGGCAACGGTTTGAGTTCAAGCTTGAGCTCAGAGTACTGGCCGACGTGGGCCTGCTCGGCATGCCCAACGCGGGCAAGTCGACGTTCATTCGCGCGGTGTCGGCGGCGAAACCCAAGGTGGCCGATTATCCATTTACGACTTTGCATCCCAATCTGGGCGTGGTGCGCGTCGACCAGAACAAGAGCTTTGTCATTGCCGACATTCCCGGGTTGATCGAAGGCGCGGCGGAAGGTGCCGGCCTGGGCCATCGCTTCCTGCGTCACCTGCAACGCACCCGGCTGCTGCTGCATCTGGTGGATATGGCACCATTCGATCCCGCTGCCGACCCGGTACGCGACGCACGTGCGATCCTCGAAGAACTGCGCAAATACGATCCCGCGCTGATCGACAAGCCGCGCTGGCTGGTCATCAACAAGCTCGACCTGGTGCCCGAAGAAGAGCGCGAACAACGTATCGCGGCACTCGTGAAAGGCTATGGCGCGGTGGAAAAGCATTTCGCGATATCGGCGATCAGCGGCGAGGGCTGCCCGGCGTTAACCTACGCCATCATGGAGCATGTTGATAAAACACGTCTGGAAGCGCCACGCGATGCGACAGAGGATATCGACGAGTAAACGGCTGGTGGTCTAGGTCGGCAGCGCGCTGGTGACCAACAATGGCACCGGCCTGGCGCAGTCCTTCATCGCCGACTGCGCGCGGCAGATCTCAGCGCTGCATGCGCAGGGACGCGAAGTGCTGCTGGTCTCCTCGGGCGCCATTGCCGCAGGCATGCAGCGACTGGGCTGGGCCGCACGTCCGCATGCCGTG
>JANMWZ010000114.1:0-104481 GCA_031441585.1 Gammaproteobacteria bacterium
CAGAATCCGGCCGTCAGCAATCGACGAGCGGAATCGCGGTTAGCATACTATCAACGCTGTTCGATTTGCATCGCAACCTCAACTTTTGGGAAGGCAGCTCGCGCGTTTGATGGCTAAAGATGACCTTCAGCGGCTCTCAACTGGACAGCCGTTCTACTTGTTGGCCTGTGGGAAGGCCATCCGGCGTAGGATTGACTCGTAACCCGGGTTGCTCGCGAGTTGGGGCACGACGCGACTAGTCGCGAGCGCCGAGACCAGGTTGGGTGATCGATCTGAGAAGGCCTTCTCATACCAGCGCAAAGCCTCATCCATCTTGAGGTATAGCTCAGGAAGATTGCCTGGTTCAATTCACTCATTTGCGTTGATTGTAGGCGCGTCTGCATCCAGCCTGCGCGCTATGTGCTCAGTTGTGGAGTCCCCAGTTGTGGAGTCCCCAGTTGATGTACCGTTCAGGGCCACTGCTGTCCAATCACGGCTCAAGCCGGCTTGCGAATCGCCTGCACCAGGCCTTTGCCCGAATCCTTCTCAGGATGCGGCACCATTATCGTGCCACCTTGGTCAGATGAACAAATTGATGGCGGCTACCGCGGGTGCGCTGCACCTGCCAACCAATCGCATGCTCAGTGCCGGGCAGCGTCGCGCCGGGCATCGAGCAGTTTACGCAGCCGGATGTTGATCATCTCCACCAGCACCGAGAAGGCCATCGCAAAATAGAGGTAGCCTTTCGGGATGTGGAAATCCATGCCCTCGGCGATCAGCGCCATGCCGACCAGGATCAGGAAGGAGAGCGCGAGCATTTTGACGGTCGGGTGCCGATCGACGAATTCCGAGATCGGTCGCGACAGCCACATCATCACGATAATCGAAACAAGGATGGCGGCGACCATGACCGGTAGCTGATCGGGCCGCGCCAGGCCCACAGCGGTGAACACCGAGTCGAGCGAAAACACGATGTCGATGACGGCAATCTGCACCACGATCGCCGCCAGGCTGGCCATCACCCGTGCGTTGCGCTCCGCGGCCGCACCTTCGAGCGTGTGGTGGATTTCCAGCACGCTCTTGACCAGCAGGAACAGGCCGCCGCCCGCCAGAATCAGATCGCGGCCGGATATCTGCTGGCCCAGCAGCGCGAACCACGGCCTGGTAAGCCGCGTCAGCCAGACGATCGAGACCAGCAGCGCAATGCGTGTCAGGGCAGCCAGCGACAGGCCGATAAGGCGCGCGCGCTTTTGCTGCGGACGCGGCACCCGCCCGACCAAAATGGACAGGAAAATGATGTTGTCGATGCCGAGGACGATCTCGAGCACAGCCAGGGTGACGAATGCCACCCAGGTGCCAGGCTCGTTGAGCAGCTGCCACATGGTTAGCGCCCGTTAAGGCAGGTCGTCCACCGGCCTGGTGATGGCGATCGGCAGCAGGTGCTCGGCCTTGAGTCCGAAATCAAGCGCAATCGCGCTCGAGATGTAGATCGAGGAATAGGTGCCGGCCAGAATGCCGATGATCAGCGCCTCGGAAAATCCGCGCAGCGCCACGCCACCAAGCAGATACAGGGCCACCACCACGATCAGTGTGACCACCTTGGTCATGATGGTTCGCGACAGGGTCTGGTTGATCGACTGATCGAGAGCCACTACCGGATCCAGCCGGCGACTGGTCTCAAAACGCTCGCGGATACGATCGAACACCACCACAGTGTCGTTCAATGAATAACCGATGACCGCGAGCATGGCCGACACTACCGGCAGGTCGAATGAAGTATGCCAGAGTGAAAACGCACCGAGCACCAGGATCGGGTCGTGCAGCACGGCGAGAATGGCGCCCACCGACAGGCGCCAGGTGTGAAATCTCATGGCGATGTAAATGAAAATCAGCGCCAGGGTCGCCGCCAGTGCCAGCAGCGCTCCGGACTTGAGCTCACTGCCCACCTGCGAACCGACCACGTCGAGGCTGGTAATTTCAGCCTTGGCATCGATGACCCGCAATACCTCGCTCACTTTGGCACGCACCACATCGCCACTCTGATTGGCTTCGGCCGGCAGGCGTATCGCCGTCTCGCGTGACGAGCCGAGATTCTGCACCTGCGGCTCATGAAAACCGGCCGCCGTCAGGCCGGCGCGTACCGCGTCGAGATTGACGGCATTCGCAAACGTGGCCTGCACCTGCACGCCGCCGGTGAAGTCAACCGCGAGGTTGAGGCCGCGCACAAAGAATGAGCCGATGGACATCGCCATCAGCGCAATCGAGAGCGCATACCAGGTCTTGCGCGTCGACATGAACGGGAAATTCGTGGCCTTCTTGAAAAACTCCACGTCGTGCTCCTAGCCGATCGACAGTCGCGCTACTTTGCGCTGACCGCCATACATCAGTGAAATGACCGCCCGGCTGCCGAGCAGCGAGGTAAAAATCGAGGTCATGATGCCCAGGGTAAGCACCACCGCAAAGCCGCGAATCGCCCCGCGCCCAACCACCCACAGCACCAGACCGGCGATGAACGCCGTGACGTTGGAATCGAGAATCGCCGAAAACGCCTTGTCGAAACCGGCGCGGATCGCCGCCTGTGGCGTCACGCCGTTGCGCAATTCCTCGCGGATACGTTCATAGATCAGCACGTTGGCATCGACCGCAATGCCGACCGTGAGAATGATGCCAGCGATGCCCGGCAGCGACAGCGTGGCACGCAACATCGACAGCAGCGCGGTAAGCAGTACCACGTTGACCAGCAATACCAGGTCGGCCACCAAACCAAAGCGCTGGTAATACAGCGCCATGAACACGAATACCGCCAGCATGCCGATCACCAGCGCCTGCTCGCCCTTGCGGATATTTTCCGCACCCAGGCTCGGGCCGATGGTGCGCTCTTCGACCGCAAAGATCGGTGCCGAGAGCGAACCGGCGCGCATCAGCAGCGCCAGCTCGGCAGCCTCGGCCGATTGCAGGCCGGTGATACGAAACTGATTGCTGAGCACCGCGCGAATGGTCGCCAGACTGATGATCTTTTCCTCGGTGATGTCTTTAGTCACCTTCTGACCGTCGAGCTCATGCGTCTGCCGGCTCTTTTCGATGTACACCACGGCCATGCGTTTGCCGACATTCAGGCGCGTGTTGCGCAGCATGGCATCGCCGCCCTGACCGTTGAGCGTGACGTTGACTTCAGGCCCTTCGTTGCCACTGCTCGAGGTGGCATTGGTGAGTTGATCGCCGGTGGCGATCAACTCACGCTTGAGCAGCACCGGACGAGTCTCCATGTGATAGAGCTTTGATCCCAGCGGCGCGCGCGCGCGCGCCTGGGCCTCGGCGGCGCTGTTCTGTGAATCTTCCAGGCGGAATTCCAGGGTCGCCACCTTGCCGAGAATATCTTTCACTTCGGCTGAATTCTGCACGCCCGGCAACTGCACGTTGATACGATCAATGCCCTGCTGGGCGACAATGGGCTCGGACACGCCCAGTTCATTGACACGATTGCGCAGCGTTGTGATGTTCTTCTGCAGGGCATAGTCGCGACGCGCCTTCACCTGCGTTGGCGTCAGTTCCATGTTCAGGGCCGGCCCGGTGGGCAGGCTGTCGATATTGAAGGTGAGATCACCATTGCTTTTCTTCAACGCATCGCGCACCGCGAGTACATCGGCAGCCGGCGGCAGTGCGATGCGCAGCGCATTGGGCACGTCGCTCTTCGCGCCGATGTAGCTGGTCACGTCAAGGAATGGCAGGTTGGCGCTGCTCAGCGTGCGCCTGAACCCCTGCTCGTAACTCTCGAGCAGCTGGCTGACGGCGCCATTCACATCCACCTGGTAGACCAGGTACAGGCCGCCGCGCAGATCGAGACCCAGCGGCATGGGTCGCAGCCCCACGTGGCGCAGCCAGGCCGGCGCGCGCGAAGCCGTGGTCAGCGCGGAAATGTAATCGGCGGCGAGCGCCTCATTCACCGTGTCGCGCGCCTTGAGCTGATCGGTAACGCTGGCAAAACGCACAATCAGTTTGCCGTCATCGACATAGGCGCCGCGAAACGCACTGCTGTGCAGTGTCAGCGCCTGCTCCACTGACTGGCGTGCCAGATCATTCATGGCAACGCGATTCTTGCGCGCCACCTGCAGAGCCGGATCGGTGCCGAAGAAATTCGGCAGCGCGAATACCAGGGCCAGCAGCGTGACGAGCGCGACGAGCGCGTATTTCCAGCGCGGGAATTCCAGCATGTTGTTCTCAGCTGCTCTTGAGCGTGCCTTTGGGCACCAGTTGTGAGATCTGGCCGCGCTGCACTTTGATGCGTACGCCCTCGGCGATCTCCACGGTCACAAAGGTATCGCCGACCTCAGTGATGCGGCCGAGTATGCCGCCGCTGGTGACGATTTCATCACCGTTGGCCAGCTTGGCGAGCATCGCCTGCTGGTCCTTTTGGCGCTTCTGCTGCGGGCGGATCAGCATGAAGTAAAAAATGGCGACAAACACCACCAGAATGATGATCTGGCTGAAACCACCGGCGCCCGGGGCGGCCGCAGTTTGCGCATAGGCAGGGCTGATCAGATCCATGGCTAAACCTTCATGAGCGGGCCGGGCCCGAAAAAGGGCGGCATTATGCCACAGCAGCGGGCTCACGCCGCGGAATCGCCATAATCCGGGCCGCCAGCGCGGCCAGCTGCCGGGCGGCAATGGCAGCGCGGATCTGGCGCATCAAATCGAGGTAAAAATGCAGGTTGTGAAGGGTCCCCAAGCGCACCCCCAGAATTTCCCTGCAGCGATCCAGATGGTGCAGGTAAGCGCGCGAGTAGCGCGTGCAGGTCGGGCAGGCGCAGCCAGGGTCGAGCGGGCCGGTATCGCGCTGGTGGCGGCTGTTACGGATGTTGATCACGCCGCCCGAGGTGAACAGGTGCCCGTTGCGCGCATGGCGCGTAGGCATCACGCAATCGAACAAGTCCACGCCGCGCTGCACCGCGGCCACGATGTCATGCGGATAGCCCACGCCCATGAGGTAGCGGGGCCGATCGGCGGGCATAAGGGGCAAAACGTGCTCCAGCACCTGCAGCCGCGCCTGTTCGGGTTCGCCTACTGCCAGTCCGCCGACGGCCAGCCCTGGCCAGTCGCGCTGCAGTAGCGACTCGAGCGAGGCCGTGCGCAGCGGCAGGTGCATGCCGCCCTGCACGATACCGAACAAATGGCCCGGCGGCCCACCGCCCGGCGCGTCCGGGGTATCACGGTAATAGTGATCATGCCCGCGCACCGCCCAGCGCATCGAGCGCTCCATCGAGGCGCGCGCCTCGCTCTCGCTGGCCGGATAGGCCGTGCAGTCATCGAAGGCCATCGCGATATCAGAGCCAAGCGCACGCTGTACGTCCATGGCGCGCTCGGGCGAGAGCTGCACTTCGGCGCCATCGACTGGCGAGCGAAAGCGCACACCCGCCTCGCTGATCTGTCGAAGCCTGGCGAGACTGAATACCTGAAAACCACCGGAATCAGTGAGGATGGGTCGCTCCCAGCCCATGAAGCCGTGCAGTCCGTCGCGATGCAGGGCCACGACATCGGCGCCGGGTCGCAGCATGAGATGGAAGGTATTGCCGAGCACGATGTCGGCGCCCAGTGCCACCAACTCTTCAGGCGTCATCGCCTTGACGGTGCCGTAAGTACCCACGGGCATGAAGGCCGGCGTTTCCACCACGCCGTGCGGCAGGAGCATGCGGCCACGGCGCGCCGCGCCGTCACTGTGCAGCAGATCAAAGCGCAGCCTCATGTGCGCACACCGGTAGCAGGCCAGAGCAGCATGGCGTCACCATAACTGAAGAAGCGATAGCGCTGCTGCACAGCGTGCGCGTAGGCCGCCAGCACGCGCTCGCGCCCGGCATAGGCCGCAACCAGCATCAGCAGCGTGGAGCCCGGCAAATGAAAATTGGTGATCAGACCGTCGACGACGCTAAAGCGAAAGCCCGGACGGATGAACAAGCGGGTCTCGGCCGCGCCGGCGCACAGTTGGCCTGCCACCACCGCCGACTCGAGTGCCCGTGCCACGGTCGTACCCACCGCAATGACGCGTCCACCGGCGGTGCGTGTGCGCTGCACGGCGTCGACCACGCCGGCGCTGATTTCATAGCGTTCGGCGTGCATCACATGGGCGTCCAGGTCTTCGCTGCGCACGGGTTGAAAGGTGCCGGCGCCGACGTGCAGCGTGAGTGTGGTGCGGCCAATCTGCCGCGCCGCGAGCTCATCCAGGAGCGGCTGATCGAAGTGCAGACTGGCAGTCGGCGCCGCCACCGCTCCGGGCACGCGCGCCAACAGGCTTTGATAGCGCTCACGATCGGCAGCGTCTGGCGCGCGGGAAATATACGGAGGCAAGGGCACGGCGCCAAAGTGTTCGAAAAACTCCACCGCCGGCTCGGGCAGCATCACTTCCCAGAGATCATCGCGCTGCGCCACCAGGCGCACCGGCCCGCCAGCGCTGGCAATTGTTTCATCGACCCGCAACACATTGCTGGCGCGCAGGTGCACCAGAGCGCTGCAGCCACTCAAGGCGCGCTCCAGAAAAATCTCGACGCGCCCGCCCGTGGCGCGCTGCGCCGGCAGCCGTGCCGGCAGCACGCGTGTGTCGTTGAACACCAGCAGATCATGGGCGCGCAACAATTGTGGCAAATCGCGGCACCGGTGATCAACGCACGCGCCAGCAGCGCAGGATTCGGCGGCAGCGTCAGCTGTTGCGGCAGCGTCAGCTGCTACTGCGGCACCAGCTACTTCCAGCAGGCGGCTCGCAGAGCGCTGCGGGAGCGGCGACTGCGCGATCAGCTCGTTCGGCAGAACAAATTCAAAGTCACTGCGCCGCATTGCCCGTCAGGTCACCAAACCGCTCCAGGCGCGAAACATTTTGGACTACCGCCCTTTCAAGGATATGCTGCCGCCGGTTGGTGGCCTCGCTCGGAGTCGAACCGAGATGGGCAAGCCCGGTCGATTTTGAGTCGACTGCGTCTACCAGTTCCGCCACGAGGCCGCCGCGCGGCGGCGCTAAGATACCCGAATCAGCCGCACTCAGGCCACAGCCGCTATGAAGTTTTGTCCCAATTGTGGCGCCCCGGTGGAACAGCGCATACCCGCGGGCGATAGCCTGCCCCGCGCGGTGTGCAGCGCCTGCGCAGTGGTGCACTACCACAATCCGCGCGTGGTGGTCGGCTGTGTGCCCGAATGGCAGGGACGCATCCTGCTGTGCCGGCGCGCCATTGAGCCGCGCCGCGGCTACTGGACGGCCCCGGCCGGCTACCTGGAAATCGGCGAATCGTTGCTGGCGGCGGCGGCGCGCGAGACTGCCGAAGAGGCGCTGGCCGAGGTTACCGTGGGCACAATGCTGAGCGTCGTCAATGTGCTGTACGCCGCCCAGGTGCACGTGATGTTTCGCGCCACGATGCACGGAGAGCAGCATGCTGCCGGAATCGAGAGCCTGGAGACCAGGCTCTACGATGAGGCCGATATCCCCTGGGACCAGATCGCTTTCTCCAGCATGCACTTCGCGCTGCGACGCTTCCTGGAAGATCGCCGCCAGGGCTCGGCCGGGCTGCATTTTCACGATCTGGCGCAGCGATCCCCCTACTGAGGCGCCGCTTTGAACGCAAGGCGCTTGCACTGCGAGCGGCCTTTGGCAGAATACGCGCGCGCCGACGGCCCGCGTCGGCAAACCAGCGAGCGGAGATTCAATGACTTTTGTCGTCACCGAAGCCTGCATCAAGTGCAAATACATGGATTGCGTCGAGGTCTGCCCGGTCGACTGCTTCCATGTCGGACCCAATTTTCTGGTCATCGATCCGGATGAATGCATTGACTGCACGCTGTGCGAGCCGGAATGCCCGGTCGAGGCCATTTTCTCGGAAGAAGAGCTGCCTGCAGGCCAGGAGCAGTTCACGGCGCTCAACGCCGAACTTGCCAAGCTTTGGCCGGTGATCTCCGAGATGGGCACGCCCCCGGCCGATGCCAAGGAATGGGAAGGCAAACCGGACAAGCTCAAACTGCTCGAGCGTTAACCCTTGCCGGGGGGCAGCTCTTCCTGCTGAAGCTCCTGCAGCAGGACATCCGGCGGCGCATATCCGGGCAGCAGGTCGCCATTTTCGGTGACGATGCCCGGCGTACCGTTCAAGCCGATGGCGCGACCCAGGGCGTATTGCTGCGCCACCGGATTGGCACACGCGGCACTCCCCTTAAGGGCTGCACCCTGTTTCGCCTGGGTCAGCGCACTGCGCCGATCAGCCGCACACCACACCTGCTCGGCTTTGGTCCAGGAATCAGTATTCGGGCCGCTGCGCGGGAAAAACAGGTAGCGCACCTTGACGCCCAGGCGATTGTACTCGTCGATGTGTTTGTGCAGCTCACGGCAGTAGGCGCAATCGACATCGGTAAACACCGTGACGGTATATCTGGGCGCGCTGGGCGTAAACACCACCATTGAAGATTCGGGTATCGCATTGATCAGCGCCAGCCGCAGTTCGCGGCGCCGACTCTCAGTGAGATTGTGCTTGTCGGCGACACGGTAGATATCGCCGCTGATGCCGAAACGACCGTCGGCCGTGACATAGACGATGTCGGCGCCCTGACGGAATTCATAGATGCCGGGAATTGGCGTAGCGCGTATATCGCCAGGCTTGGCCCCCGGCACCCGTGCGGCGACCGCCGCCAGTTCAGCTGCCGTGACCGCTACCGCCTCGGGCTGTGGCAACGACGCTGCCGGTGCGGGTGCCATGGTTTCGGCCGCTACCGCCAGCATCGCGATCACGAGCCCTGCCAGGGAAAGCGGGAAAATCAGGCGATTCATGTTCATACCGCCGAGTCTAACAGAGCGCCCATAGCGGCGCTTCACAGCCGTATCAGCCGCGCGGGTGATGCTGCGAATGCAGCTCTTTCATGCGTTCGCGGGCCACATGGGTGTAGATCTGCGTGGTCGACAGATCACTATGGCCAAGCAGCATCTGCACCACGCGCAGATCGGCGCCATGATTGAGCAGATGGGTGGCAAAGGCGTGGCGCAGCGTGTGCGGCGAAAGCGCGTTATCAACACTGGCCTTGCGCGCGTAGCGCTTGATGATGTGCCAAAAGGCCTGGCGCGTCATACGATCGCCGCGCCGGGTGGGAAACAGGTAATCGGTGCTGCGATCGAGCAGTATTTCGCCGCGCGCGCCGGCCAGGAAGGCGCTCAGCCAACGCACTGCCTCTTCGCCCAGCGGTATGAGCCGCTCGCGATTGCCCTTGCCCAGCACCCGCAGCACGCCCTGCGTCATGTTCACCTGATCGACGCGCAGACTCACCAATTCTGAAACCCTGAGGCCCGTGGCGTAGAGCACTTCGAGCATGGTGCGATCGCGATTGCCAAGCGGATCGCTCACCAACGGCGCCAGCAGCAGCGCTTCCACTTCGGCTTCGGTCAGCGATTTGGGCAGCGAGCGACCGATGCGCGGCATGGCGATCTGTGCGGTCGGGTCTTCACGCACGGTATTTTCACGCATCAGATAGCGGAAAAAACGCCGGAACGAAGAGAGCTGACGCGCCGTGGAGCGCGGCCGGGAGCCGCCAGCGGCGCGCGCGGCGATGAAGGCCAGCAGGTCGGCGCGAGCGGTGCGCACCAGCACCAGATTGCGCTGCGCCAGCCAGCGTGACAGGGCCACCAGGTCAGCGCGATAGGCGGACAGCGTATTGGACGAGAGCCCACGCTCCATCCATACAGCGTCCAGAAATCGACCAATGACCGGGTCGATCACTTCGGCAAGGGCCGGCTCTGCGGTGACTGTCGCGTGTCTGCTCAATTCGGTTTGCCCTGCACGGCTGTGGAACTATCCTTGGCCGCCAGTATGCAAACCTGACGCCCCGAAACGCTGTGATGGGACTCACAACCGCAGCAACAGTTAACATAGGGAGAACCAGGTCACATAACCTTTGCCATTGACACCCCAAAAACCTAAGCCTGGTAGCAGCAAAGACCCCGTCACCGCCAGGGTGTGGCTGCTACCGCTAGTGCTGTATACGCTGGCAGCGGCCGGGCTCTTCCTGGCGCTGGCGCTGCTGGCCCTGCTGGCCCTGCTGCTCGTGCCCACACTGGCGGGCCGGCGCTGGCTGACGCGCGCGACCGGACGCTGCGCGCTGACGCTCATGGGCATGCCGGTGCGGGTGCACTGGCGCGGCCCGCTGCCGCAACACTGCATCGTCGTGGCCAATCATTGCAGCTATCTTGATGGCGTGGTACTTGCGGCGACCCTGCCGCCGCGCTTTGGCTTTGTTATCAAACGGGAAATGAGCCGCGTACCCCTGGCGGGGCTGCTACTGGCGCGTATCGGTGCGTATTTTGTCGAGCGTGGTAATCGCGCCGGCAGTGCCCGCGACGCGTTGCGCCTGATGCGCGACGCCGCCAGCGGCAGTTCGCTCGCTTTTTTCCCGGAAGGCACCTTCAGGTCAGAGCCCGGCTTGCTGCGTTTTCACACCGGCGCCTTTGCCGCTGCTGAACGGGCCGGCGTGCCCATCGTGCCGCTGGTCATCCGTGGTACCCGGCATTGCTTCAAGCCTGGCGGACGGCTGCTGCGGCCCGGCCGCATAGAGGTCCGGGTGCTGGAGGCGCTTTGGCCGCCTCCAGCGCATGCCGACGGCGCGGCCGCATTGCGCGATGCCGCCCGAGCCGCCATTCTTGAGGCCCTGGGGGAAAAGGAGAATCCATGAGCGCGCGCGATATCATGAATTACGACGTGGCGATTGTCGGGGCCGGGCCGGCCGGACTTAGCTGCGCCCTGCGGCTGCGCCAACTCGATCCGCAACGCAGCGTTTGCGTGATCGAGAAAGCGGCCAGCCTGGGCGCGCACTCTCTCTCGGGCGCGGTGCTCGACCCGGTGGCGCTCGATGCACTGCTACCCGGGTGGCGCTCAGCGCCGCCGCCAACCTGTATCGCAGTACAGCGCGATGAATTTCGCCTGCTCACCGCCACTTCGAGCCTGCGCTTACCCACACCGCCGCAGCAGCGCAATCACGGCAATTTTATCGTCTCGCTGGCGCAGCTGGTGCCCTGGCTGGGCGCGCACGCGGAAGCAGCGGGTGTCGACATTTTTACCGGCTTCGCGGCCAGCGAGTTACTGTTCAATGAGGCCGGCGCAGTTTCCGGCGTGCGGCTGGGAGATATGGGCCGGCTGCGCGATGGCAGCGAGGGTCCCAATTTCGCGCCTGGCGCCGAGATCCATGCGCCGCTTACCGTATTGGCCGAAGGCTGCCGCGGAAGTCTGGCCAAGCAGCTCATCGCGCGCTTCCGGCTGGACGCCGATCGCTCTGCGCCCACTTTTGGTTTGGGCTTCAAGGAACTGTGGCAGTTACCTGCGGGTCGCGGGCGAGCTGGCCTGGTGCAGCACACGGTCGGCTGGCCCTTGCGGAGCGATACTTACGGCGGTGGCTTCATCTACCACCTGGAACAGGATCGCGTATATCTGGGACTGGTCGTCGGACTCGATTATCGCGACCCGCGTTTTCAGCCCTTCGAGGCCTTCCAGCAATTCAAGCACCATCCCTCGATTCGCGCACTGCTTGAGGGCGGCGAGCCCCTGGCCTATGGTGCGCGCGCTATCGCGGCCGGTGGCGCCCAGGCATTGCCGCGCATGGAAATGCCCGGCGCGCTGCTGATCGGCGATGCGGCCGGCACGCTCGATGTGGCCCGTATCAAAGGCATCCACCAGGCGATGCGCTGTGGCGCACTGGCCGGCGAACATTTGAGCACGCAACCCACCGGCGCCGGCTTTGATGCCCTGTGGCGCGCCTCGCCCGGGGGCCGGGCCTTACATGCCGTACGCAATATCAAACCCGGATTCAAACGCGGCTTGTGGTTCGGACTGGCCAATGGTTTGCTGGAAACACTCTTGCGTGGTCATACACCCTGGACGCTGCAACACGTCGCCAACGACCTGACTCTGCGGCGGCTTGATGAGAGTGTGGCCCAGCCGCCGCCGCCGCGCACTCTGGCGCCGCGCGATCGCACCGCAGCGGTGTTCCTGGCAGCTACGGCACATGATGAACACCAGCCCGTGCATCTGCATGTCGCCGATACCTCCATCTGCGCTGACCAATGCGCGCGTGAGTATGACAATCCCTGTACCCGCTTCTGTCCGGCGGCCGTATATGAAATGGTCAGCGGCGCTGATGGCGTGCGCCGGCTGCAGATCAATGCCGCCAACTGTGTGCATTGCAAGGCCTGCGATATCAAGGACCCTTATCGGCTGATCACCTGGACCACCCCAGAGGGTGGCGCGGGCCCGAACTATCAGCAGCTCTGATGCCCGCGGTGCGCGACCCTGGTTTACCGGCGCGTTACGCTGGTGAAATCGCCGAGCGCAACTGGCAGACCGACGCGGCGCAGCGCGCGGCGGTAAGCCGGCTCGAACAGCTGCGTCTGGAGCTGCTCAACGCTCAGACTGACGCCGGACTCCTCGGCCGCATCCGCCAGCGCCTGTGGCCGAGTCGCCATAGCACAGGCCCGCGTGGCGTATATCTGTGGGGCGGCGTCGGCCGCGGCAAGACCTGGTTGATGGATCTGTTTTTCGACAGCCTGCCGCACAGCGCGCGCCGGCGCAGTCATTTTCATCATCTGATGCGCGATGTGCACGCCGGCCTCGCAGATATTCGCCTGCGCCAGACACCGCTGGCCATACAGGCGCGACGCATGGCGCGGCGCGCGCGCGTCTGGTGTCTGGACGAGTTGCACGTGGATGACATCGCCGACGCCATGATACTCGGCGGCCTGCTCGAAGAACTGCTCCGCCAGGGCGTCACGCTGGTGATCACCTCCAATCTGCCGCCCGGCGAGCTCTACCGTGACGGTCTGCAGCGCGCGCGCTTTCTGCCGGTCATCGCCCTGCTGGAGCAGCGACTGGAGGTGCTGCATGTCGACGCCGGCATTGATTATCGCCTGCGACAATTGCGCCAGGTGCCCATCTATCTGCCCAGCGACGCTGCGGCGACGCCTGCAAAACTCGTAGCGCTTTTTGAGCAACTCGCCGAGCCGCACGCCGACGAGCAGCGGCACATCAATGTTGGCGGGCGGGGGATCCGCGCCCATCGCCGTTCCGGCGGCGTGGTGTATTTCAGCTTCGCCACCTTGTGTGAGGGGGCGCGCAGTGCCGCCGATTACGGCGTCCTGGCACAGGATTTTCACACTGTGTTCCTGAGCGGCATTCCACTGCTGGACGAACATCAGGACGATGCCACGCGGCGCTTCATTGCCCTGGTGGACGAATTCTACGATCAGGGCGTCAAGCTCATCGTCTCGGCGGCGGCGGCGCCCGCAGCGCTCTACACCGGGCAGCGATTGAGCTTTGAATTTCGTCGCACCGCCAGCCGCCTGGTCGAGATGCAAAGCGATGTGTACCGGGTCAGAGAGCACCTGCGACACCCTGATTAAGTTAACGAGCTGCTGAATATTTGCGGATAATATATTTCCGCAGTAAAGTATCTACAGTTCAGCGGACTCAACATGCTTAAAGATCAGATCCAGGCCATCAGAACCGGTATCGAGGGCGCCAAAGCCCGTGGGCTGGTGATACGCGGCGAAGACGCGCTGCTGTTCCGCACCCTACTGCTCGTGGGCCGGGCACTGGCGCCGCTGGCCGACGAAGCCATCCGTCCCTCCGGTCTGGCTGAGGCCGAATTTCGCGTACTCATGCAGCTCTATTCGCAACCCGATGGTGTCGGCCACCCGAGCGAGCTCTGTGCAGGCGCCGCGCATAGTCCAGCCAACATCAGCCGCATCACCGACACCCTGGTGGCGCGCAACCTCATCAGCCGTATCCCCAGCGAACAGGATCGCCGCCGCATGATTCTGTGCGTCACCAGCGATGGTGAGGCACTGATACGCCGCTTCATACCTGCGGCGTTTGCGAAGCTCAGTACGCTCTTTGCGACGCTGAGTGACGAGTCACGCGCGCAGCTCATGGTGCACCTGAGCGAGATTGCTGCGGCCTATGATCAACTGATAACGGACGACGCGGCGTGCTGAGGCAGCGCGCGGCGCTGGCAGTCTGCCTCGCGACCCTGATTGGCGCCTGCGCCGGATTGCCGCCCAAGCCCTCGCCGCCGGTCTTACCCAGCAGTGCGCCGCTGATCGAACTGCCCAACGCCACCAGCAGTCCGTGGCCGCAGCGCGAGTGGTGGCGCGCCTTTGGCGATTCCACACTGGACACGCTCGTTGCACAGGCCCTGGCGCAATCGCCGGACCTCGCCGCCGCCAGCGCGCGCCTCGCCGCTGCGCGCGCACTCACTGATGGCACGGCCGCCGGCAGTCGCGCGCAAGTGGCCGTGAACGCCAGCGCCACGGAAAACCGGCTCAGCGACCATGGCCTGTTTCCACCGCAGCTGCTGGGTTTCAACTGGTACAGCGAGTTTGATGCGGGCGTAAATGCCAGTTACAGCTTTGATTGGTGGGGCCGGCATCGCGCCGAGATTGCCGCTGCCGTTGATATGCAGCGCGCCGCGGGGGCCGAGCGCGAGGCTGCTGCGCTCACTATTGCCAGCGCTGTGGCGGCGACCTACTACGGTTGGCGAACCGATATGGCGCGCCGCGATCTGGCCCTGCTGGACAGCGCCGCCGCCGAGCAGCGGGTGCAGATCGTGAGCGCCCGCGTCGCCGCTCACATCGAACGCAGCGATGCCACGCATAGTGCTGAGCTGGTGGCGCTGATTGCCCGTGATCATTTCACGGAAGTGACTACGGCAATCCAGCTGCAGGTGGTGGCGCTGGCGGCGCTGCTGGCCTGCGCACCGGATCAGCTTCCGGTGTTGAGCGCCGGCGCGCTGCCGTCACTGCGCGCTGAATTGCCAGCCAACGCTACAATCGATCTGATTGCCCGTCGCCCGGAGATCGCCGCCAGTCGTTGGCGTGTCGAAGGCGCGGCGCGCAATGTGGATATTGCACGCAGCAGCTTTCTGCCTGATTTCAGTCTCAAAGCCGTGCTGGCGCTGTCAAGCCGCGAACTCAGCCAGCTGGCGGAAGCGGGCAGCGCGGCGCCAGCATTGGGCGTAGCCATGCACCTACCGCTGTTTGATGGCGGCGCCCTGCGCGCCGGTTACGCCCGTAGTCAGGCCAATCTGGATGAGGCGGTTGCGCTGTACCGCGCCGCCATCATCAATGCCGCTCGCGACGTCAACGCACAGCTCACGCTGCGCGAGCGCTGGGAACATCAGGCGCAGCTGCGTGATGAAGAACTGGTCGCGGCTACCCTGCAGCGCGCCGCCAGCCAGCAGCGCGCCAACGCGGGTTTGAGCGATCAACGACCGGCACTCGATGCCACACAACAGTGGCTGACGCTGCGTGCAGCGCAAATACAGACCCAGTACGCCCGCCTGTGCGTGGAGTTGGCGCTGATTCGCGCTCTGGGTGGCGGCTATCAGATGGAAACAGACCAATGAACGACAGCGCGCTGATCAAGCAACCCGGCCACAGTGGCAATGGCAATCGCCAGCGAGTGCTACTGATCATCGCCGCAGTATTTTCACTGCTGGCCCTGGGCTGGCTGTTGCTGTGGCTGCTGGTATTCACCAGGCGCGAAACCACCGACGATGCCTATGTTGCCGGCGACCAGATTGGTGTTTCGGCGCAAACCGCCGGAACGGTGGTAACGCTGCTGGCCGATGACACGCAACGTGTCGAGACCGGTCAGGTGCTGGTGCGACTCGACCCCACCGATAACGAGGTCGCGTTGGCGCGCGCGGCGAGTTCACTGGCGCTGACAGTGCGACAGACGCAACAACAAAGTCAGCTCGCGGGCCAGTTCGACGCGCAGGTGACGAGTCGGCAACTGGAACTGCAGCAGGCTGAAGCCGAACTGGCGCGCCGCCAACCGTTGCTGGCGCAACAGGCAATCGCTGCCGAGGAGCTGCAGCGCGCCACGACGACGGTAGCCATGGCGCGCGCTGCACTGTTGGCCACCACCCGCCAGGCGCGCGCCGCACGCGCACCGGTGGCAGGCGTGTCACTGGCTGTTGCCCCGGCAGTGCTCGAGGCGCGCGGCGCCTTTGTACAGGCGTGGATCGCGGCACGGCGTAGCAGTGTGCGCGCGCCGGGCGCAGGCTTTGTCGCGCGCCGCAATGTCCAGGTCGGCCAGCGTGTCGCCCCGGGCCAGACTCTATTGACCATTATTCCGCTCGACAAACTATGGATCGACGCCAACTTCAAGGAGGGCCAGCTGCGGGCACTGAGGATCGGCCAGAGTGCCCGCGTGATTGCCGACCAGTATGGCGGCCAGGTGATATTTCACGGGCGCGTGATCGGCATGTCGGCGGGCACCGGCGCTGCGTTCGCGTTGCTGCCAGCACAGAACGCCACCGGCAACTGGATCAAGGTCGTGCAGCGTGTGCCGGTGCGCATTGCTCTGGACAGCCGTGAACTCGCCGCGCAGCCGCTGCGCATCGGGCTGTCAACGCACGTCACTGTTGATACCCGCGAGCATGCGGGCACGGTGCTGGGCAGCAGTGCCAACCCGAGCGCAGTGGCGAGCACCGACATCTACGCGGACGACTACCAGGCCGCGCAGCGCGCAGCTGATGCGCTGATCAGCGGCGCACCGCTTATCGCACCGTGAGCAGCAACGCCGAGCCCCCAGCACTGGCGCCACTCGCCGGTGCACCGCTGGTGGTGGCAACGATCGCCATCAGTCTGGCGACCTTCATGGAAGTGCTCGACATGACGATCGTCAACGTCTCGGTGCCGGCGATTGCCGGCACCCTGGGCGTGAGTCCGAGCGAAGGCACCTGGACGATCACCACCTATTCGCTGGCGGCGGCGATCATGCAGCCGCTCACCGGCTGGCTGGGACGCCGTTTTGGTGAGGTGCGCACCTTTGTGGTCTCGACACTGCTGTTCGTCGCCTTCTCAGCGCTGTGCGGCTTCGCCACCAGCATGCCAATGCTGGTGGCGCTGCGGCTGATGCAGGGCGCGGTCTCCGGTCCCATGGCGCCGATGGCCCAGGCGCTGCTGATGCGCAGCTATCGGCCGGAACGACGTGGCATGGCAATGGGGCTATGGGGCATGGTGGTGTTCATGGCCCCGATCTGCGGCCCGATCCTGGGTGGCTGGATTACCGATAATTTTTCCTGGCCCTGGCTGTTTTACATCAATGTGCCTGTAGGGCTGCTGACTGCCGCCACCATCTGGTGGGTGTTGCGACGCCGGGAAACCGTGCGCTCCAAGGTGCCGGTCGACATCACCGGCATGTTATTGCTGTTCGCCGGAGTCGGTGCGCTGCAATTCATGCTCGACAATGGCAATGAAAGAGACTGGTTTGATTCCGGCCTGATAGTCGCCGCCGCCGTCATTGCAGTCGTATGTCTGACGCTGCTGGTCGCCTGGGAACTCACGGCGCGACAACCGCTCATCGATTTGCACCTGTTCGCGTTTCGCAATTTTTCCATGGGCCTGCTGGTACTGTGCCTGGGCTTCGCCTGCTTCATGAGCGCAACGGTCATCTTCCCGCTGTTTCTGCAAACCGTCGCCCACTACACAGCGACCTGGGCAGGTCTGGCCAGTGCGCCGGTCGGCATCATTGCCCTGGCGTTGGTACCCCTGGTCGGCGCCAACCTGCATCGGCTGAATGTGCGCTTGACCGCCACGGCTGGTTTCATGATCCTGGGGCTAAGCATGTACTGGTTCAGCACCCTCAATGCGAGCGGCAGTTTTCAGCAGTTGGCCAGCCCACGGGTGCTGCAGGGTGTCGGTCTGGCGTGCTTTTTCCTGCCCCTGCAGCTGATTGTCTTTTCTGATATCGACTCGGCGCACCTGGCGTCGGCCGCGGGTTTATCAAGCTTCCTGCGTAACACCGCCGGCTCGATGGGCATGGCTGTCAGCATCTGGCTGTGGAACGCGCGCAGTGATTTTCATCATGTGATGCTCACGCAGCACGTCACGGCCGGTGGCAACTGGGATAACTGGTCAGGACAATTGCAGGCCCTGGGCGCGGCCGGTGATGCGGCGGGCAGTACCACTGCCCTGGGTTACACGGAAAACGTCATACAGCAGCAGGCCCTGACGCTGGCCACCAATGATGTGCATCTGCTGTATGCCTTGGTAATGATCTGCTGCATTCCGTTGCTCTGGCTGGCACGGCCGCCGTTTCAGAGCAAGGGTTCCGCTTCGGCGCACTAGCGGGCGAGCCGGCGCGCGCATGAATGCGTGCTGTAGTGTTACGATTCGCGCATGAAGAACCGCACTCATCGCGCCCCGCGAGCACCCGCTCCGGCACTGGTGGCGCAGCTGTTGCACGCCTGGCGCGCCAGTTTCCCGCCCGCCGAGTGGCGCCGGAGCGGCGCCACAACGCTGCCGGCCGCCGCCAGCGCGCAACTGCAGTTGGCAGCCGTGCGCCGCGCGCGCCAGACTCTGGTGCGTGTGCATAGCCCGCTGCTCGCGCTGGCGCCCGGTCTCTCCTACTCGGTCGTCGAACTGATCACCGACGACATGCCCTTCCTGGTCGATACGCTGACCATGACGCTGGCGGAAGCCGGTCATGCCGTGCAGCTGATTGCGTACCAGGTCATGGCTGCGCGGCGCAATGGCGCCGGGCGTTTGCTGGGGTTTGACCGGCGCGGCGACGCCGCTGGCGGTGGTGAGGTTGAAGACCGACGCTCGGCCCGCAACAGCGGCGCCACCAATGAATCATGGCAATACCTGCAAATCAGTCGCGTCGCTGGCGAGCAGGAGTGTGCGGCATTGCAGGCCAGGATCCTGGCTGCAATGCAGGATGTGCGCCGTGCCTGTGAAGACTGGCCGGCGATGTGTCGCCGGGTAAAGGCGTTGCGCGAACAACTGGCGCGCTACGCCACGCACCAGTCCGCCGCTGCGGTAGTCGAGGCGCAGGCGCTGCTTGAATACATTGAGAACGATCACTTTACCTTTCTGGGCTTCGAGCGCAGCGTGCGCGGCGGCAGGCGCACTGCACAGCTGCTGCCCGACAGTGGCGCCGCTCTGGGCGTGCTGCGCGGCCGGCAGCGTGGCCGCCCGCGTGACCCTCAGCGAACTACACCGGCGCGCATCATTGGCCGCCATGAACGCCGAGGCCCGCTCGAGGTGTTGACGGTGACCAAAGCGGAGCGCCGCTCGACGGTGCATCGCCCGGGATTCCTCGATTGCATTGTCGTGAACCGCTGCGATCGTCGCGGCCGCCCGCTGGAAGAATCACGTTTCTACGGGCTGTGGACTTCAAACACCTATCACGCTGACCCGCGCACTGTGCCGGTGCTGCGTCTCAAGGTGCAACGCGTCATCGACAGCTTTCCGTTCCGGCCTACCGGTCACGATGGCAAGCGTCTGGTAAGTATTCTCGACAATCTGCCGCGTGACGAACTGTTTCAGGCCAGCGCGACGGAGCTGGTTCAGTGCGCGCGCACGGTGCTGGCACTGCACGAGCGTGCGCGTGGCGCCACCCTGGTGTTGCGGCGTGATGAATATCGCCGCTATTGGTCCTGTCTGGTCTACCTGGGGCGCGAGCGCCTGGACACCGATGTCCTCGCGCGCATCAGCAAGCTCCTGCAACAGGGATTGTCCGGCGATCAGGTGGATGCCTCGTTGGCCGTGGGCGAGGCGCCGCTGGCGCAACTACACGTGGTCGTGCGAACCGCGGCAGCGACGGCCCAGCGCATCGATAAGCGTCGCCTCGAGCGGGCGCTCAATGACGCACTCGTCACCTGGCGCGATCGACTGCACAGCGCGCTGTTGGCACGCTACCCCGAGCTGGATGCCGCGGCGCTCGAGCGGCGTTACGGGCGCAGCTTTCCGCCTGCCTATCAGCAGGAGGTGAGCCCGCAACTGGCGGTGGACGACATCGCTGATCTGGAAGATAACGCGCAGCCTGACAACGCCGGTCACCTCCACCTGCGACGCTCGCTACCGAGCATCGCCAGGCACCTGCACCTGCGTCTACTGCGCCGCGCCGAACCGCTGCCGATCTCCGATGTGGTGCCGATTCTTGAGAATTTTGGCCTGCGTGTCATCGCCGAACACCCTTATGAGTTGCAGCTGCCGCAGCAGCGCAGCGCCTGGCTGCAGGATTTCGAACTCGAGGCCCAGACTGCACTGCCGGCGAATCTGGGCCTGCTGGAAACGCAGCTGCGCGACGCCCTGCCAGCCATCCTGGCCGGCACTCTCGACAACGATGGCTTTCACCGCCTGGTGCTCAGCGCGGCACTGACGCTGCCGCAGACGCGGGTGCTACGTGCCTGTTGCCGCTACCTGCTGCAGACCGGCATCCCCTTCAGCCAGACCTACATGGAGCGCGCCCTCAACACCCACCCGCACATTACCCGCGAGTTGTGGCTGCTGTTCGACGCCCGCTTCAACCCGGCGCACAGCGAAGCCAGCGCGCGCCGCGCCGCTGCCGTGAGCGAGCGCCGCCTGCGCCAGGCCATTGGCGAGGTGCGCAATCCTGATGAAGATCGCATCCTGCGAACTTACCTGGCGTTGCTGCTGGCCATCACGCGCTGCAACTACTGGCGCGATGCTGCCCAGCAGCGACCGCTGGCGTTCAAGCTGCAGCCGCAGGACATTCTAGGTCTGCCCGAGCCGCGTCCGGCCTTCGAGATTTTTGTACACGACACGCGCGTGGAAGGCGTGCACATGCGGCGCGGTCCGATCGCGCGTGGCGGCATCCGCTGGTCGGAGCGGCCTGAAGATTTTCGCACCGAAATTCTGGGGTTGATGAAAGCCCAGCATGTTAAGAACACGCTGATTGTGCCGGTCGGCGCCAAAGGCGGGTTTGTCGCCCGCCGGCTGCGCGCCGGCGCCGCGCCCGATGAGCGTGCGCGCGAAGTGCTGAGCTGCTATCAGGCCTTCATTCGCTGTCTGCTTGAAGTGACCGACAATATTGTTGACGGTCGGCTCGTGCCACCGCAGCAGATTCGCCGCCGCGATGGCGATGATCCCTACCTGGTAGTCGCCGCTGACAAAGGCACTGCCAGTTACTCTGATGTGGCCAACAGCTTGAGCGCCGAGTGCGGCTTCTGGCTGGGCGATGCCTTTGCCTCCGGAGGTTCGGACGGCTATGACCACAAGAAAATGGGTATCACGGCACGCGGTGCCTGGGAATGCGTGAAGCGGCACTTCCGTGAGTTGGGCCTGGATATCATGCGCCAGCCCTTTACGGTCGCCGGCATCGGCGACATGTCGGGCGACGTATTTGGCAATGGCATGTTGCTGTCACCGCACCTGCGCCTGCAGGCCGCGTTTGACCATCGACATATTTTTATTGATCCGGCACCGGATGCCCAGCGCTCGTGGCGCGAGCGCGCACGTCTGTTTGCACTGCCGCGCTCGAGTTGGGACGACTACCAGCGGCGTGCCATCTCCGCCGGCGGTGGGGTATTTGATCGCACCCACAAGCATCTGGGCTTAAGTCCACAGGCGCGCAAGCTGCTGGAGCTGGGCGCCGAGCGCGTCACGCCCATCGAGGTAATTCGCGCCATCCTGAAGTTGCCGGTAGATCTGCTGTGGAATGGCGGCATCGGCACCTACGTGAAAGGCACCGAAGAGCGTCACGGCGAAATCGGCGATCGCGCCAACGATGCGGTCCGTATCGACGGTCGTGAACTGCGCGCCCGGGTCCTGGGTGAGGGCGGGAATCTGGGCTGCTCACAACGCGGTCGCGTGGAGTATGCGCAGAGCGGTGGCCGCCTCAATAGTGATTTCATCGACAATTCCGCCGGCGTCAACACTTCGGACATCGAAGTGAACCTCAAGATCATGCTCGCCGGCAACCTCGGCGGGCGCTCACCAGCGGGTGCGCGCCGCCGTGCGCTGCTCGCCAGCGTGACTGAGCAGGTGGCGGCGCAGGTACTGCGCAATAACTATCTGCAGAGCCAGGCCATAAGTGTGCTGGAGCGGCGCAGCGTGGCAGATCTCGCCGATCACCAGCAACTGCTGCGCGCCCTGGAGCGCAGCGGCGAGTTGAATCGCGCTCTGGAATTTCTGCCAAGTGATCGCGAAATAGACGAGCGCCTGGCTCGTGGCCAGGGGCTCACGCGTCCGGAACTGGCGATATTGCTCGCTTACGGCAAGATCGCCATGAATCACGCCCTGGGCAGCGCCGATATTGCCAGCGATACCTACCTGGGCAGCGAACTGCAGCGCTATTTCCCGCAGCGCTGGCGCGCGCGCTTTGCCGCGCGCATCGCCCGACATCGGCTGCGCGCGCAGCTGATTCTCACCGCCACCACCAATAGCATTCTCAATCGCATGGACCCGGGCTTTGCCGTGCGCATGGCCGCGCAGACCGGTGCCGACGTGGGCACCGTGGCGCGCGCTTACACCATTGCCCGCGACAGCGCCGGCCTGCGCGAATTGTGGACGGCCATCGAAGCACTTGACAATCACATTGCGACCGAAGTGCAGTACGACGCGCTGCTGGAGACCCGCGACTACGTCGAGCAGCTCACTCGCCGCCTGTTGCTGGGCCAGGCCGGGCGCGAACTCGCTGACATTGGCGCCGCGGTTGCGCGTCACACAGCGGCGTTCCAGCAGCTGCGCGGCCTGGTACCGGCCGTGCTACCGGGGATTGCCCACCAGCGTTTTCGCACCGAGCAGAGCCAGCACGGCAGTAGCGGCCTGCCCACGGGCTTAAGCGCCTGGTTGGCAGCGCTGCCGGCACTGCGTGCCACGCCCGATCTGGTCGAGCTCGCGCGCCAGGCCCGCAAACCCCTGACCCTGGTGGCGCGGCAGTACTTCCGCACCGCTGCCGCTTTAGGGATCGACTGGCTGGCCGAATCGATACGCGAATTGAAAACCACCGGCGCCTGGCAGGCCGTGGCGCGCGAGCGCCTGTATACGGCTTGCCTGGACGGCCAACGCAGTCTGTGCGCACGCGCCCTGCGCGAGCGCGCTGGCGAAGGCGAACAGCTCTCGCGCTGGTGCGAACAGCTGGGCGCACCCGGCGCGCAGTGGCGACTGACGCTGCGCGAGCTGCGTGCCAGCGCCACCCCCGATCTGGCCGCTCTGATGGCTGGCGCCGAAGCCCTGCGCAATCTCGCGCAGGCTGGCAGCCGCTAGCACTTGGGCCCAACAAGGAATTATCGTGCCCGGAAAACTGCTGCTGGTTCGACACGGACAGAGTATCTGGAACCTCGAGAATCTGTTCACCGGCTGGACCGACGTTGACCTCTCGGCCGCCGGCATTGACGAGGCCCGCCAGGCCGGGCGGGAAATTGCCCGCGCCGGAGTGACGCCTGACCTGGTGTTCACCTCGGTGCTGACCCGCGCCATTCGTACCCAGTGGCTGATCCTCGAAGAATTGCAGCTGCTGTGGTTGCCGGTGGAACGTCACTGGCGGCTCAACGAACGTCACTACGGCGCCCTGCAGGGACTCAACAAAGCGCAGACGGTTGCGCAGCATGGCGCAGCGCAGGTGAAAATCTGGCGACGCAGTTACGACGTGCCGCCGCCCCCGCTGGGGCTGGATGATGAGCGTCATCCGCGTTTTGATCGCCGCTACGCGCAGGTACCGGCCGCAGATCTGCCGGCTACCGAATCACTCAAGAGCACCCTGGCGCGCGTGCTGCCCTACTGGGACGAGCGCATCGCGCCCGAGTTGCGCGCGGCTCGCACTGTCATGATCGTCGCGCATGGCAACAGTCTGCGCGCACTGGTCAAGATGCTCGATGCGCTGTCCGAAAGCGCCATCATCGAATTGAATATACCCACTGGCATACCGTTGCTTTACGAACTCGATGCGCAGTTGCGGCCCCTGGCCAGCCGCTATCTCGGCGATGCTACCGCCATCGCGGCGGCGGCCGAGGCGGTGCGGCGTCAGACCGAACGGGCAAGCAACGCGTAACAGTATTGCGCCCCGCGGCAACCCGCCAGCTGCTTCAGGCCCGCGTTATTCCGGCCGTGGCCCAACCGTCGTAGCGACCACCCTGTTGCACGGCGAGCGCACGCAGCTCGAGCGTCAGCGCCTGCATCTCGGGCACCGAGACCCGGATATTCTTGCGCGCATGCAGCGTAAAACTGACGCCGCGATCGGGCTCCAGCTGGCGAAAATCCACCGCATAGCCCTGCGAGGCGAGGGCCGCTGCTACGCTTTCGCAAGCCGCAGCTTCCGGCAGGTCGAAAAAGAAATCGACCTCGTAGGGGCTGAAAGGATCACCACCCTGGGCGCGCAGATTCTTGACCAGGCGCTCGTCCCAGTCGTCCGGCTGCGCCCCTCTGGTCTTGCGCACAATCATGACGATGCGCAATGCCGCAATGGCGCCCGCTGCAACCAGCAATACTGTTACCAGTGACATAGGCAGCGTCCGCCGCTAATCCTCAGGTGCAATCGTTACGCGCAGGCCATCGAGCGCTGCGCTGAGCTGAATCTGGCACGAGAGCCGTGAATTCTCGCGGTACGAAACCAGGTCTTTGAGCATTTCGGTCTCGTCCGACATCGGCGCCGGCAATTTTGCGCGCCACGCTTCGTCCACGTAGACATGGCAGGTGGCGCAGGAGCACATGCCGCCACAGATTGCGTTGACGCCATCGTCCATGTCGCGCAGCGGCTCCATGAGCACGCCGCTGGCGGGCGCGTTGACTTCCTGTTCCACTCCGTCTCGATTCACGACTCGCAGCAAGGGCATGACAACTCCTGGGGGCATTCGGCAAAGGCGCGCTAGTTTGCCGAGCAGCGGGCGCCGACGCCAGCCCTGCGGGAGTAATTAGCTCATTTCTGGCACAGCGGCGCGCTCGCCGCGCGCCAGCTGCCAGGCCCAGGTCAGCGCGCGGTAAACATAAACGGCCGCAGCCAGGCGCCCTGCGTCCCGCTCGTCAAGCCCCGCGGCGGCCAGCAAGCGTCGCTGCCGGCGCCCACTCAGCGGCACGCAGGCCACAACGCAGGCCAGATCGTAGATCGGATCAGCAAGTTGCGCGTATTCCCAGTCCAGCAGCCAGAGCGCTGAGTTTTCCAGCACATTGCCGTAAGGCAGATCACCGTGCACGATGCCGGGGCGCTTTGCGGCGGCCTCGATCTGCGTCACGGACCCGCGCAGCCGGGACAGTACCTTGCCGGCAGCGTGCGCCGCTGCGCTCGCCACAGCAGCCAGCTCGAGATAGTGACTGACCAGGGCCAGGGGCTCGAAACGCCCAACGCACTGTGCCGGCGGCCGCAGCGCATGCAGCACGGCGAGCCTCTCGCCCAGCCGGTCCAAGGACTGATCCTGCTGAAAATCGCTCATCGTCCAACAGCGGCCATCGAGAAATTCGCAGATCAGTACCTGCTCTTCCGGCGCGGCGCGCACGATGCGCGGCGCGATAGCGGCCTCGGCCGCCGCCGCATGCAACAGCAGTTCGCGGCGGCGATCGACTCCCGGGCTCCGGTCAGCCGAACTCTCCAGGCGCAATGTGTAGCGACCTGCACTGGTATCGACGCGCCAGCTGTGGTTGACGCTGCCACCGCTTAAACGCTGCAGCAGCTGCGGCACTCCACCCTGCTCGAGCCCGGGCACCAACGCCAATGCCGCAGCGGGCGGGTTTAACAGAGCTGCTGGCGGGAGCGGCGTGACCATTCACGAAATCCGAAACAGGCGATGACCATATAAGTGAGAAACAGTCCCGCAGTATAGGGATGCCCCTGTTGCACAAATAAAAACACCGTAACCGAATCGGCGACTATCCAGTAGAACCAGTTTTCGAGCACCGAGCGCGTGACCATCCAGGTTGCCACCAGGCTGGTCCAGGTCGTGAACGAGTCGAGTAACGGCCAGGCAGCGTGTGTTTCGCGCGCCAGGAGCTGTGCGCTCAACGCGCTTGCGAAAACGATGAACAACACCGCGTACAGGTGCTGGCGCCTGCGCCAGCGAAAGATGTGACCATGCTGCTGCTCGGCATTACGGGTCCAGCTCCACCAGCCGAAGGCCGCCATGACGATGTAGTAGCCTTGCAACGCCGACTGCATCGGCAATCGCGACAGCGCCGCGAGGTAGACATAAATGGCGGAGCTGATAGCTCCTGCCAGCCAGCCCCAGCGGCTGCGGCGCACGATCAGCAGTACGTAGGCGATGCCGGTGACAATCGCCACGGCCTCGAGCAGTGAAACGGAACGCAACTCAGTTAGCATCTGCAGCGAAGCTTACGCTCAAACCCAGTTGCCGCGGATCGCCGGTTTGCAGGTAGAGTTTGACCGGAAAATCCGGTGGTTCATCACCGAAATAGAAGCCCTGTACGGCGTAGCGTCGATCAAACAGGTTGCGCGCCCAGAGACTGGTAGTCCATGAACCACGCCGGAAGCCGGCGCGCAGATTGCACAGGGCGCGCGCTCCGGCTTGTTGATCGTGACTAGTGCTGAAATAATAGCCCGCTTGCGCTGCCAGATCGAAGCGTACGAAAACGCCCTGTGGATGCTGCCAGGTCGCGGCCAGCGAGGCCTGATAAGCCGGCGCAAAGGCCTGCGCCCGACCATCCAGCAGCGCGCCATCAAGCTGGTAGTCCAGCAGGCGCGTGCGCTGCAACGCCAGTGTGCCGGCTAACTGCCATGGCGACGCCGGCCGCCAGTGCAGCTCGCCTTCCAGCCCGATGTTGTCACCGCGTGCCGCATTCGCCGTAAAAAACACGTAGCTCAGGGGATTGTCCGGATTGAGCTGGCGTGAGTTGTAGACCTGCATATGCTCACGGCGCATGGCATAGACGTCGGCCTGGTACTCGAGCCGGCGCGCGCTAAGTGTGCCGCGCAACCCCAGCTCCAGGTTCCAGAGCACCTCATCGCGAAACTGCCGCTGTGAGGGCGCGATCTGCGCGCCAATGTTGTAACCACCGGCCTTGTAACCGCGCGACAGGGTTACATAGTACTGGTGCGCAGCACTGCTGTGATGCGAGAAGGACAGATTGCCGCCCACCATGGTGTCGCGCGAGCTCGGAAACGTGGGGTCCGCAGTATCGGCATAGTCCGAAGTGCGCTGCTCACCGCGCAGCCCCAGCTGAGCGCTGTCGCGCACACTGCGCACCAGCTCGAGCGATCCATACAGCGCGGCATTGGTGGCGGCGTAGCGGCTGCCGAGCAGGCTGGAACCCGCGCCGTAATATTGATCATTCCAGCCGTCATACTGGGTGTCCGACTCGCGCAACCCCGACAGATAGGCGCCGCCAACCAGCCGTAGCTGACCGAAACCGGACTGCAAGTCATTGGCGATGAAACGCAGATCCTGCGCCAGGTTGCGTCGCTCGCGCAGATGCTGCTCAAAGTAATTGTAAGGCGCGCTGGCGCCCCAGAAGCTGTCGTTACCCCAATCGCCGTCGAAAGAATAATCGCTATGTGAATCCGCACCACTGCTGATCGCCAGCCACTCGCCGTTGGCACTCTGATAGCGGAGGCGCAGGGCAGCGCCACTGGAGCGCTGCGCGTCACGCCCTGGCTGGTTTGATCTGGTCACCAGCGAGTTGTCGACCGACCAGGCGTCGTAGCCGTTATCCAGATTCACATACAGCAGCGTCAGCGCGGCATGCAACTCCGGCAGTGGCTGCCAGGTCAACTTGCCGCGCAGCGTGCTTTCGTCATAACCGTTGGTATCACTGCGGCCCAGGAAGACGTTGCGGCGGAAGCCATCACTCCGATAGCGCTGTGCGGCAACGCGCCAGCCAGCCGTACCGTCCGCACGGCCATCCCCCAGGGCCAATCCCAGTGCCTGCGTGCCATAGTCGCCGAGGCTGGCTTCAGCGCGCAAATCAAAACTCGTGCCCGGGTTGCGGCTGCGTAGATCAATGAGGCCGGCAAGCGCATTGGCGCCATACACGGTGCCGGCCGGTCCGCGCAGCACCTCGACGCGTTCCAGATCAAACAGGGTAGCGGGCATGCCGGCGCCTGAAAAATCGATATCGTCGATCAGGAAGCCGACTGACGGGTTGGGTGCACCCTGGTATTGCTCGGTCTCACCCACACCGCGCAGCTGAAAATAGCGTGGTCGCGACGTGCCCGCGGCCCAGCTCAGACCGGGTATCAATCCCAGTACGTCTTCCAGGTGCTGCACGCCGGCAGCGCGCAACACAGCCGGCCCCAGCACCGTGATGCTACGCGCTACCTCGCCTAAGGTCGCGGGCCTCAGGTTTGCGGCGATGACAATTTCCTCCAGCGAGGCATCGTCGGCCACTGCCACGGGCAGCCGCGCATAGGTCGCCAGCAACAGGGCCAGCAGTGCGGCCATAGGCCGGCCGGCCAGCGTCACAGCCACAGTGGCTGCGCGATATTTCACATTGAACATCGACCTGCTCCCTACGCCGGTACTAACCGGATCAGGTTCAACGGGTTCGCCGATTACGCCGGCATCTCAGGCTTCGCCACCAAGCCACCCCAAGGTTTGCAGCGCGAACTATCCGCGTGTGAAGCGCACATTGCAACTGCGGTAAGATGGCGCTGTGGCGTTTGGCGGGCCGATCCACGGCACTAGCAGCAGGGGAAATCATGTCGGCCATCATTGCGCTGCGCGGGGTATCGAAGCACTATCTGCGCGGCAGCGAAGACCTTGCGGTGCTCAGCGATTTCGACCTGGATATCGAGGAGCGCGATTTTGTCGCCATCATGGGCCCGTCGGGCTCAGGCAAGACCACGCTGCTCAATCTGATCGGCGGCCTCGATACGCCCAGCAGTGGCCAGATCAGTGTCGCTGGCAAGCGGCTCGATGCGCTTTCGGGCTCGGAGCTGGCGCGTTGGCGCGCACGCCACGTGGGTTTCATTTTTCAGTTCTACAATCTGATGCCGGCGTTGACGGCAGCGCGTAATGTTGAGTTGCCGCTGCTGCTCACCAGCCTGTCGGGCGCCGAGCGCAAACGGCGCGTGGCCGCGGCGCTGGAACTGGTAGGGCTCGCGGATCGCCACAGTCACAAGCCTGGCGAACTATCCGGCGGTCAGCAGCAACGCGTGGCCATTGCCCGCGCGCTGATTGCCGACCCCAGCCTGCTGGTGTGCGATGAGCCTACCGGCGATCTCGATCGGCAGACGGCCGAAGAAATCCTCGCGCTCCTGCAAACCCTGAATCGCGACTACGGCAAGACCATCATCATGGTTACCCATGACCCGAAGGCGGCCCGCTACGCCACCCACCAGCTGTATGTGGATAAAGGTCGACTGGCACGCGTCGAGAGCACCGCGAGTGCATGACTGAGCGCGCCAAATTGCTGGACGCCCTGCGTATTGCTCGCAGTACCGCCGAAGCCGACACCGGGCGGCGTTGGCCACTGCTAGTGGCTGCACTGTTGGCAGCGGGGCTCATTGGCGCTCTGTTCTACTGGCGTCAGCAGCACGCGCGTCGAGAGCTCGCCGCCCAGGCCGCCGCTGCCACGGCCACTGCCGCGGCAGCTGAGGCGGATGCGCATCGCCGTGGCAGCGCCGCATCCCTGCTTGACGCCTCAGGCTTCGTGGTCGCACGGCGCCAGGCCACGGTCTCCGCCACGGTTGGCGGGCGCGTGCTCGAGGTGCTCATCGACGAGGGCAGCCGCGTCACCCGCGGCCAGGTCATCGCCCGGCTGGATGACGAACCCTATCGGCTCGCGCTCGATCAGGTCAGTGCGCAAGCGGCTGCCAGTCATGCACAGCTGCAAGCGGCACAAACGGCGTTCGACAACGCGCAACCCATCTACGAGCGCAATCAAAAGCAGCGTGCGGGTGGATTCATTAGCGCCCAGGACTTCGACAACGCGCACGCCGCGTTCGACACCGTAAATAGTGCACTGGCCGTGCAACAACGCGCCGTGGCGGTGAGCGACGCGGCCGTGGCGAGCGCGCGTCGCAACCTCACCGATACCGTCATTCGCGCACCCTTCAGCGGGGTCGTCACCTACAAAGGCGCCCAGCCGGGCGAAATCGTATCGCCCGCAGCGGCCGGCGGCGGCTACACCCGTACCGGCATAGGCACCATCGTTGACATGGATTCGCTCGAAGTTGAGGTCGACGTCAGCGAAAATTTCATTACCCGCGTGCATCCTGGCCAGCCGGCCACTGTTCGGCTGAATGCCTATCCCGACTGGGATATTCCCGCCAGCGTCATTGCGGTGATACCCACGGCGGATCGCTCCAAGGCCACCGTTAAAGTACGCGTTGGCTTCAGGACACAGGATGCGCGCATCCTGCCGGAGATGGGCGCGCGCGTGGCATTCGAGGCCACCACACCATGACACGGGTACGCGTTTTCCAGGTCGATGCCTTTACCAGTCAGCCCTTCGCCGGCAACCCAGCCGGCGTGGTGCTCGATGCCCAGTTACTCGATGAGCGGCAGATGCAGCTGATCGCCCGTGAGCTCAACAACGGCGATACCGCGTTTCTGTTGCCTGCGGACGGCAGTGATCATGACCTGCGGGTACGATTTTTTACGCCGCACACCGAAGTGGGTTTTGTCGGCCACGCTACTGTGGCGGCGCACGCCGTACTCGCGGCGCTGGGTCTGCCAGCCTGCCGACGCCAGAAGCAGCGCAGCGGGGTGGTGGCCGTGGAGCGCGAAGCAACCGCGCAGGGCCTGAGATTTTCATTTGCGCAGCCCGCACCGCGACTGCGCGAACCCATCGATGCCACGCTGTTGGCGGCGGTGCTGAGCGCTGTGGGTCTGCAGGCTGAAGATCTGGACCAGCGTTGCCCGGCGATGACAGCCGGTGGCCAAAGCACACGTGCACTGATCGCATTGCGCGACGGCGCCTGCCTGGCGCGCGTGCAACCGGATCTGGCGCGGCTCGCGGCTTTGTCGGCGGCGGGCGCAGCACCCGGCTTCTTTTTATTCACGCTCCGACCTGCGGTGCCCGACTGCCAGACCGAGGCCCGCATGTTCTGCCCGGCGCTCGGCATCGCTGAAGATCCGGTCAGTGGCAATGCCCATGCCATGCTGGCCACGCTGCTGAGCACACAGGGGCTGCTGCCCAGAGCGCCATTGAGTGCGCCATCGGCTGCCGCTTCGAACGGCGGGTTTCGTGCGCGCCAGGGACATCACATGGGGCGCGCGGGCGCGCTGCAGGTCAGTGTCCATGCCGGTGACGCCCAGCCAGCCACGGTCAGCGTCGGTGGCGCTGCCACCGTGGTTTTCGAGACCAGCATCGACCTGCTCAGCGTGGCGCCATGAGTGTCCTGAAATACCTGCCGCTGCTGCGCGCCAACCTGTGGCGTCGCCGCATTCGCACTGTGTTGACGCTGGCCTCAGTGGCTACGGCGTTTCTGCTGTTCGGAATATTGCTGGCACTACGCCACGCCATAACCGGTGGCGTGGAACTGACCGGCGCCGATCGCCTGATCACGATGCACAAGGTGTCGTTCATCATGTCGCTGCCGCGCAGTTATCTGAACCGCGTCGCGAGCCTCGAGGGTGTGCGCGCCGTCACTGGCCTCATCTGGTTCGGCGGCACCTACCGCGATGAGCGCACCACGATTGTCGCCCAGGTGGCCGATGCCGACACCCTGTTCGCGGTTTATCCGGAACTGGCGCTGCCCGCGCAACAGCGCCGCAACTGGCTACAGGACACCACCGGCATGATCGTCGGCGAAGCCCTGGCCAACGCCTATCACTGGGAAATCGGCGATGTCATCCCGCTCCATTCGAACATCTACCGCAAACGCGACGGCAGCAACGTCTGGGACCTGCGCGTCGATGGTATCTACCACAATAGCATCGGCGGCGACACCAACGCGCTGTTCTTTCACTACCCGTATTTCAACGAGCCACGCGCTTTTGAGCGCGATCGGATCGGCTGGCTGGTGCTGCGCGTCAGTGATCCGGCGCATGCCGTCGCAGTGGGTCGCGCTGTCGATGCGCTGTTTGCAAACTCGGCGACGGAAACCAAAACCTCCAGCGAGCGCGCTTTTGCACAGGGCTTCATTAATCAGGTTGGCAATATCGGCGCCATCATCAGCATCGTGGTGAGCGCGGTATTTTTCACCATGCTGCTGGTCACTGCCAATACCATGTCGCAATCGATCCGTGAACGCACCGCGGAGCTGGCAGTGATGAAAACGCTGGGTTTCCAGGGTAGCCAGATACTGGGACTGGTACTAAGCGAATCCCTGCTGATCACGCTGCTCGGTGGCGGCCTCGGCATGCTGCTGGCGCGCTCGGTGACGGTGGTCACGCGCCGCGCCTTGCAGCAATATCTGCCACTGTTTGACATTCCGGCAGGCGCCTGGCTGGCGGCACTCGTGGTGGCGATGGCATTGGGCCTGCTGGCGGGTGCCTTACCCGCGTGGGCGGCATGGCGGCTGCGGATTACCGATGCCCTGCGCCAGGGAGGCTGAAGCGTGAACTTCAACACACTGGGGCAGCTCGGCGCCATCACGGCGATGAATCTGCGCAATGTTCCCAGCCGCCTGTCCTCATCGCTGGTGGCCACCATCGGTGTTGCCGGCGTGGTCACCATCCTCATCGGGGTGCTGTCGATGAGCGAGGGCTTTCGCAGCGTCCTGCAATACGCGGGCCGCGACGATGTCGCCATCGTGCTGCGTGGCGGCTCCAATGATGAGATGAGCAGCGGCTTGAGCCTGGAGCAGACGCGGCTGATTGCCGACGCGCCGCAAGTGGCGCGTGGCGCCGACGGTCCGCTGGCCTCGCCTGAGCTGTATGTCATCATCGATGTGCCGATGCGCGTCACCGGTACCAGCGCCAATGTGCCGCTGCGTGGTGTTGCAGCCCACGCACCGCAACTGCGCCAGGATTTTCGCATCATCGCCGGCCGCATGTTCAAGCCTGGCACTTTTGAGGTCATTGTCGGCCAGGGTGCGGCGCGCCAGTTTCGCGGCCTGACCACCGGCACTACGGTGCGCTGGGGCAGCACCGATTGGTATGTCGCCGGGATGTTCGCTGATCGCGGCAGCGTCGCCCAGGGTGAAGTGTGGACCGATGCCACCGTGCTGCAGAACGCCTACAACCGCGGCAGCAGCTTTCAGTCGGTGCGTGTGCAGCTGCGCAGTGCCGCAGCGCTGAGTGACTTCGCCAGGACGCTGCAGGCTGACCCGCGTCTCACGGTACGCGCCATGTCGGAGCGGGCTTTCTATCAGGAACAATCACGCATCATCACCGCCATGATTGAATCGGTCGGCTCAGTCATCGCTATTCTTATGGGGTTGGGCGCGGTATTTGCGGCGCTCAACACCATGTATTCCACGGTCGCGGCGCGCACGCGCGAAATCGCCACGCTACGCGCCCTGGGCTTCGGCGCCCTGCCGGTCGTTACTTCGGTACTGACCGAGGCCATGCTGCTGGGTCTGGCGGGCGGTCTGCTCGGTTGTCTGGCGGCCTGGCTGGGTTTCAACGGCATTGAAACCTCCACCATGAATTGGGCCAGTTTCAGTCAGATCACTTTTGCCTTCAAGGTAACGCCCGCACTCATGGCACGCGGGCTGAGCTACGGACTGCTGCTGGCGCTGCTGGGCGGATTGTTGCCCTCGATACGCGCGGCGCGCCAGAGCGTGGTGGCGGGATTGCGCGCCGGCTAGTGCCACTTCGTCTACCCAAGAATGCAGGCAGTGCCTGAGGAGTTTCCATGTTCCATCGCCATTGTTTCAGGGTAATTGGCGCATTCATTGCGCTGCTGATTCCCGTGCTGCTTGCCGCTGCGCCGCTGCCGGATCTGCAGTGGCGCCTGCTGGGGCCCTTCCGCGCCGGGTGGAGCACGATGGCCACCGGCATCGCCGAGCAGCCCGACACCTTCCTGTTTGGCGCCGCCGGTGGCGGCGTGTGGAAGACGCTCAACGCCGGTCGCACCTGGGTGCCGATATTCGATGGTGCTGGCGCGGCCTCCTCGATTGGCGCGCTGGCGATAGCGCCCAGCGATCCACAGGTCATCTACGTCGGCACCGGTCAGCCGGAACCGCGCTACGACATCGCTGCGGGTGATGGCGTCTACCGGTCCGTCGATGGCGGCAAGAGCTGGGCCCATGTCGGGCTCGAGGCGACGCGCCATATCGGTGCGATCCTGGTGGATCCACGTGACTCGAAGACCCTGCTGGTCGGCGCACTCGGCCACATGTTCGGTCCCAATACCGAGCGCGGTGTCTATCGCAGCGTCGATGGCGGCGCCACCTGGAGCCATACCCTGGCCATCAATGCCGACACCGGTGTTGTGGATCTGGCCGCCGATCCTGCCAACGCGCAACACATTTATGCCGCCGCGTGGGAAGCCCGCAACTATCCCTGGCTCAGCTATTTCAAGCCGATCGCGGGATCAGGCAGCGCGATCTACAGCTCGGCCGATGGTGGCAAGAGCTGGTCGGTACTCGGCGGCGCGGGCTGGCCCTCGGGCGCTCTCGGCCGTATCGGCCTGGCCGTCACCCACACGGCGCAGGGCACGCGGATCTACGCCTCGATCGACTCGGAGGACTCCGGCGGCCTGTACCGCTCGGACGATGCCGGTGCCCATTGGCAGAAAGTGAATAAAGCCGCGCCGGTGACCAACTGGTACACGAGCCGCCTGACGGTCGCGCCCGACGATCCCGACGGCGTCTATTTCGTCGGCCAATCCATCCACTATTCGCGCGACGCGGGCACGACCTTCACGATCATCCGCGGCGCGCCCGGCGGCGACGATTACCACCACCTGTGGATCAACCCCAGGCACCCGGAGCGCATGATCACGAGCAGCGATCAGGGCACGGTTGTCAGCGTGGATGGCGGCGGGACCTGGAGCGAGTGGTACAACCAGCCGACCGGGCAGTTCTACCACCTTGGGGCCGACAATGGCTTCCCTTACCGGGTTTACGCGGGGCAGCAGGATAGCGGCACGGTGTCCATCGCCAGTCGCAGCGACTACGGGTCGCTGACTTTCCGCGACTGGAATCCGCTCGGTGGCGATGAGCGCGACGATGATATTCCCGACCCGGCCGATGCCAACATCGTCTATACCAGTGGTCTGGGCGGCAAGCTGAACCGCTGGGATGCGCGCCACGGTCAGTCGCGCGACATCACGCCCTGGCCGGTGAGCAGCTACGGCAAACGCCAGACTACGGTGAAATATCGCTACACCTGGATCACGCCGCTGGCCGTGTCGCAGCGTGCGCCCTATCCGCTTTACGTCGGTTCACAGCTGCTGTGGCGCAGCGTCGATCGCGGTGAGCACTGGCAGATCATCAGTCCGGATCTCACGGGTAAGCTTAGTGGTGCGCAGCGCTGCGACGCTGATGTACAGGTGGCCGATGCCGCAGCCTGTGGCTATGGCGTGATCTTCAATATCGCACCATCGCCGCTCAGCAACGCGCTCATCTGGGTGGGCACCGACAACGGACTGGTACAGCTCACGCACGATGCCGGTGTGCATTGGCAGGAGGTCACACCCCCCGGACTGCCGCACTGGGCGCGCGTCAACACCGTGGACCCTGCCGCGCTGGACGCCAACACGGCCTATGTCGCGGCCGACAATCATCGCCAGGACGACTTTGCGCCCTACGCCTGGCGCACGCACGACGGCGGCAAGTCCTGGCAGCCCATCACCGCCGGTCTGCCGCGCGATCATTTCCTCGCCGTGGTGCGCGCCGATCCAGTCAAGCGCGGCCTGCTGTATGCGGGCACCGATGCCGGTGTCTATGTGTCGCTCGACGACGGTGAGCACTGGCAGGCGCTGCAGCTGAATCTGCCGCAGGTCTGGGTGCGCGATCTGCTGGTGCACGGCAACGATCTTATTGCGGCAACCCAGGGCCGTGCCCTCTGGGTGCTCGACGATGTGAGCCCGCTGCGTGAACTCGCGGGAGCCGACAATCGCACCCACCTGTTCGCCCCGGCAACGGCCTATAGAGTTCACCCCAACAACAACCACGATACGCCGCTGCCCGCCGAGACCGCCGTAGGCATGAACCCGCCCGCGGGCGCAGTGATTGACTACACGCTCGCCGCCGGCGAGCTCGGGCCGATCACGCTGGAAATCCACGATTCCCAGGGCGCGCTGGTGCGGCGCTTTGCGAGTGACGACAAGCCGGTTGCTGCACGCGCGCAGCGCTATTTCGCGGCCGACTGGCTCAAGCCACTGCCAGTGCTGGCGGCGACGCCGGGCGCGCATCGCTTCGTCTGGGACCTGCGCTATCCGCAGCCGCGCGCCATCAGCTATGAGTATGGCATCGGCGCCGTTTACGGCATGAATACGCCGACGCTGCCGGCCGGAGCCTATGTGCTGCCGGGTCGCTTCGAGGTGGTACTCAAGGCGGGCGCGCAGCAGTGGCGCCAGCCACTGAGCGTGCACGCCGATCCGCGCATTGCCACGCCCATGGCCGATCTGCAACGCGCGCTCGCGTACTCCATGGTCGCCGCTCAGGCGCTCGATGAGGCCTATGTGGCTAACGGCGAAGTATTGGCGCTGAGGAAACAGCTGACCGCGCTGCACCCCAGACTCAGCGGTGGCTTGCTCGAAGCCGCCAAGGCGCTGGAAAAGAAGACGACGGTGCTGATTAAATCGGCGGAGGGGGTAGATGCCGATTTCGGCACCATCAGCGAAGGCATCGGCGCACTTACCGCCGGTCTCGAAGGCGCCGACTTCGCGCCGACGCCCGGACAGCAAGCGGGGCTCGACGACTACCGCGGCCGCCTGCGCCAGGCGCTCACACGCTGGCAATCGCTGCGCAGCGTGGAGCTTGGCGCACTCAATCGAGCGCTGCTGGACGCCGGGCTCAGCGCAATCAAGCTGCCGCCGCCTGAGCAGTTTTCCTCATGGCCCACCGAGGATGGCAAGGATCTGCCCTGAGGCCATCAGTCCTGCTTGTAGATCACACCCTGCTTCATCACGAAGCGGACATCCTCGAGCAGTCGCACATTGACCAAAGGGTCGCCGTGTACGGCAATCAGGTCGGCAAGCTTGCCTTTCTTTATTGAACCCAGCTTGTCGGCAATGCCAAGCAGCTCGGCATCAGCGACGGTGGCGGACTGGATAGCCTGCATCGGCGTCATGCCGTTCGCCACCATGAGTGCGAACTCACGGGCGTTCTGACCGAACGGGCACACCCCTATATCGGTGCCGAAACCAATCTTCACGCCGGCATTGACCGCCTTGCGAAAATTCTCCAGCTGCGCGCTCATGATCAGCTTGCTCTTCGCCACGAACTCCATCGGGTAGTTGCCGCCGATGCACTCGCGAACCTCCAGCGTCGGCACCAGGTAGGTGCCGTGCTGCTTCATCAGCATCCGCCCCTCATCGTCCATCAGACTACCGTGTTCGATGGAGGCGGCGCCGGCACGCACCGCCGCCTTGATGCCCTCGGCGCCGTGCGCATGCACGGCCAACTTCAGACTGAAATTGTGCGCCTCGTCAACCGCCGCCACGAGCTCCTCAGGTGTCGCCTCGCGTGCCGACGGACTACTGTTGTGCGTGAGTATGGCGCCGGTGGCGAACATCTTGATGACATCTACTCGCTGGCCGGCCAGGGCCCTGATCCGCTCGCGCACCTCACTGGGCGAATTGGCGTTGCCGTAGCGCAGGTCCCATGGCAGCGTGACATCGGGTGCAAAGCCGGTCACGGCACCCGCGCCACCGGTGATCGTCAGGTAGGCACCGGCAACAAGCATGCGCGGTCCCACCACATCCCCACGATTGATCGCGTCACGCAGGGCGACATCCACCAGCGCACGATAGCTGCCGAGATCACGCTCGGTGGTGATGCCCGCGAGCAGCACCGCGCGGGCGTTGGGGAGCGATCCCAGGGCGCGTTCCGCACTGGTATGCTCGAGTTCGCCCAGCGGATCCTGGTGGCTCGCGTCAATGGTCAGGTGAGTGTGCGCATCCATCAATCCTGGCAGCACGGTATAGCCGCTCAGGTCCACGAGCTGCGCGCCGGCGGGCGCTTCGATATTTGCGCCCACCTCGGCAATGACGCCGTCCCGTACCACGATGGTCTGCGCATCCAGTACCCGTCCGGAGTCCGTATCGATGAGGTGCCCGGCGCGAATCACCGTTGTAGTTCCGTCGGCTCGCGCCGGGATCTGGACACTGAGCACGATAAGGACAAAACCCAGAATCGTAGTCAATTTCATCGTTTCCCCTACCCTGCCGATGGCTGATCGGCAGGAGTCTGGAGGAAAACCCAGGTGCGCGCCAGCTAGTGTGAGTGTCCCGGTACCAGCTCGCCAATCTTCTGGCGATCGGCGGCGGGCCCGGCGCGCAGTGCGCGAAACACCATGTTGGGCAGGCGCGTTTCATCGTCAGCGCCGGTTGCCGCGCGCGTGTCGAGCAGCAGAATCGCGATATCCAGCGGCGGCGCCACGTACAGGCGCGAGCGACCAACGCCGCGCAGAAAGCAAACGTCATGTGCCACAAAGGGCTCGGCCCCATGAGCACTGGCAGCCAGCCACACACCAAACGCGCGCCCTGGATCCTCAGCGCTGGGCTTGAGTACCCGTTGCGCCCAAGCGTTTGGCAACACCTGCGTGCCTTCAAAGCGCCCGTCAGCAATCAACAGTTCGGCGACCCGCAGCCAGTCACTGCTGCGCGCAGCAAAACAACAGCCCGCATTCAGACTCGCTCCTGGCGAAGTCAGCAGGAATTGCGCGCGCGCCGCATTCAGGGGCTGCCAGATATTGCGCGACAGGAACTGCGGATAACTCATGTGACTGGCCGCGGCGACCTGCGTCGCCAGTTTGTCGGCCGCCTTGGCATCGACCAGCCGCAGATCCTGCGGCTCTGGTAACCCATCCTCGTGCAGCGCGATGCCCGCGGCGAGCGCTACCAGCACCTCAGCGAAGCTGCCGGAATCGATGGCACGGTGTTCATCTACGCCAGCCCCGTACTGTTCGACCAGCAGGTGCGCGTGTCGAGACACCAGCAGAGCCTGTGCGCCGCTGCGGCGCGCGTAGCGCACAACCTCCTGCAGCGCCGCCGCGTCAAAGCCCTCCGACTCAGGCTCAGCGCGCGGCAGACCACCACCATCGCCACCGGGCACTTCAATGCTGCCGGGCGCCGCGGGTTGCGTCCCGTGCCAGAATCTCAGACCCAGCACGGCAATCGCCGCGATCACGCACCAGCTGATCAGTCGCAGCCGCGAACCGCGAGCCCCTGCCGGTATGAGCACTACTTACCTCCATTGCGCCCGCGCTGGCCGCACTTACGCGCCACGCACGCTGCCACAATATCGCACTTCGCCGGCTGCCAGTTCCAGCTCCTGAGTCACAACAGCGGGCCACTCGTCGCGATGGTGAGTTGCCATGACGATTGCTGCCTGCCGCAATCCGCAGCCAGTGACCAGGGATTGCAATGCGCTACGGGTGTGCGCGTCCAGACCCGAGTACGGTTCATCGAGGAGCAGGATCTCGGGATTGCCGACAATAGCCCGCGCGAACAGTACCCGTCGCATCTGACCATACGATAACAGGCCACTCTGACGTGCCGCCAGACCCAGCGCTCCGACGCACCGCAATGCCCGCAGTGCCCGCAGTCTTTCGCTCGGCGTAATCGGTGCATCAATTCCCAAGCACTGGCGTAGCCCCGCCACCACTGTCTCGAGCGCCGTGAGCTCGCGCGGCAGACCCGATTGCAGGTCCGCCGAGACGCGGCCGACGCGCCGTTGAAAATCGTGGAGCGCTGTTCCCGCAGCCACACCCCGTCGCCAGATTTCAGAGCCGGCGGCAATGGCGAATTCACCGTAGAGCGCACCCAGCAATGTCGATTTTCCACTGCCGTTGGCGCCGTGCACGACCAGCCGCTCGCCACGCCCAAGGTTGAGCGATACACCGCGTAGCACAGCACTGCCTTCACGCCATACCCAGGCATTGGCCAGCCGCAGCAGTGGTACGGATCGGTAGCCCGCGGCTGCGCTCGGTGCCGGTAACGCCGGTTGCGGCTGACGTACGCCGCTCACTGCGCGTCGAGCTGCCGGCCAGGCCTGAGTGCGCAGTCGCCCACCGCCCAGCACCGCAAGATGCGTAGCGCCGGTGGGCACTTCATCGAGCCGATGGGTCGCGTAAACCCAGGGCACTCGCGCAGCTTGCAGCGCTCGCAGTGATTTCAGTAGCCGCTGGCGATTTTCGGCATCGAGCCCGTTGAGCGGCTCGTCGAGCAACAACAGGCGTGGTCGCCATGCCATAGCGCGCGCCAGCAGCACCAGACGACGCTCACCATAGGAGAGCGAGAGAAAGCGTCGTTGCGCCAGCATGGCAATGCCGCAGCGGCGCAACAGCGCCTGCAGTGCGCGACGCTCCTCAGCTCGCAGCACCTCCAGCGGAATATCGGTACGCTGCAATCCGCTGCCAACCACGGCCAACACCCGATGATTCCATTGATAGTGTTGATAGCGGTCCTGACGTTCGGCGCCCAGATAGGCAATTTCTTCACGCACGCCGAGGGGCTCAGTGTACTGCTCGCGGCCCCAGGTGTAGAGGCGCTGCGCCGGCCTGCCAGGTTGTGGCCAGACATCGCCAGCCAGCATTTTCAGCAACTGGGTCTTGCCGGCACCGTTGTCTCCCAGCAGCACCCAGCGCTCGCCGGGAGCAATACTCCAGTGCAGGTCCCGGAAAATCCGGCGCCCAGCGCGCACCAGGTCGATGTGCGCAAGGTTTACACCGAGCAAGGAGCGCGGTACTGGCGATTTGCGCTTCATGGCACACCGCTATCGATCAGGCGCAGCATGGTGAGCCCAGGCAAGCCGGCAACTTGTCGGCCACCCGCGACAATGAGGTCGATGAGTATTGCACTCCTGCGAAGTTGCGGTAGATTGCGCGGCGTGGCATTTGTCAGGAGTGTAGAGGTCATGGGTAATTCAAAACTACTGGTTTGCAGAGCGTTGCTGGCCGTTGGCACCAGCGTCGCCATCACGCTTGCGGGCTGCAGCAAGGCGCCACCGCCGGCCGCAACCACGCCGCCCGCAGTTGCCGCAGCTATGGTAACGCCAGCGCCGGAAGCCGTGGTTGCGCCAACCGCTGCGCCTGCACCCGCGCCCGCGCCCGCACCCACTAAAACACGGAAACCCGTCGTGCATAAAGCTGCCAACAAGCCTGTACACCATACTGCTGCCGCGCCGGCAGCAGCAGCAGCAGCAGCAGCAGCAGCAGCAGCAGCGGCGCCGGAAGCCACCAGGGCCCCGGCGCGCGAACCCATCGTGGTGTGCACGACCTGCGGGGTCATTACAGCGATTACCGCTGTGAAGAGTGATGGCAAGGGCACCGGGATAGGCGCGGTTGCCGGTGGCCTGGCCGGCCTCGTGATCGGCAATCAGATCGGCGGCGGTAGCGGCAGGACCATCGCAAAAATAGCTGGCGCGGCAGGTGGCGCTTTCGTTGGCAACGCGGCCGAGAAGAAAGCGCGCGCGCAGACCAGCTACGAAATCAGGGTGCGTCTCGACGACGGCACTGAAACCACCGTGACGGAGGCTACTGCGCCCAGGCTCGCAGTGGGCGCGGCGGTCAAGATCGTCGATGGCAACGTGGTCGCCAGGTAAACTCAGCTGGGTCGCATGTGCAACTGCAATTCGTGCCGCTTGTAATCAATGATCAGGGTATCGAGCAGGCCGATGACATCCAGGCCAATCAGCAGTGCGGGTTCGTCCGTCAGGTGCCAATGCTTGAAGATATTCATATCGGCAAAGGTCATGTGTGCGCTGCGAATCTCCAGGGTCCCGAAGGCAATCTGCGGCGGCGGGTAGCCCTCGCCTTCCTCGATATCCTTGGTCACACCTTCAATCTGATCAACGCTCCGGTTTTGCAGGGCTCGCCTGCTCAAAGCCTCCCGCATCGCCAGATTGGCCACGGTCACCTCGCCACCGGTGTCGAGGATCGCCTTGGCTCGAACATTGCCCACCACCACTTCAGTGACCAACAGCCGGCCACGCTCAAAATGAAACGGTATGGTGACAAATCCGGCCGGCGCAGGCTGATTGTGCGAACGCGAAATGATAATGAGATCGTGGTGAAAATCTATGAACACACGCCGATCCGTAAGGCCTTCTGTGCCCAAAATACCCTCGGCACCACCCAGGGCATCCGGAAGTATGGGCAGCCTGGAACCATTCATCAGCACATCACCAACCAGCAGCGTATCAACTTTGATCGTGGCGACCGGCGTCGAGCCAGTCACGCCGTGCAGCATCACTGAAGATGAGAAGTCAGGTGACAATCCCAGTGCCTGGGCCACGCTGGCGATGACTCCTGAACGATTGGCGCCGGTATCGAGCACCATGCGGAATGGGCCCTTGCCATTGATATAGACCGGCGCCCAGATTCGCCCAATGCGATCACGGCGCGTGGGTGCGACGTAGCGCGGCTCGGGCGCGGTAATGAATATCTCGGTCAGCGGCTCGCTTAGCGTCGGCTCCGGACTCGCTGCGGCCGCATCTGCAGCTTCCGCCGCGCTCGCCGGTGTCAGCGCAACAGCGTACAGGCCGCAGATGCCCAGCGCGGTGGCGACGAGCAGCCGGTTCGCCCGGCAAGGGTAGTCAGCTTTGATATTGAACACCAGCATCCATGGCGCACCCCCCATCCGCGGCAGCGCTCAATTATAGGTGGCGGAACGTGCTCGTGCCCACATTAAGCACTGCGAACCACGGGCTTCAGGCAGCCGGTGCGCCTGAGCTGGAACCAGCGCCAGACCCTGGCGCTGCATCGCACTTGAACTCGAGCAGTTCAGCGCCCTCACTCACCTGTTCGCCAACCGCAACATTGAAGGCCACGCACTCGCCGTCGGCAGGCGCACACAGGCTCTGCTCCATTTTCATTGCTTCCATGATCAGCAGCGGCTCGCCCTTGGCAACCCGTGCGCCGGGCTTGACCAGCAATGCCACCACTCTGCCCGGCATCAGCGCACGTACTCCACCTGCTGCGATCGCCTCCACGCCTATGTGGGCAAGCGGATCCACATGCTCGAAACTGAAATGCTCGCCATGCGCAAATACCTCGCAGCGCTCACCCCGAATCACCGCGCTGGCGTCGAAGGTGCAATCGTCGAGCGTTACCCGCATTGTGCCGGTAGCAGTAACTGAGCAGCTCCCTTGCAGCGTAGCGCCATCCAGTTGCATCTGAAAACCGGCGGCCGTTGTCGTGACGGACACGACCCGATCCGGCCCCACTGCCAGCCCCAGGCCCAAGGCCCGAAAACACAGCTGCCGCTCCGCCGGCGCATTGACGCGCCAGCTATCACTGCTGCGCCAGACCGCCGCGCCCGCGCCGCGCCGCGCTGCCTGGCGATCCTGCTCAATGATCTGCAAAGCAGCAATGGCCAGTATCTCGTCGGGCACTGCGGCGGCGGTCGCGAACAGTCGATCGTGCTCGCGCTCGATCAGGGTGGTATCCAGATCGGCGCTGACAAATGCCGGCGTGGCAATCAGCCTGGCGAGGAACTGAAGGTTATTACTGAGACCCACGATCTGAAATGCCTGCAGCGCCAGCGCCAGGCGCACGCGTGCCGCCTCGCGGGTTTCACCCCAGGCGATCAATTTGCCGATCATCGGATCGTAGTAAGGGGTAATGTCATCGCCCTGCTCAACCCCCGCATCGACGCGCACCGAGGCACTGGCTGGCGGGGCCAAAAGGTGCACGAGCCGACCCGTAGCCGGCAGAAAATCTCGCGCCGGATCTTCAGCGTAAATGCGCGCTTCGATTGCGTGTCCGTGTATGGACAGTTCGTCCTGCCGCAGTGGCAACGCTTCACCGCACGCCACGCGTAGCTGCCACTCCACCAGATCGAGCCCGGTGATCATCTCGGTCACCGGGTGTTCGACCTGCAAGCGGGTATTCATCTCCATGAAATAGAAGCTGCCGCTGGGCTCAACGATGAACTCGACCGTGCCCGCGCCCACATAGCCCACGGCCCTGGCAGCGGCCAGCGCAGCCGCGCCCATGTTGGCGCGCCGCGCCACACCCATTCCAGGTGCCGGCGCCTCCTCCAGAACCTTTTGGTGGCGTCGCTGCACCGAACAGTCGCGCTCGAACAGATGCAGCGCATTGCCGTGGCTGTCGGCAAATATCTGCATTTCGATGTGTCGCGGCCGCAGCAGGTATTTCTCGATCAGCACCTGATCATTGCCAAAGCTGGCCGCCGCTTCACGCCGGCACGAGGCCAGCGCTGCGGCAAAGTCTGCGGCCCGATCAACACGTCGCATCCCCTTGCCGCCGCCCCCAGCGCTGGCCTTGATGAGTACCGGGTAGCCAATGCGATCAGCCTCGGTTTGCAGTACTTCCGGCGACTGATCATGGCCGTGATAGCCAGGCACCAGCGGCACACTCGCCTTCTGCATCAGCGCCTTGGCCGCTGACTTGGAACCCATCGCACGTATGGCCGCAGCGGACGGACCAATGAACACCAGCCCGGCCTGCACGCACTGTTCAGCAAACTCAGCGTTTTCGGAGAGAAATCCATAGCCGGGGTGTACCGCCTGTGCGCCGGCGCGCGTGGCTGCAGCGATGATCGCGGCACCGCGCAGGTAGCTCTCTTTGGCGGGCGCAGGTCCAATGCCGAGCGCTTCGTCCGCCAGGCGCACGTGCAGCGCGTTGGCATCGACGTCGGAATACACCGCGACCGTCGCTACTCCCAGGCGCCTGGCCGTGCGCTGGATGCGGCAGGCAATCTCGCCACGGTTGGCGATCAGGATTTTCTTGAACATATGCGCCGCCTACATCCGGAACACGCCAAAGCGCGTTTCGGGTACCGGCGTCGACAGACTGGCCGCCAACCCGAGCCCCAGGCAGCGGCGCGTGTCGAGTGGATCAATGACGCCATCGTCCCACAGGCGCGCGGTAGCATAGTAGGGATGCCCCTGTGCTTCGTACTGCGCGCGCAGGGGTGCGGCGAAAGCCTGTTCCTCGGCCGCACTCCACTGCCCGCCCTTGGCGGTAATGGCGTCGCGGCGCACCGTCGATAGCACACGCGCCGCCTGCTCACCGCCCATGACGCTGATGCGCGCGTTCGGCCACATCCACAGGAATCGTGCCCCGTAGGCGCGCCCGCACATGGCGTAATTACCGGCTCCAAAGCTGCCGCCAATAATGACGGTAAGCTTAGGCACCTGCGCACAGGCCACTGCAGTGACCATCTTGGCACCGTGCTTGGCGATGCCCTCGTGCTCGACCTTCTTGCCCACCATGAAGCCGGTGATATTCTGCAGGAACACCAGCGGCGTGCGCCGCTGACAACACAGCTCGATGAAGTGCGCGCCTTTCTGTGCCGACTCGGAAAACAGAATGCCATTGTTGGCAATAATGCCGATTGGCATGCCCCACAGCTGCGCAAAACCCGTGACCAGCGTGGCCCCATAGCGCGCCTTCCATTCACAGAACGCGCTGTCATCGACCAGCCGCGCGATGATTTCGCGCACCTCAACGGGTTTGCGCGGGTCGGCCGGGACGATGCCGTAGAGTTCCTCAGCCGCGTAACGCGGCTCGAGCGGCGCGCGTAGCGCCGGCTCACGGCTCGACAGCTCGCTGCGCTGTGCCGGCGCCAGCGTGGCCACCGCGCGGCGCGCGAGCGTCAGCGCATGAGCGTCATTTTCCGCCAGATGATCAGCGACGCCGGATAGCCGGGTATGCACATCGCCGCCACCCAGATCTTCAGCACTGACTACTTCACCAGTCGCGGCCTGCACCAGCGGCGGACCGCCCAGAAAAATCGTGCCCTGATTGCGAACGATGATCGATTCGTCGCTCATGGCCGGCACATAGGCGCCACCGGCAGTACAGCTGCCCATGACGACCGCAATCTGCGCAATACCGGCGGCCGACATCGTGGCCTGATTGAAAAATATGCGACCGAAATGTTCGCGATCGGGAAACACTTCGTCCTGACTGGGCAGGTGCGCGCCCCCGGAATCGACCAGGTAGACGCACGGCAGGCGGTTTTCGCGCGCGATTTCCTGCGCCCGCAAATGCTTCTTGACGGTCATCGGGTAGTAGGTGCCGCCCTTGACCGTGGGGTCGTTGCACACCACCAGGCACTCACGGCCGGAAATTCGACCAATGCCGGTAATCAGACCGGCGCCGGGCGCCTCATCGCCATAGAGCCCAAACCCGGCCAGCTGCGAGAACTCCAGAAACGGCGAGCCGGCATCAAGCAGCAGATTGACACGCTCGCGCGGCAGCAACTTGCCCCGTGCCAGGTGCCGGTCGCGGGCTACGGTGCCACCACCCAGGGCCGCGCGCGCCACTCTGGAGCGCAGGTCAGCCACCAGCGCCTGCATTGCCGCGCGATTGGCCAGAAAATCCGCACTGCGGGGCTTAACCGCGCTTGTATAGGTCGACACCGTGGCTACTCCCGCAGCTGCGCTTGCCATGAACTGCCCAATTGTCGGACAATAGCGCAATTACCCTGAAGCAGGCAAGCCGCCATGAGCGTTTTGGATCACTGCGAGCTGGATTTTGGGCTGGGCGAGACACTCGCCGAGGTACGCGCGCAGGTGCGGCGCTTTGCCCGCGAAGAAATTGCCCCGCTGGCTGACAGCATCGATCGCAGCAACGAGTTCCCGCGCCAACTATGGCCCAGGCTGGGAGCACTCGGCCTGCTGGGACTTACCGTGCCGGAGCGTTGGGGTGGCGCCAACCTTGGCTACCTCGCGCACATCGTCGCCATGGAGGAAATCTCCCGCGCCAGCGGTGCGGTGGGCCTGTCCTATGGCGCCCATTCGAATCTGTGCGTCAATCAGCTCAGCCTGCACGGCAGCGACGCGCAGCGCGAGCGCTACTTACCCAGGTTGCTCACCGGAGAGCACGTCGGTGCGCTGGCCATGTCGGAACCAGGGGCCGGCTCGGATGTCATGTCCATGCAGTTGCGCGCCGAGCGACACGGTCATTGCTTCCACCTCACCGGCCGCAAGATGTGGATCACCAACGGCCCTGATGCCGATGTACTGATTGTCTATGCCAGGACCAATCCGCAGGCGCGCGAGCGGGGTATCACAGCCTTTCTGGTTGAAAGGGGTTTTGCCGGCTTTGCGAGCGCGCAGAAACTCGACAAGCTCGGCATGCGCGGCTCGAGCACCTGCGAACTGGTTTTCGAAGACTGCCAGGTGCCGGCAGAAAATGTCCTCGGCGGTCTCGATCAGGGCGCGCGCGTACTGCTGAGTGGCCTCGATTACGAGCGCGCGGTACTGGCTGGCGGTCCGCTGGGGCTCATGGCCGCCGCGCTCGATCTCACCCTGCCCTACGTGCATGAGCGCAAACAGTTTCAGAAATCCATTGGCACCTTTCAGCTCATGCAGGCCAAGCTCGCTGACATGTACACCAGTTTCAACGCTGCCCGTGCCTACGTCTATGCGGTCGGCCGCGCCTGCGACACCGGCCGCGGCACACGCCAGGACGCTGCCGCCGCCATTCTCTTTGCCGCCGAGCGCGCCACCCAGGTGGCGCTGGAGGCGATCCAGGCACTGGGTGGCAACGGCTATATCAATGACTACGCCGCCGGCCGGTTGCTGCGCGACGCCAAGCTCTACGAAATCGGCGCTGGCACCCAGGAAATCCGCCGCATGCTTATCGGCCGCGAAATATTCCGCTTGACCACATGAATCTCGAGGACAGCACCACCCTGCAGTTTGAGCCGATCGCGGCGGAGCCGACCTATCGCAAGGTCGCCAGCGCGCTCCTCGAGCATATCGTCACCGGCCGCCTGCAGGCCGGAGATCGCCTGCCGCCGGAACTGGAACTCGCGCGCCAGTTCGGTGTGAATCGTTCCACCGTGCGTGAAGCCCTGCGCGAGCTCGACAGTGCCGGCTTGCTGGGCCGGCGCCGCGGCTCGAAACGCATGATGGTGACGCGCCCTGGGCCCGCGCAGATCGGCGCCGGCGTGCGCCGCGCACTGGTGCTCCACGATGTCACTTTTCTGGATGTCTGGGAAGCACTGATGATTCTCGAACCACCGCTGGCTGCCGTAGCCGCGACCCGCCGTTCAGTGGCTGACCTGAAGCGCCTGCGGGCCACGCTAAAAAGTGTACGCACTGATGTGGACTCCCTCCAGACCGTGGTTCACGTCGGGGATTTCTTTCGCGCCCTCGGCGAAGCCAGCGGCAACCCGGCCCTGTTGCTGGCTCACGAGCCACTGATTCAGTTGCTGGAGCCCTCACTCGCCGCCATGATCGTCAAGGTACCGCAAGCGCGTACCCGCATCATTGACGCCCAACGCCGCTTGTGCGCGGCGATTGCCAGCCGCAATAGCGGGGCGGCACAAACCTGGATGAGCAAGCACATCCGCGATTTCAAGCGCGGCTATGAGCTGGCGGGCATTGACCTGGGCCGCGCTGTGGCGACGGGTTCATAGCCTCAGGACGTCAACCTAACCCGGTGTGGTGCGTTACTCAGTCGGGTAAGCTCAGGAGTACCCGTGATCACGGATAGCGCGACGCAAGCCGCCATTGCCACCAGCCGCTACGGCTTCGGGGCCCGCGCTGGCGAACTTGCCACGGCCGGGCATGACCCGCGAGGCTGGTTGCTCGCGCAGCTGCGTACCCCCTATCGAGCGCCGCGCGAGTTGGACACACTGGCCTCCGGACGCGAGATCCTCGCTACTTTCCTGGCCGCACGCGCCACGCGAGCAGCGCAACGCGATCGCGTCAAGCAGGCTGCAGAGGGCGTGCGCGCGCACCTGTTACCCCACTATCTGGCCCAGGCCACCGCACGCACGCGCATCGCGATTACCAGTGACGGATCGTTTCGGGAACGGCTCGTGCATTTCTGGTCGAACCACTTCGCCGTGTCGATCGACAAACCGATCTGCCTCGGCACCGCCGGGTCGCTCGAAAACGAGGCAATCCGACCACGGATTGATGGACGCTTTGTCGATCTGCTACTTAGCGTCGAGCGCCATCCGGCAATGATCACTTACCTGGATAACCAGCACTCCACGGGTCCAAACTCCGAACTGGGCGCGCGCCTCGCGCCTCGCAGCCGCGGGCCGGCGCGGGGCAGGCACGGACTCAACGAAAATCTTGCCCGCGAGATTCTTGAACTCCACACGCTCGGCGTTGGTAGCGGCTACACACAAGCGGACGTCACGAGCTTCGCGGCAGTGATCAGCGGCTGGTCAATCGGTGGCGGCGAAGGCCGATTCGCCGATGGCGAACCCGGCGCCTTCATATTCCGCCCGGCGCTGCATGAACCCGGCAGCAAAACAGTTTTCGGCCGTCACTATGCGGATGCCGGCATCGCACAGGGCCAGGCCGTGCTGAACGATCTTGCGGCGCACCCGGCAACCGCACGACACCTGGCCACAAAACTCGCACGACACTTCGTGGCCGACGAGCCGCCCGCCGTGCTGATTGATCGATTGGCCCGTGCCTATGGCTCAAGCGATGGGCACCTGCCGACGGTCTATGACGCTCTGGTGAGCTGGGATGGGGCCTGGCAGCGCGAGCCGCAAAAGTTCAAACAACCGCAGGAATTCGTGTACTCGGCACTGCGAGCGCTCGAGGTTACAGCGCACGAGCCGAAGGCATTGCTGGCTCCTTTTGAAGTGCTGGGCCAACGTCATTGGAGCCCGGGTTCACCCGCAGGCTGGCCGGACCGACAGGCTGACTGGGATGGCGCCGACGCGCTGATGAAGCGCGTCGAATGGAGCGTTGCGTTCGCTGATCGCCTTGGCGATGCGCATTCAGCTATCGCCGCTGCCGACCTGGCCCTCGGACCGCTCGCCAGCGCGCATACGCGCAGGTCGATCGACAATGCCGCGTCGGGTTCCCAGGGCCTGGCGCTACTGCTGATGAGTCCTGAGTTCCAAAGGAGATGAGCATGGGCAACCGCCGGGAATTCCTGCGTGCCGGTGTGAGGCTCGGCGTCGGCGCCGCGCTGGCGGGTATCCTGCCCGGCGTGAGCTTCGCGGCACTGCCGGGTGCGAGTCCCTTCATTGTCGTGATTCTGCGCGGCGCGCTCGATGGCCTCTCTGCCGTTCCCCCCTTTGGCGACCCGGACTACGCCGATGCGCGCGGACCGATCGCGATCGCCCGGCCTGGCGAAGCGCGCGGTGCGCTTGATCTTGACGGATTTTTCGGACTTCATCCCGCACTGACCCTGTTGCACGAGCGCTGGCAGGCTGGAGAACTACTGGTCGTACACGCAACGGCTTCCGCCTATCGGGAGCGCTCGCACTTCGATGGCCAGAACGTACTGGAAAACGGTGGCGATCGGCCGTCCGGTAGCGCGAGTGGTTGGCTGAACCGTGCGCTCGGTGCGCTCCCCGAGCGCGGCGTCGACGGTCTCGCGCTTGGACAGAATGTGCCGCTGGTCCTCCGTGGACCCATCCCGGTCGGTTCATGGGCACCCTCAGCGCTGCCTGAGGTGGAGCCCGAACTGATTACACGACTACGTGATCTGTATTCGGATGATGTAACCCTGTCCGCGCGCCTTGACGAAGCCACGCACATGGCAGCGCTTGTCGACCAGGAGGCGACAGGCGGCGCGAGCCCTAAGATCAGGGGCGAGGGTGTCGAGCGCCTGAAGCTGATTGCTGAAACCGCTGGACGAATGATCAGCGCAGCCAACGGGCCGCGCGTAGCGGTGCTCGATGCTGGCGGCTGGGACACCCACGCCGGCGAAGGTGCGGCCGAGGGTCAGTTGGCCAGCCGACTCCGTGGACTGGATCAGGTGCTCGATGCGCTGCGGCGCGGACTGGGTACTGAGTGGTCGCGTAGCGCCGTGCTCGTGTGCACCGAATTCGGACGGACTGTGCAGGTGAATGGCACAGGCGGCACTGATCATGGCACCGGCGCGGCGGCCTTGCTGCTCGGCGGCGCGGTGCGCGGCCGACGTATGCTGGTCGACTGGCCGGGCCTCAGCGAGCGACAACGCTACGAGGGCCGTGACCTGCGGGCCACGATTGATCTGCGGGCGCTGGCCAAGGGTCTGGTGCTGGACCATTTGGGCGTCGCGGAACGCGCGTTGGCCGACGTGTTCCCCGGGAGCGAGCGCGTAGCGCCGGCGCGCGATCTGCTGCGCGCCTAGCCCAAGGGGCCCGCAGGCCCCTTGTGCTTCCACGACCAGTGCGTGTTTCGTTACTTGCCGATCCGCTTGCTCAGCGCGTTTTCCTGCTGGTTCAGGCGCTTCTGTTCCTGCGCGGTGATATGGCCGCCGTTTTGACTGGCCATCAGTTGCTCTTCGCGGCGAATCTGATGATCCTGGCGGTGGAACTTTGCCGCCTGAGCGTGCGTCAGGTCACCTTCTTTCACTTCCTGGTGAATACGCGCGTCCTGGTGCGCAAGTCGGTCATTGACCTGATCACGCCGCGGGTGGCTTTTTTCCCATCTGGTTTCTGCCAGGGCGCTTGAGGCCATACCCAGCGAAAGCACTGCGCCAGCAGTCAGGGCTACAATAGCTGTCTTGCCAAGGCGATTAAACATAGTGAACTCCATTATGGTAACGGGCGGAGACCTCGCCCGATAGTTGGCGATGTCTAATCCTGACAACGCAGCGGCGCAGCTTCCGTTGACGTGTTCACAGCTGGACTGTCCGGAATGAATGCCTGCTAGACCACCAGGCTGCTCACCATGTCATCGACCGGCAGCGCCTCGAGTCTGGGACGATCGGCAAACAGCGCACCTATCGCCGCGGCCTGCGCGCCATCAAAGTGGGCCGCGACGCTGCTCTTGAATTTTTTCACCAATACCGGAATGCCCTCGGCGCGCCGCCGGCGATGACCGATGGGGAAATCCACAGCGATTCGTTGCGTGGCGGTGCCGTCCCTGAAGAAAACCTGCACCGCATTGCCGATATAGCGTTTATCGGCAGCGTAATAGTCGCGGGTAAACTCAGCATTTTCCCTGACGCTCATGCGCGCGCGCAGCGCATCGACGCGCGGCTCGCGGGCCACGTCATCTTCATAGTCAGCGGCGCTCAACCGTCCAAACAGCAGCGGGATCGCCACCATGTACTGCAGGCAATGATCGCGATCCGCGGGGTTTGCCAGCGGCCCGGTTTTGTCAATGATACGCACCCCGGGTTCCTGGGTCTCGATGACAACGCGCTCTATCTGCTCGAGCCGGTCCTTGACCTGTGGATGCAGCGCAATGGCCGCCTCAACCGCGGTTTGCGAGTGAAACTCGGCTGGATAGGAAATCTTGAACAGCACGTTTTCCATCACGTAGCTGCCGAAGGCCTGCGGGACGACTATGGACTTGCCCTTGAACAGCACATCCTGGAAGCCCCAGCTCTTTGCCGTCAGTGCCGAGGCATAGCCCATTTCACCCTTGAGCGCGAACAGCGCGAGCCGCACCGCGCGGCTGGTGGCATCGCCTGCCGCCCAGCTCTTGCGCGAGCCGGTGTTGGGCGCATGCCGATAGGTGCGCAGCGCGCCGCCGTCGATCCAGGCGTTTGAAATCGCGTTGATGATCTGTTCGCGGCTGCCGCCCAGCATCGCAGTCACTACCGCGGTCGAGGCCACACGCACCAGCAGCACATGATCGAGACCGACCCGATTGAAGCTGTTCTCGAGCGCCAGCACACCCTGAATTTCGTGTGCCTTGATCATGGCGGTGAGTACGTCGCGAACTTTAAGAGGCTTGCCGTTGCGCGCGAGGTAATCAGCAACCGCAAGGATACCGCCCAGATTGTCGGACGGATGGCCCCACTCGGCCGCCAGCCAGGTGTCATTGAAATCAAGCCAGCGGATCATCGCGCCAATATTAAAGGCCGCATTGATCGGATCGAGCTCATGGCGGGTGCCCGGCACGCGCGCGCCGCGTGCCAGTGTTGCCCCCGGCACTACCGGTCCCAGCAATCTGGTGCAGGCCGGATATTTCAGCGCCTGAAAACCGCAGGCCAGCGTATCCAGCAGGCAGTAATAGGCTGTTTCGTAGGCGATCTCACTGTTGATCGCATATGCCAATGCGTAGTCAGCAATGTTGGCGAGCACGGCGTCCGTATCCGGGCGCAGCGCGGACTTGATGTCATGACTCATTATTCAGACTCGTTGCTCAAGGGGTACAAAAGGCAGATTGTCCGGGCCGGTGTAATGGGCACTCGGCCTGATGATCTTGCCATCCAGGCGTTGCTCAATGACGTGTGCGGCCCAGCCGGTGGTGCGCGAGATGACAAACAGCGGTGTAAACATAGCTGCCGGCACCTGCATCAATGAATAGGAAACGGCTGAAAACCAGTCGAGATTCGGAAACATGTTCTTGGTTTCCTTCATGACGGCTTCAAGTCGCTCGGCAATGGCGAAGTGACGCTCGTCGCGCGCTGCCAGCGCCAGGGCGCGCGCTACTTCCTTGATGATGACATTGCGAGGATCGGCAATGGTGTACACCGGGTGACCAAAGCCGATGATCACTTCCTTGCCGGCCACGCGGCGGCGGATATCGGCTTCCGCCCCGGCGGGATCCTGGTAGCGATTCTGGATTTCAAAAGCTGCTTCGTTCGCGCCGCCATGCTTTGGGCCACGCAGCGCTCCGATCGCTCCGCTTATGCACGAGTAAAGATCTGAGCCAGTGCCGGCGATCACCCGTGCGGCAAAGGTCGAAGCGTTGAATTCGTGTTCGGCATAGAGAATCAGCGATGTGTGCATGGCGCGCACCCACAGCGGCCCGGGTTTTTCGCCATGCAGGAGGTGCAGAAAGTGCCCGCCCACCGACTCATCATCGGTCTCGACATCAACACGACTGCGTGTGCGACTGAAATGATGCCAATAACACAGCATGGAACCGAGACAGGCGATCAGCCGGTCAGCCAGATCACGGGCCGCCTCGATGGCATGCCCCTCCTTCTCGGGCTCGATGCAACCCAGCGCCGAAACACCGGTGCGCAACACGTCCATGGGGTGGCTGCTGGCCGGCAGGCTCTCAAGCACCACCCGGACATTCGCTGGCAAACCGCGCAGTGCAATCAGTTTCCGCCGATAGGCGGTGAGTTCGGCACGATTCGGCAGCCGCTCGTGAATCAGCAGGTGGGCGATTTCCTCAAATTCGCAGCTGGTGGCGATGTGCAGAATGTCATAGCCGCGATAACTCAGGTCATTGCCAGTGCGCCCGACGGTGCACAGGGCGGTGTTGCCAGCCACCACGCCGGAGAGCGCCACTGACTTCTTCGGCTTCACGGCGGAGGGAACGTTGTCCATCGAAATATCCTGTCTTTTTCCGGATAATATCACTGTAACACTTGCACGGTGCCTGGACTTGCCAGCGCCGTGCTGGCCTGGCTCCTGAATGAGAAATCGACAGCAGAAGTTCGCCGATCACTCACTGCAGGTGCTTGCTCTGGGTGAGCTGAACGAGGCGGAATCGGCGCAGACGCCGGCAGCGCTGCGCGCTCAGCCGATGCGGCGCAGCTCCGCTGCACTCAGCCGTACCTGCGCTGCGCTGACATCCTGCTCAAGATGATCGACACGCGAAGTGCCAGGAATGGGCAGCATGATTGGCGATTTCGCCAGCAGCCAGGCCAGTGCGGCCACCGGCAGTGTGAGCTTGTGCTCCTCGGCGAAGCGCTTGAGTGCGACCAACGAAGCGTCTGGAGTGGCTGAGGTCTGGGCTCGCTGCGCCAACGGCCCCCACGGCAAAAAGGCAATCTGCTCGCGCTCACAAACCGCAAGCACATCTTCAGAGGCGCGATCCGCGATATTGTAACGGTTTTGCACCGAGACCACCTTGATGATGCCCTGCGCCTTGCGCAGCTGCCCGAGGTCAATATTTGAAAGCCCGATATGGCGAATCTTGCCTTGCTGCTGCAGGCGTTTGAGTTCACCAACAGAATCCTCGAGCGGAACCTCCGGATCGGGACGATGAAACTGATACAGATCGATGCGCTCAAGCTTGAGACGTTTGAGGCTGGCCTCACAGGCAGCGCGTAAATGCTCCGGGCGACCGTCGGGTCGCCATTCCGCCCGGCTTGGTCGCGTCAGCCCTCCTTTGGTAGCGATCACCAGTCCGCGCGGATAGGGATGCCAGGCTTCTGCGATCAGCCGTTCACTGACCTCGGGCCCATAGGCGTCCGCAGTATCGATGAAATTCACACCCAGCTCGACAGCGCGGCGCAGTAATGCACGTGCCGCGCGTGCGTCAGGCGGCTCGCCCCAGCTGCCATCGCCGGTGATACGCATGGCGCCGAACCCCAGGCGCGCCACCTCCAGATCACCGCCAAGCATGAGTGTGCCAGCCGCGGCAGCGGGAGCACCCTGTCTCCCCCCCTGCCCGGGTGTCATGCCAGCAAGTGCGTCTCGCCAAAGCGCCACAGCGGACATGAGGGCGGTGCCCTGCAGTAACAGCGTCCGTCGGGACCAGGGTTGTGCGTTCATGGCAAGCTCCAGTTTGCAGCCGATCTGCCGGCAATTTTAGGCTCCGCAACGTCAGGTGCAAGAACATCTCCGAGCCAGCGTTTATGGCGCGGTATTGCAGCGCGCGCCGGGTATAATCGTGCGCGTGCCAACCCAATCATGAAAATCCCCGCCAGCCTGCAACCGCTAATCGAAGACGGAATTATCGACGAAGTCATTCGACCCCTTAAGAGCGGCAAGGAAGCCACTGTCTACCTGGTGCGCTCGGGCGGCGAAAAGCGCTGTGCCAAGGTCTATCGTGACATGGCGCAGCGCAGCTTCCAGAAACGTGCGCAATACCAGGAAGGCCGCAAGGTTCGTGGCAGCCGGCAGGCCCGCGCCATGCAGAAGAGCACCCGCTTCGGTCGCCAGGAACAGGAAGCGGCGTGGAAGAATGCCGAGGTCGACGCGCTCTACCAGCTCACCGCGGCGGGCGTGCGTGTGCCCCAGCCCTACGGTTATTTCAATGGTGTGCTGCTGATGGCGCTGGTTACTGACGCGGCCGGCCAACCTGCACCGCAACTGGGCGGACTCGAACTGTCGGCCGAGACGGCGCGCGAATATCACATGTTTCTCATGCAGCAGATTCTTCGCATGCTCAGCCTGGGACTCATCCACGGTGACCTGTCGGAATTCAACGTGCTGATCGGACCGCTGGGCCCGGTCATCATCGATCTGCCGCAGGTGGTCAACGCCGCCGGTAACAATGCGGCCTTCGCCATGCTGGAACGTGACGTCAACAATATTCGCAGCACGCTTGCTCGCTTCGCGCCCGAGCTGATGGACAGCGAATATGCGCACGAAATGTGGGCCCTGTATGAACAGGGCGAACTACAGGCCGACAGCACCCTCAGCGGCCGGTTTACGCGGAGCGAAACAGCTGCCGATGCCACCGCCGTCATGGCTGTCATCGACGCCGCTCGCGAGGATGCGCGTGCAGCGGCCGAGCGGTTGGCGCAGGCGCGTGCCGGCCGCAATGCAGATCCGCCGCGTGGCGGGCACTAGGCGCCTGTCTCTGAAGCCGATGACTGTCGACTGCCTGGCGACACCTGCCGGTTTGCCGGATGGCTATGCACCGGCACACCTTTCATCCAGAGCCGCAAGGCCTGCCAGTGGATGGCAAAGACCACCTGCATCGTCATGAGCGGGAAGCGGGCCAGCATCCCGGCCAGCCGCGCGCCGCTGATGTCAGCGCGCTCAAGCTGCAGCGTCGCATCGAATATTTTTTCGTTGCTGCCGTCCATTGGCGCAAGCGCCATGTGGACGTCCAACTGCCCGGCCGGCGTGCTCAAATCCCACTCGTAAGCCAGCGCCATGGGCATGAAGGGCGAGACGTGCAGCACCTTGTCGCTGCGGTAGCGCTGGTATTTTCCTCCCGTCCGCTGCTGGGGAACGCCCAGAACGTAGCAATGCTGCTCGCCCCACGGTGTGTTATTGACCTCAGCCACAACGGTCTCGACCTGCGTGTCGTCGGCATCAAAACAGTAGTAAAAACTGACCGGATTGAAGCAATGGCCGAAATACCGCAAATGCGTGAGCAGGCGGATCGGCCCGGCCGGACGACGCCCGCTGCGCTCTTCAACCAGATCGCGCACCGCCCGCTCAAGCGGCAACCGCGGGTCACCAAGATGATCGCGACGCTTGAAGTACGCGAGCGCCGGACGTCGCGTCGACCATAGCCAGCGCCCTCGAAACACGCTATCGAGTTCCGCCAGATCGAGGTACAGGAAGAACAGCCGGTAACGGAACGCGTGCGCGCGTGGCGCACGGCGCCGGTGGTTAAGCCACCCGTGATAGATCGCGCTGTGCATGCTCGGCTGCTCCGAAATGCTCAAGGGCATTGAGGGCGCTCACGACTCCGTCTTCGTGAAAGCCGAAACGCCAGTAGGCGCCGCAGAAGTAGCTGCGTTGCACGCCGTTGATCTCGTGTTGGCGCTGCTGTGCAGCCACGCCGGCCGGCGTATACAGCGGATGCTGGCAACTCAGCCGCTTGATGATCCTCTCGGGCGCAATGTGTTCACTGTGATTGAGGGTCACGCAGACGGTTGCGCGCGTCCGCAGGCTTTGCAGGATGTTCATGTTGTAGGTCAGGGCGGCTCGCTCGGGCTGTCCGCTCACCACATGATAGTTCCACGCCGCCCAGGCACGTCGTGCGCGCGGCAACAGCGCGGTGTCGGTATGCAGTACCACCTCGTTTTCCTGGTAGGGAATCGCCCCGAGGATCTCGCGTTCGAGCGGCGTCGCATCGACCAGCAGGTTCAGCGCCTGATCCGAGTGACACGCGAAGAACACCTGATCGAAGCGCTCGGCCTCCGTGCCGCGTGCCTTGATGAGTACCCGATCGCGCAGGCGTCGCACGGTTTCGACCGGCGTATTGAGCCGGATGCGGTGGCGAAACGGCGCCACCAGTTTGTCGACGTAACGTGCCGAGCCACCGCGGATCGCCCGCCACTGTGGTCGAGAATTCACCGACAGCATGCCGTGGTTATGGAAGAAGCGTACAAAAAAACGGGCTGGAAACGCCAGCATATGCGTCGGGTCGGTTGACCAGATGGCCGCCCCCATCGGCATCAGGTAGTCGCCAATGAATTCACGGGAATAGCCCTGCGCCGCCAGATATTCGCCGAGCGCGATGTCGCTCGCCGACTCCAGCAGCGCGGGCGCCTCGCGATTGAAACGCATGATATCGCGCAGCATGCGGTGAAACGATGGCCTTAGCAGGTTGCGTCGTTGCGCGAACAGTGTGTTGAGCGTCGTGCCGTTGTACTCCAGACCACTCGCTTCGTTGCGTACACTGAAACTCATCGCACTGGGCTGGGACTCGACGCCCAGCTCGCTGAGCAGAGCGATGAAGTTCGGGTAGGTCCAGTCATTGAACACAATGAACCCGGTGTCGATTGCGAGCCGCTCGCCGTGCAGGTCGATCTCGTGGGTATGCGTATGGCCGCCGATATGGGCGGCGGCCTCGAACACCGTGATCTCGTGCTCGCGGTGCAGGCGGTGCGCAACGACGTTGCCGGCGATACCACTGCCGATGATCGCAATCTTCATGTTGCTCTTCAGTGCCATTGTTGGGGCATTTTCTGCAGTCGCTTGAGGTCGTAACCGTGTTCGCCCGCGTACCCGACCAGGCGTTGATAGTCCGCGTCGCTGATCTGCGGCGTACGCGCCATGATCCACAGGTAGTCGCGCTGCTGGCGACCGATAATCGTCTGCCCATAAGCCTCGTCGAGGTACATGATTCGATAGTCGGTCTTGATCGGCCACATGAACTGCATGCCCCAGACGGCATTCGAGTCACGATCGACTACGAAGCCGCGCGGCTTGTAAACCTTTGGCTTGCCCTCGAAGCCGCCAACGCGGAACGTGAAGGTGGTCGCGATCGTACCGTCGGCTTCCAGCCGGTACGACTCGAGCGGGTTGTGTGCGCCTTTCTCGATATAGGTCGGGATTCCGGCAATCACGTACCAGTCGCCCATGAAACGTTCCAGATCGACATGCGCAACCGTCACCAACGGCACAGCCTCTCCCTGGCAGGCGCCGAGCAGAGCCAGCGAAACCATGCCGCCAAGCAGTGTCTGAATTCTCAAGATTATCTCCGCTTCATTTCAATTGAGCCGGTAGCGCAGACGGCGGCCGCCCGCCACGGTGGATTCGAGCGCGAGCCACTCGTCACCCAACGAATACCAAAGATCGATCGGGTTGCCGCTGCCAGTAAGGCGAAAGCGCTTCGCCTCCACCGGCGCGCCGCGCACCGTGATGTTTTCTACGCCCAGCGTGGTGACCTTGATGGCTTCATATTCGCCGGTCTGCGCGTTCAGGAGGCGCGTCTGGCGCAGTATCTGCGGATTCCAGTACGCGAAGCTCATGACGCAGCCACCAATGGATTCGCTGCCCTTGCCGGTAGCGACTGCGAGACGCTCGCCATCGCTCACCGCATCCACGCTTGGCCGCCTGCCATTGTCGTTGGTGCGCGCTGTCAAACTCTCCAGGCAGTCGCCGCGCCACAGTTCCGTCGCCTCATGCTCATATCGGTAGGCGGTGAACAACAGCACTTTCACCTCGAAGCGCGACTCGCTCCTGAGTTGGCGCCAGGCACCCTGCTCATCCAGTGTGAATTGGTGGTAGCCGATCGGTGCATCGCCAAGAAATACCTGGAAATCCCACACCCGCGACCGCGCCTGAGCATGCAGGCTGGTCGCAGACAATAGGGCGGCGCCCAGCAGCTGCGCGCTGATGGCAGCGGGCCGCATCAGCGGGCCCCTCGCGGCCGGCCAGGGAAGAAGGCGTTGGTACGCGCGATATAGGCCCTATATGCCGGGCGGCGCTCACCGATAGCCTTTTCAAGCAGTGCCACGCCCGACACTTTGAGCAGCAGCAGCGACATCAGCAGCGGCGCAATCACGCTCCACCAACCGCCAGCCGCGAGCGCGATCAGATAGAAACCCCACCACACACAGAACTCACCAAAATAATTCGGATGGCGCGTGTAGCGCCACAGGCCCGTATCGAGCACGCGGCCCTGGCTTGCTGCACTGGCCTTGAAGCGTGCCAGCTGCCAGTCGCCCAGGGTCTCGAAGACCAGGCCAAACGCAACCACGGCAACACCCAGCACATCCAGCCAGTTGGGCCGGCGGGAACTGGCGAGTGCAGCGAGCAGCGGCAACGACACGATCGCGGCGAGCATCCCCTGCAGGGCGAATACCAGGTACAGACTTTTCGCTGCAAAGTGCGGCTGATTGCGGGCGCGGATGGCTTGATAGCGATGATCTTCGGGCTCGCCCCAGTTGCGCCAGCTGATGTAGCCCGCCAGACGCAGCGCCCACAGTGCGGCGAGCGCCAAAACCCATACCGAACGCGAACTGCGTGCCGAAAGTGTTATGGCATAGACAATGGCAGGCAGCAGAATCAGCAGCGACCAGACACTGTCCACAATGCTGGCATCGCGCTTGTATACACTGACAAGCCAGGTGGCGAAAGCCAGCAGCAGTATCGCACCACCACCGCACAGCGCTGCATAACCCAGGTCATGAACATCGGGCATGGTGGCGCCTAAGGTGCGACGTGAATGCCGTCATAACGGTGAGCGAGGCGCACCAGCAGCGGCGTCATGAGGGCCCAGCCAAGGCTGAGTGCAGTCAGTGACGGCCACGGTGCGACGAATTGCACCGCGCCAAGACGCACACCGGCCCAGTAGGAAAGCGGTCCGGCGACTGCGCCAAGCAGTGTGGCCAGCAGCCAGCGCTGCTTGAGCCACCCGAGCGACAGGTTGAGTGTGGTAGCAAACAAGGCCCACAGCGCCAGGATCCACGGCGGCGCCAGGCCCACGAGCAGGGTTCCGGAGGTGAAATCTAGCAAGCCGAGCGCGATCAGCGAACTTTCCCACAGCGCTCCTATCAGCAGCGCGAATAAAACCAGTTTCAATTCTTGCGCCGGACGTGCGGCACGCACGATGTGCCAGGCGACGATCACTGCGGCGATCGCGGTACCAGTCAACGGCCAGCCGCGAGCGGCACCCACCACGCATGCAAACCAGCCGAGCTGGAAGGCAACGAAGTTCAACAGCAGACCAACCGCTCGTTGACTCATGAGCGCTTCTCGAATAGATAGTGACTGACCCACCATTGCTGGCCACGCTCGAAACCAAACAGTTCAGCGCACGACATGAAGAAGACGCGCCAGCGCATCCACCATTGCGCTGCCGGTTCGTGGCCATAGGTGTCGGCGAGTATCGGCCATACTGCGGCGCGGCGGGCATCCATGTTCTCAAGCCAGGCGTTGGCGGTACGCTGGTAGTGGGTCCCGTCCCAGCGCCAGCGCCGCACGATCTGCATCTGCCCCTGGAAGTGCAGCGCCAGATCGTCGCTCGGCATCATGCCACCGGAGAAGAAGTGGCGGCTCATCCAGTCACTCGCATCACGCTCGACGAACAGGTAAGGAGTCGAACGGTGCACGAATACATGCATGAAAAAGCGCCCGCGCGGCTTGAGCCAGCCGCTCACGCGCCCGAACAGCTGCGGCCAGTTGCGCATGTGTTCGAACATCTCGACCGAGACGATACGATCAAAGCGCGCTTCACACTCGAAGCCGTTCATGTCGCAGGTCAGGACACGCACATTGCTGAGTTTGCGGCGCACGGCCTCGGACTCGATGTACGCGCGTTGCGAGTGCGAATTGGAAAGCGCAGTGATACGACTGCGCGGAAAACGCTCCGCCATCCACAGCGTCAGCGAACCCCAGCCACAGCCCAGTTCGAGTATGTCCTGATCATCGGCAAGTTCGGCGCGCTGACAGGTCGCGGCGAGCGCAGCAGCTTCAGCCTGATCGAGCGTTTTGATGTCGCCCGGCCACCAGCATGAACTGTATTTGCGGTGTCGCCCCAGCACCTCGGCGAAGAAGGCGGCCGGCACTTCATAGTGCTGCGCGTTGGCCTGATCCGGCACCAGCGCGATCGGCGCCGTACCGATCTCCTCGGCAAACGCAGCACACAGTTCCGCCGCGCCAGCAGCGTCGCCGGCGCTGATTTCGACCAGCCGGTTTTTCAACAAGCGCCGGATGCCGGCGCGGATCACCGTGTCGGGCACCAGGCCCTGCTCGACCCAGTCGAGCGCCAGTTGGGTTGTCGTTGTCATACCTGCCTATACGTAGCTCATAAGAATGTGGATGTGAGCATTCAAATCTGTTGGGAGTCCTGGGCGCTGATTATCTTGACCTAGTCAATTGTACTAAAATAACGTATACTTCGACTACTTTCAATGTTTAGAGGCATTTTTGTCCAGGTCAAATACACCACAAGTGGACGCGGAGGCCCATGTCGGCATCGGTGCAGTCGAGCGTGATACGGGCCTGAGCAAAGACACCCTGCGCATCTGGGAGCGCCGCTACGGGTTCCCGAAACCCATCCGCGACGCCCATGGCGAACGCGTCTACCCGCACGACCAGATCAAGCGACTGAGCCTGATCAAGCGGCTGATCGACGCCGGCCATCGACCCGGGAAGATCGTCGCAAGCGATATCGACGAACTGGAGCGACTGGCGCTCAGGCGCTCGCCGGTCGCGCACGCCGACCCGGCAGGCTATGCAGAATTCATGGCGATGCTCAGGTCTCACCACGGCGAGCGCGTGCGTCAATGGCTGGCGCAAAATCTGCTGCGCCAGGGTCTCGAGCGCTTTGTCACCGAGACCGTGAACGACCTTAATATCCTGGTTGGCGAAACGTGGTCACGCGGCGAACTGGCCATTCATGAAGAGCATCTCTATTCCCAACAGATTGAAAACACACTGCGTCACGCAATATTCCTGGCATCCCACGACGGCGGCCCGCCTCGGGTACTGCTCACCTCGATGCCAGGCGAGCAGCATCGCGTCGGACTGCTGATGGCCGAGGCCCTGCTCACCGCAGCGGGTGCACGATGCATTGCGCTGGGAACACAAACACCCGCAAACGACATCGCGATGGCGGCTGCCGCGCATCACGCCGACGTCGTGGCGCTCTCATTCAGCGGCGTGTTTCAATCCGGACCGGCGCAGCGCAGCCTGAACGATCTGCGCGCGATGCTTCCGGATTCGGTCGCCATCTGGGCCGGCGGCGAAGGATTGCAGCGGGTGCGCGCGCTGACGGGAGTTGAGCTGGTGCGCGATTTTTCCCAATTGCAGCGCGCCCTGTCTGAGTGGCGTGCGCTGCGTCTGCTCGCGCCGCCGCTACGTCATACGAACGATGGGCGCGACCACGATGACCGGACCGGTAGGTAGCCCGGTCGGTGAACCACCGGCGGGTTCGACACTCACTGCAACCTGCAGGGCAGTGAGGAGCATCCGGCGTTGCTCAGTCGTTAGCTTGCGTTGTAGATTTCCCGATCGTGGCAGCAAGCCCAGGGAGACAGGCTGGCCGACCCTGGGCAATACCCACAGCTCGTAATCCTTGCTCGCTTCCAATGTGATGCTGGCGATCGTGTGAATGTAAATGCTGGCGGTATCCGGACTGCGCTCCACCCGCCAGGACGGGGCAGCATGGGCTTGGGCGAGCACCGCGAAGGCCTGCCACGCAGTTTCATGCCAGATAGTCAGTTTTCCAACCAGCAAGGTAACCGCAATCACGCTCGCTGCCGCTGCGACCTGCCACCAGCGTCGTGCGCGCCGGCGCTGATCCAGATCCGCCGGAACCCCAATCTGGTCGCGCCCGGCGGCAATACGCTGCTGAATTCGTGGCCACAGTGCCGTGGACGGCGCGACCATCGGCAGCTCAAGTGCCAGTGGCAGCAGGCGATCTTCCCAAAGCTGTGTTGCGATACGGGCTGACATTGACGACACGCACAGTCGTTCAAAGCGCGCGCGCGCACGATGGCGCAACACACCAAGCGTGTAGGTGGCCGCAAGTAGCTCGAGGCGCTCTGGTTGATTGAGATTCATGTTTCCAGACAGGTCTTCAGTGTCTGCAGGCCGCGTCGCACCCAGCTCTTGACCGTTCCCAACGGTTTGCCGATCGATTGCGCAATCTTTTCCTGAGCGAACCCCCGCTGGTAGGCGAGCAGCAGGCACTGCCGCTGTGCAGTGGCGAGCAATCCGAGGCAACGCCGTAGCGCATCACCGGCGGAACTAAACTCGACGCTATCAGCCGGGCCAGCCACCTGCAGCTGTTCAGCACCCGCGAGTTCCGCAGCGTCGAGCAGCACCGTCGGGCGGGTTGCGCGTTGCACATCGATGGCGCGATTGCGGGCGATAGCCACCATCCAGGACATCGCCCGACCCTTGATGCGATCAAATTGACCGGCCTGCTGCCAGATACGGATGAAAGCATCCTGCAACACGTCCTCAGCGACCGCCCGCGACCCGAGCAGGCGTACCAGAATGCCCAACAACTGCGGTGCGGCGCGAGCGTAGAGAGACTGCAGTGCTGCGCTGTCGTGTGCGGCACAGCGATGCAATAGGTCTTCAAGCTCATTGCTGTCCACAGTTGCTGCCACGCCTGCTCCATAACCCTTATATACGACGTCGCTAATCTGCCGGATGCCAGAGTTACCGCTGGCTCAAAGGATATAACGCACTCCCAGCTGGCGTCAGCATCTTTATTTTTTGCCCGCCGTGCATCCGCGCCTCGAGTTGGACCGTAACAGTCGCGCAGTAACTATTTTCCCACATCTTTTAGGAGGGTTTATGAGCAACACTACGCGGGTGCGCCCCGGCGCGCCCCTGAAAGGGATCGCCGTGGCAGTCGTGGCCGGTCTGGCGCTTATCGCAGCAGTCCCGTCACCGGCATCAAGCCATCGGGAGGCGCCCTTTATTACCGAGCACCCGAAAGTCGATGGCACTGATTTCTACGCCTTTCGCAGCTACGAACCGGGACGCGCCGGCTTCGTGACCCTGATCGCCAACTACCAGCCGTTGGAGGCGGCCTATGGCGGTCCGAATTATTTCACCATGGACCCCGATGCACTGTATGAGATCCATGTCGATAACAACGGCGATGCCATCGAGGATCTGACCTTTCAATTCAGGTTCAAAACCTCGCACCGCAATATCACCTTGAATGTAGGCGGCAAGGATGTCGCCATTCCGCTGGTCCAGGCTGGTGCCATTACCGAGGTGAATCCGGCGGTGCAGAATGTCGCCGAGTCCTACACCGTGTCACTGGTACGCGGCTCACGTCGCAGTGGCAATGCGCAGGCGATCAGCAACGCCGCCACCGGGGCCACGTCCTTCGCCAAACCTTTGGACAACATTGGCACCAAGACCATCCCCGACTACGTCGGCTACGCCGCAAAGTTCGTGTACGACATCAACATTCCCGGCTGCGGTGCCGGGCGCATGTTTGTCGGTCAGCGCAAAGATCCCTTTGTCGTGAATCTGGGCGAGACATTCGATCTTATCAACATCAAATACCCGGCCGTTGAATTCAACGCCAATGCCGAGCGCGCAGTGCCAGATGACCTGGCGGATGCCAATACCACGAGCCTGATACTGGAAGTGCCGGCCAGCTGTGTGACACACGGGAATGATCCGATCATCGGCGCCTGGACGACTGCCAGCCTCCGCCAGGGCAGCCTGATCAATCCCGATCCGCGCGATCATGACATGGAACGAAATGACGCCAGCAAGGTGGGCGGCGCCTGGTCGCAGGTGTCGCGACTGGGCATGCCGTTGGTCAATGAAATAATTATCGGACTCAAGGACAAGGATCGCTTCAATGCCAGTGTGCCGGCCCGTGACGCGCAGTTTGCCGATTACGTCACCAATCCGACCCTGCCAGCATTGGTCGAGGCGTTGTTCGGTGCGGCGGGCGTCAAGGCGCCAACCAGATTTCCACGCACCGATCTGGTCACGGCTTTTCTGACCGGCATTCCCGGGCTCAATCAACCCGCGCATGTCACGGCCTCGGAAATGCTGCGTCTCAATACCTCTACTCCCGCTGTACCCAAGGGCGGGCAAAACCGTCTTGGTGTCATTGGCGGTGACGTCGCCGGCTTTCCGAACGGTCGCCGCCCTGGAGACGACGTTGTGGATATCGAATTGCGCGTGGCGATGGGGTTGCTGTGTACGTTGAACAATCCCGCGGCCTTCGGCTGCCAGGCCGGCGATGCGCCTTCGGGAGCTATCCACTTTACGGATGGCGCCTATCTGGACGACAGCTTCATCGACGCCACTTTCCCGTACCTGCTGACGCCATTGCCTGGATCGCCCCACCGCCAGAACGCCATGGCAGCCAACCCGTAACGCCACCTTGTTACTACAGGAGTCAGTCATGAAAAGATCAACGACTATGGTGGTGGTGGCGATCGCCGCCGCTGGTGCCCTGAGCGCCTGCGGCAGCGCAGCAGACCAGTCGCCCAAAGTCATGTCCACCGCGGTGGACGCCTTTACACAGTCAGTTCAGAGCATCGTCGCTGTCGCTAGCGATACTGCACTGCCGATGGCGGTGGACGCCATTGCCGCCCTGGATGCCGACAGCGCGACGCCGGTCGCCGTCCTTTGACGTGATCAGGCTGGTGGTACTGTGTGTTGGGCTTGGGCTGGCAATTGTGCCAGCCCGGGTCCCAGCCACGCCGCATCTGCCTGCCAGCGATGACGTGGTTGTGGAGACGCTGCCGATTCGCTACGACCCTTCCCTCTCTGGCCTGACGCTCCTGCACCAACATGCACAGCGCCATGCCAGCGATCCCGCCGCGGTGTTGCCATTGGCGCGAGCCTACATTGAAGCTGCGCGGCGCAATGGCGATCCCCGTTTTTTAGGCTACGCGCAAGCCTCGCTGGCTGCCTGGCCTGAGGGTGCAGGCGCGCCGCTCGACGTCCGTGTGCTGCGTGCCACGATTCACCAGTCGCTGCATCAATTCACTGCTGCACTCATCGAGCTGGACGAGGTGCTGGCTGTGCAGCGGGATCATGCCCAGGCGCTGATAACACGGGCGACCATACTGCAGGTACTCGGGCGTTATTCTGAGGCGCAACGCGACTGCGCAGCGTTATGGCGTAGTGCCGGAGAGGTAACTACATCACTGTGCCTGGCCAGCGTTGCGAGTGCCACCGGCAAGCTGAGTACGGCTGCTGCACTGGCGCAGCGCGCGTTGCTGAACAGTCCGGTAGGTGACCTAGCGGACCGACTCTGGGCCACAACGCTAATGGCGGAAATCTCAGCGCACAGCGGCGACTACACGCGGGCCAGCGAGTACTTTCAGGCGGCCTTGCAGCTGGACGCCAACGATCGCTACGCGCGTGGTGCGTATTGTGACCTGTTGCTGGATCGCGGCCAGCCGCAGCAGGTGCTGGCGCTGACCTCGAACCAGACTCGTGATGACAATCTGCTGTTGCGCCGGGCGCTGGCCCTGCAGGCACTCGTCAACGAGACGTCTGCTGGCGGCGCTCAATCCAGCTGGCAGGGGCAACGCGATGCGGCGCTGGCGCAGCTGCGTGAACGCCATGCTGCGGCAAAACTACGCGGCGATCGCACGCATCTGCGTGAGGCGGCGCGCATGGCGCTATTCCTCGAGGGCAACCCTCGAACTGCGTTACAGCTGGCGCTCGATAACTGGATTATTCAAAAGGAACCGGCCGATGCGCGCATCCTGCTTGAAGCCGCCACGGCGATGCACGACAGCGCTACGCGCACACAACTCGCGACCTGGTTGCGTAGCTCGGGACTGATCGACGTGCGGCTCGCGGCATTGCTGCGCTCATGACACGATGAGTGGCGCAACACACATCCGCAAGGCTGTTCCAGCATATCGTTCGCTCTGCGCACGCGTGGTGGCGCTTGGGCTACTCCTGATGTGCTGGGGTCCGCTGGCGCACGCGCACAAAGCCAGTGACAGCTACCTGCATCTGTCCGTCAGCGGCGCTACTGTCGGCGCGCAATGGGATATCGCGCTGCGCGATCTGGACGTGGCGCTCGACCTCGATGCCAACGGCGATGGTCAGTTGACCTGGGGCGAAGTACGCCAGGCACAGAACAGAATTGTTCGCTACGCCCTGGGCAATCTGCAACTGAGAACCGCCGGTGCGCTCTGTGTGACGCACGCGGGCGAACCACTGATTGATGATCACAGCGATGGTGCCTATTTTGTTTTGCGCTTTACCGCCCGCTGTGTGCAACCTGTACAGGCGCTAGAGCTCGACTATCAGCTGTTCGCCACGGTCGATGCGGGACATCGTGGCCTGGTCAATTTAACTCTGGGTCAGCGTGTCTTTACCGCAGTACTAGGACCCACGGATCCGCGCGGGCGTTTCAGTGTGACTGAAGCCAGTACCTGGCGCGAATTCGCCGGCTATCTGCGCACTGGCGTCGAGCACATCTGGAGCGGTTTCGACCACCTGCTATTTCTTTTCTCGCTGCTCCTGCCAGCCGTACTGTTGCGCACCGAGCGCCATTGGCTGCCGAAATCAGATTTGGCCCCTGCGCTCAAGGAAGTATTTCAGGTGGTGACGGCTTTTACCGTCGCCCACTCGCTGACATTGGGGCTGGCAACCTTTGGTGTCGTGCGGCTGCCCAGCCGCATCTCTGAGTCCGCTATCGCGTTGTCGGTAGTCATCGCAGCATTGAATAACGTCGTACCAGTCGTGCGCCATCGACGCTGGATAGTGGCCTTTGCATTTGGCCTCATTCACGGCTTTGGATTTGCCAATGTACTTGCGGATCTCGGACTGCCGCGCAACGCCCTGACGCTGGCATTGGTCGGATTCAACCTCGGCGTCGAAGCTGGCCAGCTCGCGATTGTCATGCTGTTCATGCCGGTGGCCTTCCTGTTACGCGAGACCTTGTTTTATCGCCGCTATCTGATAGTCGGTGGCTCGGGGGCGATTGCCATGGTCGCTGCACTTTGGCTCATTGAGCGGGCTTTTGACCTGAAGTTCCTGGCAATACACTGATCCCGGGCTGATCAATGCTAAAGTGCCGGCGATATGAGCAGTACGAGCCCGGCACTGATATGACCACACCCCAGCCACGCCGTGAAGTGGGCACCTTTGCACTGATGCTCACCGGGCTCGGCTCCATCATCGGCTCGGGATGGCTATTCGGCGCCTGGCGGGCGGCCGGACTTGCCGGGCCCGACGCGGTATGGGCCTGGGTACTGGGCGCCGTGATCATCACGACCATTGCGCTCACCTATGCCGAACTCGGCGCCATGTTCCCCGAATCCGGCGGCATGGTGCGCTACAGTCATTATTCCCACGGCACGCTGGTAGGGTTCCTCGGTGCCTGGGCGAACTGGATCGCCGTAGTGTCGGTGATTCCCGTCGAGGCCGAGGCTTCGGTGCAATACATGGCCTCCTGGAGCTACCCCTGGGCGCAGCAGCTTTTTGTGCATCTGCCTGGCGGCCACGGTGAACTGACGCCGCCAGGCCTGGGCATCGCCGCCGCCCTGGTCGTCGTCTATTTTCTGCTCAACTTCTGGAGCGTGAAACTGTTCGCACGCTCGAACACAGCGATCACGCTTTTCAAGATGGTCGTACCAGCCGCTACCGCCGTGGCACTGATCGCCAGCGGCTTTCATCCCGGAAACTTTGCCGTCGGTATACATGGCGGCGTGCAGGTCACCGATTTTGCGGCGGTGCTCACTGCGGTGGCCACGGCCGGCATCGTCTTCAGCTTCAACGGCTTTCAAAGCCCGGTAAACCTCGCCGGCGAAGCGCACAACCCGGCACGCAGCATTCCGATCGCCGTACTGGGCTCGATTGCCATCGCCACCGTGATCTATGTACTGCTGCAGGTGGCTTTTCTGGGCGCGGTACCGCCCGAGATGCTCGCCAAGGCTGGCTGGCAGGGCATCAATTTTCGCTCACCGTTCGCCGAGCTCGCGCTGATCGTGAACCTGCACTGGCTCGCCATGCTGCTCTACGCCGATGCCTTCGTGAGCCCCAGCGGCACCGGCATCACCTACACGGCGACTACCGCCCGCATGATCTACGGCATGAGTCGCAACGGCACGCTGCCGAACGCGTTTGCCAGGCTGCACCCCCACTATCGGGTGCCCCGTCCGGCGATGTGGTTAAACCTCATCGTCTCGTTTCTGTTTCTGTTTTTCTTTCGTGGCTGGAGCACGCTGGCCGCCGTGATTTCGGTGGCCACGATCATTGCCTATCTGACCGGACCCGTGAGTGCCCTGGCGCTGCGGCGCACGGCGCAGAAAATGCACCGCCCACTGCGCCTTAAAGGCCTACCGGTCATCGCGGCGCTGGCCTTCGTGTTTGCCACCGAGCTGCTCTACTGGGCGAAGTGGCCGCTGACGGGCGAGGTACTGCTGCTCATGCTCGCCGCCCTACCCGTTTACGCCTACTATCGCGTGAAACACGGCGGGCAACATCTCGCGCAGGAGCTGCACGGGGCCATCTGGCTGATGGTGTATTTGCCTGCGATCGCACTGCTCTCCTGGGCCGGCAGCACGCGATTCGGCGGTCATGGCTACTTGCAGTGGGGCTGGGATCTGCTCATCGTCGCCGCGCTTGGTCTGGTCTTTTTCATCTGGGGTGTGAAATCCGGGTGGGATACGCCAGCGTCACGGCAGGCGCAGGTCGACCACGCCGCACCGTCCCGGTGAATTTACCAGGCTCAATCATTGGTCTTGCTTGAGGGCGTCATCATGAGTTCATCGCGTATTGCACGTGTCGGTCTGATCCTTGCTGTCTGCGCTGGCGCTGCATGCACCGCATCCGCCGCACACGCAAACGAGTTGCTGTTGGTGAACGGCAAGGTCTTTACAGGCAATCCACAAAGTCCCTATGCAGAATCGGTAGCCATCCGCGACGGCAGGATTGTTGCGGTTGGCAACCGCCTCGCTGTCAAGGCGAGCGTCAGCGGCAGCGCGCAGGTCGTGGACCTGGGTGGCAAGACCCTGTTGCCGGGCCTGATCGACAGCCACATACACGCGGTGGACGGCGGCATCAGTCTGCTCTCGGCCGATGCGCAGGACCAGATTCATACCGTTGATGCTCTGGAAACATTCGTCGCCCAGGCCAGGAGCAGCGGCCGCGGCATGAGCGGCGACATTCTGATGGTGACCGGCGTGTCACTGGAGATCTGGTCGCATATCCCCGAACTGAATGCACGCTTCAATTCAGGTGGCTACGCAAAGCAACCGGTATTCCTGGGTGGCATGGACGGCCACACGGGTTGGTCGAACGCGGCGCTGCGCCAGCGCGCTGGATTGAACAAGAGCTACATCGCCAAACTGAGCGAGGCCAAGCGCAAGTACTACGGCCTGGAATCTGATCTCACGCCCAACGGCTTCGGGGTGGACGAGGGCCTGGAGATCGTCCAGCAGAAAATCCCGCCAGCCGATGCGGCCAAGCAACTGGGGGGCGCGGAAGCGGCCGTGAAGTATCTGCATGGCCTCGGGATCACCTCGTGGGTGGATCCGATGGTCGACGACGTACGGCTCACGGCCTACCGCGACCTGGCGGCGGCCAACAAGCTCAGCGCGCACGTCGCCGCCTTCGTGACCGTGAAAGCCGACGATCCAAAAGCGCTACCGCAAGCGCTGGCGCTGCGTGCGAAGTTCGCCAACGTGCCGCAGCTCACCGTACCGGGCGTGAAAGTCTTTGCCGACGGCGTGGTGGAATTCCCCTCGCAAAGCGCGGCGATGACTGCGCACTATAAGAACACCGGCAAGCTGGGCGATCTGCTCTTCGATCCGAAGAACTTCGCACAACTGTGCGTCGACGCCGACAAGCAGGGCCTGATTGTGCACACGCATGCGATCGGCGATCTGGCCGTGCACGAGGCGCTGAACGGCTATGAGGCAGCGCGCACTGCCAACGGCAACAGCGGCCTGCCGCACACCATCACACATCTGCAGTTCGTGCGTGCCGAGGATGTGCCGCGCTTCAAACCGCTGGGGGTCATTGCCTCCTATCAGCTGCTGTGGGCGGCTGCCGGCACCGACAGCATTGACCTGGTGCAGCCCTATGTGACGGCGGAAATCTACCAATGGCAGTATCCGGCGCGCTCCATGCTGGATGCCGGCACGGTAATCGCCGGCGCCAGCGACTGGCCGGTGTCCACGCCCAATGTATTCAACGCCATTTATGAAGCCGAGACCCGCAAAGGCCCGAAGGGCGTGCTGGATGCGAATCAGGACATGCCGCGTGAGGCAATGCTCTATGCCTACACCATCAACGCGGCCCGCGCGATGAATCAGCAGGATAAGCTGGGATCAATCGAGCCCGGCAAGGTTGCCGACCTGACACTGGTGGATCGCGACGTGCTGACGGTGTCGCCCGAAATCATGCGCGACACCCAGGTGGTATGGACCATGGTCGGCGGCGAATGGGTGTACCGGGCGAACTAGCCCGGCGTGACATGCTGACAGCAATCACACGCGCCGTAAGCCCCGCCTTTGCCAGGTGCGAACTGAGTTTTATTGAACGCGCACCGATTGACCTGGCGAAGGCCCGCTCAGAGCACCACAGCTACGCGGCGTTGCTGGAAAAACTTGGCGCCAGAGTGGTTTCACTGCCTGAGGAGCCAGAGCTGCCAGACTCCATGTTTGTGGAAGATCCGGCAATCGTGCTGGATGAGGTGGCAATCATCTGCCCCCTCGGTACCGAAACACGGCGTAAAGAAGCGCCGAGTATCGCTGCGGCGCTCGCGCCGTTTCGCAAACTGGCGTACATCACATTGCCGGGAACGCTGGAAGGCGGCGACGTGCTGCGGGTCGGCAGGCAGTTATTCGTTGGCGTAACGCGGCGCTCTAATCCTGAAGGCATGCGCCAGCTGGCGAGCATCGTGCACGCTTATGGGTATGAATTGACAGCGGTGCCCGTGAGCGGATGTCTGCACCTGAAATCTGCCGTTACTTTGCTGGGCGCAAATACTCTGCTCGGAAATCGCGCCTGGTTTGACTGGAACAGGATGGCAGGTTTTGAGTGGGTAGACGCGCATCCCACGGAGCCGCATTCCGGCAATGCACTGCAGATTGGCGGCACCGTGGTGTTTCCTGCTGCTTACCCGCGCACTGCGGAATTGATCAGGGAAAAAGGTTTCAAAGTAGCGCTGCTGGATATTTCTGAATTGCAGAAAGCGGAATCAGGATTGACCTGCTCCAGCCTGTTGTTTGAAGCCCGGAAAAAATCACCAGAATCGTTGCCTGCGGCTCTGCCTTTGCGCTCTTAGCCCCGCGAGGCGATCCGCACCTGGTACTCTTCAAGCTCGCGCTGGCAACGCTGCGTTTCCTGCTCGAGCTGGGGAAGTGCTTCCTGCAAATGCTGATGTCGTTCGGCCAGCTGCGTGGTCTCGAGCAACGCCTGCGCGCGTACCTCGCTGCTACTCTCGTTGGCGAGGACAGTGGAGCCATTGCTGACCATCTGATGCTCTACGCTTTCAATCTCGCTGCGCGTCGACGCGAGTCTGGCGATGGCATTATTGAGGCTCTGCTGGCGTGCGTGCAGCCCCAGTCCGGAATCGTAGGCCTGTGTGAACGCAGGTGCCAGGTCCGGCGGACAGAAGCCAGCGTAGTAGACGCCATTCGCTCCCGCGCGGAATCCGTTTTCTGGTTGACAGTACTCACGCAGACCTTCGGCGCGGCCCGCCCGGTAGGCATTGAGGTCGGGCGCAACGCCGAGACTGGCGCAAGCTTTACGATATCGCCCGATGGTGTCACTGGACCGGCCCGCCACGCCATCCTCGTACCCGAGCGTGCGCCAGTCGACCACCCGGCACTCATCCTTGCTCATGGCGGCACAGCCGGTCAGGTTCAGCGCTACGCAAACCGATGCAATCGCAATCGCTCTCATGATCTCACCTACCTGATGACATGCTTTGGCACCATAGGCGGGTAGGCAGGAGCGACGCGTGAAGCGGCTCACGATTCCAGGATAAAGCGCTTAACTCGGTACCCTAAACCTTGTGGGTCGAGAGCAGCAGACTGGTTTCGGTATCGGAGATGCCTTCGACCAGCCGGATCCGGCGCAGAACCTGGTCGAATGCCGGCAGGTTTTCGGTGCGCAGTTCGGCGACGATGTCCCAGCGGCCGTTGGTCGAATGGAGCGAGGCGACGGCCGGATCGGTGCGCAGTGCCTTGATGACGGCCTCGGCGCGGTTGCCCTCCACGGCGATGCTCATCCAACCCCTGATCCGGTGCTCTTCGGTCAGCGGGCGCAGCCGTACAGTAAAACCGATGATGGTGCCGTTTTTTTCAAGCCGTGCCAGACGGTTCTGCACGGTGCCGCGCGCCACGCGCAATTTCTTGGCAAGTGAGGCCAGCGTCGCCCGCCCGTCGTCGCACAGCAGGGAAATCAACTCACGGTCGAGGTCATCCACAGCGGCCCAGGCCGTCAAATGCCCCCGAATAACTGTTCATAACGCCATATATGACTGGCGTTGTGATCACTTTGGTCGTCAATTTGAGCATCTTGACCTCTTCTCGCTGGCAAGCAAGGGCGCAATACTGGCGCAATATCAGGTTTCGGTAAAGCCTTCAGGGGTGCCCAGATGGTCGATTTCATCTCTGTCTCACGGGTTCGCGAATTAGTCAGCCAGCTCGGCGCTGCCTCTTTCATGGAGCAGCTGGCCGGTGAAATCGCAGCAGATTATTTGCGCTGGCAGGAATTCGATAAATCGCCACGGCACGCGATCCATTCACCGGTAGGCGTGATTGAACTCATGCCCACCAGCGACGGACGCCAATACGCATTCAAATATGTGAACGGCCATCCCAAGAACACGGCCGCAGGTCTGCTCACAGTGACGGCTTTCGGCATCCTCGCTGATGTCGACACCGGCTATCCGCTGCTGCTCTCGGAGCTTACGGTCACCACGGCCCTGCGCACGGCGGCGATGTCGGCGCTCGCGGCACGCTGGCTGGCCCGCAGCGACTGCCGCACCATGGCGCTGATCGGCAACGGCGCGCAGAGCGAGTTTCAGGCCATTGCGTTTCACCACATGTGCGGGATCCGGGTGCTGCGGGTATACGACGTTGATCCCGAAGCAACCGACAAACTTGAGCGCAATCTTGCGGCGATCAACCTGCCTGGACTGGAAATCATACGCTGCAAGTCAGTGGCCGAGGCGGTCAAGGGCGCCGATATCGTGACGACCATAACGGCGGATAAATGCAATGCGACCATACTGCTGCCCGAAATGATCGAGCCCGGCATGCACCTGAACGCGGTTGGGGGCGATTGTCCTGGCAAGACCGAACTGCATGCCGACATCCTGCGCCGCAAGGATGCGCGCGTGGTGGTCGAGTATGAAGCACAGTCGCGGATTGAAGGCGAAATCCAGCAGCTCGAGCCCACGTTTGCAGTCACGGAATTTGCGGACGTGGTGAACGGGCGGACACTGGTGCGTACTAATGATTCCCAGGTCACTATTTTTGACTCGGTGGGATTCGCGCTGGAGGATTTCTCTGCCTTACGGTTCCTGCACCGGCTCAATGCCCGGTTCCCGGGTACCACTCCACCGATCGATCTGGTGCCGGCGCTTGAAGACCCGAAAGATCTGTACGCGGCGCTCGCGCAGCCAGTGAAGCGCGCCCGGCCCGCCACAAAACCGGAGCGCGCTGCCCTGCTGATGCCGGCATGATTTTGCCGACGGCACGCGCGGTCACATTGATTGGCGCGCCGACCGACATCGGCGCCGCCGATCTCGGCGCCTCGATGGGTCCGGCTGCACTGCGGGTGGCAGGATTGACCGACGCGCTCACGCGCCGTGGCTGCGCGGTCACTGACCGCGGCGATCTGGCGGGTCCTGCGAATCCATCACTGCCGCCGGTACAGGGTTACCGTCACCTGCAGGAAGTGGTCGCCTGGAATCGCGCTATTTATGGCGCATTTCGTGATGAATTGTCGCGCGGCCAGCTGCCGGTGCTTCTCGGGGGCGATCACTCGCTCAGCATCGGCTCGATCAGCGCGGTAGCCAGGCATTGCCGGGAGCGCGATCTGGCGCTGCGTGTGCTGTGGTTTGATGCCCATGCGGATTTCAATACCAGCAGTCTGTCGCCGTCGGGAAATCTGCACGGCATGCCAGTCGCCTGCCTGTGCGGGTTCGGTCCTGCAGAACTGGTCGACATCGGCGGTCAGGGCACGATCGTGAGCCCCAGTGTGATTCGTCAGATCGGCATCCGCAGCGTCGATGAAGGCGAAAAGCGCTTTGTTCACGAGCAGCAGCTGGAAGTATTCGACATGCGCTTCATCGACGAAATGGGTGTACGCCTGACGATGCAGCGCGCGCTCGAGGGTACGGACGCGAACACGCACCTGCACGTCAGCTTTGACGTTGATTTTCTCGATCCGGACATTGCGCCAGGAGTAGGCACTACCGTGCCGGGCGGGCCCAGCTATCGCGAGGCGCAGCTGTGCATGGAGATGGTGGCGGATACCGGGCGTCTCGGTTCGCTCGATATCATGGAACTCAACCCAGCGCTCGATGTGCGCAACAAAACCGCCAGGCTGGCTGTGGATCTGCTGGAATCGATGTTTGGCAAGAGCACGCTGATGCGGCAACGCTAATTCAGACACGCTCCAGCAGCAGCGCAACACCCTGGCCGACGCCGACGCACATTGTGCACAGTGCGAAGCGCCCGCCGCTGCGCTCGAGCTGCAGCGTCGCGGTCAACGCCAGTCGCGCACCGCTCATACCGAGTGGGTGGCCGAGCGCGATCGCGCCACCGTTAGGGTTCACATGAGCGGCATCGTCAGGAAGCCCGAGTTCCCGCAGCACGGCCAGGGCCTGTGCGGCAAATGCCTCATTGAGCTCGATGAGATCGATCTGGGCGATCGTCAGCTCATGGCGCGCCAACAACTTGCGCGTCGCCGGCACCGGGCCGAGGCCCATGACGCGCGGTTCGACGCCGGCGGCAGCCGAACCCACTACCCGTGCGCGCGGACGCAGAGCGTAGCGACGGATAGCCTGTTCCCCCGCGATGATCATTGCACAGGCGCCATCATTGATGCCCGACGCATTGCCCGCACTCACCGTGCCGTTGACACGAAACGGCGTACCGAGCTTGCCAAGGGCCTCGAGTGAGGTTTCGCGTGGGTGCTCATCCTGCGTCACGAGCCGCGCATCGCCCTTCCTCTGTGGGATCGCGACCGGCACGATCTCCTCACCGAGGCGGCCTGAAACCTGCGCTGCGAGCGCGCGTTGCTGGCTGCGAAGCGCGAACGCATCCTGATCGGCCCGTGAAATTTTGCAGCGCTCGGCCACATTCTCGGCCGTTTCGGGCATTGAGGCGACGCCGTACTGCTTGCTGATCAAGGGGTTGATGAAGCGCCAGCCGATGCTGGTATCGAACATCTGCTGCTCGCGCCCGAAGGCTACCTCTGCTTTCGAGAGCACATAGGGAGCGCGACTCATGCTCTCCACGCCGCCAGCGAGCGCGAGCGAGGCCTCCCCGGTCCTGATCAGGCGCGCCGCCATCGCTACCGCATCGAGGCCCGAACCACACAGGCGATTGACGGTCGTGCCGGGCACGCACTGCGGCAGAGCGGCGATGAGCAGCGCCATCCGTGCCACGTTGCGATTGTCTTCACCCGCCTGGTTCGCGCAGCCCAGGATCACTTCATCGAGCGCCTCCCAATCGACGCCGGGATTGCGGCGCATGAGTTCGCGTAGTGGAATCGCCGCGAGGTCATCGGTTCGTACTCCGGCGAGGACGCCGCCGTGACGGCCAATCGGCGTACGCACCGCGTCACATATGAAGGCTTCATTCATGACCGATTCCATCCTGCAGTGAGCTGTTAGCCAGAATCAGCGCGACTTTTGAGCATGGCGTTAACCCCAGTCGCCAGGTGCTCGCGTGCTGCTTTAGTGCTCAGTAGTCCGGCGAGCCAGCGGGAGCTGAGTCCCTCGGCCAGTGCACTGAAGCAGATTCCGGCCGCCTCGGGATTGACCACAGAGCTGATCGAACCGTCCCGGTGCCCGCGGCGAACCAGCTCGGCGATGCTGCGCACCCACTTCTGAGTGAGCACCGTGAGCGTCGGTCGCAGTGCCGGATCAAAGATTGCGGTGTCGCGCAACTCGCCCCAGGCAGCGGAATTGGTGCGTACTGTGCGATCGTCCTGGAACTCGCTGGCCAAAAGGCCGAGCAGCATCTTGCGGGCAGTGCCCACGACTGGTTTTGTGTAGGTGTCGGCTCGTTCGCCGACGTACTGCAGCGCCTGCTGGAGCAGTCTGGAGCGGTTACCGAAATGATGGTAGATCAGGGCGGGCGACACGCCGGCCGCCCTGGCCACCTTCTCGACGCGCATCCCGCGCGTGCCGCTCCTGGCGATCTGCTCGATCGCCGCATTGAGCAGCGCAGTCCGGCGGTCGGTCATAGTGTCTTGACCAAATATTCAGTTAGGGGGAGTATACAAGGCCTATGAACGACTTCAAGCTGATTACCCGTATCGATGCGCCACTGCCCTCGCCGTTTCGGACCCTCAAGGCCGAGACGCCGCTACTGCGCGTGGGCGCCGTGCAGTGTGCCTGGCAAGCCAACCCTGCTGAGCATCGCTCGACACTCGAGCGCGGCGTGCAGCTTGCCGCCGCGCAAGGCGCGAAAGTCGTGCTGCTCCAGGAACTGACCCTGTCGCCCTACTTCTGTGTCGCCCCTGATGTGAAAAACGCCCTCGAGCGTTACGGTGAGGATCTCGAATCCGGACCCACTGTGACGCTGGCGCGAGAGCTGGCAACCCGCCACGGCATTGCCGTTCACGCCTCCCTGTATGAACGCACTGCGGACCAGCGGGGATTCAACACCGCGATCTGTGTGGACGCCTCTGGTAAGCTGCTCACGCGCACGCGCAAGACTCACATCCCGGAGTTCCGCTACTACCACGAGGACCAATACTTCGAGCCTAGCGATACCAGCTGTCCGGTGGTCGCGGTGGGTGCCGTGAAATTCGCGTTCCCGACCTGCTGGGATCAATGGTTCCCCGAGCTGGCCCGATCAGTGTCGCTCGATGGTGCCGAGGTCATCGTCTACCCGACCGCGATCGGCAACGAGCCCCATATCCCCGGGGCAGATTCCCAGCCACTGTGGCGACAGATGATCGCCGCCAACGGCCTGGCCAACGCCACGTTTATGATCGCCATCAATCGCATTGGCACGGAAGGACCTTTGACCTTCTATGGTTCGTCGTTCATCTCCGACCCCTACGGACGTATCGTTGTCGAGGCGCCCCGCGACCAGCCTGCGGTGCTGGTGGCCGATCTCGACCTCGACCAGCGACGCGATTGGCTCAGCTTCGGGCTGCTGTACACGCGCCGCCCCAATCGGTACGGCCGGCTGATGTCACCATCCGACCTGGGCAGGCCCACGGTTGCCTAAACCGATTATTCTGTTGCTGGCCCTGTCGTTGGTCGCTGCGGGTTGCTCCGACAGCCAATCGAACACGAGCCACGCCGCCGCGGTCCGCACCCTGCACGTCTATCGCAGTGAATCGTTCGACGGCTGGGTTCTCGATTCTGCCGCGGCTTACGCCAGCTATCAGACACACGCCGCGGTCTTGGAACCGCTGGTGCGGTTCGCAGCAGATGGCATCCACGTCGAGCCCGGCCTGGCCGAGTCCTGGACCTACAACGCTGACACCTGCACCTGGACCTTCCTCCTGCGTGCCAACGCAAAGTTCAGCAATGGCGCGCCCGTCAGCAGCCAGGACGTCCTGTTCTCCTTCGGCATCTGGTCGAAGGGCGTCAATTTTGGCAGATCGTTCGACCGGATCAGCGAACTCGTCGCGGTCGATGCCCGCACCGTCCGCTTCGTGATGAAGAGTCCCGACAGCACCCTGCCGGCGACCTTGAGTGGCTCGATCGCGGGAATCATGCCGGCCAACTTCGGCGGCATGACCAGGGACAGATACTACGCCGCGCCCATTGGCGCGGGTCCCTACACAGTCAGGAAATGGTCCGGCGGCGGGCGTATCGTGCTGAGTCGCAATCAACACTACTACGCCGCCGACCGACCCTATTTCGACGAGGTGATCATCGATGTCGTCCCGGACGATAACGAACTCGCCATCCTGTTCGAGTCCGGCCAGGCGGACATCGTTGAGTACGTCTCGGCGATCATGGCCGGCCAGTACCGCAAGTCGGCGCTCGTGCTCACCCCGACCAGCCAGGTCAGCCACCTGTCACTCAATGTACGAGCCCCACCCTTCGATGATCTGGAGGTACGCCGCGCCGTGGCGATGGCGCTGGATTACGACGCGATCGTCAACGGCCCGTTCAAAGGCGCCGCGCACTCCCCGAGCGGGTTTCTGACGCCGAATATCGCCAACTGGGCCCCACCCTCAGCGCGTTACCACGTGACTGACCTCGCCGGCGCCAAAGCGCTCCTGCAGGGTTCGTCCCCAGGCACGCGACGCCCGGTCGAGCTCATTTACGATGCCGCGATTGGCGCCGATGGGCTGGTGGCGCAAATCGTCAGCGCGAACCTCGCCAGAATCGGCATCGACGTCAAGCTGACCGGCCTCGAGACGCTCGCCTTCGTTGACCGGGCCTACAGCCTCAGTGCCGACATGATCGTGTGGTCCTATGGCGCAGTCTCTCCAGACCTCTCTGATCCGCTCGCCTGGATTGACGGTACCGGGTATCTGTTCAGCGGCTACGATCGCAGCCACTTCGACGAACAGCATAAGACCTATCTGAGTACAACCTCAGCGGCACTGAAGCACGCTGCGGTGGTGGCGATGCAGGATGAAGCGTTGGCGCAAGCCGCGGTGATCGCCCTGGCCGAATACAGCACTATCCATGCCGTGGCTGCGAACTTACGCGGTTTTGCGCCTGCGCCCTGGGGCCTCTATTACTACGACACCATTCGCCGCGGCGGGGGCCTTTGACGTGGGTCGATTCGGGTTCATCGCAAAGCGATTTCTACAGGCGATCCCGATGCTGCTCAGCATCGTGTTCGTCGTGTTCCTGCTGCTGAAGGTAACCCCTGGCGACCCGGCGCGAAATGTAGCGGGCCTGCGCGCATCGCCGGAAGAGCTGGCCCAGGTCCGAACCGAGCTCGGCATCGACCGGCCGATACTCATTCAATACTGGAGCTACCTCAGCCATGCGGTCCAGGGTGATCTGGGTTACTCCTATAAATCGCGTGAAACCGTTACTGCGATGATCGGCGCCCGACTGGCGGCCACCGCCTGGCTCGTGAGCGTAGCCATCGTGATGGTTCTGCTCATCACCATCCCACTCGCCATCATCGCCGCCACGCGCCAGGGTCATGCCATCGATCACGCGATCCGCATCGCGGGCCTGCTAGGCCTCAGCATGCCCGCGTTCTGGGTCGGCGTCATGCTGCTACTGCTGATCGCCTTGCCGACCGGTTGGTTCCCTGCCGGTGGCTTCGGCGAATCGCCGCGCGAGCACCTGCGATCAGTCATTCTGCCGGCCCTCACGCTGGCGATCGGTATGGCGCCGGTACCGATCCGTAGCCTGCGCGCCAGCATCATCGCGATCCTAGCCACCGACTACGTCGCTACCGCACGCTCGCTTGGAATCCCTGGGGGTCGAATCATCCGCCGCTTTGTGCTGCGCAATGCGGCGGTCCCGTTTATCACCGTGTTCGCACTGGAAATCGGCTTCCTGCTGTTCGGAACAGCGGTGGTCGAAACCACCTTCGCGCTCCCTGGCGTCGGCCAGGGCCTGGTGTTCGCGGCTCGCGGCCGCGACCTGCCCGCCATCCAGGGCTACACCCTGTTGTTCGCAACGCTCGCCGTCGTCGTCTACCTGCTCGCAGATATCCTGACCGCGCTGCTGGACCCGCGCGTTGAGATCGACTCATGAGCGCCGGCCTCAGGGCGCGAGCGCGCGCGTCTGCGTTACCGACGAAAGTGTGGATCGGGGCCGGCATCGTCCTGCTGTTCATGCTCATTGCGCTGTGCGCTCCGCTGCTCGCTCCGTTTGATCCGCTGGCGCTGGATCCGGTCAATCGGCTGCAGGCACCCTCGAGCCTCCACTGGCTGGGCAGCGATGAGCTCGGTCGCGACAGCTTATCGCGGCTGATTTACGCCAGTCGCATTGACCTGCCGATTGGACTCATCTGCGCATTGTTGCCGGCCGTGATCGGCACCTTTTTGGGCCTCATTGCCGGCTACTTCGGCAGTTGGGTCGACGCGCTCATCATGCGGCTCGCGGATATTGTCCAGGCGTTCCCGAGCTACATTTTGATCATCTCGCTGGTCGTCGCGTTCGGCCAGGGCGCAACTTCCATCGTGGCCGCCTTCACCCTGCTGGGCTGGGTGATCTACGCACGTCTGGTCCGCACCGAAGTCATTCGCATCCGCTCGCTGGCCTACATCCAGGCCGCTGAAACTGCCGGACTGCCCAGCGGCCGGATTCTTATGCACCACGTCGTACCCAATGTCATCGGCCAGACCATCGTCTATGTTCCCTCCGATATCGTCTTTGCGACGCTGGGACTGGCGGCATTTTCATTCCTTGGCCTCGGCATCCCGGTGCCCACGGCCGAATGGGGCGGGATGATCGCCGCAGTCCAGCCTTATATCCGCACGCAATGGTGGCTCGCCGCTGCGCCCGGTCTGCTGATTGTCCTCTACGGCTTCGGACTGTCGCTGCTCGGTGAAGGACTCGAAGAGGCGCAACGCTAGCCATGCTATCGGTTCGCAACTTGCGCCTCGAGTTTCGCCACGGCTCCGACACCATCGTCCCCGTCGATGATGTCTCGTTCGAGCTCGGCCACGGCGAGATCCTCGGTATCGCCGGCGAATCCGGCGCCGGAAAATCACTCACACTCAAGTCGCTTATCGGCCTGAATCCGCGCGGCATGAGACGCCGCGGCGAGCTGCTGCTCGACCTGCACGGCAAGGGCCTCGCCACTTACGACCCCAGCACCGTTCGTGGCCGCGGTGTGTCGTTCGTGTTTCAGGATCCGATGCGCGCGCTGAATCCCACCATGCGCGTGGGTGATCTCATCGCCGAGGCGCCACGGGTGCACGAGCGACTGAGCAAGCGGGCCGCTCGAGCCCGGGCTATTCAATTAATGACCGATGTCGGCATCCCGGAGCCGCAGCGGCGCGCCCGCATGTGGCCCCATCAGCTCTCGGGAGGTCTGCGCCAACGGGTGATGATTGCGGCGGCGCTGTCCACGAATCCGAAATTGCTATTGTGCGACGAACCCACCACCGCGCTTGATGTGTCTGTGCAGGAGCAGATTCTTGCGCTGCTGGTCGAGCTGCGGAAAAGTATGGGAATCGCTATCGTATTTGTTTCCCACGATCTCGCCGTACTCGGTGAGCTGTGCGATCGCCTGGTCATCATGTACGCGGGACGCGTCATGGAATCCGGTCCGGTCAGCGAGCTGTTCGCGAGACCACGCCATCCCTACACCCACGCCCTCATACAGTCGGTGCCCTCGCTCGATGCCACGGTCGGCGTACTGCCAACGATTCCGGGGCAACCTCCTGACCCCACGGCCTTCAGCAACGGCTGCCGATTTGCGCCACGCTGCCAGTTCGCGCAATTCGATTGCAACTCGGCACCACATGCCATGAACAACCTCGGCCAGGGTCGTGCCACCGCCTGCATCCATCCCGAAGCACTCGGCGCGTCAAGCTCATGAGCGCGCTGCTCGAGATCGACAGGCTCTGCTGCGAGTTCTCCCTGGGCTCCCGCCTCTGGGCGCGCGCGCGGCAGCGGCAGGCGCCGGTGCTGCGTGCCGTGAGCGACGTGTCCTTCAGCGTCGCAGCGGGCTCCGCGGTGGGCATCGTCGGCGAGTCCGGCTGCGGCAAGAGCACCCTGGCCAAGACCATCATCGGGTTGCTACCACCGACGAGCGGTACCATCCGACTCGGTGGCATGGCACTCGCTGGCAAGCGCGACCGCGTCACGCGACGGCGGATCCAGATGGTGTTCCAGGATCCTGCCTCGTCCCTCAATCCCAAGATGACCGTCGGCGATGCCATCAGCGAAGTGCTGCGAGCGCACGAGCTACGGCCCGAACATGCAATCGAAAACCGCTGCCGCGAGCTGCTGGATCTGGTCGAGCTGCCCGCTTCGGCGTTCGCGCTACGCCCGACGGCACTGTCCGGCGGGCAGTGTCAACGGGTTGCCATCGCGAGGGCGCTGGCGGTCGAACCGGAGCTGTTGATCGCCGACGAAGCAGTCGCCGCTCTGGACGTGTCCGTGCAGGCCTCCATTCTCAATCTATTGAATGATCTTCGCCGCCGGCTCGGACTGACGCTGCTGTTCATCTCTCATGACCTTGGTGTCGTGCGCCAGGTCACCGACCGCGTCATGGTGCTGTATCTCGGCCGCGTGGTCGAGGATCAGCCGACCCGCGACGCGTTCAATGACCCGCGTCACCCCTACGCCAGGGCACTGCTCGCCGCCGCTCCCAGATTCGATTCAAAAAAGCGCTCCGGACAGGCGGCCTTGTCCGGCGAGGTACCGAAAGCGATCAACCTGCAGGCCGGCTGTGCGTTCCGGAGTCGCTGCCCTCAGGCGCGGCCCCGCTGTGAGAACGAGCTACCGATGTTATTGGGTCCTGACGCCAGTCACTCAGCCGCCTGCCATTACGCCTGGAGCCGATAGCCATGACTCAAGATTATTTCGCACCGGCTGAAGACGCGCCCCATGCCGGAACCTGGATGGCCTGGCCGAGCACGGCGGCGATCTATGGCGGTGGCAGTTATTACCAGAGCGTGCAAGAAACACTCGGGCGGCTCGCGCGGGCGATCGCCGAGCACGAACCGGTATGGATGGCGGCCGGCGCCGAACACCACGCGCTGGCGACGCAACTGTGCGGACCGAAGGTACGCCTGGTCGACATCGAGACCGACGACATGTGGGCCCGCGATTCCGGTCCGGTGTTCCTGATCGGGCGCACGGGCGGCACGGCGCTTGCCGATTTCAATTTCAACGGCTGGGGCGACAAACAACGCCACGAACATGACGCCAGGCTCGCCGGGCGGATCGCCGAATATCTCGGCTGCGAGCGTCGCGCGGCGCCGGTCCGCGGCGAAGGCGGTGGCCTTGAGTATGACGGTGAAGGCACGCTGATCCTGACCGAAAGCTGCTGGGTCAACGACAACCGTAATCCCGGCCAGAGCCGCGCCGGAATCGAAGCGGCATTGAAGGCGCAACTGGGCGTCGAGGTCGTGATCTGGATTCCTGGCGTGCGCGGGCGCGATATTACTGACGGGCATATCGATGGCTCGATTCGCATCGTGCGCCCTGGCCTGCTGCTGGCCACTGCCGACCCGAACCGCCACTCGGAATGGGCTCATGCGCAAAAAGAAGCGCAGGCCATTCTCCGCGCCGCCAGGGACGCGCGCGGGCGATCATTTAAGATCGTCGAAATGGCGAGTGCCATCGAGGTACGCTCGTCGCGGCCGGATTTTTTCTCGTCTTATGCGAATTACTACGTTGGCAACGGCGCGCTCTATACGCCGCAGTTCGGCGACCGGGTAGCCGATGCCCGCGCGCAGGAGTCTCTGGCACGGCTGTTCCCCAATCGCAAAGTCGTCGCCCTCGAGGTGGATCGCATCTACGAAAACGGTGGCGGCATTCACTGCGTGACCCAACAGCAGCCGGCAGCAAAGACCTGACTACGAGCCTGCAGCCATGACTATTGAAGTGGTGTCAGCAGGCCTGGCCGAGGCGGAGAGCGTTCTCGATGTGATCTCAGCTGCCTTCAGCACTGACCCAACCTGGTCATGGGCTTTTCCCGACCTGGCAGCCAGAAGGCGCTTCATGAATCTCTTCATTCACGGAGCACTCCGGTTTCCCTGTGTTTTCAGAACCGCCCACTTTGAATCGGTTGCAGTGTGGATTCCCCCAGGGGAAAGCGAGTTCTCAAAAGAACAGGAAGCCGCCATTCCAGATCTGCTGGCCGAACTTGTCGGTTCCAGAGCCGTTGAAGTTGCAGAACTATTACATCGCTTTGGCGAGGCGCATCCTTACACAGAGCCGCACTACTACCTCAGTCTCCTGGGTATCCATCAGGAACATCGCGGACGTGGCCTTGGCATGGCTCTGCTCAAAGAGAATCTGACCCGTGTTGATGCGCAGCGCATGCCCGCCTACCTTGAATCAAGCAATCCGGCCAACAATCATCGCTACCAATCGGTTGGTTTCAAACCCATAGCCTCGTTTCAGGCACCTCGAAATGGACCCACTGTAACGGGCATGTGGCGTGAGAAGACACGCTAGCCTTTGGGCTCCTGCTGGGTGATGCAGTGTATGCCACCACCACCGCGAAACAGAGCGCGCAATGCAACCGGCACGACCTCGCGATCCGGATACGCGCGACGCAGCGTTTCAAAGACTTCAAGGTCTTCCGCCACGCCGTAGGCAGGAGCGATCACGGCGCCATTGGCCAGATAGAAATTCACGTAGGAACGGCAGTAGGCCTCCTCGCCATCTGGCACGACGCTGCGTGGGGCTTCGGGAATCGGCACCAGCTCGAAGCGGCGCCCGCGGGCGTCAGTCGACATTTCCAGGACCTTGCGGTTTTCGGCCATGATTGCAAAGCGGGGATCAGCCGGATCGGCGACCACCTCGCACAGCACGGCGGCTGGCTTGATATAAGCGATGAGCCCGTCCACATGCCCGTCGGTCTCGGTGTCCGTCACGTCACCGGGCAGCCAGATGATCTTCCTGATGCCAAGCATTGCCCTGAGTTCAGCGTCGGCTTGCGCTTTGGTCCAGCCGGGATTGCGATTCGGGTTGAGTATGCAGGTCTCGGCCGTTATGAGCGTTCCCTCGCCATCCGAGTAGAAGCCACCACCCTCCGCGACCAGCGCTGACTTGTAGACCGGCGTACCAACCTGCGTCGCAATGCGCGCGCCGATGGCCGCATCTTTATCGTGGGGATGATACTTGGCGCCCCAGGCATTGAAAGTGAACACGGCCGCAGCTCGCTTGCCGTTACCGTCGACGATGAAGGTCGGGCCCGAGTCACGCAACCACGAATCATCCATCGGCAGGGCGAGAACCCGGACCGACGGGCCGCAGCGCGCCTGGGCATCCGCCACCTGATCGGGTTCCGCTACCATGCTCAGTGGTTCAAATCGGGCGATAGCCTGAGCAACACGCGCGTAGTCATCGCGGGCGGCCTCGAGGTGCTCCTGCCACAGTTCCAGACGCTTCGGCCAGCCCATCCAGCAGCCCGCGTGCGGCTCCCACTCGGCCGGCATGGTGTATCCGAGCTCACCCGGTCTCATGTCGCGATCTCGTTGAACGAATCTTCCAGTCGATTGAGCACTTCCTGAAGCAACGGCATTGGTATTGCGAGGGCTGGCTCGATCCGGATGGTCTTCGCCTTGGAGTAAGTTCCGGCGACCAGGACGCCGCGTCTGAACAGTGCTCCGGCACATTGATAGCCAATGGCATCGGTGGGAAATTCCAGGCCGATCAGCAAGCCCTTGCCGCGCACGGTTTTGAGCACATCCGGATACCTGGCCTGCAGGAGCACCAGCTCCTTCAGCAGAAACTCACCTTTGGTCGCCGCCTGTCCCGCCAGGTCCTCTTCCAGCGTCACCGAGATCGCGGCAATTCCGGCCGCACAGGCGATCGGGTTGCCGCCGAAGGTAGACGAGTGAATGACCGGATTCGGAATCAACACTTCCCATATCGCCGGAGTAGAAATGAACGCCGCCAGCGGCATCACGCCGCCACCGATAGATTTTCCCAGGCACATGATGTCCGGTTGGACTTTCCAGTGATCTACGCCCCAGAGTTTCCCAGTTCGTCCCATGCCCGTCTGTATCTCATCGGCAATAAGCAGCGCACCGTACCGTGTACAAGGCTCACGGGCCCTGGGCAGATAGTCGTCGGGAGGGACCACCGCGCCGGCCTCGCCCTGCACGGGCTCGACCACAAACGCCGCGATCGGCGCACCGACCGCCTCCGCTTTGGCGAACTCCGCTGCCAGCGCGCTCGCGTCTCGGTAGGGGGCAAAGCGCACATCCTGCAGGCCGCCGAGGAATGGTTCGCGGAACGAAGCCTTGCCCATCAGCGAGAGTGAGCCCATGGATTTGCCATGGAAGCCGCCCAGGGTCGAGAGGAAAGTATTTCTCTTCGTGTATAGACGCGCCAGCTTGATGGCGCCTTCGATGGCGTCCGTGCCGTTGTTGATAAAGAAACAGCAACCCAGCTCGCCGGGTGTGATAGCGGCCAGTAACCGTGCCAGCTCCGCACGCCAGGGTTCGAGCAGTTCCTGACTGTTGAGCGCCATGCGGCCCATCTGGTCCTGCACAGCCTTGATAATGCGCGGATGGTTGATGCCCGCGCTGAAAATTCCATAACCACCGAGGCAGTCAATATATTCCCGGCCCAGCAGATCACGGAGTAACGCGCCTTCGCCGGACCATTCCACAGCGGCGAACTGGCCCGCCTCAGTGACCGCCTTGCGATAGGAGATGAAACCGCGGTTCACGTGCTGTTCATAGGCCTGCACGGTTTCGGCGATAAAGGCCTGCTGTTCCGCGAGGGACATTGGCTGCCCGCCTATCAAGTCAAGGTAGCGGCGGCGAAGCTGCAAAGTCTCTGAATTTGAAAGCCGCACCCTGCCTGCTCCTGTTGCGCTCCGGCCGTGTAAATCAGGCCGCCCGCCACTATAATCGGCTGCCCCATAGGTAGCGGAGATTGATCTTCGTAGCGGGCGCGAAGTATTTTCGTTGCAGGTGAGAAAATGCACACGCTCGACCGGCGCCGTCTGCCACCCCTCAATGCGCTACGCGGCTTCGAAGCCGCGGCGCGCCACAGCAGCTTCGTCAAGGCAGCTGACGAACTGGCGCTGACGCAGTCAGCTGTCAGCCATCAGGTACGCCAGCTCGAGGCGGCGCTGGGGCAGCGTCTGTTTCGTCGGTTGCCACGGGAAATCACGCTCACCGACGCGGGCCGTGATTTTCTGGCGACGGTCAGGGAGGCGATTGAGCTGTTGAGCATGGGAGTGGCCCGGCTGGCGCCCTATAAGGCTACCGGACCGCTGGTTGTCTCGAGCGATGCAGCCTTTGCACGCTACTGGCTGATGCCACGCCTCGCCGAATTCCGCGAGCTTCGAGCCGACATCGAAATCTGGCTCGACACCTCCGAGCAACTACTCGACTTCGATCATCAGGAAGTTGAATTTGTGATCGGACGCCTGCGTTCAGTCGGCGGCGAGCGGACAGAAGAATTATTGTTCGACGACTGCCTGGGACCCTGCCAACGGAAGGCTCGCGAGTCAATGCGCGGGGCGTCACGGGTGGAAGATCTTCCCGGGCAGACGCTGGTGCACGACGAGCGGCGCGAAAACTGGCTGGTATGGTTGCGGGCCGCCGGCGCCAGCAGCGTCGACGCGGCGGCCGGCCCACACTTCAGCGACCCGGGACTCGCGCTCGATGCGGCCCGCGCCGGTCAGGGTATTGCACTCGCGAGCGACGTCCTGGCAATCGATGATCTTGAATCGGGCGCCTTGGTGGCGCCGTTCGATCAATGGCTTCAGGTTCCCAATGAATACCGGTTCGCCTATCCGCTCTGGCTGGCAAGCAATGAGGCGCTGCTGGCTTTTGCGGCGTTCATCCGCGCCGCCGCGCACACGCATCAGCAGCGCTTAAATCTGGTGCGCAGGAATGCACGGATCGTGCCTACCGAAATGAGTCGACCGCAGTAGCAGTAGACGCCCGGTTCAGTTTTGCGCCTGCGCATCAAATACCAGCTTGCCGCCGACGATGGTCTTGAGCACGTGCGCAGTGCGAATTTTTTCCGGCGCAATGGCGAACAGATCCTCGCTCAGCAGCACCAGGTCTGCCAGCTTGCCCGGCGTAATCGAGCCTTTTTCGGTTTCCTGGAATTCCGCGTAGGCCGAACCCATGGTGTAGGCCTCGATCGTTTCTGCCAACGAGAGTTTCTGTTCCGGGAACCAGCCGCCGGGATTTTTCCCATCCAGCGTGGCCCGCGTCACCGCCGCATACACGGTCTGCAGCGGGTCCAACGGCGCCACCTCCCAGTCCGTGCCGAGAGCGAGACGCACCCCATGATCGAGAAAGCTGCGAAATGCATAGGTGCGGCTGGAGCGATCGCGGCCAATGCGCGCTTCCGCAAAGCGTCCGTCGTCGATGGCATGGTAGGGCTGCACCGAGGCGATCACCTGCAGATCTGCAAAGCGCTGAAAGTCCTTGGCGGCCACGTGTTGCGCGTGCTCAATGCGCAGGCGCCGATCCGTCTCGCCGTGTGCGGTCACGATTTCGGAATACAGATCCAGAATCATCGCTATGCCGTGATCACCGATCGCGTGCGTGCATAGTTGCTGGCCGGCGCCATCGCCGAGCATCATGCGCTCGCGCATCAACGAGAGCGGCTGCATCTGATCCGACAGCAGACCGCGATTCTCGCCCTGGCCCAGAAACGGCTCATAGAAGTAAGCCGTTCCAGAGCCCAACGAACCGTCGGCAAACGATTTCAGCCCGCCGATGCGCAGGAACGGCGTGCCAAACGCGTGGCGCACGCCCACCTTGACCTGCTCCTCGACCTGCGAAATCGGCATGACGGCGTACACCCGCACGCTCAGTTCGCCGCGCTGGAGCAATTCCGCGTACGCCGAAATTTCCTCGGCCCCGGCGCCCATGTGCTGCACGCTGGTCACGCCGAGTGAAACCGCATAGGCCATGGCGCGCCTGATCACCTTGAGGCGCGCATCGTGAGTCAGCGGCGGCATGATCCTGAAAACGAGATCCGCGGCGGCGTCTTTCAGCGCGCCGGTCGGCTCGCCATTCTCATCGTGTACGATCGTGCCACCGGGTGGGTCCGGTGTCTTCGCGGTAATTCCCGCCAACCGCAGCGTAACGGAGTTTGCGATCCCCATGTGTCCGTCATAGCGGGTGACGAATACCGGGGTCTCCGGGGTCAGCGCGTCGATCAGTTCTTTGCTGGGAACTTCGGCCGGCTGCCATTTGGTTTCGTCCCAATTGCCGCCGGTGATCCACTCATTCTTCGGGCGAGCCTTGGCGCGTGCGCCGATCTGCCGCGCGAACTCCTGGGCACTGGCGGCATCCTTCAGGTCGACGCTGTCGAGCTGGAGTCCACCCGACACAAAATGCACATGTGCGTCGTTGAAGCCGGGCAACAGCAGTTTGCCGCCCGCATCGATCACGCGTGTTTTCGGCCCGCGCCACGCCGCCACGGTGGTATTTCCGCCCACCGCCACAATTCTGTCGCCGAGCACTGCCACGGCCTGAGCCTCCGGCTGCGTCTTGTCAACGGTCCACACCCGGGCGTTGACAATGATCAGATCGGCGGCCGGCTTGCTCGCCGCGGAGCACGGTTGAATCCCCAGTGCGATGAGCAGCAGGGTCAGAACGGCGATCAGGTGGTGTAATTTCATGTACGACTGCCCGTTTGGCTACGTCTATCGACGCCGATTCGCGCGCCGAGAGGGCAGCATATTACCCCGGGTCATCGAGGCGCGCTCAGGCCCGTCATTGCGGCTTCCCCGAAACCGGTAGCAGATAGCGACTGAACCAGGCACTGGTACGCTCAAAGCGATCCTTCAGAAAGCTTGGCCTGCTTATATTGTGATATTGATCAGGATAGACGACCAGCTGGGTGGGAACGCCAAGTGTCCGCAGCGCCTGGTACATCTGCTCGCTACCGGAAATCGGCACATTGAAGTCCTTGTCACCGCCCATGAATAGCGTCGGCGTATGGATCCGGTCAGCATGGAAGAACGGGTACGACAGCTTGATCCACAGGGCTGTGTTCTTCCACGGCCCGCCGAGCTCGTTGTTGTATTGCAGCTGGTACTCATCACTCCCGTACATCGAGATCTGATTGGCGCTGCCCGCGCCACTGACAGCAGCCTTGAAGCGCCCGTCACTGGCAATGGTGTAGTCGGTAAGGATGCCACCGTAGCTCCAGCCGCCGATGCCAAGTCTTGCGGGGTCAGCGATGCCCACACTCACCAGGTGATCCACGCCAGCCAGGAGGTCCTCGACTTCCCTGTGGCCCCAGTCGGCGGCTATCGCCTGCGCGTAGGCACTGCCCCGCCCGCTGCTGCCGCGGTAGTTGATGCCCACCACTACAAAGCCACTTGCGGCCAGCAGCTGCCGCCTGAATTGATAGTCATCGTAGGCCAGTGTATGGCCATCCTGCCCATTCGGACCACCATGAATCATCAGAATGGTCGGATACTTCCGGCCAGCAACAAACGACGGCGGTTTAACGATGAGCCCATGGATCGGCGTGCCGTCACGGCTCCTGAAGCGAAGGTCTTCGACGTCACCGACTTGCAGCTCGGCGAGCAGGGCATCGTTGTGGGTGGTGAGCCGCCGCAACTTGCCGGATTCAAGCGCGTGCACCTCAGCCGGCGAACTATCGTCACCGTAGAGCACCGCCAGCTTACCGCCGGCTGCGGCAAGCGCCGACACCACGAACGGACCTTTGATCGCTGGTGTGCACAGACCACTGTGCAGATTGATTCGCGCAGGATACGCGCTGCCGTCATCTTCAACGATCACGTCAATCGCTGTGCCGTCGGGTGCGAACGCGTAAGCGGTTACCGCGCGATCAAGCGTGTCCGACAGCGGGCGGGGCTGCCCACCGGTTACCGGCACAACCGCAAGGCGATCCTGAATATAGCCGTAGTACCTGGGCTCGATGCCCTGCAGGTAGGCGAGCAGAGTTCCGTCCGGGCTCCACGCAAGCCGTTGACTGTTCGGCGCGTAGACGCGCACGAGTTGCCGCGCCGCTGCGCCCGTGCGGGCATCGATGAGGTCGATGGCTTCCATGCCGTCAGGATCCGCGCCCTTCTCGCGGGTCTTGACGAATGCAATCTGGCGCCCGTCGGGCGACCAGCTCGGCAGGTCTTCATTGCTGGCCGGATCAGTTGTCAGGGCTTCGATTGTCTTGCTCGCAACATCAAACAAATAAAGATGGCGCCCGTGGCCGACACCCAGATAACCGACTTCGTCTTCCTTGAAATGCAGCGCATCGATGACAATCGGCTTCGGCCGCTTGGCGGCCTTGGTTCCTGCCGATGGCCCGGCAGCCGGCTCGTCGCTCAAAGTCATCACCAGTACGAGGCGTTGCCCATCGGGCGACCAGGCGTAGTCACCAATCTCATCACCTACGCTGGTGAGCACTCGAGCCTCTCCGCCACGGCGGTCCAGCACCATGACCTGCTCATGTTCCGATTCCACGGGGGTTGAAATGTAGGCGAGGTAATGGCCGTCTGGGCTCCATCGGGGAGCACGGGTTGCTTTCGCCGCATTGGTGAGTGGAATCTGTTGTTTGCCGTCCCAGCTCACCATCCAGACTGCGCTGCGTGGTTCATCGGCTTCGCGGTCGTTGGTCGTGACCACGTAGGCGACCCACTGACCATCGGGTGAGACCTGTGGCTCAGACAGGGTCTGGATTTTATAGAAGTCGTCAACGTTCAGGGTTCGACGTGCTGCTGCGGTATCGGCAGCAACAGTCGCGCTGGCGCCAAGGCATAAAATGAACAATAGCGGCAAGACGCGGGAAGATTTCATTTGACATGAGTCCACTGGTTAATATTCAACGTGTAATCGGATCGGGTAGCTGCTGCAGCCAATTGACGACTTCAGCTGCGAGTGCGATGCGATGATCCTGAAAGCTGTGGTCGCTGGGCAGCGTGACAGCCGTGACCTTGCCGCCGGCGCCGGTCACTGCTGCGGCGAGCCTGCGGTTTTCCTCGCCCAGCGCCCGGGAAGCGCCAATTACCAGCAATAGGCGGCGCGTCAGACCCTTGGCCCATGACTGATAGTTCCAGTCGACCCGGTGCGCGATGATTTCTTCGCCAATGCCTGTTGGCGTCGCACCGTGCAGGGAGTTACCGAAGTCGTCGAACTCCTTATTACAAAGGGCCACGCGCTCGGCGCCAGATGCCTTGCTCAGCATTGCTCCGGTCGCACCTGCATTCCAGGCGTCGATCAGAACCACGCCGAGCAGATCCGCATCGGTGCGGGCGTGTGCGGCGCTCGCGAAACCACCCATGCTGTGACCACCAAGGACGATCCGTCGCGTGTCGATGCCGAATTTCTCTGCTATGTCGGGTCGGCGCACGAAGGCAACGGCGGCATCTGCATCCTCCAACACGTGGCTGATCGAAAACACGCCCGGACTGCCCCAGGCTCCCCGGTAATGCAGGGTCAGGACATTCCAGCCGGCCCGGCGGACGGCCTGGGCAAGGTCCAGATTCTGTTCATTGCCAGGAATGCCGTGCAGCAGCACCATCGTTGGATGTAATCCCGCGCCACCCGCGAGATAGAACAAACCGTTCATGCCGAGTCCATGGCTGGGCACCAGCACCTGCGCCGAGTGCGGCGGATGAACAGGGTCTGGTGCCGGGTCGCTGATGATTGCGGACGGAATTGGCCGGGTTTGCTCATCCGCGTGCACAGTCCCAGCGAATGACAGCGCCAACAACGTCGCCAACAGGAATTTCATTTCACGCTCCGAACCAGATCAGGGTATCAGCAGTATCTTGCCCATGGTCTCCCGGCCTTCGAGAGCGCGGTGGGCTTCCGCTGCGTCCTTGAGCGCCAGCTCTCTGTCGATCCGCACGGCAAGCCGACCACTGCCGAGCAGCTCGAACAGTTCCCCAGCCCGGCTCAGCAATTCAGCACGCGTCGCGACATAGTGCGCGAGTGTAGGTCGTGTCAGGTACAGCGAGCCAGCCTGATTGAGCACTTGCGGATTGAAAGGTGGAACCGGTCCGCTTGACTGGCCAAACAGCACCAGGAGCCCGCGCGGCGCGAGACACGCAAGACTGTGCTCAAAAGTTACACGTCCCACGGAATCGTACACCACCTGGACGCCCTTATTGCCGGTGAAGCGCCGGGTCTCGGCGACGAAGTCCTGCGTCGTGTACTGGATCAGGTGGTCAGCACCCGCACCGCGGGCCATTTCCGCCTTATGCGCCGTTGACACCGTACCGATCACCTGTGCACCGCGCAGTTTCGCGAGTTGACAGAGCAGCAGGCCCACGCCACCTGCAGCCGCGTGAACCAGACAGGTATCGCCTGTTTTCAGCGGATAGGTTGATGTTGCCAGATAGTGGGCGGTAAGGCCTTGCAGCATGAGAGCTGCAGCCTGGCGAGTCGATACGTTTTCCCGGAGTCGGATCGCTCTGTCTGCAGGCACCACCGCCTGCTCAGCATAGGCGCCCATTACGCCCTGATAGGCGACCCGGTCGCCGACCCGAAAATCACCTACGTCGGCACCCACATCGATCACGGTGCCGGCCGCTTCAGTGCCTGGCGTAAATGGACAGGCCGCCGGGTATAGCCCCTGCCGGTAGTAGACGTCGATGAAATTCACTCCGGCGAATTCGATCGCAATGAGCAATTGACCGCGTTCCGGGCGCAGATTCGGAACTGTCATCGGTTGCAGCATCTCCCGCCCGCCGGGCCGCTCGACACGGATCGCTTTCATATATCACTGGTCCGCATAGCGCTTCACAAGCTGGAACAGAAACGAGCGCCCTTCATAGACGGACCTGATGCGGATACGCTCATTCAGCCCATGTATGCGCCCGCCGTCAGCATCGGTGAACAGGCCGGTGATGCCATAGGTGGGAATTCCCGCGGGATTGAGGAACTGTGCGTCTGAGGCACCGGGCTCGAGCGCCGGAACCACCGGCACACCCGGCCACATCTGCTGTGCCAGCTTCTCGATCGGCCCCAGGATTCGCGGCGTCAACGGTGCAGGCGGCGAAATCGGGCCGCGAACCTGAGGGATACTGACCGTGACTGCGGGGTCGTCGGCAATCCTGACCAACTGCGCCATGATCTCCTCGCGCGGGACACCGGGGAAGATGCGGCAGTTGATGTTGGCCCGGGCGCGCTGCGGCAGCGCATTGGTGGCGTGACCAGCGGAGAGCATGGTCGCGACGCAGGTCGTGCGCAGCATCGCATGCCAGTTCGGATCGCGGTCGAGTACCGCGACTGCGGCAGTGTCATTTGAATCTTTGACGACGGCCATCATGGCCGCGCCCTTCGCGCCGCCCACCAGCGGCGCCATCCTGGAAAAATAACTGCGGTTAGCGTCAGCGAGCTGGACGGGAAACTCGTAGCGACTCACGCGATCGACAGCGCGCGCGAGATGGTAGATGGCGTTGTCGGGCACGGGGCGCGAGCTATGGCCGCCGGGATTGGTCACTTCGAAGACGTAGTTTTGCGAGGTCTTCTCGGCAGCCAGGATTCCAAGCGCAACCCGTTTACCCTGCGCGTCGAGTTCGCCATCGACGCCCTCGGTCAGGGCAAACTCCGCGTCGATGTCCGCGCGCGCGTTCTTGGTCAGCCACTCGGCGCCGTTCAGGGCGCCGCTGGTCTCTTCCCCGCAAGTCAGCGCCAGCTTGATGGTCCGTTTTGGCCGGTAGCCCTGCTCCTTGTAACGGATCATATTGTCGACCCAGATCGCGGCCTGCGCCTTCATGTCGCTGGTCCCACGCGCGTAGAAGTAACCATCCTCCTCGATCAGGGTGAAGGGATCGCGGGTCCAGTCCTCGCGCTTCGCCTCGACCACATCGACGTGGGCGAGCATCAGGATCGCCTTGGCTCTGGCATCCGAGCCGTGGAGCACGGCCAGCAGCCCGCCCTCCTTCAAGTGACCCTCGGGGACGAAGATACGCAGGTCTTCGTCAGGATAACCGGCAGCCTTCAGTCGCACGGCCATGCGCTTCGCGGCCAGGGTGCAATCACCGACCGACAGGGTCGTGTTCGTCTCGATGAGCTCCTTGTATATGTCCCTGAATCGCTGCAGCGCATCGGGGTCCGCTGCCGCTGAGGCAGATCTGGTGTTGGCGAGGCTGACCATCATGGCAATCACCGCCAGCAGAATCCTGATTCCCGTCATCGTCACGCCCCTGGTAGCCGTCGTTACTGGTCTGGGTGATGCAACTCTACAGCATTCTGCTATGTCTTCCAGAAACGCTGCATCTCGACAAAGGTGAATGACGCCGACCAGGTCAAGAGCACGAATCCGGTCAGTGCCTCAGTGCCGGCGAGAAAGCGCACCGCACCCACCGGCACCACGTCGCCCAGCCCCAGCGTGGTGAAGCACACCGCGGAGAAATAGATGTTGTCGAGAAATTCGACCGGGCGGCCAGCGACCAGCGCGCCGCTGCCTTCGCCCACGGTCGACCAGTAGAAGGCGCCGCCAAATACCCAGATTTCAACCACGTGAATGGCCAGAATGGCGAAAATCAGCACGAGAATGCGTGGCCGCGGCTGCAGGTTTACGCGCTTGAGAAAACCGGAAAGAAAGCTGAGCGACTCGTAGTGCGTGACCACGCACAGCACGACGGCCAAAATCGTCACCATCACGACGGTCGCACGACCGCCCGGTGTGTCGACCCCAGAAACCTGCGCCACGACGGTTGGACTGACACCCAGCACTAGCATCAGCAGGAACAGCTTTCTCATCTCATGCCACCTTCTGGGTTGATGTTCGCAACAATGCCGGGAGACGCTGGCCCGGTGCAAACATTTGCTAGACTGCCCGCAGCGCTCCGCCACCGATCGATGACACAACGGCGAACAAATCCCGTTGCGTGAGCCGATGCTACGCCCACACATCAAGGAAGATCAATTGAACGACTTGCTGTTCCAGCAGACCGAGCACGAGACCGCGTCACGCTTGACGGCGCGATTCATCGAAGGCTACCTGGCCACCGTTGCCGAGCGGCTTCAAGGCGCTCAAGATCTGGTGGTCGCTGCGATACTTCGGCAAGGCCGCCTACGTGGCTACGGTCGAGCGCATGTCCGACCTGGCGCAGCAGATGGGCCGAATCGCCAGTTCGTCGCCGGATTTCGAACTCGTGGCTCCGGTCACATTCAACGCGGTCTGCTTCCGCGTCGCGGCGCTGAATGATGATGGCAATCGCCGGGTGCTGCGACGCCTGGTGGAAAGCGGGACCGCCCTTCTCGGTCCCGCCAACGTCAAGGGCCGCTTCGCCATGCGCGCCTGCTTCATGAATCTTCGTACCAAGCCGTCGGACGTCGAGTTGATCATGGCCGAGATCCTGCGCCTGTCTCGAACCTAGTACTTGCAGCGTCTGTTCACGCGACCTGGAAGCTGCCATTCTATAGCGCATGAGCACACCGCGACCGCCTGGATTCGACACACTCAGTCTGCACGCCGGACATCACCCGGACGCGCTGCATGGCGCTCGTGCCGTGCCCATTTACCAGACCACCTCTTACGTCTTTGACGATACCGATCAGGCAGCATCGCTCTTCAACCTGGAGCGCCCCGGCTACATCTACAGCCGGATTTCCAACCCGACGGTCGCCGTACTCGAGGAACGTCTGGCCGCCCTGGAAGGCGGAGTGGGCTGTGTCTGTACGGCGAGCGGCATGGCGGCGATGCACATGGCCATCACCACATTGCTGGGCGCGGGTGATCACATCGTCGCTTCCGCCTCACTATATGGCGGCACAGTGAATCTGCTCTCGCATACGCTGCCACGCTTTGGCATCACGACCACGTTTGTGAAGCCGCGCGACCTCGATGGTTTTCGAATCGCGCTCCAGCCCAATACCCGTCTGGTGATCGGGGAGACCATTGGCAATCCCGGCCTCGAAGTCCTTGATATCCCATCGATCGCTGCCATTGCGCATCAGGCCGGCATCCCCTTGCTGATCGACAGCACCTTCGCCACACCCTATCTATGCCGCCCGTTGGAGCTTGGCGCCGACCTGGTGATGCACTCGCTGACCAAGTGGATCGGCGGCCACGGCATCGCAATTGGTGGCGGCCTGGTCGATGGCGGGCGCTTCGACTGGGAGCATTCCGGTAACTATCCGACCCTGACGCAGCCGGTCGCCGGCTATCAGGGCATTGTCTTTACTGAGCAGTTCGGGCCGGCGGCCTTCGTGATGCGCGCGCGCACCGAAGGGCTGCGACAATTCGGCGCCTGCCTGTCGCCCATGAATGCGTTTCATCTCCTGCAGGGTATCGAAACCCTGAGTCTGCGGGTCGATCGTCATATGACCAACACAATCGCCGTGCTCGAATTCCTGCAGCGCAGCGCCGCCGTGGCCTGGGTGTTGCACCCCAGCCTGCCCGATCATCCAGACCATGAACTCGCGCTGCGCCTGCTGCCGCGCGGTGCGGGTTCCATGATCAGTTTCGGCATCAAGGGCGGGCGCGCGGCCGGGGCGAAGTTCATCGAGGCGCTACGCCTCGCAAGTCACCTGGCGAATGTCGGGGATGCCAAGACGCTGGTGATTCATCCTGCCAGCACGACGCACCAACAGATGAGTGCCGAGCAACTCAACGCTGCCGGGATAGGCGAAGACATGGTGCGCTTGTCCGTGGGGATCGAGTCGGTCGAGGATATCGTCAGTGACCTCGGTCAGGCCTTGCATGCGGCGCTGAAGCCCTGAGGTACGCCGATGCAATTCACCATCGATGGACATTCTGTGTTTGGCGCGAGTGGTGGACGAGCGCACGAACCCGGTCGGCCGCTGGCGCTGTTCGTGCATGGCGCGGGGCTCGATCACACGGTCTGGGCACTGCAGAGCCGCTGGCTCGCGTTCCACGGCTGGAATGTCCTGGCGCTCGATCTGCCTGGTCACGGTCGCTCTGCGGGCCAGCCGTTACCGAGCATCGGCGCCATGGCGGCGTGGCTCGCCAAGATGATCGTTGCGGCGGAATCGAACAGCGCCACGCTGATCGGCCACTCGATGGGCGCATTGATCGCGCTGGAGACCGCCGCGTGCTATCCGGAGCTCGTCACGAGCCTGGTGCTGATCAGTGCGGCGCCAGCGATGCCCGTTCATCCGGACCTGCTCACGGCTGCCGCCGCCAATGACCATGACGCCATCGACATGGTGAACCTGTGGGGCTACGGCTACGCTGCCGGTCTCGGTGGCAGCCCGGCGCCAGGCATGTGGCTGTGTGGTATCGGCGAGCGCGTACTTGAGAAGGCGCAACCGGGTGTACTGCACAATGATCTTGCCGCCTGCGGTGCCTATCTGAATGGCGCTGCAGCCGCAGCGCGAGTAGCGGCCCCTACCCTGCTGATCTGCGGCGAGCGCGATCAGATGACGCCACTCAGGAATGGCCGCCAGTTGGCGCAGGCTATCCCACAGTCAACGCTCGTGACTGTGCCGGGCGCGGGGCACATGCTCCTGGCGGAGCGGCCTTATGAAGTACAAGGTGCGCTGGCCCAGCACCTGGCCGTCAACCGTTCGCGGGTGGCCAGTCGCTGAATCTGCATCCGGCGCACTCTTCCTTCAGCCTGTAACGGAGCATTAGAACACGTGTTTGGCATCACTCCCAGCTCGCGCCTGCGCCCATCGCCGTTTTACCAGGCCACGCTGGCCGAGGGCGTTACCGCTTTTACCACTTACAACGGCATGCTGATGCCGACAAGTTTCGGTCATCCCGAGGCGGAGTACTGGCGGCTCCTGAAGGGTGTGTCGCAGTGGGATGTTGCCGTCGAGCGGCAGGTGCAGTTGCAGGGACCGGACGCCGGGCGGCTCGCGCAGATCCTCAGTCCACGTGACCTGGCTCACTGCAAGGTCGGCCAGGGAAAATACGTGCCGCTGTGCAATCACGCCGGCACCCTGATCAATGACCCGATCCTGCTGAAACTCGACGACAATCGTTACTGGTTCTCGATCGCGGATTCGAATATCTGGTTCTGGGCGCGTGCCATTGCGGCCGAGCGCGGTCTCGACGTCGAGGTCAGCGAACCCGATGTATCACCGCTGGCCGTGCAGGGGCCGAAGGCCGAGGATGTAGTGGCCTCGATATTCGGCGACTGGGTCCGCGTGCTGAAATATTTCTGGTTCCAGGAGACGAAGCTGCAGGGCATTCCGGTCGCGGTGGCGCGTTCCGGCTGGTCCAAGCAGGGCGGGTTCGAACTGTACCTGATGGACGGAACCCAGGGCACGCGGCTCTGGAATATTGTCAAGGAGGCCGGCAAACCCTGGGACATCGGACCCGGCAATCCAAACTTCTGCGAGCGCGTCGAAAGCGGCCTGCTCTCCTACGGCGGCGATACCGATGAAGCGACCAACCCGTTTGAAGTCCGCATGGGCAAGTACGTGGATCTGCAGGTGCCTGACGACGTGATCGGTATCAAGGCGCTGCGTCGCATCCACGCCGCCGGAGTGCGGCGGCATCAGCTCGGCGTAGTGCTCGCTGGCGACGAGCCCACCGCCCCTGGATTCCTATGGCATTCGATCCAGAAGAATGGCACGAAGGTGGGAGACCTGACCAACTGTACCTGGTCATATCGCCTGCAGAAGAACATTGGCTTTGCACTGATCTCAACGGACTGCGCCGCGGGAGATCAGGTTGAGGTTATGAAAGAGGGTCATGCCCTGGTTGGTACGCTCCAGGAGCTGCCGTTCCTGTAGATCTCCTGGCGAATCAGGGAGGTTTGCGGCACTGCCGGCCAGTGACTCCCGGGTTGCCACCAGACGCTCGATTGCATTGTCGCGCCGGACGCCATTCTTCAGCTCTCTGAATGTCGTCCCATCCGCGGCGAGCTTCCTGGACAAGGTTCTGCTCGAAACCTGTAGCGCTGGTGCTGCGCCTTCGAGCTCCGGATCCCAGTCCAGGCGCGAGGCGACGAACACCCGCACCTGTTGCGTCACCGAGTCGTGATCAAAGGTCGAGAATATCCAGTGGTCGGGCGCGCGCCTGACGAACTGGAGCAATTCGCCGCGGCCGCGTCGAATGCCCTGCCGAAGTGCCTGTTCTGGAAATCTGATGTAGGTGTGATGCTGTGCGAAAATTACCTGCTCGGGAAACAGTGCCGCATAGTCGGCGAATGATCCGGGTTTCGGGAATCCGAAACCCACCTGCTCAATAGGCAGCGCGCATCCCGTCAGCCACGAAGCAAGCCCGTGGACCAGCTTGATCATCAGCTCGTGACCGAACACGGTCACCGCGGCACGCGGTGCGCGCGCGACCAGAGCCCGAGCATTTCATCGCCCATGCCCAGCGCCAGGCCGGCATAGAGTTACACAAACTGCTGGCGCGTAATGCGCACCGCGGGGACTTCAAGTAGCGCCGGTGCGATGCCCGCGGCACGAACGATGCCCGCCAGTTGCGCTTGTCCAAGCGTGCGTCGTGCGCCGCTCAGCATGCCCTGCACGAAGGAGCTGGGGACCGTGGCGGCCATTAGCGAATTGGCAGGTTGGCTCGTAGCGTGATTGTGCCGCGGGTTGGCGGATTCTGCACATTAATTGGCACGCTGCGCAAATGAACTCAAGTTTAAGAGCTGTAATCTCGGTGGTGGATGGATTGGACAGCACCCTGCCGCTGTCATGTTCTGCAATAAAGCAGCCTACCGAACAGGTGCCCCTGATGTCAGACCTGGTAACGCTGGAGATGAAAGGCGCTCTCGCCCTCATTACGCTGAACCGCCCGCAGCAACGCAATGCCATCAGCGAGGGTCTCCTTAGAGAGCTGAACGACGTGCTCGATCGCCTGCCGAGTGAAACCCGGGCGATCGTCCTGGCCGGTAACGGCTTGCATTTTTGCGCTGGACTCGACTTGAATGAGCATCACGGCCTGGTGCGCAGTGCCGTGGATTTCATGCGGGTATGCCAGGCCTGGCATCGCGTGTTCGACCGGCTTCAGTACGGTGGCATACCGGTGGTGGCGGCGCTTCACGGCGCCGTAGTCGGCGGTGGCTTGGAACTCGCTGCTGCAACTCATGTGCGCATTGTGGATCCCTCGACGTACTTCGCGCTTCCCGAGGGCACGAAAAGGATATTCACGGGTGGCGGCGCGACTGTACGAGTGGCTCGAATAGTCACACCCGGTCGGATGGTCGAAATGATCCTGACCGGCCGCGTCCTCGACGCCAAAGCTGGGCTCGTCCTTGGCCTGGCGCATGAGATCAGCTTGCCGGGAGAGGCCTCGTCGCTGGCGATTACGACCGCGTCGCGCATCGCGTTGAACGCTACGCTGTGCAACTACGCGATCGTAACCTCAATCAGCCGAATTGGTGACATGTCGGCGACCGATGGCATGTTTGCTGAATCGCTGATGGCAGCGGTGGTGAAGACCGGTCCGGAAGTTCAGGCGCGGCTCGGCACTTTCGTAGATAAAACCTTGCTCAAAGTGGCTCCTGAGAGCAGGCGCTCTGCTTGAAGCCAAAGACGCAAACCGGCGCCTCGTTGGGACCCCGACCGTCGCCACAGCCTGTAGAAACCATTGACGCTGAGCGCAGTAGATCCGATCACTTTTCATTGCCAGTTCACGCCCTGCCCAACGACTGCTGACGGGGACCCCAGGAGGCGGCTCTCGGCCCAACCGGTCGTACGAGGCGCCGGAATGACCGCCCGATAGCAGTCGTTCCCGAAAGGTAGGTCAAGTCGATGGCGCGGCGACGCAGAACGGCGAACGGGCGAAAAGCGGGCCGAATTGCCAACCAGATCATCCCTGGCGCATCCTGTGGTCCACAAGAAAATACTCGGGGGGCGAGGAATGTCGGCAGACGCGCCCGAAACTCGGAAAGGGCAGCCACCGGCGGCAAAGGAACGCAGCGACGCGTTCATCAGTTACTCATCGCAGGACTCGGCGATCGCGAATGCCGTCGTTGCGGCCCTTGAGCGCCACGGTGTCAAGTGCTGGATCGCACCTCGGGACGTGACACCTGGCGAGTTCTACGCGGACGCCATCGTTGGTGCGATCAATGACACGCGGATCGTGGTCGTGGTGCTGACCGCGAACGCCGTCGGCTCGCCGCACGTGCTCCGTGAGATCGAACGCGCAAGCGCAAAGCGTCACCCAGTTGTTTCGTTACGAATTGATATCGCGCCGCTGCCAGCTGGCCTCGAATACTTCCTGAGCGCGTCCCATTGGTTAGACGCGACTGCCTCAGGTATCGACAGCGCGCTCCCCAAGCTCGTCAAGGCCGTGCAGCACCTGCTTGCACCTGCAGCGGCGGTCGAGCCAAGGCATCAGGCTGATACCGCAAAGCTAGCCGTGGAGCTTTTCCCGCAGCGCCTGGTAAGCACGCAAGCTAGTGCGCGGCTGAACCGTCCAATCGCCGCGACAATTGCCGTAATCGCCGTGTTCGTAGCGTATCTGGTCGTGGACAAGCTGTGGTTCTCAAGGCACGCGGCAAACGAGGCACCCGTCGCAGCAGTAACACCTGCGACCATTCCGGCGGCACCAGCGATCTCTGAGAAGTCCGTTGCCGTGCTGCCGTTCCTCAACATGAGCGAGGACAAGAACAACGAATACTTCTCCGACGGGCTGTCGGAGGAACTCATCGACATGCTGACGAAAATCACGGATCTGCGGGTACCGGCGCGCACCTCATCGTTCTACTTCAAGGGCAAGCAGACGACAATCGGAGATATCGCCAAGGCGCTGAATGTGTCGCACGTGCTCGAAGGAAGCGTGCGTAAATCCGGCAAGACTCTTCGCATTACCGCCCAGTTGATTCGTGTCGACAACGGTTACCACGTCTGGTCCGAAGCCTACGACCGCCAGCTCGACGACATCTTCAAGGTGCAGGACGACATAGCCGCTGCCGTGGTCAGCGCGCTCAAAGTGACACTGCTGGTGGGAAAGACGCCGAAGGCGACGGCAACTTCGAGCAACGAGGCCTACACTTTGTATCTGCAGGCTCGGGCGATTATCACTAACGCCCCGCAGCTGGCGGACGACCAACGCGCCTTCGATTGTCTACAGCGGGCACTCAAGTTGGACCCCCAGTTCGCACGTGCTTGGGCGGCGCTTGCCAGCTTTCGAGTTTCCGACTATTTGTATTATGGAAGCGGAAACTATCAACAAGTACTTGCGGAAGCGCGTTACGCGGCGGAGCAGGCGCTCACGCTTGATTCGACCCTGTCGGATGCCCACCTCGCCATGGGCCAGATCCTGTATGCCCTCGATTGGAACTGGAAGGCGGCCGAGGTAGAAGTCAATAAAGCACTGGTGCTCAATCCCGGCAACGCGGATGCTCTTGCGAGAGCGTCGGACATCGCGCTGACTCAAGGCCGCTTTGAAGCCGGATTACAACTGGCGCAAAGAGCCGTGGCACTGGACCCTCTCGGTGCATGGAAATACGGCGCCGTCGGGAACG
>JANMWZ010000115.1:0-4426 GCA_031441585.1 Gammaproteobacteria bacterium
CGCCCACGGAATATCGGGCTGCGGCCCGCATGGAGCGGCACCGCAGCACGTCACAAGCAGGTTGAGCGACGAATCGGCCAGAGTTCGCGAGGAATCGGCCAGACCGCAAGCGCGGCACGAACCACGATGGAGGCACCCCAACGTCATCGGAGGCCTCCATGCAAGAACCCTCGCTGTCGCAACTGGCACTGACCATGCTCACGATCGACTTCATGCGCTATGCACTCGCCGCCGGCGTTGTCTGGCTGCTGGTGGAACTGGTGTTCGGCCGCCGCCTGGCGGGCCGGCGCATCCTCGACGGCGTGCGCCAGCCCGGCCAGATTCGGCGCGAGTTCACCTACTCGCTCTCGACAGTGGTGATCATCGCCACGAACGGCCTGCTGGTCTGGTTGCTCGCAGCGGCGGGCACTGTGGAGATCTATTCCGATGTTGCCTCGCGCGGCTGGGCCTGGTGGCTGATAAGCCTGGTGCTCATCGTCGTCGCGCACGACGCGTACTTCTACTGGACGCATCGCTGGCTGCACGGGCGGCGCTGGTTTCGGGCCGTGCATGGTCGTCACCACGTCTCGTTGCACCCGACGCCCTGGGCGGCCTACGCCTTCCACCCGGTCGAGGCGCTGGTGGTGGCGGCGTTTCTGCCGCTCTTTCTGCTGGCCGTACCAGTCCACAGCGGGGTGATCGTGGTGTTCCTGGTCCACATGATCTTGCGCAACGCCATCGGGCACTGCGCGCACGAGTTGATGCCCTGGAGCTGGACACGAAGCCGCTGGCTGGGGTGGATCACGCCGGTCAGCCATCACCACTTTCACCATGCACGCAACCGTGGCAACTTCGGCCTCTACTTCACCTGGTGGGATCGCTGGTGCGGCACCGAAGACACAGAGTACCTGCGCTATGGGGATGCGCGCTTCGCTCCGCATCCAGGCGCGGCTTCATGCCCCACAACAGGCTCGCCATGAAATTCCTCGAACTCAAGATTCCACCTCCAGCGCTTGCGCTGCTCGTTGCCGCGCTCATGTGGCTAGCGTCCCAGTTCATGGAACCGCCGAGAGCGCCGTTTGCAATCAGAGTGGCCGCCGCACTCGCGCTGCTGCTTGTCGGGCAGAGCATCAGCGTCGGCGGCATGCGTTCGTTTCGGAAGGCGAAGACGACGATGAACCCATTCAAACCTAGCGCCACATCCGCCTTGGTGAGCGATGGCGTGTATCGCCTCACCCGAAATCCCATGTACGTCGGTCTTCTGATCACGCTCCTCGGCTGGGCAGCCTTCTTGTCACAACCCCTGGCCTTGGTCTTCTTGCCGCTCTTCGTCCTGTACATCACCCAATTCCAGATCAAGCCGGAAGAGCGCGTCCTCTCTTCACTCTTTGGCACCGAGTACGCGGAGTACATGGCAAAGGTACGGCGGTGGCTCTGAGGTCCGTTCAACGCGCCGGGTTCAAACGTGGGTTCGTCTCTTCGCCCCAGCGAAAGAGCACGGCACCCGACAACAGCATCGCGATGGCGACGAACCAAAAAGCACTCTCGATGCGCCCGCCGAGTGCGGCAGCAGCACCGAGCGCGAGCGCACCAATGCCGTAGCCCAGGTCGCGCCAGAAACGATAGATGCCGATGGCTGATGCGCGCCAGTTCGGGTGCGCGATGTCGGCCACAGCAAAGGTCCAATCCTTGCGTCGGAATGTCTGAGTCAGGCCGCCTGCGGCTGCGGTGACGCTTGGTCTTGCTCAAGCTTCCGTCGAGAGGTCGCCGTTCGTTGCCGACCTCGTCGTCGAGTGCTGAGACGCCCGAGCATGGTCGCGGCAACATCAATGTAAAGGACGCTTGACATCTTCCTTCGCAGCAACTACAGTGTCAAGCACGCTTTACATATTCCAGGAGGCTATCGTGACTGATGCTGGCAAGACCAGGACGTACTTCAAGGAGTTGGCCGGCGCCTTGGTCCTGTACGTGATCGTGTTGACCGTGGCCCTGCGCGTCGGCGCGGACGTGCCACCCGGCGCGCTACAAACCGCCCTCTACGTGAGCCCGATGCTGCCCTTCCTGCTCGCGGTGTGGGCCGTGGTGCGGCAGATCCGTCGGTCCGACGAGTTCATGCGCAAGACCACCCTCGAACAGCTTGCGATAGCAGCCGCTGTCACGGCAGGCTGGACCTTCACCTACGGCTTTCTGGAGAACGCCGGCTACCCCAAACTGAGCATGTTCACCGTCTGGCCGGTGATGGGCGCAGTGTGGGGCGTGCTTGCCGTCCTGGACAGCTTTCGCCACCGATGAAAAACATCATCCGCGAGTTGCGCGCCGAGCGCGGTTGGAGCCAGGCGGCCTTGGCCGATCTGCTCAATGTTTCGCGCCAGACGATCAACGCAATCGAGACCGGTCGCTACGACCCCAGCTTGCCCTTGGCGTTCGCTATTGCCAAGGTTTTCCAGACCAAGATCGAGGCCATCTTCTTGGTCAACGAGTAACCCCCTCCCGAAAGGAATTCCCATGAACTGGATGACACGGGCCGCCAGCCTTCTGGCCGCCCTTTGGATGTGTGTTGCCTGTACAGCCGCTGCGGCCGATGTGCCCACGGTGTTCGACGTGGGCACGATGCATGTTGAGCGGTACGGCGAGCGCGGCTCGACGGTGATCCTCATTCCCGGACTGGCCAGCGGCAGCTGGGTGTGGAAAGACGTGGTTACGGCCCTGCAAGGCGAGCACCGGGTCTATGCGGTGACACTCGCCGGGTTCGACGGCCAGCCGGCGGTGAGGGGTGATGGGCTGGCGCTTGCGAACCAGGCGCTGCACGAACTCATCGTGTCGCAGCGCCTGGACAAGCCCGTGCTCGTCGGTCACAGCCTTGGCGGAACGCTGGCGCTGATGTTCGCCGCGGCACGCTCGGACCTGATCGCGGGCGTAGTCGCGGTCGACGGCTTGCCGGTGTTTCCGAGTACTGAAGGTATGCCCGAGGCGCAAAGGCTGGCGCTGGCCGAACGCGTCCGAGCGCAGCTCAACGTGGCTCGGCCGGAGTTTGAAGCGCAACAACTCCAGTACATGCGCCGCATTGGCGTGGATGGCGAAGAGAAGGCCGCCGCGTTGGCCAAACTCAGCGCGCGCAGCGATCCCACAGCCACCGCCGACTTTGCAGCGCGCCTGATGGCACTGGACCTGCGGCCGCAGATGAGATTCATCCGTGTGCCGGTGATGGAGCTGTCTCCCTATCTGGCCAGTGACTACGCGGCCAGGGGCATTGACGAGTCGGCCAAGACGGCCTACTACCGATCGCTGCTCGAAGGCGTGGAAAAGCTGGAGGTCGTTTCCATCCCCCGGGCGCGGCACTTCGCAATGATCGACCAGCCGGAGGCCTTCATGCAGGCGCTTGTCCGCTTTCTGCGTAGGGTGGCCGTGCCGTGAAACACTGGCTCGGAGGCGCGTGCCCGGCCGGCGACGAGACTGAACAGTGCTAGGCGCGTCTCGCTACCTGATCGAGCGCACGAATGGCGGGCTCGATCTCTTCGATAGCCGCTTGCTGCCCGTCAATGGTTCGCCTACGATCGAACCGTGAAAGACGGACCCAGCATTGCTCGCATTGCCGCCCTGGTCGGCGACCACGCACGCGCCGAAGTTCTGACGGCACTGATGGCGGACCGGGCGCTCACGGCGACCGAGCTTTCCTTGCATCGCCGGCGTCACCAAGCAGACCATCAGGGCGCATCTCGCGAAACTGCTGGCCACCGGGCTCGTCACCGTCGATGTTCAAGGGCGCCATCGGTACTTCCGACTCGCCGACCCCGATGTAGCTCACCTACTCGAAACGCTGATGGGCGTTGCTTTTCGTACGGGAGCGGTGCGGCTGCACTCCAGGCCGGTGTCAGCGGATTGTCTCTCCGAGCTCACGCAGTCGGTCCCGCCGGCCGGCTCGAGACCGGATGTCTCATGCCCCCGCCACGCTACCGCCCGCCTGAGAGGCTGAGAGTTTTTCGATCATGCCCGCTCACCACGCCAAAAAGCGCCCGTTCGTCGTTGCAAATGCTCGCCATAGCCCGGGCTATGGCTGTGCTTTGCGCCTAGACCGGCCACCTTTTGGCCTGGCCGCGCCGGACCTTCACAGCGGGCGCGACGAGCCCGTTGTCCACAGTCCAAGGCGCGACGATTGCCACCTCGGCGCTGAGACCGACCCAGAGGAGGCATTCGCTGAGAGCGACAGCGGCCCATCACGGCCCTGGTCGCTAGCCAATGCGCCTGTCAGGTGATTGCTGGAGGAATGCCGCGATCGCCGCGTTGACGGCCTCGGGGTGCGTGATCGGTCCCATGTGGCCCAGGCCCTCCAACTCGATGAGCTTCAGATTGGAAAGAACGCCGGCCAAGCGCCGCGCCACGCCTCGCGAAGAAGCCGGAGAATCCTTGCCGACCATCAGGAGCACCGGCATGTTGAGCACCTTGAATG
>JANMWZ010000116.1:0-65317 GCA_031441585.1 Gammaproteobacteria bacterium
ACCGGATTCGGTCAATCGCTTGTCGGTATTGACGCAAGGCCGTCCGGTGCTCGGATCGTCTCGGATGACATTTCCGTTGGCATCGTGGGGGCACAGGGCTTCACCCGTACCATGGTTGCCGTTGTCGTTGAAACCGAAGAACCCGAACAGCGTATTGTCAACCTTGAATGTCCTGACACCACCCGTGAGCTTCACCTTGTCAGTCAGGTCATAGCTCAACTCACCAAACAGCGCACTATCCCGATCAGTGCGGTCCTGCTGTGACAAATAAAGGATGTCGGGCGCACCGTCCACCTCGTACCAGGGTTGCAGGTTATCGACGCGGAATTCCGCGCGGATATTGTCCGTCTGGTGCTGCATGAACGCACCCAGAGTGAAGCGCAGCCGCCAATCGGCTGGCGAGCTGAGGCGAATTTCATGGCTGACCTTGGTGTATTTATCATGATTGCGCGTGTACTGCGTCGGATCAGCAAGTGGTGGCGTCGGATTGGCGGGATCGCCAGTCAGGTAGGTATAGCAGCAGTAGCCATAGTATTCATAGGCCTGGGAGTACTGGGCGTAGTCGACCTGGTTATCCACCTTGCGGTCCATGTAGCCGCCCGAGTAGATGAAATCCAGATTAGAGATCTTCCCGGTAACCGTCAATGCCGACTGGTACCAGCGATCCTTGTTATACGTAGCCCTGAGGTCGAGGTACTTCAGATCTCCGACTTTAGGGTTAAACCCAAAATTGCCGTTGGCCTTCTGATCCTGGTAAATGATGGCCGGTAAAATAGACCATTGATCGTTAAGATCGATCTTGAGCGCCGCGCGCCCACCGTAGCTGTCGACATCGTTGATATTGTTCTTGGCGATCGCGTAATTGTCGACAGTCACGCAATGGGTGCCGGGCGTCGCGGGCGTCGTGGGAGTCGCGCACGTTATCGGCGGATTGGGTGGCCAGACGCCCCCACCGACAACCGTACTCGGCCGGAAGTAGGTTACCTGCCCCGGCACGTTACTCAGGTAGCCGCCGGCATGATCGTAGTACCCCACCAGGCGTACTGCGACCTTGTCGCTAACCGGAATATTGACAAAACCCTCGATGGAGCCACCGCTATCGCCCTTGCCGAACTTGGTACCCCTGACATCAAGGCTGCCGTAGACACGGGTATGATCGGGCTTGTTCGTGATGATGCGCATGGTGCCGGCGAGTGAGCTGGCGCCATACAGCGTGCCCTGGGGCCCTGCCAGACCCTCAACACGCTGAATATCGTAGATATGAGGGTCGAGTGAACCCGACACCGTCGTGACCGGCGTTTCATCCAGATAAAGGCCCGAAGAAGGCAGATAACCGGCGTGCAGCCCCTCTACACCAGTCGAAATGCCGCGGAAGTAGATTTCCGAGCGGCCGGGCCCCAGGGTCTTGAAGGTGACGCTGGGCATGAATTTGGCGAAGTCGAGGAATTCGGTAGCCTGCAGTTGCCCGAGCTTTTCGCCGCCCAGCACCTGGATGCTGATGGGCACCTTCTGGACGTCTTCAGTGCGCTTTTGCGCAGTGACGATCACCTCTTCAAGCGCTGCCCCGCCTGTCCCGGCCTGCTGCGCGTACGCAACACCACCGTATGCCAAGGCGGCCGAGGCCAGAGGCAAGCCGGCCCATTTGGCCGCACTACGCTGCAATTTTCGCTTACGACTACGAGTCATGGCGTGATCCCCTTTATCCCTGGTTGTTGCTAACGTCTCACACCGGAGTGTAGTCCACAGATCCTGGAAATTAAAGCTCTGGCACGCCAGGGTAGGCGGGCAGCACAGGCCCCAGCGCAATCTTGAGCGGTTCGAGCCAGGGTTCGAAGTTCCGCCAGTGGTCCACCCCTTCGCGGAATATGGGCTTCCTGACCTGCTGGGCACTGGCCGTTCTGACCACGCGTTCATTCTCATAGAAGCGCAGGCAGCCTGCCTCGAACGGCAACCCGCAGTACGCCAGCAGCTGCCGTACCTCGGTCTCGGTGTCCTCGATCATGGTCTCGTAAATTACCCGGTGGACGCGACCCGGCAGGACCCGATCGAAGTGGCTCATCAACTCGACATAGTCGCGATAGTAGCGGCCGATATCCTCGAGGCTGTAGCTGAAGTGCTGGCCTCGGGCGAAGTGCTGCTTGAAGCAGGAAAAGCAGCAGGCCATGGGATGCCGGCGGGCATCGATGATCCGGGCGTTTGGTAGCACCAGATGGATCAGGCCCAGATGCAGAAAGTTGTTGGGCATCTTATCGATGAAAAATGGCTTACCGCTCTTGCGATGGATGCGCGTTGTTTCGAGGTACTGCTCGCCGAGCTGGCGGCACTCCGCAGCGCTCAGCTGCGCCAGCATCGCCGGATACCTGGCATCCTCCGCTTCGCCCTGCTCGCCGATGAACTTGCCAGCGATGCCCAGAATGTCGTGCAGCTCCATCGTGCCCTCAACCGCCGAGTGACTGGCGAGGATCTGTTCGATCAGGGTCGAGCCCGCGCGTGGCAAGCCGACCACGAATATCGGATCGGGCGCCGCGGCGCCATGACCGGCACGAGCCCGGAAGAACTCGGCGCTAAACAACGTCATGGAACGCCGCACGCGCACCGAGGTACGCTCTGCGGAGTAGCTGATCTGTTCGCGACGCAGATTGTTTCCCAGGAGGTAGTGTTCGAAGGATTCCTTGAATTCCCGAACGTCTTCCAAAGCCTTGCCAATGGCGAAATGAAAGTGGAACCGGTCTTCCGCTGTCAGGTCGGAGCGCGCGAGTTGTTCGCGCATGGCCGCCAGTTCTCCGTCGCTGAAGCGGAAAGTCTTGAGGTTGGCCAGACTCCAGTAGCTCTCGCCAAAGTTCGACGCCAGTGCAATGCAGCGCCGATAGGCTTCGATGCTCTCCGCTTCGCGGCCCGCCGTCGAGAGTGCGTGGCCGTAGCTCATCCAGATCTTGGCATGCTTGGGGTTGGCCGCCAGGACACTGGCGAACAATTCCAGCGATTCAACGTAGTCGCCTACTTTTGTCAGCACGACCGCCTTCAGGTTCCGGTAACCCAGATTGTGCGGTTCCAGCCGGCACAGCTGCTCCACCTGCTGCAGCGCCGCGGCGGGCTTGTTCAGGCGCAGCAGCACGATGGCAAGATTGTGGCGCGCTTCGATGAAACTGGGAGCGAGTTCCAGGCAGCGCGTCAGGAGCGCTTCGGCGTCTGCGTAACGACCGAGGCGCGCACCGACTTCGGCGAGCATGCGTATCGCGGCCACATCGGTGGGAAAACGGCGCAGATGTGCACGCAGCAGGGATTCGGCTTCCGGTATCCTGTTTTCGACCAGCGCCGAGGCTGCTTCCAGGAGCCGTGGATCATGGGTCGATGCCTTGATGTGGTTGGCGTAGGCCGTATCGGCGCCAGCCAGATCGCCCGTGACCGTCAGCACATCGCCCAGCGCGCGCCACGCGTCCGGCAGGTCAGGCTTCAGTGCGACGGCTCGTCCCAGAACAGCGGCGGCTTCGGCATGTTGCCCCGCCTCCCCCAGTGTGAGACCCAGTTCGTAATGCGCCGCCGCCCAGCGGTGTTGGGCATCGACCAGCGCCCTGAGGGTGCGCAATGCAGTACTTGAATCGCCGGTACTGCGCTGTGCCATTCCCAGCAGCAGCGTTGCCACCGGATGATTCGGCACAACTTTAAGAATCTCGCTGGCCTGCTCCAATGCCAGGCCAGGATGGGTCTGCAACAATCCGGAGGCGTGCGTTAGTGCAACCTCGACCGTTCCTGTGGGTTCCACGGCGCTCGCCATTACCTGCATCCTGCTGACAGCAACGACAATAAGAGTCGGATTACAACCAGTTTAATGCGGGCGCGGCGCGATAAGCGCCGCGCCCTATTTGAGATCACGATCCCTAAAACTTCTGACCGAACTTGATTCCGAAGTTCATGGGCTTGGTTGGGTAAATCCGCGCATTCTGATAGCAGTAATCGGCGCCACACTGCGAAACCCGGCCGAGCTGCCCACGCTCATCGAATGCGTTCTCGATATACGCTTCCAGACTCCAGCTCTGGTGCGCAGTTCCGATCGAGAAATCAAAGGATGTGTACGCTGGTATAGGGCCGACCAATTCGTTCGGATGAGCCTCAAGACTGAAGGTAGATGATCCATGGTACAGCACTGAGCCCTGCACGAAGCTGCCATAGTCGCCAGCGTTGAACTTGTAGCGAGCCGTGCCGTTGGCCTTAAACTTCGGCGTCACCGGCAACTGGGTGCCAGAGGGGGCTTTGAGAACCGGATCCGGGTCCACGGACGCCGCCGTGCACGCCGACGTGACCTGACCGTTGGGTGCGCTGCAGAAATTGGCCGATAACGCCGCATCCACTCGGGTCGCCGACACCGAGAGGTTCAGATTATTGCCGACCAGCCAATTGACGTCGAACTCTATGCCCTTAACCTCAGCCTTGCCGGCGTTCAAAATGGAGGTAATGCCTTGGGCACCCTGCACGCCGATCTGCACGCCATCCCATTGTTCAAAGAATACCGCGCCATTAAACCGCACCCGGCGATCGAACCAGGCCGTCTTCCAGCCGATCTCATAATTGGTGAGTTTGTCAGCGCCATAGGCCACTATTTCAACCCGGCGATTGTTGCCGCCCGGTCTGAAGCCTGTGGAATAGGTGCCGTATACCATTCGATCCGGATCAATCTGGTAGGTCAGGTTGACCCTGTGGGTTTCGCCCTGCTCCGTCACTCTCTTGTCGGTATTGATGCAGGGCCACTTGCCGGGAACGACGGTCGCCGGGCTCGCGGGCGGGTTACAGCTGCCCTCACCACTGTTGAACTCCTGGAACCCAAAGAAACCATAGAGCGTATTGTCCGCCCAGAACTGCCTGATGCCGGCACTGACTTTCCATTTGTCACTGAGGTCGAAGGTCATGTCCCCGAACAGTGCAGTGTCGCGATCAGTGCGCGTCTGTTGTGACAAATATAGAATGCCCGGTTGACCATCCACTGCATAGACATAAACGTCTGGACGCCGCACCGGCACGGTGTCGAGTGTCGGTAAGCCATCGACACGAAACTCTGCGCGTATGTCGTCAGTCTGGCGCTGCATAAAACCGCCAACCACGAATCTGAAGCGGTTTTCAGTCGGGGAGGAGATGCGGATCTCCTGATTCATCTTGGTATATTTATCGTGATTCGCGGTGTATTGCGTAGGATCCAGCAGCCCGCCGGCACCGTCGTCCCAGCGTGAGTAGCCTGACCCCAATTGATCATAGGCAATGGCGTACTCGGCATAGTCGACAACGTTGTCGGTCTTGCGCTCAAAATATCCGCCGGAATACACCAGATCGTAGTTGCCGATCTTGCCTTCGACCGTGAGGGCCGACTGGTACCAGCTATCGAGATTTTGGCCCGGTGTGTAGTCGCCAACGTTCAGGTCACCCAGTCGGGGATCGAATGCGAAATTGCTATTCGCCTGCTGGTGTTGGTAGAGCACAGTTGGCGTAATCGACCATCTGTCGTTGAGATCGACTTTGAGCGCTGCGCGCCCGCCGTAACTCTCGACGTCATTGGCGTTCTTCTTCACTACGTCAGCATTATTGCGGTAGAAAGCCGGCCCTCCGGGCTCTCGATCGTAGGTATGCTCGGTGTAAACATTGTTGATATAGCCGCCGTCACGTTCGTAATAGCCCACCAGTCGGACTGCCGCGTTTTCCGAGACTGGGAAATTGACGAAGCCTTCAATACCGCCGCCTGAATCTCCCTTGGCAAACTTGGTGCCCTTGACGTCGTACCCGGCAGAAAACTTGGTGGCATCAGGTCTGTTGGTGATGATGCGCAGTGTGCCCGACAACGAACTTGCTCCGTAGAGCGTACCCTGGGGACCGGCCAACGCCTCGACGCGCGCAATGTCATAAACATGTACGTCGAGCGAATTGCCAATGGTGGTAACTGGTATTTCGTCCAGATACACGCCGGTTGCCGGCAGCGAGCCCGCATGCAAGCCATCTCCGCCGCTCGATATGCCGCGGAAATACAGCTGCGCCTGGCTCGGTCCGAGGGATTGAAAGGACACACTGGGAAGAAATTTGGCGTAGTCGTCAAAGCTGGTAACCTGGAGCTGGTCAAGCTTCTCGCCACCCAGCACCTGGAGGCTGATCGGTACCTTCTGTAGATCTTCCGAGCGCTTCTGCGCCGTGACAATGATTTCTTCCAGCGCCGCGCCTTGTGCCTGCTGCGCCTGCGCCGTATTGACACCAGCGAGCATGGCGGCGGAGGCTAACGGTACTCCAGCCCAGTGGGCTGAATTTCTGATTAATTTTCTCTTACGGCTACGAGTCATTGCGCATCCCTCTTGGTGTATTCAGTCGAACCCACGTGGTGAGTGTAAGTCACAGGTGGGCATGTTTAATACTCCAGTGCTACCGGGTACGCGGACAACACCTTGCCCAGTGCCGCCTGCGAGGGGGCCCAGCCAGGGTTCAAAATTGCGCCAGTGATCGACCCTGCCGGAAAATGGGCTCCCTGACCTGCTGATCGTTCGCAGTCTTGACGGCACGCTCGTTTTCATGAAAGCGCAGGCACCCCGCTTCGAACGGCAGGCCACAGCAGGTCAGCAGGCGGCGAACCTGCGGCTCGGTGTCCTCCGTGCCTTCGATCATTGCCCTGGACAAAATGAAAATGAAATCGATCCTCTACGCAGAGGTCGGTAGGCCTCGACGCTATCCTGGATTCGGCCGAGGCCGTATCGCCCATGGCGCGTTGCGCGAGGCCCAGCAGCAGTGTTGCCGGCAGATGATTTGGTAGGTGGCGTTCCGTGTTGGTTGACCGCGCCCCGGGGACGATCCTAAGCTGACTGATCAAGAACCAAGATCGGATCCAAAATAATCCTGCAGGATCGCGCCCGGAGAATGAAATAAACGCACGTTATCTGACCGCCCTCGCCCTCACCCTGGCCCTGAGCGCGCCTGCTCACGCTGCCAGGCCCGCCCTCGGGCAAGCGCCCCTCACGCCCGATACCGGCTCGATCGCCGTTTTTTGCGGCTCACTGATCGACGGCGCCGCCGACACGGCGCGCCACAATGTCACCGTGGTGATCCGCAACGGACGCGTGGAATCCCTACTCGAGGGTCGACAGGTTCCCGGCGGCATGCCGTTTCTGGAGCTGGGTAACGCCTATACCTGCCTGCCCGGCCTCATTGACATGCACACCCACCTGACCGATCGTCCTGGCGATACTGCTGATCTCAAGGTGTACTTTACGCGTAGCGCAGCAGACCAGCTGGTCATCAGCAAGAAAAATGCCGCCGTGACGCTGGCCGCGGGATTCACGAGCGTGCGCAACGTGGGTTGCTACATCGCCTGGACCGATCGGGATATGCGCGATGCCATCAATCATGGCCAGATGATTGGCCCACGCATGCAGGTGGTCGGATTCTATCTGACGATTCCCGGCGGTGGTGGAGACCTGCTGATTCCCGGCGTTCCCGAGAAAGATATTCCCGCGAACCTGCGCGCCGGAGTGGCGCGCGGTGCCGAAGAATTTCGGCACAAAGCACAATTGGCCATTGACGGCGGCGCTGATGCCTTGAAGATTATCGCCTCCGGCGCGGTACTGGCCTACGGCGGCGTGCCCGGCGAGCCGGAAATGACCCCGGAAGAGATCGCTGCGGTCGTCGAGGTGGCCCATGCCGCGGGCCGCAGGGTGGCGGCCCATGCGCATGGGGCGTTATCCATCAAGCAAGCCATCCTGGCGGGCGCCGACACCATCGAGCACGCCTCCTACATCAACGATGAGGACATTGCGCTTGCCCTATCGCACCACGTTGCCCTGTCGATGGATGTCTATAACGGCGACTACATCGACACCGAGGGCCGCAAGCAGCATTGGCCGGAGGAGTTCCTGCGCAAGAACGTCGAGACCACCGAAGTACAGCGGCAGGGCTTTAGCCGAGCCCTTAGCGCCGGAGTGCCGATGGTGTTTGGCACCGACTCAGCCGTCTACCCGCACGGCTTGAATGCCCGGCAGTTCCCGATCATGGTGGCGCACGGCATGACGCCGATGCAGGCCATCAAGTCGGCCAGCTCGACCGCGGCGCACTACATGGGCTGGGATGATCGGGTCGGGCGGCTGGCGCCGGGACTGTTCGGGGACCTGATTGCCGTCAAAGGCGATCCGCTCAAGGACATCACGCGCCTGCAGCACGTAGCAGTCGTCATCAAGGGCGGCGTCGCCTTTAAATTGCCGAGCGGGCCGTAGCACCATGAAAGCGTTGGTTCCCAGGGTCCCGGTACGGGTGCGCATCCTGGCGCTGATCTTTGTATTGAGCTTCGTCAACTATCTGCTGCGCAATAACATGTCGGTGGCGATCGAGAGCATTCAAAGGGAATTTCATTTTTCCGAACAGGATGTAGGCTGGATCCTGGGCAGTTTCAATTTTTCCTACGCGGTCTTTCAGATACCCGGTGGTTTGTTTGGCGATTGGCTGGGTCCGCGCCGTGGGCTGACAATCATCGCCCTCGGCTGGGGTGTACTCACGCTGCTGACCGGTTTTGTGCCGCATATCATGACAGCCTCGGCCAGCGGAGCACTCATCGCGCTGGTGAGCGTGCGCTTCCTGCTGGGTGTCAGCAATGCACCGACCTATCCGATCGTGGCGGGCACGTTTGCCAACTGGTTTCCGGTGGGGCGCTGGGCCTTTCCGAATGCCGTGTCGAGTTCGGGGCTGGCACTCGGGCAAGCGGCGATCGGACCGCTGGTGACCGTGCTGATCGTGCACTTCGGCTGGCGCGCCTCTTTTATCTGGCTGGCACCACTCGGCTTCCTCGCTGCGGCCTGGTGGTGGTGGTATGCACGTGACACGCCGCGCGAGCACCGCGCGGTTGACGCCGCGGAACTGCGCTTGATTGACGCCAATCGTGCCCCGCCCGATGAGAGCCAACATCTGGCGCAGGCCTGGCGCAAGGTCCTGGGGCAGCGCGATGTGCTGCTGCTGGCCGCCAATTATTTCTGCATGAACTATGTGTTCTACATGTTTTCACAGTGGTTGTTTCTGTACCTGGTGAATGAGCGTGGCTTCACAGTGCTGGAAGGGGGCTGGCTCTATGCGCTGCCCTTTCTGACCGGTGCGGTGCTGGCCACGGTGGGCGGATTGGTATGTGATTGGACCTGCAAGCGCCTGGGACCGCGCTGGGGTTGTCGCCTGCCTGGCGCCGTCGGCATGTTCCTGGTCGCCGTGCTGCTGATTGCCGGCGCCAGCGCTCCGAACCCCTACGTGGCCGTTGGCCTGCTGTCACTGTGTTTTGGTTTTACGCAGTTCACGGAAGGCTCTTACTGGCAGGCCTGCACCTTCGTAGCCGGGCCGCACACCGCCGCCGCCACCGGCGTCATGAACACTGGCGGCAATCTGCCCGGCTTCCTGGCGCCACTGGTGGGGTTCATGCTCGATCGCTTCGGCTGGATGCCCACGCTGTTTTCCGGTTCCATCTTCGCATTGATCAGTGTGGTCTTATGGCTCATGGTGCGAATCGTTGAGCCCAGTGATGCGCTACCGGCAGCACCAAAGGCCGTTTGATTCGCTGGCCACTCCTTCGTCGCGCAGTTTGAAAAGTTGCGCCAGCAGCGAGCGCCTGGCCGCGCTGTGCAGCGGCACCGCAACATCATCGTAGACTCGCGCCAGCAATTCCACTTCGCCAATCGATTCCTGTGAGCGCAATACGCCCAGCACTTTGGCTTCGCGCCGCTGGCGATGCGCAATGATATGGTTGATCGCCCGGGCGGGCTCCGCCATCAGAAACCCATGGCCAGGCGCCAGCCATTCAAGATCTTCGCTCAGCAGCGCACTGAGCGAGCGCAGGTAGGCGGCCATATTGCCATCGGGTGGGTCGATCACCACGGTCGAGCTCTGCATCACCTGATCGCCGGTGAACAGCAGCTTTTCTTCCTCGAGCAAATAACAGAAATGATTCGAGGCATGGCCGGGCGTGTGAATGGCGCGTAGCGTGCACGGGCCCGGCAAAGTGATGCGCTGGCCGTCAGTCAGCACCTGATCTGGGACAAAAGTGGCATCCTGCCACTGCGTGTGATCCGCGACGCGCCCATAGACGCGTGCACCGGTACGGGCCTTGAGCAGGGCCACGGCCGGCGAGTGATCCTTGTGCGTGTGAGTCGCCAGGATCCAGCGGATTGGCCCGGGTGCCGCGGCGAGCAGCGCCTCGACATGACTCTCATCGTAGGGGCCAGGATCAATGACCGCCCACTCGTTTGTGGCTCCTCCACCCACGAGATAACTGTTGGTGCCAGGACCGGTCATCAGGTTGCCGTTGTTGGCGGTCACGCGAATGACGCGTTCGGAGAGCGCTACCGCAACGCCAGCGGTCAGTTCACAGGACACGGTGCACTGCCCGCCCGGGTCGAGTCGGCCGATCTCCGCCCAGGCCCACTCGTGGGGCATGACCAGACGGTCACCGTCAGCACCGAGCGCCCGGCGTGGCAGGGTAACCTGAACATTGCGCGGCTCGCGTACCCAGTCGAGGAGCGCAGCGACGGACTGAAAATGCCCGAGCGTCGCCAGCGTATGGCGCGTGACGTCCACCAGGTTGAGCTCGGCGGTTCGTGCCAGCGCGTCGGCAGGCGCGATCCACTGCTGCTCGACCAGCTCGGTACCATCGTGGACGGCACTCTGCCCTTCGGGGAGCCTGGCCAGAAAGAAGCGCGTGTCAAATCGCTTGGGCAGTCCCGGTGGCGTGATCCAGTGGCTGAGGTAATGCAACTCGGCTACGTTCAGGCGCAACCCGAACTGCTGGCAGAGTGAGTTCCAGTCATGCTCACCGCACTGCAGCGCTGCCCGCCATGGCGCCGCGTCGCTACCACTGTCTTTCAGCCTGCTGTCGGCAGCGGTTGAGGTCGGTACGGCGAATAGAATGCCGGCCTCCTCGAAGCACTCGCGAATCGCCGCGACGTAGTAATCGAGGCCACCCTGCGCCAGGTTCAGGTGCCCGCTTGCCGCGGCATCGTCTAGACCAGCGCAATAGCGGTGCGAAAGCCGATCGCCAGCATCGATCTGGCCGCCAGGGAACACCCAGGCGCCGCTGAATTGATCGCCGCGTGGTGCACGTCGCATCAGCAGCACTTCCATGCCGGCAGGCACGGCATCGCGCACGACAATCAGCGTCGCCGCTGGGCGGAGCGGTCGATCAGTCGCGGGCACTGCTGCCAGCCAGCGCCGTGATCTCAACCTCGCGTTCGGCGACTTTGAGCCGGTCGCCCAACGCTGCGCCCAGCAAGGCGCGGGCGATGGGCGATACGTAGCTGAGTTTTCCTGCGCCAGGATCAGCCTCGTCCTCGCCGACGATGCGAAATATCCGCAGCGAGCCATCGTCATGGCGCAGCGTTGCCTGCACGCCAAATCGAATGACCTGCGGTTGCTGTTCCGGCTCGATCTGCCGCGCCGAGGCGCGCCTTGCGCTCCAGTAGCGCAGTTCACGTGCGGTAACCGCCAGCCCGCGGACATCGCCCTGCTGCTGGGCCGCGGTGCGCACAGCCGTCAGTTGCCGCACCGTCGCTTCCATGGCGGCCAGCCCTGCGGCCGTGACGAAATTCGGGTGAGCGCTGATGGGCCGATCCGGCAATAGGTCGGCGGCGGCGGCGGCGTCCGGATCCTGCTCACGTGTAAAGGCGCGACTCATTTTCGAATCATGCGCCAGTCAGGTAATTGGCACTACAAAAACGTCAGTGCGGTTCGCCAGGTCTCCGGTAACCGCGACAAATACCGGTAAAAACTCGTTGCCGCTGACTCCGAGCCCCTGGTAGTCGCCAAGAAACAGGCCTTCGGCATTGGGAGCTGTGGCTAACAGGAACGGGCCGCTGACATGGGTGTCGTGCCATGACAAGGCATCCATCGATGTGGCGAGCCAGTAGTCGGTGACCTGTGTGCCCGTAGCGGCGCTGAGATTGCGCAGATCATAGTAACTGACGCCCACCACACCATCGTCACGAATCCGCACCGTCGGCGTAAAGGCGGCGACCGCTGGCGCGCCATTGACTTGTGCAGGCGTGGACCAGGTCAAGCCACCGTCCAGTGAGCGCGTCAGGGCGATGCCATCGCGAGCGCCACCAGAAAACCGCGAATCCTGCCAGACGACATACACCGCACCGCCGCGATCAACGGCAATTGACGGCAACTCATTGCCGTCACGCACCAGGGCGCCAGAACCTGGATCACGCGTGCCAGTCGCGTGCTCATCGGCGATAGAGATCGGCGCGCCCCAGGAATTGCCCCGATCGTCGGAGCGGATGACTTTTAGTGCCGCGGTGGTGCCGGTAGCAGTGCCATCCAGCTCGGTAAACACGACGAGCAGCGCTCCACCGGGCAGCACGATCAGCAGGTTGCCGATGGTCTGATTGCCAACGCCGGGGTCGTAAATGGCACGCGCCGGTTCCCAACTCAAACCCGCATCGCGCGTGCGAGTGAAGTAGCTTGGACCTCTGTTGTCACTGCTCAAGCGATCCCATACGGCATAAACGCTCAGAGGATCAGTCGGATCGCCGCTGATAGAGCCCTTGTCATTGAAGCCGGCCGCACCGTCGGCGATCAGTGTCGTCGGTGTGCCCCAGTGCACGCCACCGTCGCTGGAGCGGGCCACCAGCATGGCGCTCGCAGATCCCGGCGCCAGAATCGAACCACTGAAAGACAGTGACAGCAGAAATGCTGTGCCATTAGCGCTGAAAGTAAGCCAGGGATCTGAAGCCCGTTCGTAATCGCTGGCCGTAGCGGCACTGCCTCCGGCACAGCGGGACACGGCCGGGCTCGCGCGGGTCCAGGTACGTCCGCCATCGAATGAAGCCGCGGTAACCAGCCCGTGCGAACCGCCATCCGACCAGCGGTCCTGCTGCCACCCTGCGACTATGTTGGCGGGGTTAAGTGCATTGACAGCCACTGAGGGCTCCACCTCGGCATGCTCATAAAGCGTACCAGTGCTGGTGGCGGCATCACATCCAGGACTGTACGGCGAAGTATCCGAAATACGCACACCGGCCAGCAAGGGCACGAATAGCGGGTTGGTCACGACAGCTCCGCCACCGCCACCGCCACCGCCGCACGCAGTCAATGCAAGACCCAGTGCCCAGAACATCGTCCGGCAAAATCGCCTGCCATAAACACTTTCACGGCTTTTTGGCTCAGTCATAGTGCCTGCCCCCGTTTGCTAATGTAACGGGTTCGGGAGCGAGCCGGGCGCTGTTGTTTAGGGCTTGGCTGCCGGCGCCGCCAGCGCCGGCGCCGGCGCCGCCGATGAGTCCGACGCTTCCACTGCCGCCGACACCGGGGCCATCGTATCCGTGTGCAAGGCCGCCTCTTCCGCCTTCTTGGTCATGACAATAATACTGATGCGGCGGTTGATGGGGTTACGCGGGTTGTTCTTGTCGAACAGCACTGCCGATGAAAGTCCGACGATGCGCGCCATTTTTCCCGCCTGCAGGCCGCCGCTTTCAAGCGCCCGGCGTGCGGCATTGGCGCGATCAGCGGATAGGTCCCAATTGGTATAGCCGTTCCTGGCCACATAGGGCGTGACGTCAGTATGCCCGGACAGGCTGATGCGATTGGGCACGGTGTTCAGATAGCTCACCAGTTCGTGCAGGATACTCGTGGTATAGGGTTTGAGATTGGAGCGACCCAGATCAAACATGGGCCGGTTCTGGGCATCGACAATCTGTATGCGCAGGCCTTCGGGCGTGATATCGAGCAACAGCTGGTCCTTGAACGGTTGCAGTGCCTGACTCTGTTCAATCGCCTTACGCAGATCATCCATCAGCGATTCCAGCTGCTTTTTTTCCGCTTCCGCGGCCAGGCGTTGCGCTTCGTCGAGGTCTTTGGGTATGGTTAGAGTACCCGCCGCGAGCCCGGTATCTTTGCGGATCGCCGACTTCGGTGCGTCCATACCGCCGCCCAAATTGATCAGGCTGGTGCTGGCTCCGCCCGGACCATTCACGCCCTTGGCGGCCTTGACCGATTTACCCTGCTCCATGCTGGGGTTCTTGAAATACTCGAACATTGCGGCGCGCTGCTCTTTGGTCACGGCGGCCACCAGCCACATGACCAGAAAGAAGGCCATCATGGCAGTCACAAAATCGGCATAGGCGACCTTCCAGGCGCCGCCGTGGTGGGCGGCATCGGCCTTGCGCCGCCGCTTGACGATGATGATGGGGCGCTTGGCCTTGTCAATCACGCCACCGCGACCTCTTTCTTCTTGCCCTTGAGATGATTCTCGAGATCAGCGAATGTGGGTCGCACTTCACTGAACAGTAATTTGCGCGCGAACTCGATCGCCACCGGCGGCGCATAGCCGCGCACACTTGCCACCAGGGCCATCTTCACGACTTCAAAGGCCTTGCCCTCTTCGTGGGCGCGATGTGCCATGGCGCTGGCGGTCGGACCGACAAAGCCGTAGGAAACCAGAATACCCAGGAAGGTACCGACCAGGGCCGCCGCTACCTTGTGGCCAATGGTGGCGGTGTCCGCCCCTTCCAGGGCGCCCATGGTATTGACGATACCCAGCACCGCCGCGACGATGCCGAAACCGGGCAGTGCATCGCCGACCTGCTGAATGGCGTGTGAGGGTTCAGTTGATTCCTTGTGATGATTCTCAAGCTCGTATTCGAGCAGTGATTCGAGCTCGTTCGGATCGAGATTGCCGCCCACCATCAGCCGCAGGCAGTCGGTGATGAACTCGATGAAATGATGGTCAGCCAGGATGCGCGGATACTCGCTGAACAACGCGCTCTTGTCGGGAGCCTCCAGATCGGCCTCGATAGCCAGCATGCCGGACTTGCGAATCTTGACCAGAATGTCATACAGGAGCTTCAGGATATCGGCGTAGTCGGCACGTCGGTAGCGCGGCGCCTTGATCAGTGCGAAGGCATTGACAAAGGACGCCTTCACCACCTTGATGGGGTTGCTGATGATGAACGCGCCGAATGCCGCGCCGATGATGATGATCACTTCGGTGGGATGCCAAAGCGCAAGCAAATGGCCACCGTCGGCCATGAATCCCAGGAGGACTGAGGCGATCACGACCACCGTGCCGATGATCTGAAACATGGTTTTCGCTGCCCCACATGTGGAAAGGTGCAGCTTTTGGTATCGGCCTGCGGGCGCCGATCTTGAAGGGTTGGCGCCGCTAACCCGCCAGGGGCCAAAGCGTGAAGCCGGTCACTTCTTTTTACTCACCTTGCTACGGGCCCGGCTGGTCCGGGGTGCGGCTTTTCGCTCGAGCGCGCGCCGGGCGTCGTCGGCCGTGAGGGTGCCGGCAAGTTTGAGCAGATAGCTGCGGAACGCACGACTCAATTCAGGGTGTGCCAGCGCATACTCGACGGTAGCCTGCAGGTAGCCGAGTTTGCTGCCGCAATCGAAGCGTTTGCCTTCAAAACGATGGGCATAGACCGCCTCACGGGCGAGCAGACGGGAAATACCGTCGGTGAGCTGGATCTCGCCGCCCGCACCGCGACCGATCTGGCGCAAATGCTCGAAGATGCCCGGCGTCAGGATATAGCGGCCCACGACCGCCAGCGTCGAGGGGGCTGCGGCGGGTTTGGGCTTTTCAACAATGCTGCTGATGCGGCTGACCGCGAGCCGGGGCGATTCAACCTCGACAATGCCGTATTTCTCGGTGTCGCGCCGTGGCACGTCTTCTACACCCAGCACGCTGCCGCGATGAAATTCGTAGGTTGCCGCCATCTGCTTCAAACAGGGCACCTCGGCATCGATAAGATCATCGGCAAGATGCACAAAAAAGGGCTCCTGGCCCACCGCGGCTTCAGCACACAACACGGCGTGACCCAGGCCCAGCGGCGCCGACTGGCGGATATAGATGCAGGTGGCATAGGAGGGCAGCACGCTGCGAATCTGGCGCGCCAGGTCGGATTTACCCTGCGCCTCCAGCAACTTTTCCAGTTCCTGATCAGAGTCGAAATGATCTTCAATGGCGCGCTTGGAAGCGCCGGTGATGAATACCAGGCGCTGTGCGCCGGCAGCCAGGGCCTCCTCGACGGCATACTGGATGAGTGGCTTGTCGACCACCGGCAGCATTTCCTTGGGACTGGCTTTGGTGGCCGGCAGAAATCGCGTGCCGCGACCGGCCACCGGGAAAACGGCGGTTCTGATCTCGCGTTTCACAGGCGGTTCAATTCCGAATCGGTCGATCAGCACCCTCGTTGACGCGTTCGCGCAGATCCTTGCCAGGCTTGAAATGCGGCACAAACTTGCCATCGAGCGCGACCGCTTCGCCAGTCTTGGGGTTGCGACCCTGTCGGGGCGGGCGAAAATGCAGGGAAAAGCTGCCAAAACCACGAATCTCGATGCGATCGCCCTGCGCCAGGGCATCGCTCATGATCTCGAGCATCTGCTTGAGCGCCAGCTCGACATCCTTGGCTGGCAGATGCTTCTGCTTGGTGGTGATGATTTCGATCAGTTCTGACTTTGTCATGCCAGCCCCTGCCTCCGCCCCATGCTCCATCATTCGCGCTCGGGTGTGGTGATCTGTTCTTTGAACAGATCGCCCAGACTGGTGCCCGAAGTCGGCTGCTCGGAGCGATAGTTCTGTACCGCCTCGGCCTCCTCGTGGAACTCCTTGGCCTTGATCGACAGCGAGATCGAGCGGGTCTTGCGATCGACGCCGATAAATTTCGCTTCGACTTCATCGCCTACTTTCAGAATCTGGCGGGCGTCTTCAACGCGATCGCGTCCCAGTTCCGAGGCGCGCAGCTGGCCCTCAATGCCGTTGCCCAGATCAATGATGGCGCCGCGGGCGTCCACTTCACGCACCGTGCCACGCACCACACTGCCCTTGGGGTTGTCGGTGATGTAACCCGAGAACGGGTCTTTAGCCAGCTGCTTGATGCCCAGTGATATGCGCTCGCGCTCCGGATCGATCGACAGCACCATGGCCTCGACCTGTTGAGCCTTCTGGTAATTGCGCACCGCTTCTTCGCCGGGCAGGTCCCAGGAAATATCGGAGAGGTGCACCAGGCCATCGATGTTGCCCGGCAGACCGATGAAAATGCCGAAATCGGTAATGGACTTGATCTGGCCGCCGACCTTGTCGCCACGATTGTGGTTCTCGGAGAATTCCTTCCAGGGATTTTCCTTGCACTGCTTGAGGCCGAGCGAAATGCGCCGCCGCTCTTCATCGACATCGAGCACCATGACTTCGACTTCAAGCCCGGTGTGCACGATCTTGGCCGGATTGACGTTTTTGTTGGTCCAGTCCATTTCCGAAACGTGCACCAGGCCTTCAACGCCGTCTTCGATCTCAACAAACGCGCCGTAATCGGCGATGTTGGTGATCTTGCCAAACACCCGGGTGTTGGGCGGATAGCGGCGGGCGATATTCTCCCACGGATCGGCGCCCAGCTGCTTCAGTCCCAGCGAGACGCGCGAGCGCTCGCGATCAAACTTGAGGATGCGCACGTCGACTTCATCACCGACCTTGACCACTTCGGAAGGATGCTTGACACGCTTCCAGGCCATGTCAGTGATGTGCAAGAGGCCATCGATGCCACCGAGATCGACGAAGGCGCCGTAATCGGTGAGATTCTTGACCGTGCCCTTGACGACCGAACCTTCCTGCAGGCCGTCCATGAGGGCGCTGCGTTCGGCGGAAAATTCCTGCTCGACCACGGCGCGGCGCGAGACCACGACGTTGTTGCGTTTCTGGTCAAGCTTGATGACTTTGAATTCGAGCGGCTTGTTTTCAAGATAGGCGGTGTCGCGCACCGGGCGCACATCGACCAGCGAGCCGGGCAGAAAGGCGCGTACCGTTTCGATTTCGACCGTGAAGCCACCCTTGACGCGCCCCGAGATGATGCCGATGACGATCTGGCCTTCATTGAAGGCGGTTTCCAGACGGGTCCAGGTGCGGGCACGCTTGGCTTTTTCACGCGACAGGCGCGTTTCGCCGGTGCCATCTTCGACCGCGTCGAGCGCGACTTCGATCTGATCGCCGGCTTTGACTTCAACTTCGCCGCGTTCATTCTTGAACTGTTCGAGCGGGATAACCGCTTCGGACTTCAGGCCGACGTTGACGATGACCACATCGGGCGTTACGCCCACGACCAGGCCGGTAAGGATCATGCCAGGGCGAATGCGTTGATTCGCCAGGCTCTGCTCAAACATCTCGCTGAAAGTTTCGGTCATGTTGTCTCTCGCATGCTCTTGATGGCATGCCGTGGTCCGCAAGTGCTTCGTGCAGCTGACGGGTTTAAGTGCCAAGGGTCCGACATCGTGTCGTTCCCACCTTTAAAAATCGACCATCGAGAACTGATCATCAACGCCACAAACCTCGCTGCTCGCCGAGGTGCCAGATCTCATCGACGACCTCGATGATACCCAGTTGGGTGGAATCGACGACAATCGCGCCCTCAGCGCGCACCAGCGGCGAGACCGGGCGGGAGCAATCCTGCCGATCCCGCGCCTCTATCTCACGCGAAAGGGCGGCAAGGGTAACAGCAGAGTCCTTTCCTTTCAACTGGTTATAGCGTCTCAGGGCGCGCTCTTCGGGGCTTGCGACCAGGTAGATTTTCAGGCCGGCCTGCGGGAATACCACGCTACCCATGTCGCGCCCGTCGGCCACCAGGCCGGGTGGCCGGGCGAAGGCATGTTGGCGAGCCATGAGGGCCTGGCGCAGCACGGGCCAGGTTGCCACGCGCGAGGCGCCCGCGCCGGCCGCTTCGCTCCTGATTGCGCTGGTGACGTCCTGCCCGTCGAGCAGTATTTTCTCGGAACCGTCGCTACCGACCAGGAACTCGATATTCAGGGCACGGGCCAATTGCGCATGGCCAGCCTGATCGTCTTTCGCCAGATTGAGGCGCTCCCCCGCCAGGGCTGTCAGGCGGTAGAGGGCGCCACTGTCCAGCAGGTGCCAACCCAGACGGCTGGCCAGCGCCCGACTCACGGCACCCTTCCCCGCCCCACTAGGGCCGTCAATCGTCACCACGGGAGGGGCTGTGCTCACCGGCCAACCTTGTCAGAGCTCATGCAACTGCAGACCGATCGCGCGGGCAGCGGCGGGGAAACCCGGAAACGAGGTGCCCACGTTGGCGACATCGTCAATTTCAATGGCAGCGTCCGCGCGCACGCTGGCAATGGCAAAAGCCATGGCAATCCGGTGATCGCCGTGACTATTCACTCGCCCACCGCGCAAGCCCCCGCCCTGGATGCGTAGGCCATCAGGCAGCAATTCGCATGGCACACCCACGGCCTTGAGTCCGGCGGCCATGGCGGCCAGGCGATCGCTTTCCTTGACACGCAGTTCAGCAGCTCCTGTGACCACAGTTTCGCCCGTGGCGCAGGCAGCGGCGATAAAAAACACCGGCAATTCATCGATGGCAAGCGGCACCAGGTGCGCAGGGATCACCACGCCGCGCAGCGGCGCTGCACGCACCGTGATATCGGCGATCGGTTCAGGGCCCGAGGTTTCCTGCGGCCTGATGTCGATCTGGGCGCCCATCAGCCGCAGCATATCGATCAGTCCGGTGCGCGTCGGGTTGACGCCTACGCCACGCAGCGTGAGCCCGGCGGGCGCCGCCAGGCAACCGGCGACGATAAAAAAAGCCGCCGATGAAATATCGCCGGGCACATTCACGGCCGTGCCGCGCAGGGTCTGGCCACCGCGCAGCGCCACGCTGGCGCCGGAACGCTCGAGTTGTACGCCAAAGCCCTGCAGCATGCGCTCGGTATGATCGCGTGTTGGCGCCGGTTCGCTCACTCGCGTGTGACCGTTGGCACGCAGGGCCGCGAGCAGGATCGCCGACTTCACCTGGGCGCTGGCCATCGGCAGCGTGTAATCGATGGCGCGCAGTGCCGCTCCGCCGTGTATGCGCACCGGCGGATGGCCATCCTGCGTGTCGAGCTGCGCGCCCATGAGACGCAGGGGCTTGGCAACGCGCTCCATGGGACGGCGCATCAACGAGGCATCGCCCACCAGCGTCGAATCAAAGGGCTGACCCGCCAGCAATCCCATGAGCAGGCGCATCGCAGTGCCGGCATTGCCCATATCGAGCGGCGCACTGCAGCCACGCAGGCCACGGAACCCTGCCCCCGTGATCAGCACTTCGCCCGCCCCTGGACGCTCAATCTGCACACCCAGCGTGCGCAGCGCCTCGAGCGTGGCGCGACAATCAGCGCTGTCCAGAAAACCACTGATGCGGGTTGCGCCATGGGCAATGCCGCCGAGCATCAGGGCGCGGTGCGAGATGGATTTGTCGCCGGGCACCTGCATGGAGCCGCCAATCTGTGTGACGGGCAGCAACCGGTAGCCAGGGGTAGCGCCGTTCATGAGGCGCCAAGCAGCCGCGTCAACAACGCCAGCAACTGCGTATTGTGCTCCGGCAAGCCTACCGAGATGCGCAGGTGCTGCGCCAGGCCATAGCCGGCCATCGGCCGCACGATGATGCCACCCCGCAGCAGTTGCTCGTAGATCTCCGGCATGCGCGGACCAACTTCGACCAGCAGGAAATTGGTAGCTGAGGGAGCGAAGGCGATGTGTGCTGCGCGCAGGGCCGCTTCCATCCGCCCTCGTTCGGCGATGGTGCGTGCCACGACCTGTGCAACGTGGTGGGGATCGGCGAACGCGGCAATCGCGCCAGCCTGGGCCACATTGCCGACATTGAAAGCAGGACGAATGCGATTGAGCGCAGCGGCTACCTCCGGGTGCGAGATGGCGTAGCCGATACGCATGCCGGCCAGTCCATAGGCCTTGGACATCGTGCGCACCAGGACCAGATTCGGAAATTCCTGCAGCCATTCGAGCGCGCCATCGCAGCCGCTCAGGCGCGAATATTCGTAATAGGCTTCATCGAGAATAATCAGGGTATGCGCTGGCGCGGCAGCAATGAAGGCCCGCAGCGCCGTGGCCTCGATCCAGGTGCCGGTTGGATTGTTCGGGTTGGCGATGAACACCAGGCGGGTATCGGCGTCGATCGCGCGCGCCATGGCCGTCAGATCGTGCCCGTAGTGCATAGTGTGGGTCGGGCCCAGCGCCGGCGCTTCGAGGCAGCGAGCCCCGGTGGCGCGGATCACCAGTGAATAGATGGCAAAGCCGTATTGCGAGCACACGGCACTGTGCGCGGCGGTTAGAAAAGTTTCAGCCAACAGCAACAGCAGTTCGTTGGAGCCATTGCCAAGCGTAATCTGCCCGGGGCTTACCCGCAGAAAATCTGCCAGCGCGGCTTTAAGCTCATGCGCACTGCCGTCCGGATACAACCAGACTTCCCCGAGCGCCTGGTGCATGGCTCGCAGCGCCGCCGGGCTCGGACCCCAGGGGTTTTCATTGGACGCCAGCTTGATGATGTCGCGCAGGCCGTATTCGCGCTTGAGCTCGCTGATCGGTTTGCCGGGCACGTAAGGAGAGAGGCCGAGAACTGCCTTGCTGGCGAGCAGGCCGGGATGATCCGCCGCTGCACTCACGCTACAGCACCGAACGGGGGTAGGAACCGATTACCCTGAACAGTGAGGCCCGCGACTTCAGGCTCTTGAGCGCACGCGCGACTTTTGGATCGCTGGCGTGCCCTTCGATGTCGATAAAGAATACGTAATCCCATTTACGGCGGCGCGAAGGGCGTGACTCGATGCGCGTCATGCTGATGCCACTTTTGGCCAGCGGCTCGAGCAGCCGATGCAGGGCGCCGGGGGCGTCGGTGCTGCTGCCGGACACCAGCAGTGTGGTCTTGTCGGCGCCACTGGCCTCCAGCAGTTTGCGGCCGATGATCAGGAAGCGCGTGGTGTTATCGCTGCGATCTTCAATCTCCCTCGCCAGCAACTGCAGGTCATACACTTCGGCAGCCGTGTCACCGGCAATGGCCGCTGTGCCCGCCTCATCACGGGCGCGGCGCGCGCCCTCGGCATTGCTGCTCACCGCGACCCGCTCCACAGCCGGCAAATGCTCATCCAGCCAGGAGCGGCACTGCGCCAGCGCCTGCGCGTGCGCGCACACCCGTTCGATGCGCTCGAGCGCGCTCATGCGACCCATCAGGCAATGATGAATGCGCAGTTCCACTTCACCACAGATGTGCAGCGGACTGCCCAGAAAACGATCAAGCGTATTGGTGATCGTGCCTTCAGCGGAATTTTCCACGGCCACCACGCCAAAGTCGGCATTGCCCGCTTCAACTTCATGAAACACTTCATCACTGGTGGTCAGGGCCAGAGCCCGCACTGAATGGCCGAACTGCTTGTAGACCGCAGCCTGGGTGTAAGTGCCTTCAGGCCCGAGGAACGCTACTTTGAGCGGCTCCTGCTGGGCCAGGCAGGCCGACATGATCTCGCGGAACAGGCGCGCTATCTCTTCATTGCGCAACGGTCCGCGGTTGCGCTCCAGCGCCTGGCGCAGCACCTGCGCTTCGCGCTCGGGTCGGTAGAAATCAACGGTATGGCCATCGGCGTGCTTGGAAATGCCTACCTGCTGGGCGAGCCGGGCGCGACGATTCAACAACTCATGCAGCTGCAAATCGAGGGCATCAATGGCATCACGCATTGCTGCCAGCGCAATGCTCTTGGCCTTGTCGCTGCGACGCTTTGCCATGAACCCGCCCTCCTAAGGAAGCTGCTGCACGATGCGCGCCGAGAGCACGCCCTTGATCTGGCCGATACGGCTGATCAGGGGCTCGTCGATCACGCCATCGGTATCGATCAGCGTGTAGGCATACTCAGCGCGCGACTTATTGAGCAGATCGGCGATGTTGATGCTGGCGCCCGCCAGGCAGGTGGAAATCTGGCCCACCATGTTGGGCACGTTGCTGTTGGCAATGGCCAGACGCATGGTGCCGGGTATGCGCGGCAACACGGCCTCGGGAAAGTTGACCGAGTTGCGGATGTTGCCGTTCTCGAGAAAATCACGCAGCGTGTCGGCCGCCATCGCGGCACAGTTGTCTTCGGCTTCGCCGGTCGAGGCCCCCAGATGTGGCAGCGTTATGGCGCGCGGGTGGTTCTTGAGGGCATTGCTGGGGAAATCACAGATATAGGCGTGCAGATGACCCGCGTCGAGCGCTGCGACCACATCACTTTCGGCAACGATCTGCGCGCGGGCGAAATTCAACAACACGCCGCCCGGGCGCATCAGCTTCAGGCGCGCGGCATTCACCAGCGCACGGGTCTGCTCGCCCAGCGGCACATGCACGCTGAGCATATCGGAGCGCGCAAACAGATCTTCAAGCGAGAGCGCCTGCTGCACGGTCGATGAAAGCTGCCAGGCGCGTTGCACGGTGATCTGTGGATCGAAGCCGAGCACGTTCATCCGCAGCGCCTGCGCGGTATTGGCCACTTCGACCCCGATGGCGCCGAGGCCAATGACCCCCAGGGTGCGGCCGGGCAGCTCAAAGCCGATGAAATTCTTTTTGCCTTTCTCCACCGCGAGGTCGAGGGCGTGATCATCGCCCTCCAGCAAACGGGCGTAATTCCAGGCCTGGCAGATGTTGCGTGCCGCCAGGAACAGGCCAGCCAGCACCAGTTCCTTGACCGCATTGGCATTCGCGCCGGGGGCGTTGAACACCGGAATGCCGCGCGCGCTCAGGGCCGCAACCGGAATGTTGTTGGTGCCGGCGCCAGCCCGCGCCACCGCGAGCAGGGAGTCGGGGATTGCAAACTTGTGCATATCAGCCGAGCGCACCAGCACGCCATGCGGCCGCGTGAGCTCGGAGCCGACTTCATAGCGCTCGCGTGGCAGCTTTTCCAGGCCACGGAGGCTGATGTTATTGAGCGTGAGGATGCGATAGCTCATGGCAACCTCAAGCGTGACGCTGCGCAAAATCGCGCATGTAATCGACCAGTGCCACGACGCCGGCAAGCGGCATGGCGTTGTAGATGCTGGCGCGCATGCCACCCACTGAACGGTGGCCTTTGAGTTGCACCATATTCAGCGCCTGCGCTGCCTTGAGGAAATCGGCATCGAGGGCTGCGTTGCTGAGCTTGAAGGGTACATTCATCAATGAGCGGTCGGCCGGCGCAACCCTGTTGGTATAGAACGAGGTGGAATCCAGATAGTCGTACAGCACTGCAGCTTTCCTGCGGTTGTGCGCTTCCATGGCAGTCAACCCACCCTGCTGCTTCAGCCATTGAAACACCAGACCAGCGATGTAGATGCCGTAGCTGGGCGGCGTGTTGTACATCGAATCGTTATCCGCCTGCAGCCGGTAGTCGAACGCCGAGGGCGTGAACGGCAGACTCTTGCCAATCAGCTCGTCGCGCACGATGACAATGGTCAGCCCCGCCGGGCCGATATTCTTTTGCGCGCCACCGTAGATGAGCCCGTAGCGCGACACCTCGAGCGGGCGTGACAACAGGTTGGATGACATGTCGGCGATCAGCGGCACCTCACCGGTGTCGGGTGTGTAGTGATATTCCACGCCGCCAATGGTCTCATTGGCGCAGATGTGCACATAGGCCGCCTGTGGATCGAGCTGCCAGCTGGCACGCGGCGGGATGCAGCTGAAGTTCTCGGCAGCGGAACTGGCGGCGACATTGACTGTGCAGTACTTGCCCGCTTCCTTGATGGATTTCTTCGACCACTCGCCGCTGCAAATGTAGTCGGCGCCGCTGCGGCCGCGCAGCATATTCATCGGCACGATGGCGTTCTCACCGATCGCGCCACCCTGCATGAACAGCACCTTGTAGTTGCCGGGAATCGCCAGCAGCTCACGCAGATCCGCCTCGGCCTGGGCATGAATGGCCATGAATTCCTTGCCGCGGTGACTCATCTCCATCACCGACATGCCGCTGCCATGCCAGTCGGTCATCTCATCACGAGCCTGCTCGAGCACCGCCAGCGGCAACGCGGCCGGACCCGGAGAAAAGTTAATGGCGCGCACCCAAACTCCTATGGGCCGGATGTCGGACTGGTCTCGTCCGGGGACTCGGCGGCGCCGTTCTCTTCCAGCTCAGTGCCCTCACCGCCCTCCAGCGCCTCGACCCGCTCAATGCCGGTGAGCCGTTCACCCTCGGCCAGGCGGATCAGGCGCACGCCCTGGGTATTGCGACCCACGACTGAAATGTCACGCACCGGTGTGCGCACCAGCGTGCCGGTCGAACTGATCAGCATGAGTTCATGGCCGCTCTGAACCTGGAGCGCCGCCACCGTGGCGCCGTTACGCCCACTGGTCTGCAAAGCAATGACGCCCTGCCCGCCGCGATTGTGGCTGGGAAAATCTTCCAGCGGCGTGAGCTTGCCGTAACCGGTCTCGGAAGCCGTGAGGATGTGTCCCTCGCCCAGGGCGATCAGGGCAATCAGTCGTTGCTCGCCTGCCAGGCGCACGCCGCGCACCCCCGTGGCGTCACGACCCATGGCGCGCACCTCGGCTTCGTGGAAGCGGATCGCTTTACCGCCGCTGGTGCACAGCAGGATTTCACACTGACCGTCAGTGAGCGCCACGCCGACCAGGCGATCGTCGTCGCGCAGGTCGACCCCGATGATGCCAGAGGCCCGCGGCCGCGAGAAGGCGGCCAGCGGTGTCTTTTTTACTGTGCCGAGGCTGGTGGCCATGAACACGAAATGCTGCTCATCAAACTGCTTGACCGGCAGCAGCGCGTTGATCTTTTCGCCGGCCTCGAGCGGCAACAGATTGACGATCGGCTTGCCGCGCGAACCACGGCCCGCCTGCGGCAGCTCGAACACCCGCAGCCAATACACTTTGCCGCGATTGGAAAAGCACAGCAGCGTGTCATGGGTGTGGGCGATGAAAAACTTCTCGATGAAATCCTCATCTTTGACGGCAGTAGCCGACTTGCCACGTCCGCCGCGCCGCTGCGCCTGGTAGTCAGAGACCGGCTGGGCCTTGGCATAGCCGGCGTGTGAGAGCGTGACCACGACATCCTGCGGCTCGATCAGATCTTCGGTGGACAGATTCAGGTGATCGAGACTGATCTCGGTGCGGCGCGCATCGCCGTAGGCCGCGCGGATCTCGACGATCTCGGCGCGGATCACCGCTGTGAGGCGCTCGGGGTTGGCCAGAATATCGCCCAGATCGACCACCCGCTCGAGCAGTTCGCGGTATTCGCTGACGATTTTGTCCTGCTCAAGACCGGTGAGCCGATGCAGGCGCATATCGAGAATGGCCTGCGCCTGGACTTCACTGAGCCGATAGCCGTGCGCACTCAGACCGAACTCGGCTGCCAGGCCATCCGGCCGGGTAGTGGTGGCGCCAGTGCGCTCGAGCAGCGTGGCGACCACGCCGGGCGACCAGTCACGCGCCATCAGCGCAACGCGGGCTGCCAGCGGGTTGGCGGCGGCCTTGATCAGCGCAATGATGGCATCGATATTGGCGAGCGCAACGCCGAGTCCTTCCAGCACGTGCGCGCGTTCGCGCGCCTTGCGAAGATCGTAGATCGTGCGGCGCGTCACCACTTCCCGCCGATGACGCAGGAAGTGTTCGAGCATCTCGCGCAGGCCCATGAGCCGGGGCTGGCCGTCCGCCAGCGCAACCATATTGATGCCGAACACGGTCTCCATCGGGGTCTGCGAGTAGAGCTTGTTGAGCACGATCTCGGCGACTTCACCGCGCTTGAGCTCGACGACGATACGCATGCCGTCTTTATCGGATTCGTCACGCAGGCCATCGGGGGCAATGCCATCGAGCAGCTTCTCGCGCACCAGATCGGCAATGCGTTCGATCAGCCGTGCCTTGTTCACCTGATAGGGCAGCTCGGTGACGATGATCGCCTGGCGACCGGCGCGCCCATCGATCTCCTCAATCGTGGCACGGGCGCGCACCGAGAGCCGGCCGCGGCCGGTCTTATAGGCGGTGGAGATTTCCAGGGCGCCATTGATAATGCCGCCGGTCGGGAAATCAGGACCCGGCACATGCTGCATCAGCCCGGCAAGGGTAATGGCTGGATCATCGAGCAACGCCAGGCAGGCCGTGGCGATTTCGGTGAGATTGTGCGGCGGAATGTTGGTGGCCATGCCCACCGCGATGCCGGAGGAGCCGTTGACCAGCAGATTCGGGATGCGCGTGGGCAATACCGCCGGTTCGCGCTCCGACTCGTCGTAGTTGGCGACAAAATCGACCGTCTCGCGGTCGATATCGGCCATCAGCTCGTGAGCGATTTTCGACATGCGCACTTCGGTGTAACGCATGGCGGCCGGTGAATCGCCATCGACCGAGCCGAAATTGCCCTGGCCATCAACCAGGATGTAGCGCATGGAAAACGGCTGTGCCATGCGCACCATGGTGTCGTAGACCGCCGTGTCGCCGTGCGGGTGATACTTGCCGATGACATCGCCCACCACGCGCGCCGATTTCTTGTAGGGCTTGTTGTATTCGTTGCCCAGCTCGCGCATCGCGTGCAGGACACGCCGGTGCACGGGCTTGAGGCCATCGCGCACATCGGGCAACGCCCGGCCTACGATCACACTCATGGCGTAGTCGAGATACGACTGGCGCATCTCGTCTTCCAGGTTGACCGGCAGTATTTCCCTCGCGATTTCCGTCATGGACAAACCCTTGTTTTTAGCCGCGAAATTCTAACACAGTGAGGCCGGAATCCGGCAGGCTCGTTATACTGCGTACCCCTAAGCCCGCAGGCCTCCACCGCAAGACTACCGCCATGATTACAGCGCCCAATGTCGACGCGGTGGAACTGAGCAAATTTGATGCGCTGGCACATCAATATTGGGATGCGCACGGACCCTTGCACACCCTGCACAGCCTCAACGTGCCGCGCAGCGCTTACGTGGCCGGACGCGCCCGTCTGGCTGGCGCCACGCTCGCCGATATCGGCTGCGGCGGCGGCCTGCTGGCGGAATCACTCGCGCGCCTGGGCGCACGCGTAACCGCCATCGATCTGTCGGCCGCGATGATCGAGGTCGCGAGGCTTCATCAGGCCGACTGTGCGCAGGTGTCGGCGCCGGCAGCGGTGCCGGTGCCGCTGCCGCTGCCGACGCCGTCGATCGATTACCAACTTATGTCAGTCGCCGAATTGGCGCGGACCGCACCGGCGCAATTTGATGTGGTGTGCTGTATGGAACTGGCCGAGCATGTGCCGGATCCCGGCGCCCTGCTCCAGGATCTGGCGCGGCTGCTGCGACCCGGTGGCGCGCTGTTCATCTCCACCATCAATCGCAACCTGCGCTCGTTCCTGGCTGCGATTCTCGCCGCTGAATATCTGTTGAAGCTGCTACCCCGCGGCACACATGAATATGCGCGCCTGATTCGTCCGGCCGAACTGGCGCGCGCGGCGCGCCGCGCCGGCCTCGAACTGCACGATGTCCAGGGACTGCATTACGATCCGCTGACACGCCACAGCCGCATAGCGGCACGCCCGGATGTCAATTACATCGCCCATTTTACCCTGCCCACTGACGCTGCGGTGCCGGCATGATCAGCCTGGGTACGGCGCGCGCCGCCCTGTTCGACCTGGATGGCACCCTGCTCGATACCGCCCCGGACATGGCGCACGCACTGAACCGGTTGCGCGCCGAGCAGGCGCTAAGTCCTCTGCCCTTTGCGCTGCTGCGCCCGCAGGTTTCCAATGGCGCCGTCGCCATGGTGCGCACGGCCTTTCCAGAGGCTGCAGGTGCTGAATTCGAGCGGCTACGCGAGCGTTTCCTGGACATTTATCGCGCCAACCTGGTCGTGCACACGCAACTGTTCGCGGGTTTTGAAGCGGTACTGTCCAGACTGGAGCAGTGTGCGATTCCCTGGGGCATCGTCACCAACAAGGCGGCGTGGCTAACCGAGCCCCTGCTCGCAGCGCTGGGGCTGCGCCAGCGAGCCGGCTGCGTGCTCAGCGGCGACACTTTGCCTGAGCGCAAACCGCACCCACGACCGCTACTGGTGGCGGCCGAGCAATTGGGTCTGGCGCCCGCGCAATGCGTCTACGTAGGCGACGCGTTACGCGATGTGCAGGCGGCCAATGCGGCGGGCATGTGCGCATTGGGGGCGCAATTTGGCTATCTCAATCCCGCCGATGAACCGCAACGCTGGCCGGTCGCCGGCTGGCTTGCTACCCCACACGATCTGCTGCCGTGGCTCGATCTCACGCCACTGCCTGAGCTGGCCACACCGGCGATGGCCTGATGAGCACGAATGAACTCTGGCTGGTATTGGCAGGTATCGCCGCCGGCGTTCTGGTCTGCCTGCTATGCGTCTGGATCCTGACTCGCCGGCAACACAGCGCCACGAGCCACATGGAAGCGCAGCTGGGTGCCAGTTTTGCGCAACTCGCCAACAGCGCCCTGCGCCACAACAGCGATCACTTTCTGACTCTGGCGCGCGAATCCTTTGCGCGCGAGCAGTCCAGCGCACAGAGTGCGCTGCGCGAGCGCGAGAGCGCACTCGGACAAATGGTCGAGCCGATTCGCAAGGCGCTGGAAAAAAGCGAACAACAGCTGGCTGGCATGGAGCGCGAACGCCGCGATGCGTTCACGAGCCTGCGCACACAGATCGAGCAGTTGACGCTCGGCCAGGGTGCTCTGCAGCGCGAAACACGCAATCTGGTCGGGGCGCTACGTCGCCCGGAGGTACGCGGTCGCTGGGGTGAATTGACCTTGCGCCGCGTCGTGGAGCTCTCCGGCATGTCGGAACACTGCGATTTCACTGAGCAGGCCAGCGTGGCGAGTGACGCGGGCGTGCAGCGGCCGGATCTGATCGTGCACATGAGCGAAGGGCGCGATCTGGTTATCGATGCCAAGACGCCGCTGGATGCCTATCTGGACGCCACCGAGGCGCAGAGCGATGAGGCACGCGCGGCGGCGCTGGTGCGCCATGCGCAACAGGTGGAGGCACGCGTGCGCGAGCTGGCCGCCAAGGCCTACTGGAAGCAGTTCAAGCGCAGCCCGGAATTTGCAGTGCTGTTTCTGCCAGGCGATCAGTTCCTGAGCGCTGCACTGGCCGAGCGACCGGAGCTGCTGGAAAATGCGATGCGCCAAAGCATTGTGATCGCCACGCCCTCAACGCTCATGGCGCTGTTCAAGGCGGTCTCCTATGGCTGGCGCCAGGCCGTAGTGGCGGAACACGCCGCCAGGATTCTGGAGCTGGGCCAGGATCTGCACCGCCGTCTCGCCACGTTTGTCGGGCATCTGGATCGCACCGGACAGCGCCTGGGCGCTGCGGTCGATGCCTACAACAGTGCCGTCGGCTCGCTGGAACGCCAGGTACTGCCGCAGGCGCGGCGCTTCACTGAACTGGGCGCCGTCAGTGGTGAATCGTTGGCACCCCCCGAGCCCGTCGAGCGCCTGGTGCGCAGCGCCATGCTCCATAAGGACGATCAGCTGCCAGAATCAACGCCAGAATCACCGCCAGAATCACCGCATGCTCAATCCTGAAGAGCCGCGCCAGTACCACGCGCCCGCCGCTGTTCTGCACGGCCGTGTGATCGCCATTACCGGAGCTGGCGCTGGCATCGGTCGCGCCGTCGCGCTGAGCGCAGCGCGGCACGGCGCGCAGCTGGTGCTGATCGGGCGCACCGTGAAGCGACTCGAATCGGTGCATGCCGAGATCCGCGCCCAGGGGAGCCCCGAGGCCAGCATTGCGCCGCTCGATCTGGAGCGTGCCCTGGCGAGCGAGTACGACGCCGTGGCTGCGGCCATCACTGAGCGCTACGGGCGAGTGGATGGCCTGCTGCACAACGCTGCGCAGCTGGGTACGCTTGCGCCGCTCGAACATACGCAGATGGCAAACTGGTGTCGGGTGTTGCACGTCAATCTGACGGCGGCCTTTGCGCTTACCCAGGTGCTGCTGCCGGCGTTGCGCGCCGCGCCCGAGGCCTCGGTAATTTTTACGACCAGCAGTGTCGGCCGTCGCGGCCGTGCCAACTGGGGCGCTTATGCGGTGTCGAAGTTTGGCGTCGAAGGCTTAAGTCAGGTGCTGGCCGATGAACTGCGCGGCACCAGCACCATCCGTGTGAACGCGATCAATCCGGGCGCGACGCGTACCACCATGCGCCGTCAGGCCTTCCCCGGAGAGCATGCCGAGACGCTGCCCGAACCGGCGACGCTCATGAATACTTATCTGTGGCTACTGGGTCCGGCCAGTCGTGGGATCAGTGGTCAGAGTCTGGATTGCCAGGCGCCGCGTTAGCGACGCCAGCCGCCACCAGGGTTGCTGGCGCTACGGGCGTCGCCGACGGGTGCAGCAAGCCTTCAGTTTCCGCATCACTCAATTCGCGCCAGCGGCCGCGCGCCAGCGTACGCTCCAGCTGCAAGGCGCCGAGCCGCGTGCGCAATAGCCGGCTGGATGACACACCCTGCCGCTCCAGCAACTGGCGCAGATCATTGCCGCTCACGCCCTGCGCGACGAGTTGATACCAGCGATTGCTCGCCTCGCCGCCACTGGCCACCAGAGTGTGTATCGGCAGGGCAATACCGCGATCAAGCTGGCCGGCGAGTATGCCTGCCTGCTGGGCGGCCCCCAGCTCGCCACGCACGCGCAGGCTGAATTCCACCAGTTGCGAACGCACCGCGCGTTGTAGTCGACCCGCCAGCGCGCCATCGGCGCACAGCAGCTCCAGCCCACCGTCAATCTGCGGCAGCGGACTGACGCTCATGAATCGCTTGCCGGCGCTGGCGGGCAAGCGTGCGGCCAGCGATTCGGCGCCATCGGCGACCGGCAACAGGGGCACGCCCGGTGAACGGTGGCACAGCAATACCGGCAGCTGACGTGCCGGGGGCTGGCGGATCAGGCGGCCATCAAGGCGCAGCTGATCGCTGGCACTGACTCGATCGCCAATGGCTGCCGCGTGGCCGTTGATCGACAGCCGGCCGGCGCGTATCCATTGTTCGGCCTCGCGGCGTGAGGCTACGCCCAGGCGCGACAAAACTTTTTGCAGGCGCTGCGGATCCTGCTCACTGCTCATGCGCGCGAGTTCATGCGCACTATAGGTGCGGATCTGGGCCCGAGGCCACCATGCCAGACGCGGCGGACACTTCCGGCGCCGCACCGGCGTCGGCGTCGGCTTCGGCGTCGGCGTCATCGTCGCCGGCGTCATCATTACCATCGGCTTCGTAATCAACGCTGGCCTGATGGCCAGGGCCTGCTGCAACGACGGTCGGTGTGGCGCTTTCATCGGCTGATTCTTCCGCCAGGCCCACTGGCAAATTCAACTGCGGCGCAATCTCCTCGAGCCCGCGCAGCTCGGCCAACGGCGGCAACTCGCTCAGAGTGCGCAGGCCAAAGTAATCGAGGAACTCGCGGGTAGTGCCCAGCAGCTCCGGTCGTCCAGGCACTTCGCGATGACCCACGACCCGCACCCAGTTGCGCTCGAGCAGCGTCCGCACGATATTCGGATTGACCGCCACACCCCGCACCGCTTCGATCTCGGCGCGCGTAATCGGTTGGCGATAGGCGATCAGGGCCAGCGTCTCAAGCAGCGCGCGCGAATAGCGTTGCGGCCGCTCCGGCCACAGGCGGGATACTTCGGTGGCAAATTCCCGGCGCACCTGCACCCGCACGCCGCTGGCGGTTTCACGCAGTTCGATGGCGCGGCCGCTGTAATCCTGCTCCAGTGCGAGCAGTGCCGCGCGAATCGCATTGCTTGGCGGGCGTTCGCCATCGCTGAACAACTGCGCCAGCTCATCCAGCCCCAGCGAACGGCCAGCGGCCAGCAGCCCGGCTTCCACGACGCTCTTGATGTATTGCTCACTCATGGCACTGACTCTTGCTGCTCAGACGCTTCGCTCTCCGCCACCAGGTGCAGTGTACGTACCGGCCCGGCGCGGCGCACGTGCAACGGCGCCATGGGTTCGGTCTGCACGATATCGATCAGGGCTTCACGCATCAGTTCCAGGATCGCGACGAAGGTCACCGTGACGCCCATGCGCCCCTCTGCCGGGCGAAACAGCTGCACGAAGTCGACGAACTCGCCCGCCTCGAGTGCCGCGAGCACATCGCTCATGCGCTCGCGCACCGACAGGGGCTCGCGCTGCACATGATGGCGCGCAAACATCTGCGAACGCGAGGCGACATCGCGAAACGCCAATAGCATCTCGCGTAGCGTCACCTGAGGCAAGAGTCGCGCCACCGGTCGTTCGCGCATTTCGGCGCTGGCCTGCCAGACGTCGCGCTCCAGGCGCTCCAGCTGATCCACATCGAGCGCCGCGCGCTTGAAGCGTTCGTATTCCTGCAGGCGGCGCACCAGCTCGGCGCGCGGATCCTCCTCTTCGCCTTCGATTGCAGCCGGGCGCGGCAGCAGCATGCGTGATTTGATTTCGGCCAGGGTCGCGGCCATGACCAGGTATTCGCCGGCCAGTTCGAGCTGCAGATCCTGCATGAGCTCGATATAGCGCATGTATTGCCGGGTGATTTCCGCGATCGGTATATCGAGCACATCGAGATTCTGGCGCCGGATCAGATAGAGCAGCAGGTCGAGCGGACCCTCGAAGGCCTCGAGGAAAACTTCCAGTGCCTGCGGCGGGATATACAGATCGCGCGGCAGATTGGTCATGGCCTCGCCATTCACGATGGCAAAGGGCATCTCGCCCTGCTGCGGCGGCGCCGGCAGCAGGGGTGGCGCAGGTGGCGGGTTGGAGATGACGACCTTGAGGTCCGGCTTCATAAAGGCATTACTCCGCGCGCAGGTGCATCGCACGACGCACATCATCGAGTGTCTCGCGGGCCGATTCCCGGGCTTTTTCCGCGCCTTCGGCCACCAGATTTTTCACCAGCTCGGGGTTGTCCTGGTATTCCCGGGCCCGCTCGCGCAGCGCGGTCACTTCGGCCACGATTTTTTCAATCAGTGGCTGCTTGCACTCAAGACAACCAATGCCGGCGCTGCGGCAACCGCTGCTGACCCAGCTGCGCGTGGCCTCATCCGAATAGATGCGATGCAGATCGAACACCGGGCATTTTTCCGGATCGCCCGGGTCGGTACGCCGCACCCGCGCCGGATCGGTCTGCATGGCTTTCAACTTGCGCGCCACGCTGTCCGGGTCTTCGCGCATACCAATGGTATTGCCGTAGGACTTGGACATCTTGCGCCCATCAAGTCCGGGCACCTTCGGGGTCGAGGTGAGCAACACCTGCGGCTCAGGCAGTATGCTCACGCCGCTCCCTTCCAGGTAGCCGAGCAGGCGTTCGCGATCGGCCACGGTGATGCGCGTATTGCCGCTGACCAGGGCACGGGCCCGCTCCAGCGCCGCCTTGTCTCCGGTTTCCTGGAACTGCTTACGCAATTGCCGATAGAGCGTGATATTGCGGCCGCCCAATTCCTTGACGGCGCGCTCGGCCTTGGTCTCGAAGTCCGCTTCGCGACCGTAAAGATGGTTGAAGCGCCGCGCCACCTCGCGGGTGATTTCCACGTGTGCCACCTGGTCCTCACCCACCGGTACAAAGGCCGGGCGATACAGCAGGATGTCGGCGCTCTGCAGCAGCGGGTAGCCCAGAAACCCGTAAGTGGCCAGATCCTTATCGCGCAGCTGTTCCTGCTGATCTTTGTAGCTGGGCACGCGCTCCAGCCAGCCCAGGGGCGTGATCATCGACAGCAGTAGATGCAGCTCGGCGTGCTCTGGCACCTGCGATTGCACAAACAGCGTGGCGACCCCGGGGTTGAGCCCGGCGCTCAACCAGTCGATGATCATTTCGTGGATGGCGAGCTGCAGACCGGAAGTGTCATCGTAGCCAGTCGTAAGGGCATGCCAGTCGGCTACGAAGAAATAGCATTCGTACTGGTATTGCAGGTCGACCCAGTTGCGCAGCGCCCCGTGGTAGTTACCCAGATGCAGCTGGCCGGTCGGGCGCATGCCTGAAAGCACACGCCTGGCTTGCGGAGCAGAGCTCATCTGAAAGGAGGATTCCGTCTGTGCCAGCCGATCTTGGCTTGAGCAGCCATTATACCGGCGTGCGCGCCTGCCGTCTCAACCGACGCCCGGCAGGCGCCCCCGCCCCTGGCGCAGGATGAGGGGCGGCGACACGGACAGATCCACCACGGTGCTGGGCTCCAGGCCGCAGCTGCCGGAGTCCAGGACGGCGTCGATCTGGTGCTCGAGCCGGGTACGGATCTCACGGCCATCGTTTAACGGCACCGCCTCCCCGGGCAACAGCAGCGTGGAGCTCATAATCGGCTCGCCCAGCTCCGCCAGCAGCAGGCGCGGCACGATGTGATCAGGAATTCGCACCCCGATGGTTCGGCGCTGCGGATGCTGCAGGCGGCGCGGGGTCTCGCGCGTGGCGGGCAGCAGAAAGGTAAAGGGACCGGGGATTGCTGATTTCATCAGGCGAAATTGCCAGGTTTCGACCCGCGCAAAACGGGCCACTTCGGCCAGATTACGGCATACCAGTGTAAAATTATGGTGACGGTCGGCCTCCCGCAACCGGCGGATGCGCTCGAGGGCCGCCGCATCGCCGATATGACAGCCCAGCGCGTAACAGCTGTCGGTGGGATAGGCGATCAGGCCACCCCCGTGCAGGATCTGCACCGCCTGGCGCAGCAGCCGGACCTGCGGGTTTTCGGGGTGTAGTTCGAAATATTGGCTCAAGCGGCTAATATACGCGACCCGCTGGCCAGGTCCCTTCCTATGCAAGCCGCCTTGAATCTGCTGCCTCTGGCCGCCTTTGCGCTGGCCTACCACTACGCTGGCATCTATGTCGCAACGCAAGTGTTGATGGGCGCGATGGTCCTGCTGGTGGCGATCGACTATCTGCAACAGGGGCGCGTGGCGCCACTCCATGCCTTCAGTGCCGCGTTGGTGCTGGTCTTTGGCACCCTGACTCTGGTGCTGCACGATCCGCGCTTTTTGAAGTTGAAGCCCTCCATCCTGCTGTGGTCCATGGCGCTGGCATTTCTGGGTAGTCAATGGATCGGACACCAGACGCTCGCGCAGCGCATGTTTGCCGCCACGCTGCCCGAGCATTCGTCGTTAAGCGCCCGGCTCTGGACGCGCGTCAATCTGCTCTGGGTACTGGCGTATCTGCTGCTGGGCGTGCTCAATCTGGTTATCGCGCAGCGTGCGAGTGAGCAATCCTGGGTACATTTCAAGGTATATGGCTTGACCCTGATCCTGCTGGTACTCGCCATGGCGCAGGCGCTGTGGTTACAGCGCCGGAGCACAGCGCCATGAGCGGGGCAGGCCAGGACGGCGCGAGCGACGCCGCGCGCAGCGCAGCCCGGGTTGAACGTATCCGCGCACTCGTGCAGGATCGCCTCCAGCCGCTGCGTCTCGACATACGGGACGATAGCGCAGCACACGCCGGGCACGCTGGTGGTGGCGGTAAAGGGCATTTTCGCCTGGTCATCGTCGCACCCTGCTTTTCGGGTCGGACGCTGCTGCAGCGTCACCGCCTGGTGCACGATGCGCTCGCCGAATTGCTGGTGGAGGAGATACATGCTCTGGCGCTGGTCACGCAGGCGCCTGAGGAAGTGGCTTAGTTTTACGTTGTAACTATATGAGAGTAAAAATGAATATTTCCAGAATCTCGCTCGTCGCTGCGCTATTGCTGACGGGGGCATGCCAACAACAGGGTGGTAAAACCGCTGCTGCGCCAGCGGCCAAGCCGGTCGCTACGGTCAATGGGGTGGCGCTATCGCGTGAGTTGTTTGATTTCTTTGTCAAGACCGGCTCGGGCAAGGCCTCGGCCGATCTGACCGCCGATCAGCGCAGCCAGGCGCTCGATACGCTGGTGCGTGCGGAACTCGTGGCCCAGCAGGCCAGCAAAGACGGCGTCGACAAACAGGGCGATGCGCCCTTGCAGCTGGCACTGACGCGCCTGCAGGTGCTGGAGCAGGCTGCAGCCACCAGTTACCTGAAAGACCGCAAGGCCACCGATGTCGAGCTCAAGGCCGAGTACGACTCGGTGATCGCGGCCATGCCCAAGTCGGAATTTCATGCCCATCACATCCTGCTCAAGAGCAAGGCAGACGCCGACGCCGTGATCGCCAGCCTGAAGAAAGGCGCCAAGTTCGAAGCGCTGGCCAGCGCGCAATCGACCGATCAGGGCTCCAAGGCCAACGGTGGCGATCTCGGATGGTTTAGCCCCGCCGGCATGGTCAAGGAATTCAGCGCCGCAGCCATGGCGCTGAAGAAAGGTCAGACCACGACGACACCGGTGCAAAGTCAGTTTGGCTGGCACGTAATCCGCCTGGATGACACGCGCGAGACTGCGCCCCCGGGCTTCGACTCGGTCAAGGAACGCCTGGCGCAGCGCGTCGAGGCCAAGAAGTTCAAGAACTACGAAGAGGAACTGCTGAAGAGCGCGAAGATCGACAAGACGCTTTAGGCTTCAGGATCCAGAAACGCTGGCGGCCGGCCGCTCGCCGCGCAACAGCTGTTCGAGCCCAGCGGCGTCCAACACCCTCACTCCAAGCTCGCGTGCGCGCGCGAGCTTGGAGCCCGCTTCGGCACCGGCGATGAGGTAGCTGGTGCGTTTTGAGACTGCTGAACTGACGCGTGCGCCGAGCTGTTGCAGCGCTGCGGCGGCGGTATCGCGGCTCAAGTCATCAAAGCTACCCGTCAGGACAATGCTTAGCCCGTCGAGGGGCTTGGGGCTCGTGGCGCGCGGCGGACCTTCAGCCCAATGTAACCCCGCCGCCTGCAGGCGCTGAAGTTGCTCGCGATTGGCGCTGGAATTAAAAAAGGCGCAGATGCTTGCGGCGCTTACCGGTCCGACATCGGGCACTCCCAGCAGCTGTTCCGGCGTGGCGCCTTGCAGCGCGCCCAGGCTGCCAAAATGCTCACTCAGCGCCACGGCTGTGGCCTCGCCCACATCGCGAATGCCCAGCGCATGCAGCAGGCGCGGCAAGGTAGTGGTGCGACTGCGGTCCAGCGCCGCCTGCAATCGCGCGGCAGACTTTTCGCCCATGCGCTCGAGCGCAGCGAGTTCCGGGAGCCGCAGCGCATACAGATCGGCCGGCGAGCGCACCAGACCCCGCTCGACGAGTTGTTCCACCAGCTTATCGCCCAGGCCTTCGATATCCAGTGCGCGCCGACTGGCGAAATGCAGCAGTGCCTCTTTGAGCTGCGCGGCGCAGTTAAAGCCGTTGCTACAGCGCGCCGCCGATTCTCCCGCAAGACGTTGTACTGGCGCACCACAAACGGGGCACTGGCCCGGCAACACCACGACGCGGGCGCCAGGCGGACGGCGCTCAAGCACCACGCGTACCACTTCGGGAATGACATCGCCAGCGCGCCGGATGACTACGGTGTCGCCGCAGCGCACGTCCTTGCGCTCGATCTCATCCATGTTGTGCAGCGTGGCGTTGCTTACCGAGGCGCCACCGACCAGCACCGGCTCCAGTCGCGCCACCGGTGTCAGCACACCCGTGCGCCCGACCTGGAACTCGACCTCACGCAGCACTGTCAGGGCTTCATCCGCTGGAAATTTATGGGCGATAGCCCAGCGCGGCGCACGGGCAACCTGGCCCAGCGCGAGCTGGTCGGCGCGCGCATTGATTTTGTACACCACGCCGTCGATCTGGTAGCCCAGCGTGCCACGCCGCGTCGCCAATTGCCGATAGTAAGCCAGGCACGCTGCCGTGCCGCGGACGACGCGCGTTTCAGGATTGGTGCGCAAACCCCAGCGCCGCAACTGCTCCAGCAGTGCCTGCTGGCTCTCCGGTTGCGGCGTGCCTTGCCACAGTCCCACCCCGTAAAAAAATCCCTCGAGCGCTCGACTGGCCGTGATGCGGGCATCGAGCTGACGCAGGCTCCCGGCAGCGGCGTTGCGCGGATTGACGAACAGCCGCTCGCCCTGCACCAGCGCCGCAGCGTTGAGCCGCTCGAAGCCGGCAAAGGGCAGATAGACTTCACCACGCACTTCGACCTGAGCCGGCGCCGGACCCTGCAGCGCTAAGGGTACTGAGCGAATGGTGCGCAGATTCGCGCTGATGTCCTCGCCGCTCGCGCCATCGCCGCGCGTCGCCGCCTGTACCAGCAGACCTTCTTCGAAGCGGACCGAGACCGCCAGGCCATCCAGCTTGGGCTCAGCGCAATACTCCAGCTCAGTGTCGCGTTCCAATCGTTCGCGCGCGCGCCGATCGAAAGCAATGAAGTCTTCGTCACTGAAGGCGTTGTCGAGCGAAAGCATCGCCACGCCATGCCTCACCACGGTGAAGCCGGCCGCCACCGCACCGGCAACCCGCATGCTGGGTGAATCGGCAGTGATCACTTCAGGGTGCGCGGCCTCGAGCGAGCGCAGTTCGTTAAACAGGCGGTCGTACTGCGCATCCGGAACCTCAGGGTCATCGAGTACGTAGTAACGATGGTCGTGGTGTGCCAGTTGCGCGCGCAGCGTCGCGGCCCGAGCGGCCGCTTCGCTCAGGCGAGCGCCGGCGCGGCTCAATCGGCCTGCCCCGCCTGCGTGCCCAGGGTGCTCAAGGCGCGCTCCCGCCAGGCCGCCGGATGGGCGCTGTCGAAGGGCATACCACGCTCATCCTGGACCCGACCCTCGACGCGCTGCGCCAGTTCTGTCGCAACCGCCGTCAACTTTTCCAGAGTCGCCTCAGGCTTAAGCGGACCGGGCAACACCGCGAACAGATTGATCCCGGAGAAGCTCTGGAAATCCATGCTGTCCGGGTCGAGTATCCCGGGTCGGACCAGGCTTGCGGCACTCAGCACGACGCGCCCATCGCTGTGAGCGAGGTGAAAAATACCAAACTCGCCATGCTGGAATCCGGCCCCGCTCAGGCCCTGGCGTAGTGATCGGCCGGCAATGCGATTTTGACGTGCTGCCACGATGCGCAGGCTGACAATCCGGCGCGCAGCTTCCGCCGGCCACTCGAGCCGCGGCGCCGCAGCGGCTGCAGCGGCAGCAGCGGCTGCGGCGGCAGCCGTGGCAGGGAGTGTGCGAACCTGGGATATTCCGGCCTCCTCCATGAGCGGTGGGTCGGCAGGGGCGGCAGCAACGGGCGTGGACCAGTCGATCAACGGCAGCGCCCGGCCAGGATCAGGACCGCGCGGCGCGCCACTGCCTGTACTCGGGCTGTGCGCAACCTCTGACTCCTGAAATCCGAATGCAGGCTCGTCGCGGCCGGTGCGCACATCTGCTTCGGGTTGCACGCGGCTGGGTCGACGCCGCTCCAGCCAGATGAGCGCGGCAATAAACAGCAGGCCGGCCAGCAGCAGTATTAAGCGCAGCCCGTTCATGGATGCTCAGACTGCCACGGCTCAGACGGCCGCGAGGCGCACGGCTTCATCGACATCGACCGACACCAGACGTGATACGCCTGGTTCGTTCATCGTGACGCCCACCAGTTGTGAGGCCAATTCCATGGTGGCCTTGTTATGGGTGATGAAAATGAACTGCACCTGACTGGACATTTCGCGCACGATGTCGCAGAAGCGACCAACATTGTGTTCGTCAAGCGGCGCGTCGACTTCATCCAGCAGACAGAAGGGCGCCGGATTCAGATCGAAGATCGAAAATACCAGCGCCACTGCCGTCAGCGCCTTCTCGCCACCCGAAAGCTGCGAGATCGTGCTGTTGCGCTTGCCGGGCGGACGCGCCATGACCGTGACGCCGGCGGCCAGCGGATCATCGCCGACCAGTTCGAGATAGGCATGGCCGCCACCGAACAAGCGTGGAAACTTGTCCTTGAGACCGGTGTTGATGCGATTGAAGGTATCTTCAAAACGCGTACGCGTTTCCCGATCCATGCGTCGCATCGCCTCTTCCAGCGTGTTAAGCGCATCGTTGACGTCGTTGTATTGCCGATCGAGATAGCTCTTGCGCTCATTTTGCTGGGCCAGCTCATCGATGGCGGCCAGATTGACCGGGCCAAGCCGCTCGATATCGGCGCGCACCTCGACCAGCCTGGCTTCCCAGTCGCTGACGTTGGCTTCCAGCAGCAGTGCGGCACTGACTTCTTCGAGATTGCACAGGGTCTGAGCAAACTGCTCAAGCAGCGACTCGCGCCTTACCCGTGACTCCTGGGCCGCGAGTCGTGCGCTATCGAGATCGGCACGCGCCGTACTCACCCGCTCCTCGGCACCCTGGCGGCGCTGTTCAAGCGAGCGCAGTTCGCGCTCGGCGTCCTCGACGCTCTGGCGCGCCGTGGCAAGATCAGTCTCCAGCTCCAGGCGCCGATCCAGCGCACCTTGCAGGCGGGTCTGCAGTTCGATCACCGGCGCATCGCCGTCGGCCAGCTCCAGGGTCAGTGAATCGAAACGCAGCGTCAGCTGGCTGCGCTGTTCGAGCAGGCGTGCGGCGCTCTCCTGCATGGATTCGAGAGCGGAGCGGCGACTTTCATGACGGATCAGCGCATCGCGCAGCGCCAGCTGCGCCGCCTGCGCAGCCTCGCGGGCCTGGGCACTGCGCTCGCGATGCCCGTCGCGCTCGGCGTTCAGGGCCGGGAGACGCTGGTCCAGTCGCTGCAGTTGTTCCAGTGCGCCCTGATAGGTGCGGCGCGCGCTTTCGAGCCCGGCGCGCGCACGCTCCAGCTCGGCGCTCACTTCACCGTGATCACCCTCGAGCCGGAGCCGGCGCAGGTTCGCCTCATCAAGCCGCGCCTGCAGCGCGCCCAGCTGGGCGCGCAACTCACCATGTTCGCGGTGCGTGTGCTGAATCTGCGCCTGCGCGGCTTCGCGGCGCTGTTCAGCGGCCATCACCTGTGAGCGCAACAGTTCGAGCGCCACTTCGGCCTCGTGCACGCCGCTTTGCGCCTGCTGGTGCTCACTCGCCAAGGACTTCAGACGCTGCGTCCGCTCCAGCACACCGGCATGCGGGTCGACGCCACGACGCAATCGCAGCCAATTGCGCCCGAGCCATTCGCCGGCCGGCGTGATCAGTGATTCGCCAGCCTGCAGCGAGCGGCGCCGACGCAGCGCCTGCGCCAGGGAATCGCAGGTGCGCACACCAGCGAGCCGCGCCAGTGCCGCCTCGGGTCCGCGGGCCCGCTCGGCGAGCGTGCCACCGGCATGAGCTGTCGCTGCTGGCGCATGTCCATCCGCGGGTTGATCCAGCTCGATAAAGGACAGGTTGCCGCTTTCGAGCTTCTGCAGTTCATCGCCCAGCAGGTCCAGATCGCCCACGCACAGCGCCTCGAGGTAATCGCCCATCACGGTTTCCACCGCCTGCTCCCAACCGGCCTCGACCGTGAGCAGTGCCGCCACCCGCGCCAGGGCGCCCTGCCCACTGCGTTCGCCAAACCTCTGCAGCCAGTCGGCGGCACCCGGATCGCGCTCACCCAGGGCGGCCTGTTGCAGAGCCTCAAGCGCCGTCAGCTCGGCGTGGCTGCGTTCGCGTACGGCACGCAGCTGATCAAGTCGCCCCTCGGCCTCGTGCTGCGCCGTGCGCAGGCTGTGCATCTGCGCCAGCGCTTGCGCCAGGCTGTGCTCCATGTTGGTGGCGTGCTCGCCGGCCGCCTGCTCGCGTGCGCTCAAGGTCTCCAGCGGTGCGCGCTCATGCTGCTGCTGCAGGCTTTCACGCTCGCCAGTAAGCCGATCGACCTGCGCCTGCAGGCGCAGCAGCTGGCTTTCAAGTTGCTCGATGCGGGCCGACTCGACTTCGCTGCTCTGGCGCGCGGCACCCAGCTCGCCGTTGAATTGTTCCCAGCGCAGTTGCCAGTCAGACCATTGGCTATCGGCCGCACCCAGGCTGTCGGTGCTGCGCTGCTCGGCGCTGCGCAGCGCCGCAAGCTCCGGCGCCAGCGCCGCAATCTGCGCCTGCAGTTGCGCCATGCGCTCGGTATCGGCGCGGATCTGTGCGGCCACTTCCGCCAGCGACACGCCGGTTTGCGCCAGATCGGTACGGTGACGGTTGCGCAGTTCGCTGGTATAGCGGATGTTTTCTTCGGTGCGCGTCACTTCCGCGCCCAGTTCATAGCAGCGAGCCTGCACGCGTCCCAGATCGACACCCAGTTGCCCATGGAATTCGCGCTGCTTTTCCAGCGCCGCCTCGAGCGAGCGCTGCTGCGCCAATTCCTGTTGCATGATCAGATCACAGCGTCGCGTCGCCTCATCCTGCACCGCCGCGCCGCTGTCGATCTCGCGCAGTCGCAGCGCGAGTAATTCGGCGCTCAGCCGACGTTCATGCGCACGCATCTCCTGGTAGCGGCGCGCCGCGGCCGCCTGGCGCTGCAGGTGGCGGATCTGCTTGTCGACTTCATCGCGCAGATCCTGCACGCGCGCCAGGTTCTCGCGCGTATCGGCGATGCGGCTCTCGGTCTCGCGGCGTCGCTCCTTATAGAGCGAAATGCCGGCCGCTTCTTCGATGAAAGCGCGCATGTCGTCGGCGCGTGCCTCGACTACCCGCGAGATCATGCCCTGCTCGATGATGGCGTAGCTGCGCGAGCCGAGGCCAGTGCCCAGGAACAGCTGGGTGATGTCCTTGCGGCGGCAGCGCCCGCCATTGATGAAATAGCTCGAGGCGCCATCACGCGCCACCACCCGCTTGAGCGCAACTTCGCTGTAGCTCGCATAGGCGCCGCCGATCTTGCCATCGGCGTTGTCGAACACCAGCTCGACCGAGGCGGCACCGACGGGCTTGCGCGAGCTTGAACCATTGAAGATCACATCGGCCATTGAATCACCGCGCAGATGGCGCGCCGATAACTCGCCCATCACCCAGCGCACGGCGTCGATGACATTGGACTTGCCGCAGCCGTTGGGCCCGACCACGCCGGTGAGATTGCTGGGCAACAGCACGGTGGTTGGATCGACAAAGGATTTGAACCCGGCCAGACGAATTTTATTCAGTCGCATCAAGCTTCCCGGATTTTCAGTTGTGCCGCGCCGCCGTAGTGTAAATTATCCGCAGCTTTTCTTGCGATCAATCTCCGCCCCCGCTTATGAGCACCAAACCCACCACACTCGAGACTTTCGCCAATCCGACGCCGGAACGCGACTACACGATTCGCATGCGCATGCCGGAATTCACCTGCCTGTGCCCACGCACCGGTCAGCCCGATTTTGCTACCCTCAGGCTCGAATATGTGCCCGATCAGCGCTGTGTGGAACTCAAAGCCCTCAAGCTCTATATCTGGTCGTTCCGTGATCGCGGCGCCTTTCACGAGGCGGTGACCAACGAGATTCTCGATACGCTGGTGGTCGCCATGGCGCCGCGCTTTCTGCGGCTGCGCGCCCGCTTCAAGGTACGGGGCGGTATCTACACCACCGTCACAGCTGAGCACCGGCAGCCCGGTTGGCGCCCGCCCGCCACCGTCGAGCTGCCCTGAGAGCTATCCGGGCATGGGCGTCAAATGACCCCCTATACAGTCGCAAAGCCCCCGGTATAATCGCGCGCTCAAAATTCGGCCCACCCGAATTTAACCCCCCTTCAGGAGCGCGCAGTGGCCAGCAAAAAGCCAGCTTCCAAGCCCAAAAAAGTGACCAGACCGGCCGCCACGCGCACCCCGGCCCATAAGAGCGCAGCCCATAAGGCCCCGGCCCACAAGGCTGAGGTTCGCCGCACCCCAGCCTCGAGCCATCGGGTTGCGCTCGTGCGCAAGCCCTCGAAGCCCCCAGCGCCCACCCGTGGTGGCGCCGCCGGCAGAGTTGCGGCCAAGACCACGGCGCATGCGGCGCCCAGGCCGATCGCCAGGACCTCCCGGCCTGCTGCCCAGCCCGCGCCAGCGGCGGTGGCCAAGGCTCCAGGGTTAAAGGCTCCAGGGCTAAAGACTCCGCTGGCTAAAGCCCCGCCCGTCACTGCGCCGCCGGCCGCCATACCGCCACTCCGTCCCAATAGGAAGCCGGGCGTTATTGCCATCGGGGTACCTTCCCGTACCGGCCCGAGGCCTGTGGTAGACGCCGAAGAGGGTGATGGCCTGGAGCCCGGCAGCCTGCTGGCGGGGCCCCGCAACGTTAAGCCCTATATTGCCAGGCGCGGCGAGCAGTACATGGGTAAGCAGCAACTGGGCCATTTTCAACAGATCCTCAGTACCTGGAAACAGGATTTGATGGCGGAAGTCGACCGCACTGTCACGCACATGAAAGACGAGGCGGCGAATTTCCCCGACCCAAATGATCGGGCCACACAGGAAGAGGAATTCAGCCTGGAACTGCGCACCCGTGATCGCGAACGCAAACTGATCCGGAAAATCGAGGAAGCCCTCAAGCGCGTAGACGACGGCAGTTACGGTTATTGCCTCGAGACTGGCGAAGAAATTGGCATCAAGCGCCTCGAAGCCCGGCCCGTGGCCACCTTGAGTATCGAAGCGCAGGAACGGCGTGAGCGACGAGAGCGCCAATACGGCGACCGGGACGATCGCTACCGTTAGGACGCCGCAGCTGCCGGCACCCTATACCGGCCGCTTCGCGCCTTCCCCGACCGGCGCCTTGCACCTGGGCTCGCTCGTCGCCGCGGCGGCCAGTTATCTCGAGGCGCGTACGCGTGGCGGGCGTTGGCTGTTGCGCATCGAGGACCTGGACAGCGCCCGCGTGATACCCGGCGCCAGCGATCGCATCCTGCGCACGCTCGAAAACCTGGGTTTTTCCTGGGATGGCGAAGTCTGGTATCAGAGCCGGCGCCTGGCGCACTACGAGGCGGCGTTGCAACAGCTACAGCGTGCGGACGCCCTGTACGCCTGCAGCTGTACACGGCGCGATCTGGGTGGCACGGACGATTTAGGCGGCTATCCGGGCACCTGCCGTTCCGCGCCCGGCAAGCCTGGCCCGACGGCGCTGCGTTTCAGGGCTGACCGCTATGGCAACGCTCCCATCATCGATACCCTCCAGGGGGCCATCAGCCCTGCGACCTGCTCCGGTGGAGATCCTCTCGTGCGGCGACGTGACGGGCTATATGCCTACCAGCTTGCGGTCGTGGTGGATGATGCCGCCAGCGCTGTGAGTCATGTGGTACGCGGCGCTGACCTGCTGGCCAGCACCGGCTGGCAGTGCGCCCTGCAGGATGCCCTGGCCCTGCCAAGGCCGATCTACAGCCATATCCCGCTGGTCACAGAGTCCAGCGGCGACAAGCTCTCAAAGTCGGCGCACGCACTGGTCAATACTCCGGCAGCAGACACAGGTATCTTGCATAGGGTGCTTACCCTATTGCGCCAGGAGCCGCCCGGTGAGCTAACTAAGGCGCCGCCAGCGCAACTATGGCAGTGGGCGGCGGCGCATTGGCGGTTCGATCGGCTGCGAGGTGTCCTGGTGGTAGCCGTCGATGCCCGCATGGATTAAGGTGTGAGGGAATTCAGGTTGCGCCCCCACAGGGTTCGGGAGGTGTGCGATGAGCGAACCGCGTTTGATCAAGAAATACCCCAATCGGCGTCTGTATGACACCGAATTGAGTTGCTACATCACGCTGAACGATGTGCGCGCACTGATTGCCGGCGGCCATGAACTCAAGGTGAGCGAGCAGCGCGGCGGCCGTGATATCACCCGCAACGTGTTGTTGCAGGTCATCAGCGAGCAGGAAACCGGGGCCGATTCACGCCTCAGCAAAGAATTTCTGACGCAGCTGATTCGCAGCTACCGCGTTATCCCCGCCATCGAGGTGCAGCGATCGCTGGAAGCCTGCCTGCAGCAGCTCGCTGCCGCCCGACCCTAAGCCTGGCGGCGGCAGCATTGACTCAGGCTGCGCCGATGTCGCGCATCGACAGGCGCACGCGCCCCTGGCGATCGACTTCCAGCACCTTGACCCGAATGACATCGCCTTCTTTCAGTTTGTCCGAGACGCGCTCGACGCGCTCTTCGGAAATCTGCGAGATGTGCACCAGGCCGTCGCGTCCCGGAAGAATGGTGACGAAGGCGCCAAAATCCATCAGCTTGGCGACCTTGCCCTCGTAAATACGGCCCACTTCGACATCGGCAGTAATCAGTTCGATGCGCCGCTGCGCTTCGCGCCCGGCCGCGCCGACCACTGAAGCGATCTTGACAGTGCCATCATTCTCGATATCGATGGTGGTGCCGGTCTCTTCAGTGATCTGGCGGATCACCGCCCCGCCCTTGCCGATGACATCGCGGATCTTTTCCGGGTCGATGCGCAGCGTGATGATCGAAGGCGCCCACTCGGACATCTTCTCGCGGGGCTGATGCAGCACTTTGGCCATCTCGGCCAGGATATGCAGCCGGCCCTCGCGCGCCTGCGCCAGCGACACTTTCATGATCTCGGGCGTCACGCCTTCGACCTTGATATCCATCTGCAATGCGGTCACGCCTTCACGGGTGCCTGCTACTTTGAAATCCATATCGCCCAGATGATCTTCATCGCCGAGGATATCGGTGAGCACCTTGAAGCGGCTGCCCTCGAGCACCAGGCCCATGGCAACGCCGGCGACCGGTGATTTGACCGGCACGCCGGCATCCATCAGCGCGAGACTCGTGCCGCACACACTGGCCATCGAACTCGAACCATTCGACTCGAAGATCTCGGAGACCACGCGAATGACATAAGGAAAGCTGCCCGGCTCCGGCATGACCGCAGCGATGCCGCGGCGCGCCAGATTGCCATGGCCGATTTCGCGGCGCTTGGGGCTGCCCATCATGCCGGTCTCGCCGACCGAGAAAGGAGGGAAGTTGTAATGCAGCATGAAGGGTTCACGACGTTCGCCTTCCAGGGCGTCGATGATCTGCGCATCGCGTGTGGTGCCGAGCGTGGTGGTCACCAGCGCCTGGGTCTCGCCGCGCGTAAACAGCGCCGAACCGTGGGCGCGCGGCAGCACGCCGACCTTTACAGTGATGGGCCGAACGGTGGTCAGATTGCGCCCGTCGATACGCGGCTGGCCGCCCAGAATGCGCTCGCGCACGATGCGGCTCTCCAGCAGACCCAGCTCTTCACCGATCTGGTCGGCGCTGAACTTGGGCGCATCGCCGGCGCCCAGCTTGGCAACGACTTCCGCCTTGATCGCCTTGAGGCGCGCATAGCGCTCCTGCTTCTCGGTGATCGAATACGCCGCGCCCAGTGCGCTTTCAGCCTGCGTCGCCACGGCCTGACGGAGCGCCGCGTCGACCGCCGGTGCGGCCCAGGTCCAACGGGGCTTGCCGGCCTCGGCAGCCAGTTCGGCAATGGCCTTGATGGCCACCTGCATCTGCTGATGACCGAAAACCACGGCGCCGAGCATGATTTCTTCAGACAGGCTCTTGGCCTGCGATTCAACCATCAACACCGCGTGCGCAGTGCCGGCGACTACCAGCTCAAGCTGCGAGTCCGCCTGGTCGCTGCGAGCTGGATTGAGGGCATACTGACCGTTCTTGTAACCCACGCGCGCCCCACCGATCGGGCCCTTGAAGGGCACGCCAGCCAGACACAGGGCCGCTGAGGCACCCAGCAGCGCCGGAATATCGGCGTAGATCTCCGGGTTCAACGACAGTACGGTCGCAACAACCTGCACTTCGTTGAGAAACCCATCCGGGAACAACGGCCGGATGGGCCGGTCGATCAGGCGTGAAATCAGGGTTTCGCTCTCTGTGGGGCGGCCCTCACGGCGGAAGAAGCCGCCAGGAATGCGTCCCGCAGCGTAGGTCTTCTCTATGTAGTTGACCGTGAGCGGGAAAAAATCGCGGCCGGGCGTAGGCTTTTCACGCGCGCAGGCCGTAACCAGCACCTGGGTGTCGCCCATGGTCACCAACACCGCACCGTTGGCCTGACGGGCGAGTTCGCCGGTCTCGATCGTTACGGTATGCGGGCCATAGCTAAATGATTTCTTGAAGACAGTCACGCTTCAATCCTTAAACAGTCAGATGTGGGGGAAGGCTGGAGAGCGCTGATTCAGCGACGCAGGCCAAGACGCTCAACCACCTGCTGATAGCTGGCCGGCTTGGTGAGCTTGAGATAATCGAGCAGCTTGCGGCGCTGATTCACCATACGCACCAGACCGCGCCGTGATGAATGATCAGCTTTGTGAGCCGTGAAATGCTCGCCCAGCCCATTGATACGCTCTGAGAGCAGTGCAATCTGCACTTCCGGTGAACCGGTATCATTGGGATCGCGGCGATACTTGGCGAGTACTTCGCCTTTCTGTTCCGTGGACAAAGACATTGCGCGAAAAACCTCTGTGCTGAATGTGTGGTCGCTTTTTGAGCCGCGCATTGTAGCGGCAGAGCGAGTGATCCTCAAGCCGAACAGATAGTTACGTTTGGCACGCTGCCGGATGGGCAAACAGGCGCCGGGGCCGCACCGCGCCGCTCCCGGAGCGCTCGCCCAGGCCCAAAAATCGCCCTTCTGGATCGTACAGGCGCACCGGCCCCTTAGGCCCCGGCGCGGTCTGCACGGTTTGACCGAAACTCATGGCGCGAGCCCCGAGGGCATCCAGCCGTACGGGCGGCAGGTGCCCGGCGCCCCGGTCGGCCCCCAGCAGCAACGCCGCTATCGATGGCGCCGCCTCGAGTGCTGCCAGCGTATGCATAGGCTGATCGCGAAACGGTTCGACGAAGTCACGACGCAGGGCAGTGAGATGCCCGCAAGTGCCCAGATTCGCAGCCAATTGTTCTGCCAATACCCGTACATAGGTGCCCTTGGAGCACTCAACCCGCAGCCGCAGCTTCGCTGCCGACCAGCTCAGCAGTTCCAGCAGGTAGATCTCAATCGGGCGCGGCGCGCGTTCAACGATGAGCCCACGACGCGCCAGTTTATAGAGCGGTTGGCCATCGCGTTTGAGCGCGGAGTACATCGGCGGCACCTGCTGCTGAGCCCCGCGCGCCGGCTCCAGTGCCACGGCAATCAGCGCCGCGTCGAGGCTCGGTACCTCGCGGGTCTCGGTCACCTGGCCCTCGGCGTCGGCCGTATCCGTGCGCGTGCCTAGTTGCAGCTCGAATTCATAGCCTTTGCGGCCGGCGAGCAGTTCCCCCGCCAGCTTGGTCGCCTCGCCGATGCAGATCGGCAGCATGCCGGTGGCGAGCGGATCCAGGCTACCGGTGTGGCCAGCCTTGGGGCGCCCGAGCAGCCAGCGCACGCGCTGCAGAGCACCGTTGGATGACAGGCCAGCAGGCTTGTCGAGCAGCAGGATGCCGCACAGCGCAGCGGCGTCAGGTGTCACTCTTGCGATCACTGGCCACGGCCTTATCGATCAGTGCCGTGAGGGATTGCGCCTGTTCGAGTTGCGTATCAAGCAGAAATTCAAGTCGCGGTGCATGACGCAGGCCCAGCCGGCGTGCCACCTCGCCGCGCAGGAACCCGGCGGCACTGCGCAGCCCGGCCAGCTGCTCGTCAGCCTGTAGCGCCAGTCCGAAGGGCAGAAACCAGACCCGCGCCGCGCTCATGTCAGGCACCAGCGACACGGCGGTGATCGTCACCCGACCGACGCGCGGATCCTTCACCTCGCGCGGCACCAGCTCAGCGAGCGTGCGCTGCATCTGCGACTCGATGCGCTGCTGACGCGAATTGCGCTGCGGCATGTGCGCTACTGGATCGTGCGCGTAATCTCCACGCGCGAATAACATTCGATCTGATCGTTAGGGCGTACGTCCTGGTAATTCTTCACGCCGATGCCGCATTCAGTGCCGGCCCGCACCTCGCCAACATCGTCCTTGAAGCGTCGCAGCGATTCGAGCGCACCCTCGAAGATCACCACGCTGTCGCGCAGCACGCGAATCGGATTGTTGCGCTTGACCGTGCCTTCGGTGATCAGGCAACCGGCGACCACACCGAATTTGCTGGAGCGGAACACCTCGCGCACCTGCGCCACACCAACGATGGTCTCGCGAATCTCCGGCGCCAGCAGGCCGCTGAGCATCTGCTTCACATCGTCAATGGCTTCATAAATGATGCTGTAGTAGCGAATCTCCGCGCCGGTTTCTTTCACCGCCTCACGCGCACCGGAATCGGCACGCACGTTGAAGCCGATGATACGGGCGCGCGAGGCCGCGGCCAGCTGCACATCGGAAGCCGTGATGCCGCCCACGCCGCTGGCGATGATGCGCACCTGCACCTCATCGGTCGAGAGCTTGTTTAGTGAATCGCGCAGCGCTTCGGCGCTGCCCTGCACATCCGCCTTGATCAGCACCCCGACGATGCCGATCTTCGCTTCGCCCAGCTGCGAGAACACGTCTTCCGAGCGCGTACCCTGCTTGGCGAGCTTGACCTCGCGCGTCTTGCCCTGGCGGTGCTGCGCGACTTCGCGCGCACGCCGCTCGCTCTCTACGGCCAGCAGTTCATCGCCGGCGTTGGGCGCACCCGACAGACCCAGCACCACGACCGGTACCGAAGGGGTGGCTTCTTCAACCGGATTGCCGGCCTCGTCAAACATCGCGCGCACCCGGCCAAATTCCGTGCCCGCCAGGATGTAATCGCCGCGCTTGAGCGTGCCCTTCCTGATCAGCGCCGTAACTACCGCACCGCGACCCTTTTCCATGCTCGCTTCCACCACGAAGGCGCTCGCCAGGCCAGTGCGCGGCGCCTTGAGCTCCAGCACTTCGGCCTGCAACAGGATGGATTCGAGCAGTTTATCGATGCCATCACCGGTGCGCGCCGAGACATTCACAAAGATATTCTGCCCGCCCCACTCCTCGGGAATGACTTCGTGCTTGGAAAGTTCCTGACGCACGCGTTCCGGATCGGCATCGGATTTGTCGGTCTTGTTGATGGCCACCACCAGCGGCACCCCGGCAGCGCGCGCGTGTTCAATGGCTTCGATCGTCTGTGGCATGACGCCATCGTCCGCCGCCACTACCAGCACCACGATATCCGTGACCCTGGCGCCGCGGGCACGCATGGCGGTAAAGGCCGCGTGGCCAGGCGTATCGAGGAAAGTAATCATGCCGCGCGGGGTTTCAACGTGATAGGCGCCGACATGCTGGGTGATGCCACCCGCCTCGCCCGCCGCCACCTTGGTGCGGCGGATGTAGTCGAGCAATGAGGTCTTGCCGTGATCGACGTGCCCCATGACCGTGACCACCGGAGCGCGCGTCTCCAGTTTGATTTCCAGGGCGCTGTCCTGCAGCCCGGCCTCGATCTGATCTTCCTTGAGCGCGCGTGCCGTGTGGCCGAGCTCCTCGACCACCAGTGTGGCGGTATCCTGATCGATCGATTGATTGATGGTCGCCATCACGCCCATGTTCATCAGCACTTTGATGACTTCCGTGGCTTTGACGGCCAGCTTCTGCGCCAGTTCGGCGACCGTGACGGTCTCACCAATCGCCACCTCGCGCTTGACCGGTGCGGTCGGTTTCTCGAAGGCGTGCCTGACCTCGGTGTCGTTCGGCGTGGTGCGGGCCTTGAGGCGTTTTTTCTTCTTGTGCCGGGCACTGACATCGCCGGCAATGTGCAATTCCTGGCGACCATACTTGGTGCGCCCATCATCGGCTGCGCGCGTCTCAGGCTTGTCTTTCTCGCGCGGTGGCAGGTGCGGAGCCCGGGCGGGTTCGGCGCGCGTCTCGGTACCCTTGTGGCGAGCGCGCTCGGCCTCCTCGAGGGCGCGTTGCTCGGCCTGACGCCGGGCTTCTTCCTGCGCCACCTTGCGGTTCTGTTCTTCTTCAATGCGCCGGCGATTCTCGGTCTCGATCATCTCGCGATCGCGTCGCTCGGTTTCGAGTTTGGCGTCGTGGGCAAGTTGCTCGGCTTCGCCGTCACGGCGCTGTGCGTCGAGCTGTTCCTGCTGGGCACGGGCCTGGCCTTCCAGTACGTCACGCTTGATATAGGTGCGCTTGACGCGCACTTCCACATTCACGGTGCGCGCCCGGCCCTGCATACCAGCGAGCCTCAGCTCGCTTTGCGTCTTGCGCTTGAGGGTGATGCGCGAGGGCGCCGAACCGGCCGCGGCCTCAGCACCGCCATGGCTGCGCCGCAGGTGCGTGAGCAGTTCGAGCTTGGCATCTTCGCTGATCAGGGCATTGGGTCCGGCAACGCTGATGCCGGCAGAATCGAGTTGCGCCAGCAACTTGTCGACGGGCACTTTGAGCGCCTCGGCGAATTGGGTGATAGTCACTTCAGCCATGGTGTACCTCGGGATCGCAGCGCAGCGTTAATGCTGCGCCTCGAACAGGCGCGCACGCGCCGTCATGATGAGAGTCCCGGCCTCTTCCGCCGACAGCCCTTCGATATCCGCCAGATCATCGACCGCCTGATCGGCCAGGTCATCGCGCGAGCGCACACCGCGCCGCGCCAGCGCCAATGCCAGGTCGGGCTTCATGCCTGCCATGGTCAGCAGATCATCGGTCGGCATCGCCGAATCGAGCGATTCCTCGCTGGCGATGGCCTGCGTCAGCAGCACATCGCGGGCGCGGTTGCGCAGTTCCTTGATCATGACCTCGTCAAACTCTTCGATGCCTGCCAGCTCCGCGGCCGGCACATAGGCGACTTCTTCTACGGTCGAAAAGCCCTCCTGCACCAGGATGCTGGCCACGTTTTCATCAACGTCGAGCTGCTTCATGAAGGTGGCAATCAGGGCCTTCGATTCGGTCTCGCTCTTGGCGTCGGCATCCGATTCAGTCATGACGTTCAGTTCCCAGCCGGTGAGCTGGCTGGCGAGGCGGATGTTCTGGCCGCCGCGACCAATGGCCTGCGAGAGTTTGTCCTCGGCCACCGCGATATCCATGCTGTGCGCTTCTTCATCGACCACGATCGATTGCACTTCGGCTGGCGACATGGCGTTGATCACGAACTGCGCGGCATTGTCATCGTGTGGAATGATGTCGACGCGCTCGCCGGCGATTTCATTCGAGACCGCCTGGACGCGCGAGCCGCGCATACCGACGCAGGCGCCCACCGGGTCGATGCGCGGATCGCTGCTGCGCACGGCAATCTTGGCGCGAATACCCGGATCGCGCGCCGCGCCCAGAATCTGGATCAGGCCCTGACCCACTTCCGGCACCTCGAGCTTGAACAGCTCAATCAGGAATTCCGGTGCGGTGCGGGTCAGAAACAGTTGCGGGCCGCGCGGCTCGGCGCGTACTTCGCGCAGGTACGCCTTGACGCGATCCTGGGGTTTGAGCTGCTCGCGCACGATCATGTCGCTGCGCGGCACAAAGCCTTCGGCGTTGCTGCCCAGATCCACATAGATACCGTTGCGATCGATGCGCTTGACCACGCCGCTGACCAGCGTGCCGACGCGATCGTTGTAGAGTTCCACCACCTGGGCGCGCTCGGCCTCACGCACTTTCTGCACGATGACCTGCTTGGCCTGCTGCGCGGCGATGCGCCCGAAGACCGCCGATTCCATCGGTTCCTCCACGTATTGACCGGGCGCTGTGTTCTTGTCCAGATCGATGGCATCGTCCATGCGCAGTTCGGCTTCCGGATTCTCGATTTCGCGCGAATCATCAGCGAATACCTTCCAGCGGCGGAAAGTCTCGTATTCGCCGGTCTTGCGATTGATGGCGACGCGCACGTCCCACAGCTCGCTGTGCTTGCGACGCGCGGCGGCCGCCAGCGCTGCCTCGAGCGCCTCGAAAATGATTTCCTTATCGACGCTCTTCTCGTTCGAGACTGCATCGACCACCATCAGAATTTCTTTGTTCATCGTTTCCTGCCTTTGCTGGAATTATCCGGCCATTCCGGCACCAGCCGCGTACGCGCCATGTCGGCGTAGTTAAGAGTCAGCATCTCGCCATCGACATCCACTTCAACACTGCTGGCGCCGGCACTGTGCAGGCGCCCGCTGTAGCGGCGCCGCCCATCAGCCCTTGGCACCAGCGTCTCGACCGTCACGCGCGCGCCCACGAAGCGTGCAAAATGCGCCGGCGTGCGCAGCACCCGATCCAGACCCGGGGATGACACCTCGAGCATGTACGCCGATGGAATCGGATCGTGCACATCAAGGAGCGCCGCAATCTCCCGGCTGCACTGCTCGCAGTCTTCGATCACTACACCGGCGGCGCGATCGATAAAGATGCGCAGCTGTGAGTGCCCGCGGCCGGGTGAAAATTCCAGGTCAGCCAGCTCGAAGCCCAGCCCTGTCAGCAGCGGTTCGATCAGCGCAATCAGCTTCTCGCGCAGCACCCCTGACATCCGCACCGCTCCGGTCGCTAAAATAAAAAATGGGCCAGAGGCCCACCATAAACGCAAAAAGCCCCAAGTGGGGCTTTCAAATCAAGCGCTTGGCTGCAAAACTTGCAGCTGTATGGAGCCTGCCAGAAAGCTTGCCCCATCCACCGCGGCGGATTCTAGGGCGTGCGGGCTGTAAATTCAACCCTGTCGGGTGACACCCTCCCGGGCGCGGGTACGCATGCCGGGCTGCTTCGACTCGAGCCCATGGCCGTGCGGACCCCGTTCGCGGAACCACAGCAGTGTCACGGAGGTGAGTGCCGTGAGGCTGAGCAGACCAAAGTACCACAGCATCACGCTGTAACCTCCAGGATTGGCAGGACCCGCACCGGCCTGGTCCGCCAGAGCGCCGGCAATGCGGTTGGACCCCCACAGCCCAAGGCTCTGCACGAGCGTGATCACGCCGAGCGCGGTACCGAGTCGGCGCGGTTCAACGATCAGCGTCGTTGAAGGCCAGATGATCGCGGGCACCAGCGCGAAGCTCACGCCCATGAGTACGGTCGAGATCCAGGGATTGAGGTCCGTGAGTCCGAGCACCACGAAGGTCACCGGCAGCAGCACGGTGCCGATGATCAGCATCATGGCGCGGTGTCCAAATCTGTCCGCGAGCAGACCGAACAGCGGCGTCGCGAACACGGCGGCCGCAAACACCCCGGAGTTCACATTGCCCGCCTGCTGCAGGCTCAGACCCTTGGCATGCTGGAAATACTCAATCGCGTAGGTCTGGCGGAACGGAAAGAACACCGCCGCGTACAGGACGTGCAGTCCGAGGATGTACCAGTACGACTGGTCGAACTTCCAGATCTCCGACCAGACGATGCGCTCGTGCACGACCGGCTCGGCCGCCACCACCGGCACGCGTCGCCTATCCAGCAGGCGGAAGGCAATCGCCGCCACCAGACCGAGCGCGCTGATCCCGACGCCGAGCCACAACGGTTGCTGCCAGCCCGACTCGTACAATGGGCGGGCCCAGGTCGGCGAGGTGTCGAGCGAGAACGAGCCGACCCGCGCGAGGCTCAGAAACAGCGCCACTGCGAGCGCAATGCCACTGCGTGAAAACCACTGGGCCAGGCCTGCGACCAGGCCGATGAAAATCGCACCTTCGCTGACGCCGTACACGAAGCGACCGGCCCACATGAATTCGTAAGGCGTTCCGATCGCCGTCATGATGGCGCCGATGAGACCGATCACCGCCGCCCACAGGACGATGCGGGCCGGGCCGTAACGATCAATCAGCAGACCGTTGAAGAGGGCCAGCGGAATGTTCGGCAGGCTGATCACGGCCGTAAGATCGCCGATCTGGGTCTGTGTGAAGCCGCGCTGGCGGAACAGCAGATCAGCGATCGGTCCGATCGCATCCGACTCGTAATAACTGGCAAAAATGGCAGTGGCCGCGAGCAGCAGCGCCCACCAGCGCAGCGGCGAGCTGCCGCGGCCGTCGTCGGCACCGCTGCCAGGTGCGGCGTGAGTCACGGGATGCGCGCTAAAATTATTGCGTGAGTCAGCACAGTTGATTCCGGCGCAGCTGCGGGCGTAGACCAGACTACCAGAACGTATTTTGAACCGCTGAATGAAGCACTCGACCGCCAGGCGGGCGCTAGCCGCCGAAGCGGGACAATGCCATGATCGCCATGACCCACAGGTGACCGGTTTGCATTCGGGAGCGGGACATGTCGAAGCGGCCTATTGGTATTCTGAACGCTGCCGTTATTCTGAGCTGCGTTGGCGTCGCCGGGCTCTGTGCCGCGAGCACCAATCCACCAGCACACACCGGCGTTGCCGACCTGGCCCTGATGGACGCTCGCATCTATACGGCCGCGGGCCCTATCCTTGCCGAAGCCCTCGCGGTGCGCAATGGCCACATTATTTTTGTCGGCTCCGCCACGGACTTGCAACCCTACCTTGGACCAAAGACGCGCCGCATCAGCGCCCACGGGCATCTGGTGGTCCCGGGCCTGGTGGACTCGCACCTGCATCCGGTGGACATTGCCGACCTGGATGTCTGCGACCTGAAGAGCAAGGCGCTGTCCCTGCGTCAGTTGTCCTCAACAGTGCGCGACTGCCTCGCTCGCTATCACACGGCGCCCGGCAAACGCTTGCTGGTTCACCAGTGGAACTTTGGCGACGGCAATCAGCCCGATGCTGACTACCCGACGCTGCGCGTAGCGCTTGATAAGGCCTCCACCACGAGCGAGATTCAGCTGCTTGGCAATGATGCACATCATGGCGGGTTCAACAGCCTGGGGTTGGCGAGCGCCCGCAATGATCGCGGCGTTCGCATCGGCCTGTCGAAGCACAGTTTGCAGGGTGAGTTTGCACCCTATGCCAAGCTGATCGGTATTGATGCCAGCGGTGAGCCCAACGGCGCAGTTAATGAGGATGCGCGCTACACCATCAATCCGCGCAGCATGATTTACGTGGAATATGAGGCGCTGCTCAGGAAACCCGAGCTCATTCCTCAACGCCTCAACAGCGTCGGCATCACTGCGATCATGGATGCCATGGCTGACCCCTTCGGCCTGCCGCTGTGGGACAAATTGCTGAAGAACAAGCAGCTGACGGTGCGCGCCACGCTGGCCCAGTTCTACGACCCCAGTCGCACCCGCACCGCCAGTGGGCAGGTGGACTATGACGGACTGGTGGCCAGCGCTAAAAAGGTGCGCGCCAGGTACGCTGGCAATCCGCTGCTACGTGCTGATTTCATAAAACTGTTTGCCGACGGCGTTATGGAGGCGGACCCGCTCTCGCAACCGCCCACTCTCGGTAACGCGGCGGTACTCAGCCCCTACCTGCAACCCCGCTTCGCTACCGACTCAAGCGGACACGTCAGCGTCACGGGCTACGTCGACACGCAATCGCCGCTCTGCGCCGAAGCCCGCGAACATATGGACAGCTATCAAAGCGCCGCAGCCACGAGCGCATTCATGCAGGCACAGGGCTTCCACCCGGCGCAATGCCTGATCTCGAGCGGGCGCTTGCAGCACGAGCGTGCAGTCGAACTCGAATACGCCAGGCGCATGCACCGCGCCGGCTTCAATCTGCATATACATGTGATCGGTGATCGTGCGCTGCGCACTGCGCTCGATGCCATCGAAGCGGCCCGCGCGAGTGACGGGAACTTCGCCACTCACGATAGCCTGGCGCATGTGCAGCTGGCCCATCCGGATGACGTCGCCCGTATCGGGCGGGATAAGCTGTACGTCGCCTTCACCTATTCATGGGCCAATGTGGATCTGGCCTATGACATGCTGGTGGTACCGTTCCTGCAGCAGGTCAGCGGCAATAGCTACGAGAGCCGGCACGTGCCGGGAAGTTACTACGAGGAGAACAGCTATCCGTTCCGCACCACCAAGGACGCTGGTGGCATCCTGGTGGCCGGCTCCGACGCGCCGGTCAATACGAGCGACCCACAGCCCTTCGTCAACATGGCGTTCGCCGTGACGCGCGCCATTGCGGGGCAGCCCGTGTTCAATGCGCACCAGGCGATTACCATCCGCGAAGTGCTCGATGCCTATACCATCAACGGTGCGCGCCTCCTGGGCCGCGACACCGAAATTGGTTCACTGGAACCGGGCAAGTCCGCCGACTTTGTGATACTCGATCGGGACATCCTGCAGCTGGCAGACTCGGGCCACGCGCAGGACATCATGGGCACGCAGGTGCTTGCGACCTGGTTCCGCGGCAAGCGGGTTTATCAGCGCACATCACCACCTTGAGGAGATTGCAATGCCACGTTTAAACCGTCGAACGTTCATGGCGGCGGGGCTCGGCGCCAGCGCCGCCGCCTTTGGCCGCTGGGATACCCGCCCGGATACCATTTTATATAATGGCAGGATCCTGACGATGGGCACGCGCGAGCGCGAAGTGGCGGCGCTGGCGCTCGCTGGCAGCCGGGTGTACGCGATTGGCACCAGCACCGAGATGCTCTCACTCGCCGGATCAGGCGTGCGCCGCATCAACCTCGGCGGCCAGCGCGTCACGCCCGGTTTCAATGACGCGCACTCGCACCCCTGCGAATCCGGCGTGGCGCTCGTCACCCAGGTAGCGCTGGAGTTCGATTCGATCGAGGCCATTACGGCGGCGATTCGCGCCAAGGCGGCGGTGACCGCACCAGGTGAGTGGGTGGTCGGCTTCCTGTATGACGACACCAAGACGCCCCGACCTCTGGATCGCACCGACCTCGACGCCGCCGCTCCCGATCACCCGGTCGTGGTGCAGCATCGCGGCGGCCACACCGCTTTTGTGAACTCAACGGCGCTCAACGATGCCAGGGTCGAAGAGAACACGCCGAACCCACCGAATGGGGAGTACTTCCGCGACGCTGCCGGACGCCACAACGGCCGGGTGGCAGAGAATGCCCTCGAGGCGATCCTCGCACTCGCCGTCAAGCCGCCGTCGCGAGAGGACTACCGCAAGGGTGCGGCGCTGATCTCGAAGCAGTTTGCCAGCCGTGGCATCACCTCGGCCTGCGAGGCCGACGGTAATCCGGCCGCCCTGCAGGGCTATCAGGATGCGCGCGATGGCGGCGAACTCATGGGCCGCTTCTACACGCACATCGACTACAGCCTGCTCGACAAGATGATCGCTGCCGGTGTGCACACGGGCTTCGGCGACGAGTGGGTGAAGCTCGGCGCAGTCAAGCTATTCGCTGACGGCTCCATCTCCGAGCGTACCGCGCTGCTCTCCGAACCCTACGCCGGTCTGGGTGACTACCGTGGCATCAGCCGCGCGACCCGCGAAACACTTTACGAGCAGACGCGCAAAGCCTACCTCGCCGGCTGGCAGGTAGGCACGCACGCGAATGGCGATGTGGCGATCGATTCGGTGCTGGGGATCTACGAGCAGCTGCAGCGCGAATTCCCGCGGCGTGATTCGCGCTTCAGGATCGAGCACTGCACCCTCGTCACCCCTGATCTTGTGCGACGCATCAAGGCGGCCGGAGTGATTCCACTGCCATTCGCCGGCTACGTGTACTTTCATAGCGAGAAGATGCATTTCTATGGCGAGGAGCGCCTCAAACATATGTTCGCGATGCGCGACTTCCTCGATGCCGGCATCAGGGCGGCGCCGGGTTCGGATTACACCGCCAGCCCGGCCGAGCCGATGCTGTGGCTGCGCTCGGAAGTTACGCGCACGGATGCCAGCGGTCACAGCTGGGGCGCAAACCAGCGCATTACGGTCGAGGAAGCGATCCGCTGCTCCACGGTGAACGGCGCCTACGCCTCGTTCGAGGAAAATATCAAGGGCACGCTCGAGCCCGGCCAGCTCGCTGACCTGGTCGTCTGGGACCAGGACCTGATGAGGATCGATCCCATGAGCTTCATGAGCGTGAAACCTGAGCGCACGATGCTCGGCGGCCGCTGGGTGTACGAGGCCTGAGCGGGCAGCTCGCGCGCTACGCGGTGTCGGCGCAGCAGTAGGCCCAATGGCGCAGCAGAATTGCCTCCCGGTAGGGCGTCGAAGCCAGGATCGGCGATGTCCAGGTCGCCGGCCTGAAACGGGTCAATCCCGAGTACCTGCGTCAGGTTACGCAGACACGCTCGGGCGATACCGTGTACATCGCGCGGATCAGCGAGGATGCACAGCGCCTGTCGGCGCTGGAGGATCTCGAATCGGTCAGCTCTGAGCTCAAGGGTGATCCGGCGAACCCGACGCTTGAATGGCTGCCACATGAGAAGAGTTGGGATCCCTACTTCCTCAAGGTGGACGCGGGGCTGTAATCGTCCATGGCCAATGACGGCGGCGCCCACCAGTTTCTATCAGCCGCTCCTGGTTTCACAGCGCTACTTCGCCGAGCCGAAGCTCTACGGGAGCCGCAAGATTCAGGATCCGCATAACGACGGGGTACGGGTCGCGAGCTATCGATTCAACAACTTCGGCGGTAGGGTGAACTTTGGCATGAATCTTGGCAGCCTGTCCCAGGTGCGTGTCGGGTATCGTCGCGTCCGTCATCCACGACTCACGCGATACGCCCTTCCATCCGACCAGGGGCGTGGCCGCGGCGCTCGAATACACACGCAACGACAACCTGCTGGGAGGGCAGTCCACATGGGACCGCACCGAACTGGGTCTCGGCGTCGCGGTGCCGTTTCGCAGCGTCGTGCTGTGGATCAACGCCGCCCGTGGCAGTGATTTCGGCAGGCAGCTGCCGCCAGATCGCCTGTTCGTACTTGACGGCCGCACACCCGTCGGTCCGGTGACAGTGGTCTACGCGCTCACGACTACGAACCCCTCGAGTGTGTGGCTGAGTCTGGGTCGACCGGTCGGGACCGGCACGATCCTGGAGCGCAGGATATTCCGCTAAGCTTGGCGCTGGCTGCTCGGCTGGTGGAGGCGGAGCTGGCTCGGTTGAACGGAGCTATTGCCGATAGTTCGGTTCTTCCTCGTCCAGAATTTCCTTAAGTGCCTCAAAGTGCAGTCTGGAAAATTCGCTGGGGTAAGAGAACCATTGTGCGCAGGTCCTGGCCGCGATGGCCTCCGGTATCACCGCCGGCGCGCGCCCGGTGGACAGCGCCAGAATCTGCACTTTCGCGGCGCGCTCCAGGTAGTACAGATCGTCAAACGCCTCGGCTACCGAGGCGCCTGTCACCAGCACACCATGATTGCCCATCATCAGCACACTCTTGTGCTCGCCGAGCAGAGCGGCCACGCGTGCGCCTTCCGCCGCGTTGAGCGCCATGCCGTCGTAGTCGCGGTCGTAGGCAATGCGCTGGTGGTAGCGGCAGGCGTTCTGGTCCAACATCAGGAATTCGAAGTCCTTGATGCAACAGAGCGCCGTCGCATAGGGCATGTGCGTGTGCAGGATACAGCGCGCGCGTGGCAGATACCGGTGCAGTTGTGCGTGCAGATGCCAGGCGGTGGGGTCCGGTGCGTCAGGGCCTTCGGCACTGGTTTCATCGCGCGCATCCAGCAACAGCAATTCGCTGGCACGGATGCGCGAGAAATGCCGTCCATTCGGATTCAGCAGGAATTTATGCCGGTCCTCCGGGACGACAACACTGAAATGGTTGGCAATCGACTCGTGCCAGTCCAGGCGCGCCACCCAGCGAAAGGCCGCGGCCAGATCGGTGCGGGCCTGGGATTCGGTTGGCGGAGTGTTGTTCATGGCGGTGAATTCAGTGCGGAATATGATCCACGCATGAGCATACAACTTTGCCCCCAGCAGTTCGCGCTAGACGGTGTGGCACTGGCACGCGGCCTCGTCACTGCGCCGCTGCTGCGTACGATCAACGAAGTGATGCGCGCCCGGGCAACGCGCGTGATGGCAGCACTTGGCACCAAACCGATCGGTATCGGCAGCAGGAATGGCTACCACGAGCTTGTGCAGCGCTCGCCTGGCCGGTTCGACGTCCCCATGAGCGAGGCCGACCTGATGCCAATCTGGGGTGCGCAAGGCTCCACTGCCCCGGAGGTGCCCTGGTTGCATCTGGTCCGGGCGGCACTGGGCCCTGATGCACGGCCGTCGTTCTGCGGGGTCGTATTCTCGCGTCCAGGCTCGCCGGCGCAGCGGTGGCACATCGACTCCCCTCACGAGGCGGCGGAAAATCGGGCGGCGCATGCGGTCAATGTGCTGCTGGCGCTGGCGGATATCCCGCTCGCAGCCGGCCCGACCGAAGTGGCGCCTGGCACGCACCTGCGCACCAATCATCTGGCCAGGCCGTGGCTGGACCGGGACACCCTTCTGTATCAGTCGGAGACGGAAATAACGCCAGCAGCCCTGGGCCGCGGCGGGCAGCATGCGGACGCAGCGGCGGTGCAGCCAGTCTTGCAGGCGATGTCGGCAGGTGATTGCCTGATCTTCGACGACCGCATCCTGCACCGGGGCCTCGCCAACGCCAGCGAGCAGGAGCGCTGGGTGGCGTACTTCAGCTATATGCGGCCCCGCCCTGGCCTGGACAGGGTTGCCGACACGCACTTCGAAGCATCGCGGTCATTGTTCGGCTGAATGACATTGGAGGCTCGAGCGGTCACAGTGGAACATAGGGAACACTCAGACCGAGGTGGGCCGGACCGAATACGCTCAGTCCGGCACGGGTGCCCCAGATGGGCGGCGCGCGGAACCCGAGGACCGTGACGGCTTGATCGACTTCAAAGTCCGGGTTCGCGACTGCCGCACCGGTACGTGAATCAACAATAGCAATCAGATCCGGCGGCAGGACGCTAACGACATCATTCTTCCAGGAAACGATGTTCTCGTTCTTGAAGTGGACGCGGCAACAGGTTGAGTTCGGGATGCACGGCCCGGAATCTCAAGCTACTTGCGCGCGAGGTCAGTCAGCGGTGCGGGCTTCGAGAAACCGTAACCTTGGGCGAAATCGATCTTGAGCGCGGCCAACCAGCGCGATTCCTCCCTCGATTCGATCGCCTTGGCGCAGGTGTGCATGCCCCGCATGCAGGCCATCTGCGCGATGCCGGCCACCACGGCCTGCTGGCGCTTGTCGGCGCCGATGCCGGTGGTGAGCTGCGGCTTGAGCTTGAGCATGCGCAGCCCCTTCAGGTCCAGCAGATCGACGTGGCCTTCGTGCGGTCCGAAATCATCGAGAATGATCGTGCAGCCGAGTGCCGCGATCAGCTGCGCCGCCTCGGCGGTGCGTTCCGGGGCCTGCGTGCATTGCGTCGTGTCGAGTTCAAAGGCAAGAATGCCGCGCGGCAGACCCGCCTTGCTCATGCACAGACTGAGGAACTTGAAGAAGTGCGGATCGACGAGCGCTGTCGGCGACAGGTTCACCGACACCGAAATCGGATCAGTGCGCCACACCTCGGGATTGCGCGCCAGCCACACCACCAGGTCGGTGATGACACGCCGGTCAACGACCGAACCCAACCCGTGTTTCGAAGCCATCTCGATCATGGCCGTGGGCGCCTTGGAGCGCCCATGCTCCGAACCGGTGCGCAGCAATATTTCGTAGCGCCGGATGCGGCTGGCTTCAAAGATCGGTTCGAGCTGCTGCGTAAAAAGAACAATCGGCAACGCCCGGAGCGCGGCGTAGTGGCGGTCCAGCGCGGGGCTGACGGGAGTGACGGTCGGCGAGGGCTTGGGCGCGTCGGGTGCAAGCTCGAGCGTCGTGGAGCCAGGGTCCGCCACTTCCAGAGACAGGGCTACGAGCGTGGCGGTCAATTCCTCTACCAGCGCCAGTTCCTGTTCCGTCTGCGACGATGCATCCGGCTCGGACATCGCGAAATCCGGCAAGGCGCGCAGCCGCATCTGCGTCGCCGACAAGTCGGCCGTCAGCCATTTCGCAAAATCGTCCAGCGGCACATACAGCGCACTGCCTTCCTCCCCGGACAGGGTTCGCGCTTCAATCACTACGGCCTTGCGGTCGACGATGATCATGAGCAGGCCGAGCACCGAGCCGCCGCGAAAGGCCCGCAGCGTGATCGCGACCCGCCCGTCACCCAGGTCGTGCTCGTGCCGGGAGGGTGCGCCCTCCCCAGCGAAAACCTCGAGCGACGCCCGCACGGCCTCGTGCTCGTCAGGGCCCATGACGCTCTCGTTGAGCCACAGCAGGTCCGCGTGCTCGTCGTGGAGCGAGAGGCTCCACACGCGCATGCCGTTCACGGCACTCAGCATCCGCTGCGCGATCGCCTCCAGCTCCGCCGAGCGGTCGGCGGATTTATCGGCAGACATAGCCGTGCTCACTATCTGTTCGCCTTGCCATGACGAGGCGTTATGGTAATCCACTGCGTGGGCTCCGGTCTTGATCCGCGTCGCAATATTGCCCCAGAGCCCTCTGAACCGACCTATTCACCGGGAATCCCGCGCCGCTCGCTGGCGTAGCCGAAGCGCTGCAGAGAGCTCGCGGCTCCGAAGCGCGCTACCCCACATACCTGCTTAGACTGCCCTACCCTGAACTTCAGCGTTCCCAAGGTTGACGCGCCAGCGCAGCCTTGGCAGGGGAAACAAGGGCCTCGCCCCCAAAGAGTCGAGAGAATGACTCCCGGAGATACTTCGTCGGCATGCGGCCCCACCCAGAAGGGAACCCGACGGCATAGATCAGGGTGGCAGGTGTGGCTGAGTTTTGAGGCTCTGTTTCGTGTGTTGCGAGTCGAGGCGATCCGCCTGGTACTGCCACCGGAGCTTTCGTCGCTACATCAACGCCTGATCGAGGAGATGCCGATGCGCCAGCTCGTGCCCAAGACGCGCGAGCGGTTTAGTCCCATGACCCCTTGCTGCCGGTCGCGAATGATTGCTCCTGATGATCCGAAATGCGTCGAATTTGCGAGTTTCGCCAACCATTGGCGCCAACCATTGGCGCTTGCTTTCTCGTAGTCCTTACTATAAAGTAAGGAGCGTTTAACAGGAGGCTTCCATGGCTACTGCAACGCTGACGACCAAGGGGCAGATTACGATCCCGGTAGAGGTGCGTGCCTCCCTTGGCGTGGAAGCCGGGGACCGCGTTGAGTTTGTCGAGGTTGCGCCTGGGCGCTATGAGTTTATTGCCGCGACACGCTCGGTAACTGCCTTGAAAGGAATGTTTGGTAAACCGCGCAAAGCCGTCTCGATTGACGACATGAATGCTGCAATCGCCCGGCGGGGAGCTGCAGCAAAGTGATTGGGCTCGATACCAACGTCCTGG
>JANMWZ010000117.1:0-4065 GCA_031441585.1 Gammaproteobacteria bacterium
GTATTGCCCTGGCGGACTCTGGTATCCGAACCGCTGCCGATGGCCACTGCCGCCTCCGCGTTGCCGCACGGACAAGCCTTTGTAACGGCCCTGCTGATCGCCACCGCCGTCTCGTTGTTCAAGGCCTGGAATGGGGTGTTCATGATGGCGACGCGGCTCCTGGTGGCCATGGCGCGAGTCGGGTACGTGCCGCGTGTTCTGGCGCAACTCCATCCCCGCTATCGCTCACCGCTCGCGGCCCTGGTACTGGTAAGCGTACTTACCCTCGGCGGCATCTTCTTTGGTAAGGGCGCCATCGAGCCGATTACAGACATGGCGGCGATGGTGCTGACCCTGACCTACGTCATGTGTTGTGTCACGGTGCTGAAGATCCGCAAGCAGGGAGTGAGCGCACATTTTCAGGTTGCTGGCGGCGCGGTGATCGTCTGGCTGGGCGTGATCGGCGCGGCTTTGATGGCCATTTTCGCCTTCATCTCACCGTTCTGGCAGCAATCCGGCGTGCCGCTTGAGTGGCGGCTGTTGGGTGGGTGGAGCGTGATTGGCGCCGCAGTCTGGTTCTATCGTGTGCGGACGCTGACCACAATCAATCCGCCGTAAGTGGCAGGCTCTCCCAGTAGCCGGGTATCTTGGTAAGGCCCAGCAGGTCGCGGCGCATGGCTTCTTCGGCAGCGATCGGATCTCGTGCCTGAAATGCCGCCAGCATCCGTTCATGATTGTCGACGTTGGCGCGGCGTGCGGGGCCAGGCTTGCTGGTCAGCAACGGCACTATGCTGGCCACCAACGGCGCCATGCGCAGCCACAGCATCTGAATCAGCGGAACCAGCATCGCATTGTCAGCGATTCGGTAGATCTCGAAGTGAAACGCCATGTTGAGCGAGGTGAAGGTATGCAGGTCGCCGCTCGCCAAACTGCTCTCCATCCCATTCTGCAGCGCGCGCAGGTGTTCGATCTGCACCAGCGTGATGTTACGCGCCGCGAGCGCCGCGGCCTTGCCTTCCAGCTGCTGGCGCAGTTCCAGTATCTGTTCGACCTGGCGGCGACTGAGTGAGGGCACACGTGCCGAGCGGTTGGGCAGGGCTTCGAATGCGCCTTCGGAGGTCAGGCGTCGCAGTGCTTCCCGGACCGGCATCTCGCCGATGGCCAGCTGCTTGGCCAGCGAGCGTAGTGTGACGACTTCACCCGGCCGGAAGTTCCCGGCGAGTACCGCCTCCTTGAGCACGGCGTACGCCCGGCTATGCGCCGCTTCGCCTGGTACCGGCCGTTCGTTGCCGGGCGTCGACCACGACCGGCGCGGCGCAGTGGTTTTGGCCTTGCGAGTCGTTGCGCTACGTTTGGTCTTCGGCAATCGCATAATCGAGCCGTCACCCGTGCATTTGAGCTGCTGCAAGACTATGCCGCGATGCGCCCGCAGCGCAAGCGATTGCGCTCAGCCACACGGGCTTTGGCATAGTTGTGATCATAAATTATTGTTATGATCATAATAATATGAAACCCCTTCCATCCAGCGCACGCGTGGTCGTGATTGGCGGCGGCATTGGCGGCTGCAGTGTGGCCTACCATCTTGGCAGTCTCGGCGTTCGGGATGTCGTGCTGCTCGAGCGCTCGATGCTGAGCTCTGGAACCACCTGGCATTCGACTGGCAACATGGAAACCTATCGGGCCGACCCGTTGGTGTTCGGGATGGTGCGCTACGCGGCGAGTTGCTACCCCAGGCTCGCGCAGGAGAGCGGGCAGGAGATCGGTTGGCGAAATGTGGGTCGGGTCATGTTCACCGATCGCGAAGAACGCTGGGCGCTCATGCGCACCCTTCCAGAACTGGGTCGTGCTCGCGGCATCGATATCGAGCTCATGACGCCGGAGCAGACCCGCACGCGCCTGCCGATCCTCGCCACCGAAGATCTTATCGGCGCAGTCTGGGTGCCGGGCGATGCACGGGTCAACCCGACCGATGCAGTTATGGCATTCGCGGCTGCGGCCCGCAGCCGCGGCGTGATGATTCATCAGGATGCGCGAGTACTTGAAATACTGGTTCGCGACGGTGCAGTGCGCGGCGTTGTGACCGACGTGGGAACCGTGAGTTGCGACACGGTCGTTGTCGCGGCGGGGCTCTGGTCGTCCGAGATCGTTCAGACCTGTGGGCTGCGCTTGCCACTCCATGCACTTGAGCATCAGTACCTGATCACCCAGCCCCTCGGTATCGATCGAAACCTGCCGCTGTTCCTCTCGTACGACGACCAGCTTTACGGCCGCGAGGAAGTCAGTGGGCTGATGATCGGCAGCCTCGACGATCATGCCATTCCCCTGTCGGTCGCGGAGCTGCCGCAGAATTTCTCGTACGCGCTGCTAAACGAGCGCTGGGAGCAGTTTGAACCGTATATGGCTACCGCCATGCGCCGCTTCCCGCTGCTGCGAACCGCCGGGATAAAAATGTTGTTGAATGGCCCCGAGAGCTTTACCCCCGATGGCCAGATGTTGCTGGGGCCCGTACCAGGCGCCACTGGACTACTCGCCGCGTGCGGCTTCAATTCGAACGGTATGGCACTGGCGCCCGCCGCGGGCCGCTATATTGCCGAGTGGATTGTGGAAGGGGAGCCCAGCGCGGATGTCGCACCGCTGGACGTGCGGCGCTTTTCACCGCTGCAATCAACCGCAACCTACATGCGCGAGCGCGTCACCGAAATCCCGGGCTTTCACTGCCGAATACACGCAGCCGACGCCGACTACGCCACCGCACGCGACATTCGCCGCTCGCCCTTGCACGAGCAATTGGTGCAAAGTGGCGCGCGGTTCACTTCGGTGAATGCATGGGAGCGACCGCAATGGGTGGCGCACAACACCTCAGGCACCTGGCTTGACGCTGTTGCCAGTGAAGTACGTGCTGCAACCGGAGGCGTGCTCATCATTGATCGTTCGGCCGACGTCAAAGTTGTACTGAGTGGCGCGATGGTGCGCGAATGGCTTGCCGAGCAGATTGCGAACCCTCTGCCCACTGACAATAGGGAGGCCGCCACGGCCTTGCTCTCGGGAGGTCACGGTCAGCTTGAGGCCATGACCCGATTGATGACATGGGAGCCGGGGAGTTTCCTGCTGACGGCCTGCCCGGAGCAGGAGGTGCGGCTCACCGAATGGTTACGCTGTGTCAAGGCGCCTCACGCGTTCAGTTCGGTGGATGTGACAGCCGCTTACGCGTTGTTGGAAATTTACGGCCCGCTGCGCGCCGCACCCATCGCCGCGATTGCAGCGGCGAGTCAGGGCGCGGATGGCGTGTCAGTGCAGGTTCGGGAAGACAGCATACACGACTGTACGCTAATCCTGGTGCCCGTTGCTGACGCGGCGCGTATCTGGCGCCAGCTGCTTGAGAGTGGTCGTGAGCTTGGTGTACGCGTGGGTGGACACTTTGCCAACGAGGCGCTGCGTATTGCTCGCGGCATACCGGCGTTTGGCCGTGAAGCGACTCCCGCGCGCCTGACTCGGGAGTTGCAGTCCGGCGCCAATGGGAAATTCAGCCGGCCGGTTCCGCGCACGCATCTGGCGCGTGTGCTGGTCGCCTTGTCAGGCCCCGTGGAGATTCCCGGGTTTGGATCGCGCGAGGTCATCCTGTCGGATGATCGCCCAATCGGCGAACTGACATCGCGCGTGCGCATGCCAGAATGGCCTGCGGCGTTGGCGCTGGCGCTGCTGGACCCCGGCGTATGGCGTGGCGAGTCGGTTGAACTGGTTGCGAGCGGTCGAAAATGGCCAATGAGTCCGCGGATCACTCACTGGAACAAAGTAAGAGGAGTTTAGAATGGCGATTCCAGAATCAAAGCCCGGGGCGGCGACCCATGTCTATTTGCAAGACTGACATGACAACGTTCGACGTCGAGCGGGGTGTAGCCGCCGCGCTCAAATCCTTTGCCGTTCCCGAACAACTCGGTTTTGGAACGGTCGCAGCGCCCGTTATGTACAGCGTTGATTGGTCAAACGGGGGCTGGGGACGTGGGCGACTTTTACCTTACGGACCTATTGAGCTGTGGCCCGGCAGCCGGGCGCTGCATTACTCGGAATTCGTATTCGAAGGTATGA
>JANMWZ010000118.1:0-2119 GCA_031441585.1 Gammaproteobacteria bacterium
TGAGCCTCGGATCACACTGGATTTCCGCGCATTTAGTGAGGGGCCGAAGGATGTATTAGAGTAAGCGGTAACTCCGAGACGTCCTTACGGAACCTGATGCACGCTGGATAATCGCGCCTCTGTTATAGCAGCGGGGCTAGACGCGATGAAGAAGACGGCACGCATTCGGCGCAGCGAGGCCACGTGGCGAGAGCTGTTCTCAAGCCAAGCAGGCAGCGGCCTGACGGCCGCAAAGTTCTGTCGGCGTGAAGGGATCAACAAGAATGTATTCCACCGCTGGCGGGTGGCATTGCTGGGGACTGGCGCGCGCAGAGCGGTGTCGACGAGTGTGGCACGATCGGAGCCGAGCTCGTTCATCGATCTGGGGGCGCTAAGTGCGCCTTCATCGCGCTGGGAGGTGCGCTTGGATCTGGGCCAAGGCATGGTACTGAGTGTGGCGCGCAGCTGATGTTCTTTCCGGAGGGACGGATCCGCGTGCACCTGTACGGCCAGCCGTGCGATATGAGAAAGAGCTTTGACGGTCTCAGCGCCCTGGTGCGTAACGCCCTAAGCCGTGACCCGATGGACGGCTCGCTCTACGTGTACGTGAACCGCAAAGCCACCCAGATGCGCGTGCTGTATTTTGATCGCAGTGGCTACTGCGTATGGGGCAAGCGATTGGAGGCGGGCAAGTTCTTGGGCGACTGGAGTGCGGTGCGCACGCGCGAGATGGACTGGACGGAGTTGAAGCTCTTGATCGAGGGCATCGAGATCGGGCGGCGCAGAAAGCGCTTAGATTTAAGGGCTTTGCCGCCAAATATAGTTGATCACAATGCAGCGCGAGTGCCCATCATGCGGTAAAATCCTCGTATGCAAAGCCACGCGAGCACGCTCAGCACCGCAGGATCCATGGATCCTGCGCTGCTGCAGTTGTTGGCCGCGAAGGACAAGAGCATCGAGGAACTGACGGGGCGTGTTGAAGCGCTCTCGCGTCAGCTCGACTGGTTCCGCCGCCAGATGTTTGGTGCGAAGAGCGAGCGGCGGGTGCTGGTCGAGGAGACGCAGCAGATCGCGCTCGGCGAGGTGCTCGATCAAGGCTCGGCGGTGGCGCCGCCCCCGAAGCGCCGTGTGGTGGCCGAACACACCCGCGTTGCGAGCAAACCTAAGGACGACGGGGAGAGCCTGCCGTTCTTTGATGCCACCCAGGTGCCGATCGAGACCATCGAGCTGCCGGTCCCCGAGGCGGTAGCCGATGAGGCTTACGATCGCATCGGTCAGAAGATCACCTACCGTCTGGCCCAGCGCCCCGCCGCCTACGTGGTGCTCCAGTACATCCGCCCGCTGATCAAGCTGCGCGAGAGCGGGCGGCTGGTGGCGACGCCTGCGCCCACGGGCGTGATCGAGGGCAGCCGGGCCGATGTGAGCTTCCTGGCCGGCATGCTGGTGGATAAATATCAGTACCACCAACCACTCTATCGCCTCCACCAGCGTCTCACGGCAAACGGCTTTACGCTCTCCCGCCCCTGGCTCACGCAACTGAGCCAGCAGGCCATTGCCTTGCTGGCGCCGATTTACCAGGCCCAGTTGGCCTCGATCAAGCACAGTCGCATCATCACGATGGATGAGACGCCGATCAAAGCGGGCCGGGAAGTCCAGGGCAAGATGCGCACCGCCTGGTTCTGGCCGGTGCACGGGGAGAGCCAAGAGATCTGCTTCCCCTATGCCCCGACGCACCGCAAGGAGCACATCTTCAAAATCCTCGGCCGGCACTTCGCCCCGGACACGGTCTTGCTCACCGATGGGAACGACTCCTACGCCCGCTATGCCGAAGCGGTCGGGATCGTGCATGCTCAATGTTGGTCGCACAACCGCCGCGGCTACTTCGAGGCCAAAGAGTACGAACCCGAGCGCGCCGAGCAGGCACTCGCACTCATTGCCAGACTCTACGCCATCGAGGAGGAGATCCGCGAAAAAGCGCTCGTCGGCGAAGACAAGCGCTTACACCGACTCGAGCACAGCAAGCCGGTCACGGACCTGTTCTTCCACTGGGTCGAGCACGAACTGAACGCCGATGCCCTGAAGGCCAAAACACCACTGACCGAGGCGCTGGCCTATGCGCACAAACGCCGCGCGGCGCTCG
>JANMWZ010000119.1:0-29048 GCA_031441585.1 Gammaproteobacteria bacterium
GGCCTGCCAAGATTTTCGCTCATCTGATACTACCTGTGATATCATGAACAGTGCTGACAAGCGCCTTGCGCAAATGCGAGCCAATCCCAAAGGGGATTGGAAAATCGCTGATCTGGAAGCGGTGGCGACTTCGTGCGGCATGATGGTGCGCAAATCTGGCGGCAGCCATGCGGTATTTTCACACCCCGATGCGGCGCTGCGAGTCACGGTGCCCGCGCGCCGTTCCATCAAGCCGGTCTACGTTCGGCAGTTCATCGATTTAGTGGATGAAATTCAGGCTGCATCATGAAGAAAATTCCGGCCTTTGAAAAATATCCATTCAATGTCGAGCCGCTGTCGACTGGAGAGGGCGGCGGATACGCTATTACTTTCCCGGATCTTCCGGGGTGCATGTCGGATGGCAACACTGTGGATGAGGCCATTGCTCAGGGTCGTGAAGCCTTCCTGGCCTGGATGGAATCCGTCATTGCCGATGGCAAGCCCATTCCGGAACCCCACGGTGTCGCCGACCCTGCAAAGTTCCTGCTTAGACTGCCGCGCACCCTGCACGGTCGCCTGGCCTCACGCGCCTCTGCGGAAGGCGTGAGTTTGAATTCGCTCGTGCAGACTTACGTTGCCGAAGGTTTGGGTCGCCGTTAAAAATGGGATCCGCGTCCGCCTGCAGCTATTCCTCCCAATCGAAGCAACGAATCGCGATAGCCCCGAACAGCACTGACGCCCCCAGCATCAAACCCACCGGCGCATAGGCTGCTGCCAGGCCCTGGCCACGCCAGGTCATGGCATCCAGCCCATCCACCGCCCAGCGTGTGGGCGCGAACTGCGCCAGCTGCTGCATCCATTCTGGAAACACAAAGGAGGGCACCCAGGCGCCGCCCAGCATCACCAGCAACAGCGTGACGACGATGGCCAGGCCGCGCGTGGCCTCGGGAGTTCTGCCGAGCGCGGCGATCAGCAGGCCAAAGGTCGCGGTCATCAATGCGAAAGCGACGCACACTGCGATGAAACCCAACAGGCTGCCTTCGATGCGCACCTTGAATACCACCATGGCGAAGACGTAGATGATGGTCAGCAGTACGAGCGCGGTCAGTGCGCAGCTGGCAACGCGGCTGCCGAGCAGAGTTGTTTTGCCCAGTGGCGCTGCGCGCAACCGCCGCCACAAGCCGAGCCGGCGCATCGTCAGCAGGCCGATGCCGATATCAATGCCCATGAACAGCACGAACTGCACGCTCATGCCTGCGAAAGAATGCGCGAAGCTGTTGTAAGGCGTGCCGGAGCGGGCGCTGGCGGCGTGCTCCTGCAGCGTGTAGGGCAGGCTGAAGACATCCTCGCTCACGGTCTGCATGACATGCTGAGCCAATATGCCGCGCACCGCCTGCAGTGCTGCGCTTTCCGAGGGATCGTAGTGCAGCTGCAGCTCGGGTTTGTCGCGCCCACTGAACAGCGCCATGCCGGCTTGTCTGCCAAAGCCGGCTGGAATGATGACCGTCGCCTTGACTGTGCCGGCTCGTACCAGCGTCAGGCCTTTGGTCTCATTCGTCAGTTGCAGATCGAACAGCTTCTCGGTGCGCATCGCCGTAATCAGCTTGCCGCTGAGCACGCTGTGATCCTGATCGACCACCGCCACCGGGATCGCTGACGGCCCGCTGTCGCGATCACTGAAGAGATAGCCGAAAAAGCTGGCGATGAGGATCGGTGCTGCAACGCTCATCAGCACGGCGCGGCGGTTCGAGAAATACAGCAGTAGATCGTTACGCATCAATTGCAGAAAGGCGTTCATGATCAATCCCGCAACTGGTGTCCGGTCAGCGAAAGGAACACATCTTCGAGGCTGGCGCGGCCCGAGCTGAGCGCGCCCACGCGGCAACCCGCGAGCGTGAGTGCCTGCAATACGGCAGGCGTAACACCGGCCAGATCGTTGGTGGCCACGCTGATTTGATCGCCGGCACGCCTGGCACCACTGACGCCGGGGAGCGATAACAGTGCCGCCGGATCGAATGCGCCTTCGCACTCGAGCTGTAGTGACGCGCTCGTCGGTAGCAAACGATACAGCTCCGCTAACGTGCCGCTCGCCACCACTTTGCCGTGATCGATGATGACAATGCGATCGGCAAGCCGTTCGGCCTCTTCCATATAATGAGTCGTGTAGATCAGCGCCTTGCCGTTGCGCTTGAGTTGCTCGAGATTGTCGAAGATGGCGTTGCGACTTTGCGGGTCAACGCCCGCTGTCGGCTCATCGAGCAGTAGCACGTCCGGATCGTGCACCAGCGCCGCGGCGATATTCAGGCGCCGCTTCATGCCGCCGCTGAATGTGGAGGGTTTGTCGCGCGCGCGTTCCGTCAGGCCCACCAGCTCCAGCGCTGCGCCCGCGCGCCGGCGCAAGCTGGCGCCGGCCATGCCATAGAGCGAGCCGAACAGCTCGAGATTCCTGAGGGCACCAAGCTCTTCGTACAGGGCCAGCTCTTGTGGCACCAGTCCAAGGCTGCGTTTGAAAGCCGCTGCATCGTCGGCCAGGCTCCTGCCGTTGATGGTGACGCTGCCGCCATCAGGGGTGATGAGGCCGGCTATCATGCCGAGCGTCGTCGATTTACCGGCGCCGTTGGTTCCGAGCAGGCCGAGGATCTGCCCGGGTGCGACGCTCAGTGATACGCCGTCAACGGCGCGGCGCTCGCCGTAGGACTTTTGAAGTTGGTCGGCGTGAAGCATGTGTAGGCAGTTTCAACCCGGCGCGGGCTCGCGATGGTATCACCCTGGTCGTCGTTACTGCGCAATTCAGTCAGTATTGCGGCGTGATCAGGGGTGGAGGCGGGCGTCACAATGGGCTATGGCTACTCCCAAGCGCAACGCTCGCGTACCCGTCGAACGCATTTCTCACGCCATTGTCGTGCTGCGCGGGCATCGGGTAATTCTTGATCGCGATCTCGCGGCAATCTACGGCGCTCCCACCGGGCGGCTCAACGAGGCGGTAAAGCGCAATCCAAAGCGCTTTCCAGAGGACTTCATGTTTCAACTCTCGGCTGAGGAGCTCGAAAAATTGAGATCGCAAATTGCGATCTCAAGTTGGGGCGGCCGCCGCTACCTGCCCTATGTGTTCACAGAGCACGGCGCAATCCAGGCCGCCACTGTCCTAAACAGCCCGCGCGCAGTGGAAATGAGTCTTTACGTGGTACGAGCCTTCGTTCAACTACGCGAAATGCTGGCGTCAAACAAAGATCTGGCGCATCGTCTCAACCAGCTTGAACGTCGCATTGAGCAAAAGCTCAGCACGCACGACGAGGCAATCACCACTATGCTGAAGTCGAACCGTGAATTGATGCATCCGCCGTCACCCAAGCGTCGTGGTATTGGGTTCAGCGCTAATCTCGACGACACGAAGTAGGGTAAGCGGTCCGATCTAATTTGACGCTCGCCATTCGCGTCGGCGGCAATTCTAGCGATGAAACACCGCGTGAATCACCAGATCGCCGACGCGAATGCCGCGCTTCGCCGCTTCGCCGCCGCCGATCTCCAGTACCGCCTTGACAGTTTTATCGCAGGTGATGAGATCGAGCACCAGCGGCCTGGCCTGCTCACGCAGGCAGGCGATGCGGCCGTGCGCGCTGATGAAGAGCAGGTCGAGTGGAATCACGGTGTTCTTCATCCAGAAAGTCATGACACGCGGTTTCGTCGCCGGGAACAGCATGCCTTCATCGGCCGGCAGTGCGCGCACGTACATCAGGCCCTGTTCCTGGCGGGCTTCGTTGTCGGCGATGTGGATGTTGAACCACTGTCGACCCAGGCTGCTATGGATCTCCAGTGCCGACTGTGGAAAGGACGCTATGGATTCGGCGGCGCCGGACTCGGCCGCCGGCGCCTCGCCACTTTGCCAGGCTGCGCACAACGCGAGCGCGAACCCCGCGCACCATGCGAGTTGGCGCGTTGTAGATCGTTTCCCCTCAGGGCGCACTGGCATGCTCTTCGCTCCTGGCCTGGAGGTCATTATCCTCGAAATCGGCAACGCCTGCAAAATCGAAGCGATTGATATAGAGCCGGCCGCTACCGTCAAGCGTGGTAGCCGGGTCGACGCAGTAGCCGCGCGCAGCAATGCGGTACGCGTGAGTGCGGGTCAGCAACGGCTGCTGCACGAGTGAGTCCACCTGGCACTTACCATCGCCTTGCGTGGCGTAGAGCTGGCTCTGTCCGTCGACTATGGCGACAATGGCGGTGATGTTCGTCGGCAGTTGTGCCAACGCGCTTGCACCGGGGTGCGCGGCGATGCCGAACACGATGCGCAGTTTCAGTCCCTTGTTATCCGCCGGCCCCGCAAAGCTCACACGCAGTCCGTTGCCGGCCGGACGCGCGCCGCCTTCACACTGCAGACCGGCGCCGTGCCAGTTGAGATCCTGATCTATGGCGCCGCGTAGCCTGAGGCGCAGGAAGCCACGCTCGCCGGGTAGGCAGGTGGCGCCCGGTGTCGGGGCCGCGCCGATCTGCGACTTCTGCGGCGAGCAGGCAGTGCCTGCACCCAACACGACTGTCAATGCACAAAGCACTATGACGAAGGCCTGAGCGCGCTGCGCGCCGATGCCGCACCGCCGGCTGTTACGAACGGGCAAATTCACCAGGGCGCCACCAGGGAAATGGAACGCCGCCCATGCTTGCGGTAGAACTCAAAATCGCGATCGACAGTCCACACGCAGCTGTCAGGAATCAACTCGGACATGCACACCAGGCAGGCGTCGGCAAAAGCCATTGGGCGGTCGCGGTAGCGACGCATCAGATCTCTGAGGCGACGATGCTCGTCATGAAAACTGAAGTTGCTGCGTAGAAAGCCGGCTTCAACGAGCGCAAACAGATTGTCGGCGCCATAGCCGGCGCGATTGAGCAAGAACAGGACTTCGGAAATAACGGCATCGCATGCCGTGACCGTAACGGGTGCGTGCTTGCTCTGGTCGACAGCCCATTTGTGGTGCTTGTCGTCGGCACACAGCAGCGCCACCAGTGGGCCGCTGTCCACCAGCCAGGTAGTCACTTGCCGTAATCAGCCAGATGTCGCGGGTTGGTCGAGAGGTCCTTCGGGCCGCCGTGATACTGGCCGACTACGTCCCGGATCATGTCAAAGCCGGACTTTGCTGGCAGCTGCTCCGGCGTTACTCCATAGGCGCGCAGGGCGCGGCGTACGAGGCTACTTTGCGATACGCCTTCTTTAAGGGCACGCTCACGCAGCGCTTTGCTTTCTTCCCTGGAAATTCTCAAGGACAGTGCGGCTATTTGCATTGGAGCAATGTAACGCAAATATAGTATAAAAGCAATACATCACGCCTGATGTCTACAATCCGGAGACCCCCTAAAGTCGAGCCGCAGCCGACTTTGTGCTGATAAACTCGGCGCCCATGCAAATTCTCGAAGTCACCTCAGCTATCCCGGCGGCCCTGCACCGCCTGCCCGAACTCGCCGCCAACCTGTTCTTCAGCTGGCATCGGCCGGCGCGTGCGCTGTTCCAGGATCTCGATCCTGAACTCTGGGAACAGGTGGAGCGCAACCCGCGCCTGATGTTGCGCTGTCTCGACCAGACGCATCTGGATCGGGCGGCGCTCGACCCGATCTACGTCGAGCGTTATCGCCAGGTCGTTGAGTACCTCGATAGCTACGTGCAGACGCCGCCGCGTGCTGATCTGCCGCTGGTCGCGTACTTTTGCGCGGAATATGGGTTTCACGAGAGTTTCCCGATCTATTCCGGCGGTCTGGGTGTGCTGGCTGGCGATTACTGCAAGGCGGCCAGCGACGAGCGGATGAATTTCATCGCCGTCGGCCTGATGTACCGGCAGGGTTATTTTACCCAGCACGTCGATGGCGACGGTGCGCAGCATGCCGAATACGCCGACACCGACGCGCGCGATTTGCCAGTGGAGGCGGTAAACGATGCCAGCGGCGCGCGCCTGCGAGTGAGAGTGCGCATTGCCGAGCGCGATGTCGTGGCGTGCGTCTGGCGCGCACAGGTCGGGCGCATTGCAATCTATCTGCTGGATACCAACTGCGCCGAGAACAGTGCGGAAGATCGCGATATCACGCATCGCCTCTACGGCGGTGATGAGGGCGTGCGCATACGCCAGGAAATGATTCTCGGCATCGGCGGCGTGCGGGTGTTGCGCGCCCTGGGACTGCAACCGGCGGTGTGGCATATCAACGAAGGGCACGCGGCCTTTCTGATTCTTGAATTGTTGCGCGAGGGGCAGGCGCGTGGTCTCGATTTTGACGCGGCGCTCGAGGCGGCGGCGCCACAGTGCGTGTTCACCACGCACACGCCGGTCGCGGCGGGTCACGACGTATTCAATGACAGTCTGTTCAGTGGCTGCTTTAGCGGCTACCTGCAGGAAGCGGGTCTGCCCTTTGAGCGCGTCGTGCAACTGGGTCGCGCACCCAACGGCGGTCATGGTTTCAATATGACGCGCCTGGCGCTGGCGGGCGCGCGGCGCGTGAATGGCGTCAGCCGCATACACGGGCGCGTGTCCGCCAAGTTATGCGCCGACCACTGGAACGATGTGCCGGTCGCCGAGAATCCGGTGGGCTATGTGACCAACGGTGTGCACGTGCCCACTTTTCTGGCGCAGACCTGGAGCCGTTTCTTTGATAAGCAACTCGGGGCGGACTGGCGCGAGCGGCTCAACGACACGGTCTTCTGGCAGGGGCTCGAGCGCATTCCGGAGCAGCTGTTCTGGCAGACCGCGCAGGACGTTAAAGCGCGCATGCTGGCCGGCGTGCGCGAGCGGCTGCGGCGGCAATACGCCAATCGTGGCCTGAGCGTCGCCGAGCTACGTCACGTGACGCGTCTGCTCGACCCGCAGCGGCCGGATGTGCTCACCCTCGGCTTCGCGCGCCGCTTCGCGACCTACAAACGCGCGGCCCTGCTGCTGCGCGATCGTGCGCGGCTGGCGCGACTGATCGACGGTAGCGAGCGACCGGTACTGTTTCTGTTTGCCGGCAAGGCGCATCCTGCTGATCAGCCCGGACAGCAGATACTGCGTGAAATCAAGCAGCTCATGCTCAGTCACGAGTTTGCGGGCAACATCGTTTTTCTGGAAGATTACGACATCGAGTTGGCGCGCTGGCTGGTCTCGGGCGTCGATGTCTGGCTCAACAATCCGATTGCGCCGCTGGAAGCGAGTGGCACCTCGGGAATCAAAGCCGCGATCAACGGTCGACTGAACCTGAGTATCCTCGATGGCTGGTGGGCCGAGGCCTGGGACGGCACCAACGGTTGGGGCATGCCTGGTGCACAGGTGCAGGACGCTGAGCGTCGCGATGCGCTCGATGCTGACCTGATGCTCGATACTCTGGAAGAAGAAGTGGTGCCGCTGTATTACGCGCGCGGTGCGCACGGCTATTCGCCCGAATGGGTGCGTCGCTGCCGGCGCGCCATGATGACGGTGATTCCACAGTTCAATATGCGGCGCATGATCGGCGACTACGATAGGGGGCTTTATCGCCCGGCGGCAGCGCAGCATGCGCAGCTGGCGGCGCAGGCCGATGCCGGCGCGCGTACGCTCGCCGTGTGGAAGCAGCGGGTGCGCAGGGCCTGGGGCGGCATTGCACTGCGTGCCCTGGCCCCGCCGACGCGTGAAATGCTGCGCAGCGGGCGCTTTACGCATCGGGTCGCGGTGGCGCTCAATGGCCTGACACCCGCCGATGTGGCGGTGGAATTTCTCGCGCGCCGCTCCCTGCCGAGGGTGCGCGCCGAGTGGCCGGCGCTGGCGTCCTTTCGTCGCAACGAACGTGACGATCTGTGGCGCGTCCGGCTGGCGCCGACGGGTGAGACCGACAGCGATGGCTCGCAGGTGTTCGTGCTCGATGCCGAGCCGCCGACTTCCGGCCAGTTTGAACTGGAATTTCGAGTGCGGCCCGAGCATGTGCTGCAGGGACACCCGCTGGAGATGGGGCTGATCAAACGGTTGTAGTCGGCGAAATAGGCTGTAATGCATTGTTCTTTCGCTGTGCCGGACTCCTACAAGGAGTTACAGTTTCTACAGCCGATGCGCAGATATAGGTCAAAGAGCACGAAATAAATTTCAGCATCGAAGCGGAGCGAGCAGAAGATGGCCGATGGCTGGCCGAAATTCTTGCCTTAAGAGTGCTTGCCGCGCTGCAGCGCTGTGGTTGAGTTGTTAGCTGAGGATCCGGCTGCGACCCCTGCTATGGGTGCGCGAATGTCACCGCAAAATGGCAAGATTCTATGCAGCGCCGCACAATATTAAAATCTTTTGAGCTTGATTATTAGCTCAAATGGTTTTATACTGGCGATATTGGAGGCCACCCTCAATGAATATGCCGGCGGCGCGTATACAGGAAATTCTAGGGCTCAAGGGCGCCGGGCGTGGCGCGTCTGGGCTGGCCGCGGCCGTGGAAAAGGGCCTGTTACGTAGCGCACTGGTAAGGGTAGTGGCGCGCGCCGGACTTACCGGCAAGGCGCGTGATGCTTTGTTGTATCGTGTGGTGCCGCTCGCCACTTTCAAACGCCGCACGCGTCTGAAACTTCATGAGAGCGAAAAGACTGAGCGGCTGGCGCGCGTGATTGCTCTTGCCGAGCTACTGTGGGATGAGCAACCTGCCGCACAGCAGTTCTTAAGTACGCCACACCCAGAACTTGACGGACGCACGCCGCTGGAAAGTGCCGGCAGCGAGTTGGGCGCGCGCGCTGTAGAAGATATAGTAATGCGCGCTCTCTATGGTTTGCCGGTTTAACCGCCATCGACCATCTCGTGCGTCTGTACCGCATTGCAGACCAACGTTTTTCGCCTGAGAGTGGCGAGGGCGCCAGGTTGTTCGGAGCACGCTGGAATTCCGCCGGAAGCGCGGCAATCTACGCATGCACAACTTACGCCGGGGCCATGCTGGAGAAATTGGTACACACTGGTCGGAAAATTCCCAAGCACCAGGTTTGTGTGACCTTTGAGGCACCCGATGAGCTTCGTGTAATAGCACTCGACCCGGCGAAATATGCAGGTTGGGAGGCAACGGACTGTACGGTGAGTCGTGCGGCTGGAGATGCGTGGCTGCGCAGCGCTGAAAGTCCGATATTGCTGGTGCCGAGCGTCGTATTCGATGTGGAACGCAACGCATTGATCAACACCGCGCACCATGATGCCGAACAAATTCGTGTGGTGAGCATCGAAGGTGTACGCTGGGATGACAGACTCTTCACAACGATCTGATCCCGATTCCCGAGGAGACGCCCATGGGTGCTGAACTGCGTACTGCCTTTGACGACATGGCTTCCCTCACCCGGTTGCGTTTGACACGCCGCGAAGCACTGTTTGGCGCGGCGGCCTTCCTGGCGCCGCTTCCCGGCAGCGTCATGGCTGCGACGCCGGCCGCCGCGGCGCCAGGCACTTCGGCGGGTCGCTCGAGCCTGATTCGGCTCGATAGCAACGAGAATCCCTACGGCCCGTCCCCGGCAGCGCGTCAGGCCATCCTCGCGAGTGTGCTCGAGGCGCCGCGCTATGCCGCCGCGACGATCGCCAGCTTGACGACCCAGCTGGCTGCGCACGAAGGCGTCGCGGACTCCCAGATCGTGATCGGCGCGGGCTCGGGCGAGCTGCTCAAGATGGCGGGGCTGCTTGCCATGACGAGCGCTGCCGGTGGCGAACTGGTCGCCTCGCGACCCACCTTTGAAGAGCTGCCGGAATTCGCCGCGAAACTTGGCATGAAGATACACTGGGTCGCGCCGGACAGCGCTCATGGTCACGATCTCGCGGCGATGCGCGCTGCGGTCACGGACCTCACGCGCCTCGTCTATGTCTGCAACCCCAATAACCCCACCGGCACCGCGGTCACGCGGGACGCACTCGAAGCCTTCGTACGCTCGGTGCCCGCCGATTGCACGGTGATCGTCGATGAGGCGTACATGGACTTCGTCGATCGGCCGGGAGTGGCGACGCTCGCGGGGCTGGTGAAAGACGTTCCCAATGTGATCGTGCTGCACACGTTTTCTAAACTCCACGGGCTGGCAGGGCTGCGGATCGGTTACGCGGTCACGCCGCCGGCGCTGGCACCGCGCTTTGCCGCACTGTCGCTCACCTGGCCGAACACGACGGGGCTTTCGGCTGCGATCGCGAGCTTCAATGATCATACGTTCCAGCACAGCACACGTGCCGCGCTGGTCGGCGATCGTGCGCGCGTGCATGCCGCGCTCGACCGGCTGGGGCTGCAGCGGGCCGAGGCGCAGGGCAATTTCGTGTTCTTTGATACCGGTGCGCCCCTGAAGCGGTTTCAGGATCACATGCTTGCCGCCGGCATCAAGGTCGGTCGCCACTTCGAGGGCTACGACAGCTGGGCGCGCGTCACCATAGGCGTGCATCGCGAGGTCGAGCGGTTCCTGGCTGCGCTGCCGCGGGCGCTGAGCGCTTAAGGCCAGGCATCAGCCGGGCGCGAGGATGACTCCCGCCAGCGGCGGCAGATTGATCACGATGGAGCGCGGCTGGTTGTGCCAGGGTGTGTCGCTGGCCTCGGCGCCAGCGCCATTGCCGAGGTTGCCACCGCCGTAGTACCCCGAATCTGAATTGAACAACTCGCAATAGTGACCGCTGTACGGCACACCGACGCGAAATCCGGGGCGTGGCACGGGTGTGAAATTTAAGGCTACTACGGCGTGTTGATCATCCGCCCAGCGCGCGAAACTCAAAGTGGAATGCGCGGCATCGTTGCAATCGAGCCAGGAAAATCCGCGCGCTTCAAATTCATAGCGATGCAGCGCCGGGCGTTGCACGTACAGCCGGTTGAGATCACCGACCACACGCTGCACGCCCTGGTGTTCGCCATGATCCGTAAGCCACCAGGGGAGCGCGACGCGGAAATTCCATTCCCAGGGGTGGGCAAACTCGCCGCCCATGAATAGCAGCTTTTTACCGGGGAAAGTCCACATGTAGGTATAGAGCAGGCGCAGGTTGGCGAGCTGCTGCCAGCGATCGCCGGGCATGCGCCCCAGCAGTGAGCGTTTCAGGTGCACCACTTCATCGTGCGAGAAGGGCAGCACAAAATTCTCACTGTAGGCATACATCTGCCCAAAACTGAGTTTGTGGTGATGGTGCTGGCGATAGATGGCGTCTTCCTTGAAATAGCTCAGCGTGTCGTGCATCCAGCCCATGTTCCACTTCATGCTGAAGCCGAGCCCACCATCGTTGGTGGGGCGGCTGACCTTGGGCCAATCGGTCGATTCCTCGGCGATGATCACGGTGCCGGGATTGCGCGCGTGCGTGGTGGCATTCAAAGAGGAGAGAAATTCGATCGCCTCAAGATTCTCGCGGCCGCCGTGCCGGTTGGGCAGGTAGTCGCCCTGGCGACCAAAATCGAGATAGAGCATCGAGGCCACGGCATCGACACGCAGACCGTCGAAGTGGAATTCCTCCAGCCAGTAGCAGGCGCTGGAGAGCAGGAACGAGCGCACTTCGTGGCGCTCATAGTTGAAGATCAGCGTGCCCCAATCACGATGTTCGCCTTTACGCGGATCGTCATATTCATAGAGCGCGGCGCCATCGAAACGCGCCAGGCCGTGGGCGTCGCGCGGAAAGTGTCCTGGTACCCAGTCGAGCAATACGGCGATGCCGGACTGGTGGCATTGATCGATGAAGTAACGCAGATCGTCCGGTGTGCCGTGGCGACTGGTGGGGGCGAAGTAGCCGGTGGTCTGATAGCCCCAGGAATCATCGAGCGGATGTTCGGTGATGGGTAGCAATTCGATATGTGTGAAGCCGAGATCCCGTGCGTAGGGAATCAGCTCGGCGGCGAGTTCACGATAGCTGTAGAACCGCCCGTCGTCGTGCTGGCGCCAGGAGCCGGCGTGCACTTCGTAGATGCTCATCGGCGCGTGCAACCAGTCACGCTCGCGGCGTGCACGCAGCCAGCCCGCATCGCCCCAGCTGTAATGACTGTCGCAGACAATCGATGCTGTGGCGGGCCGCAGCTCGCTGGCGCGGGCGTACGGGTCGCATTTGAGCGCCAGCGTTGCGGAGTCACGCTGGCGCAGCTCAAATTTGTAGACTTCGCCGGCCACCAGGCCAGGAATGAAGATTTCCCAGACACCACTGGCACCCAGGCTGCGCAGCGGGAAACGTCGGCCATCCCAGCCACAAAAGGGACCGACCACGCTGACGCGTGTTGCGTTGGGCGCCCAGACAGCAAAACGTACGCCGCTGACGCCATCAATCTGCAGGAGCTGTGCCCCCAGGAACTGCCAGCCGCGAGCCTCGTAGCCGCCACTGAACGCAGTAAAATCGCTGGCGCCGAAGCAGGGCGCAAAACTATAGGGGTCGACGAGTTCATGATCGTAACCCTGACTGTCGCGCCAGCCGATCCGGTAATGAACGGGCAGGGTGCCGCGCGGCCCCTGCCAGTGGAAGAAATCGCTGTCTGGCAGCCGGGTCATCTGCCCCTGGCTTTCAAGCCAGGCCGATTGGCTCGCAGGCAGGTAGGTCAGGACCGTAGACAGGCCGACGCGTTCATGACCGCCCAGTACTCCATGGGGGTCATGGTGGATGCCGGCGGCAATGCGCCGCAGGTCATCCTGTAAATTCACCGTCCAGTGTGTTCCCGGATTCATCTGCGCAGGTACTATACTGCAAGGCACGCCCTAAAGAGATCGATTGCATGGCCAAGAAATCGCCGCGCGCTGCTTCGGGTCGCTATGTCAGCCGCCTTACCAGTGGCGCATTGGCGGTAGTCATGGCGGGCGGGCGCGGCGAGCGTTTGCACGATCTGACACTCAATCGCTGTAAGCCGGCGACGCCCTTTGGCGGCAAATTTCGCATCATCGATTTCGTGCTTTCGAACTGTGTCAATTCCGGCATCCGCCAGATTTTCCTGATGACGCAGTACAAGGGGCAATCGCTCATCCAGCACGTGCAGCGCGGCTGGAGTTATCTGCGGGGCGAGTTCGGGGAATTCGTCGACGTGGTACCGGCGCAGCAGCAGGTTGGCGCGCACTGGTATCGGGGCACCGCCGATTGCGTGTTTCAGAATCTCGATTTGATCCGGAGCCTGCGCCCCAAGCACGTGCTGGTGCTGGCCGGCGATCACATCTACAAAATGGACTACGGCCCGATGGTCGCCTATCACGTCGAGAAGGGCGCCGACATCACGGTGGGCGTGGTGGAAGTGTCGCGTGACAAGGCGCGGGAATTTGGCGTGCTCTCGGTGACCGAGTGGAACCGGGTCACGAAATTCTCCGAGAAGCCGCAGCAGCCCGAACCGATTCCCGGGCGGCCCGAGGTGGCACTGGCTTCAATGGGCATCTATGTGTTCAACGGCAAGCTGCTCGACAAGCTGTTGGTGGAGGATGCCAGAAACCCCGACTCGAAGCATGATTTTGGCCGCAATATCATTCCACCAGCCATCGACAATCTGCAGGTGTTTGCCTATCCGTTTACCGATGTGAAAACCCGCGCGCAGAATTACTGGCGCGATGTTGGCACCGTGGATGCCTATTACGAAGCCAATCTCGAGCTGGTGCACGTTGCGCCCGAGCTCAATCTGTACGACGAGGAGTGGCCGATCTGGACCTATCAGCTGCAGCAGCCATCGGCCAAGTTCGTGCTTGATGAAGACGGTCGGCGCGGTATGGCGATCAATTCCATCGTTTCAGGCGGCTGCATTATTTCGGGGGCGATCGTCAATCAATCGCTGCTGTTCTCGAATGTGCACGTCGATGAGCGCTCCAGTGTTCATCGCGCCGTGGTGCTGCCCAACGTCAAGATTGGCGCCGGCTGTACCATTCGTAAAGCCATACTCGATGAGGGCTGTGAAGTGCCAGACGGTACCCAGATCGGAGTCGATCCGGTTGCCGATGCCGCGCGCTTTCATATTACCGAGGGTGGCGTGGTGCTGGTAACCCAGGAAAAGCTGCATCCCACAGCGGCAAGTGTGGCGGGCGCGGCGAGCATGGCATGAGTGTTACGCCGCGCTTTCCGGTGGTGCTGTTCTGGCACATGCACCAGCCGCAGTATCGTGATCCGCTCAGCGGTGAGTATGTGCTGCCGTGGACTTACCTGCATGCCATCAAGGATTACGTCGACATGGCGGCGCACCTCGAGGCCAATCCGCGCGCGCGCGCGGTTATCAACTTTGCACCCATTCTCATAGAGCAGCTCGAAGAGCTGGCGCTGCGCGTTACCGCGCACTTGAGCCGCGGCGAAGCGCTGCCCGATCCGGTGTTGGCACTGCTCTCGGAAGCGCCGCTGCCCAGCGAAGCCGGCGCGCGCCTGAGTCTGGTGCAGGCCTGCCTGCGCGCCGAACGCCAGCATCTGATCAGTCGTTACCCGCCCTATGCGCAACTGGCCGCCCTGGCTGGCGCACTCGGCACGCGTGAGGCCGTGGCCTACGCGTCTGATCATTACCTGCGTGATCTGGCTGTCTGGTACCACGTTGCCTGGCTGGGCGAGACCGTCAAACGCGGCGATCTGCGGGTCGCGGCCCTTATCGATCGCGAGCGCGATTTCACGGCGACGCATCGACGCATATTGCTGGAACTGATCGGTGAGCTGCTGGCGAGTCTGTTGCCGCGCTATCGTGCCCTGGCGGAACGCGGGCAGGTGGAACTCGCGGTCTCACCCTACGCGCACCCGATATTGCCGTTGCTGATCGATTTCAATTCGGCGCGTGAATCGATTCCAGCCGCGCCGCTGCCGCACGCCGCCGCTTATCCGGGTGGTGAAGAGCGCGCGGCCTGGCACATGCGCGAGGCGCTGCGGGTCTTTACCCGCGTGTTTGGCCGTGCCCCGGTGGGTTGCTGGCCCTCCGAAGGTGCGATCAGTGCACGGACCCTGGAAATCATTGAAGCACACGGTTTGCGTTGGGCGGCCAGCAGTGGCAGCGTGCTGCGTGGTTGCCTGAGCGCCACCAGCGCGGCCACGATGGAACTGGCGCCAGAACTGGGTGCGTGGCAGACGCCCGATCACCACCTCAAGCTCTTTTTTCGCCAAGACGAGCTCTCCGACCTGATCGGCTTTGCCTATTCAAAATGGCATGGTGACGATGCCGTGCGCCACTTCATAACCGAGCTCGAGCGTGTCGCACTTCAGGCGAAAGGCCGACCTGGTGCGATGGCCCTGATCGCACTCGATGGCGAGAATGCCTGGGAGCACTACCCATTCAACGGCTATTACTTTCTCAAAGGCTTGTACGCGGCGCTCGTCGATCACCCGTTGCTCGAACTCACCACGCTTGGCGACCTGCTCGAGCGCCCCTTACCCTGCGCCACGTTACCCAAAGTCATCGCTGGCAGCTGGGTGCACGGCACCCTGGCCACCTGGATTGGCGATCGCGACAAGAATGCCGGCTGGGATCTGCTGGTACAGGCAAAGATTGCGACCGATGAAGTGCTCATCAGCGGGCGACTCCCACCTCACAAGCGTGAATGGGTGGAACGGCAGCTGGCGTTGTGCGAGAGCTCCGACTGGTTCTGGTGGTTCGGTGATTACAACCCCTATGAAGCCGTGCGCGACTTTGATCTGCTGTTTCGGCATCAGCTCGCCAGCCTTTATCGCCTGCTGGGGCGCGAAGTGCCCGATGCGCTCGCGCATGCTATTTCCATAGGACGCGGCGTGCCCGAGGGTGGCGGTGTGATGCGCCGCGCCCAGGAGTGAGTGCGCGCTTAAGTGTGCTTGATCGACGCCGCTGCGGTGTGTTGCTGCACCCCACGGCGCTGCCGGCGACACCTGGTAGCCAGGGCAATCTCGGCGCCGATGCCCGCGCCTTCGTTGACTGGCTGGTGCAGGCGGGCTGCAGTGTCTGGCAGGTATTGCCACTGGGACCGGTCGGCGCGGATGGCTCGCCTTATTGGGTGCGCTCCGATCAGGCGGGCAACCCGGCGCTGATCGATTGGCGCGAAGCGCCCGATCCCCTCACGCTGCGAGCACAGTACGCGCAGTTCTGTACTGCGCAGGCGAGCTGGCTTGAAGACTACGTGCTCTATGTGGCGCTCAGCCGGGCTCATGGCGGCACACCGTGGTGGACGTGGCCCGCGCAGTTGAGCCGGCGCGACCCGCGAGCGCTGGCTATGGCGCGCTCGCCGCTCGCGGCCGAACTGGAAGCACTGCGTGTCGAACAGTGGCAATTTGCCCATCAATGGACGGCGCTGCGTGATTACGCGCACCAACGCGGTGTGCGGCTGTTCGGTGACCTGCCGATCTATGTGGCGCCTGATTCGGTTGCGACCTGGGTGCAGCCCGAGCAGTTTCAGTTGCAGCCCAATGGTCAGCCCGCCGCGCTCGCGGGTGTGCCACCCGACTATTTTTCTGCCGACGGCCAGCTGTGGGGCTTTCCGCTCTACAACTGGGAGCAGGCGCAGCGTGATGACTTCACATTCTGGCGGCAACGCTGCGCAGCTCAGCTGTCGCGCTTTGATGTGCTGCGCATCGATCATTTTCGGGGGCTGGCCGGGTACTGGTCGGTGCCCGCCGGCGCGTGCACGGCGCGCGAGGGTCAATGGCGGAGTGCGCCCGGCACGGCACTGCTCACGCGCTTGCTTGAACAGCACGGTGATCTGCCGGTAGTGGCTGAAGATCTGGGTGAAATAACCCCCGATGTCGAGGCGCTGCGGCGCCAGTTTTCGCTGCCCGGCATGCGGGTGCTGCAATTTGGCTTTGATGGCGCCAGCGACAATCTGCACCTGCCGCATAATTTTAGCCGCGACACGGTGGTTTACACCGGCACGCATGACAATGACACCACGCTCGGCTGGTATCGGGCGCTCGATGTCGAGAGCGCACGTCGCGTCGATGCTTACCTGGCGTGCGATGGTCTCGCGAGCGTTAGTGCACAGATGCCAGCTGCGCTGCTGCGGGCCGCCATCGCTTCGGTTGCGGTGCTCGCGATTGCGCCATTGCAGGACTTGCTGGCATTGGGTAGCGAGGCGCGCTTCAATACACCCGGCACGGTGGTGGGCAACTGGCGGTGGCGTTGCGATGCGGGTGCGCTGAGCGCCGAGCTGTCTGGAAGTCTGCGGGTCTTGAACGCCGTTTACGGCCGATCATGAACAAGCGCCGACGCACAGTTCCTGCAAAAATGTCCGACATCGCCCGCCTCGCTGGCCTCTCGGTCTCGACCGTTTCGCGCGCCCTGGCCGGCAGCCCTTTGGTCACGGCGCATAAGCGCGAGGAAATTCATCGCCTGGCGCGCGAGCGCGGCTACGTGGTGAATTCCACGGCGCGTAACCTGCGACTGCAGCGTACGCAAACGCTGGGTGTGGTCATCCCGCTCGCGCACGAAACCCGTCAACCCCTGAGCGACCCATTTCTAATGGAGATACTTGGTCACCTTGCGGATGCCATTACTGAGCGCGGCTACGGCATGTTCCTGCAAAAAATTGTGCCGCCAATGGACGATTGGCTCATCAATCTGATCGGTAGCCAACGTGCCGATGGCATTATCGTCATCGGCCAGAGCACCGAACATGCGGTGCTCGAGGCGGCGGCGCTGGTTTACAGGCCATTGGTGGTGTGGGGCGGTCATTTACCCACGCAGTCGTATTGTACGGTGGGTACCGATAACGTCGGCGGCGCCATGGCGGTGGTGGAGTATCTGATACGCCTCGGGCGCAAACGCATCGTTTTTGTCGGTGACCCGGCTATGCCGGAAATTGGCTTGCGTTATGAAGGCTATCGTCTGGCACACGAGCGCGCACCGCACTTGCATCCACTGGCGCATCTGGTGCCCAAGCACCTGACGGCCGATACCGCCTATGAAGCGATACGCGCCTTTATCAGCTCGGGCACTAAATTCGATGCGGTATTCGGCGCCACTGATGTCATTGCCATGAGTGCGCTACGTGCGCTCACCGCTTCAGGCCTGGCGGTGCCGCGTGATGTCTCGGTCGTGGGGTTTGACGATATCGCACTCGCTGCGCACGCCAATCCGCCGTTGTCCACCGTACGTCAGGATCTGCAGCGCGGCGCGCGCACCCTGGTCGATCTGCTATTTCGCAGGATGGCGGGCGAAGACACGCCCTCGGCGACCATGTCGGCCGAATTGGTGGTGCGTGAATCGAGTGGTTAGCCGGCAGCCCATGCTTCTTGGGGCGAGGCTGATCGCGGCGAGGCTGATCGCGGCGAGGCTGATCGCGGCGAGGCTGGCAGCGTAGTGTCCGCCTGCAGTTCTGGAAGGTATGTAATAACATGTTATAACGTTGTCTATAAATGAAACTTACCTTGCGTCGCATCGGCAACTCACTGGGTGTCATCATTCCGAAGGACGCACTGGTCGGTTTGGGCTTGGGCGAGGGCGATAGTCTGGAACTTCGCCTGGGAGGCATCCGTCCGGCAAACCGTGCCCGCCGTGGCAACCAGGAGCTTGATGAACTCAAGAGGGCAATCAGCTTGGCCGTTGTACGTCAATTCTCGCCTCGGGAAATTCGAGCTCAGATACTCGCCAACCTGAGTCGGTGGCGCCGCCAGGACCTCTGGATATCGGCCTATGACGAGTGGCGAGAACTGGCGCAAGCAAACGACGACGGTGATTTGTTCGCGGCCATGATCGGGCGTGATGAGGAGGCTGTCAGGATGCGTCAGTCCATGCCATACGCTGGCCTGTTGTCACCGAGGGAGGTCAAGGCACTCAATGATGACAGCGTAGCTTGATCAAGAGTCGCTTGATCAAGAGTCGCGAATAGCGCCCGTCGACTGGGTCTACGACTTCGCACTAGCGCCGCTTCCAATATTGATCGCTTTCAGATCAACTCCACCTTTTACGGTGCCATGGGGCGCGATGATCGCGCCTATCTGTTGGCGAGCAACTACACTCCGACCTGCAGCGCCCCGTGGTGCAAGCGCTCATCGAACTGATCCACTTTCGTAACGAACACCCCGCCTTCGCCGGGCAATTCGAGTTGGCCGACACGGGTGATCAGCAGCTACGCCAGCGCTGGAGCCAGGGCACAGAATACGCCCAACTCGATGCCGATCTGGCCACCCTGCAATGGCGCTTGAGCGCGTCACAGCCAGGTGCGCCGGGGCATGACGACGTGTGCCCGCAATTATCGATCCTGTTGGGCCCCAAGTAGTGTAAATAGACGTCGAGCACTACTCAGGTTCGGGGGAGTCATGGCGGGCAAAATCACGACGGCCGAGGCGAGCGAGCGTCCGACACTTTCGTTCTGGCAGATCTGGAACATGTGCTTTGGTTTCCTCGGTCTGCAGTTCGGCTTCGCGCTGCAAAACTCCAACGTCAGCCGCATCTTTCAGACCCTGGGCGCCAGTGTCGATGCCATACCTTCGCTGTGGATCGCAGCGCCCCTGACCGGGTTACTGGTGCAACCGCTCATCGGCTATTACTCTGATCGCACCTGGACGCGTCTTGGCCGCCGCCGCCCGTATTTCCTGGTTGGTGCGCTGCTGGCCTCGGCGGCGTTGCTCGCCATGCCGCGCTCCTCAGCGCTGTGGATCGCCGCCAGCCTGCTGTGGATCCTCGATGCCTCGATCAATGTGTCGATGGAGCCATTTCGCGCCTTTGTGGGTGATCAGCTCAAGCCGGCACAGCGCCCAACCGGCTACGCGATGCAGAGTTTTTTCATAGGCGTTGGCGCGGTGGTGGCTAGCATGTTGCCCTGGATACTGACGCGCGCCGGGGTCAGCAATCACGCCGCCGGCGCGATTGGCGCAGCAGCCATACCGGACACTGTGCGCTATGCCTTCGATCTGGGTGCCGTGGTGCTGCTCGGCGCCATCGTCTGGACAGTACTGCGCACGCGCGAATATCCACCCGAACAGCTGCATGCCTTCGCTGATGCAACCCTCAGCTCGACCGCCACTCAGGTGGTGCTGCCACCCCTGGCGCAGCGTCGCAACGGTGTGCTGTGGTCTTTGCTCGGCCTGGTCCTGCTGTTTGCCATCACGCGCTACGCACTTGATCGTCAACTATACCTGCTCGGTGCCGGATCACTGTTGTGGGGACTGGCGCTGCTCGCTTACGGCAAGGCCAACGGCAATGGCCTGTTCGCCACCATCATGCGCGACCTTCAGCATATGCCCGATGCCATGCGTCGACTCGCGCCCGTGCAGTTTTTTTCCTGGGTGGCGCTGTTTGCGATGTGGATCTACACGACTTCCGCCATCACCCAGGTGCACTATCACACCACCGATACGGCTTCAGACGCCTACAACACCGGCGCCAACTGGGTCGGTGTGCTGTTCGCCGCCTACAATGGTTTTGCCGCGCTGGCCGCTATCGTCATTCCATTCATGGTGCGCCGCTTCGGTCTGCGCCTCAGTCATCTGCTCAATGTCTGGCTGGGCGCGCTTGGCCTGCTGTCGATGCAGTTCATTCATGACCCGAACTGGTTGCTGCTCTCGATGCTGGGCGTAGGTTTCGCCTGGGCTTCTATTCTTTCAATTCCCTATGCCCTGCTATCGGACAGCGTGCCCTCCGAAAAAATGGGCCTCTACATGGGCATCTTCAATTTCTTCATCGTGATTCCGCAGCTCGTGGCGGCAAGTGTGCTCGGGTTTCTGCTCAAGCAATTCATGCATGGCGCGCCCATGCAGGCGCTGACGCTCGGCGGTGTGTGCCTGGTTATCGCCGGGTTGCTGGCGTTGCGGGTGCCGCAGCCGCAGGCGTAGCACCGCACGAGCGGCGCACCACCAGGCGCGTGGGCAGCACCACGCCCTCGGCGTGTTCCTCCTGCACCAGTCGCAACAACGTGTCTACCAGCGCTTCACCGGCACGACGCGTGTCCTGCATGACGGTGGTCAGGGGCGGATTGCTCAGGCTCGCCGCCGGAATGTCATCGAAGCCGACTACCGATACGCTGCCGGGCACATCGATGCCGCGCTCCTGCAGGGCGCGCAACGCGCCGATGGCGATCAGATCGCTGGCTGCCACGAGGGCATCGAATTGTTCGCCGCGCGCCAGCAACTCAGTGGCCGCTTCGTAACCCGATTGCTCGGTGCTGAACGCATTGACCTGCATGGCGGCTGCTGCGCTCAGCCCCGACTGCCCGAGCGCCTCAACATAGCCACGATAGCGTTCCATGAATTCGGGATAGTGATTGGAGGCGTCGCCGAGAAAAGCGACGTCGCGGCGTCCAAGCTGGATGAGATGATGCGCGGCATCGAAGCCGCCACGGAAATTATCGCAACCGATTGATAGTCCCGGTTGGCCGGCGATGACCGCGCCCCAACGTACGAAATGCGTACCCTGGCTCACGAGCTGCTCAAGGCGCGACTGATAGGCGAGGTAATCACCGTAGCCTAGCAGGATGATGCCATCAGCCTTGCGGCTGTCCTCGTAGTCTTTATGCCAGTCGCCCGAAAGCTGCTGAAACGATACCAGCAGATCGTAGCCGCGCTTGGCACAGGCGCGGGTGATCGAGCCCAGCATCGCCAGATAAAACGGATTAATCAGGGAATCGTCGGGCGTCGGATCCTCGAACAGCAGCAACGCCAGCGTATTGGAACGTTGAAAGCGCAGGTTCGAGGCGTTCTTGTCGACCTTGTAGTGCAGTTGCTGCGCAATGGCTTCGATGCGCTTGCGGGTCTCGAGGCTGACCATGGGGCTGCCGCGCAGCGCACGGGACACCGTGGGCTGGGAAACACCCGCCAGATAGGCGATATCGAATGATGTGGGTTTGCTTTGCATGAGCCCAGATCTTTGGGCAAGACTGCGTGGCCCAGGGTCCGCCGTACTCTCTTAGGGCTAAATTACCACAGTGCTACCCGGCGACCTAACCGGTTGAATCGACACCACTTTATCCTAGCCGGACGAACAGCACTCCGTGCGGCGGCAGCGTGAGCCGCGCGCCTTCCAGGAGACCATCCGGTAAACCATGCCCGCTCAATGGTTGGCCCGACATCACCCGTGGCAGATCGGCGGCCACATTTTTCGGTGACAGATTGAAGGCCACCAGCAGCTGGTCCTTGCCGAGGCGACGAGTGAAGGCCAGCACGGCATCGCCCGCCGCTAAAAACTCGATCGAACCCCACAGCAATGCGGGATGCTGTTTGCGCCAATGCAGCAGGCGTCGAAACGCCTGCAGAGTTGACTGCGCATTGCGCTCCTGCACGTCGACAGCATGCGCCAGATGCTGCACCGGCACCGGCAGCCAGGGCTTGCCACTGCTAAAGCCACCGCGCTCGGTAGATTTCCACGGCATTGGCGTGCGGCAACCATCGCGCCCTTTAAACGAGGGCCAAAAAGCAATGCCGTACGGATCGCGCAGCGCTTCGAAGGGCAGTTCGGCCTCGCCGAGGCCCAGCTCTTCGCCCTGGTACACACACACTGCGCCGCGCAACGAGCACACCAGCGCCGTAAGTTGCGTAGCCAGATGGGCGGGCGAATCTTTGGCGCCCCAGCGACTGACGACACGTTCGACATCATGATTGGAAATCGCCCAGCAGGGCCAGGCCTCGCTCGACGCAGCCAGTGCACCTTCTACGGTGGCGCGGATGTGCGCCGGCGTATGTTCACTGCCCAGCAACTCAAAACTGTAACCCATGTGCAGGCGGCCGGGCCGCGTGTACTCGGCGATCGCTGCGCCGGAATTCTCCGCAGAGATTTCTCCCAGCGTCACACGGCCAGGATAGCGATCGATCAGCGCCCGTAGCTCTTCAACAAACGGCAGATTTTCCGGCCGCGTGTTGTCGTAGACGTGGTACTGATACGCGTACGGATTGTCGGCCCGAAAGCCGCGACCGCTGCGTTGTTCCACAGGTTTCGGTGGGTTATCGCGCAGCTGGATGTCGTGGAAGCAGAAATTGATGGCGTCCAGTCGTACGCCATCAACGCCACGCTCGAGCCAGAATTGCAGGTTGTCGAGTACGGCCCGGCGCACCTCGGGGCGGTGAAAATTCAGATCCGGCTGCTCGGAAAGAAAATTGTGCAGGTAATACTGCGAGCGGCGCGGCTCCCACTTCCAGGCGACACCGCCGAAGATTGACAGCCAGTTGTTGGGCGGCCCGCCATCCGGGCGGGCATCGGCCCACACGTACCAATCGGCGCGCGCATTGTCGCGGCTTTGACGACTTTCCCTGAACCAGGCGTGCTCGGCCGAGGTGTGGCTGAGCACCTGATCGATCATCACCTTGAGCCCCAGGTCATGCGCCTTACCGAGCAGGCGGTCGAAATCCTCGAGCGTGCCAAACAGCGGGTCGACCGCGCGATAGTCGGCGATGTCATAACCGAAATCGGCCATCGGTGATTTGAAAAAGGGTGACACCCAGATGGCTTCCACGCCCAGGCTCGCGACATAGTCGAGCTTTTCGATGATGCCCGGCAGGTCGCCGATGCCATCGCCGTTGGTATCGAGAAAGCTGCGCGGATAAATCTGGTAGATCACCGCGCCGTGCCACCAGGCGCGTGTGAGTGCCGTGCTCCGGTTCAAGAGCGCCCCCTTTATTATTACTATGTACAGCTTAGCCGTTGGCGTAGTCGTTCCGACTGGCGCGCATACGTATTCATGCGCGGCACTTAAGTCATGCGTCTATGGTCGCCAGATTCGTGAACCATACACGAAGGGGCGGGGGCTCATGATTCAAATATTGCGCTTAGGCGCGTGTGCGCTGCTGTTGGCGTGCGGCGTGGCGCTGGCTGATGCGCCTGTCGTGCATGACTACTCTCGCGACCAGGCGCGCAGCAGCCCGGCGTGGGTACACGATGGCGTGATCTACGAGATCTTCCCACGCAATTTTTCAGGTACGGGCGATTTCAATGGCGTCACCGCGCAGCTCGACCGGCTGCAGCAACTGGGCGTCAATATTCTCTGGCTGATGCCCATTCATCCGGTGGGCAAGCTCAAAGCCAAGGGTACCTTTGGCAGCCCCTATGCAGTGCGCGATTACTATGCCATCAACCCCGAATATGGCACGGCCGCTGATTTTCATCGGCTGGTCGGCGAGGCGCACAAGCGCAAACTCAAAGTCATCATCGATGTGGTCGCCAATCACACTTCGTGGGATTCGGTGCTGATGAAGCATCCGGACTGGTACTGGCATGATGCCAGTGGACAGATCATCCCGCCGGAGCCGGACTGGGCGGACGTGGCACACCTTCATTACGCGAACGCCGAGCTGCGCCGCTACATGATTGAGATGCTGAAATTCTGGCTCAGGGAATTCGATCTGGACGGCTTTCGGTGCGATGTCGCCGCCGGTGTGCCCACTGATTTCTGGGAGCAGGCGCGCGTGGAATTGACGGCAATCAAGCCCGATATCGTCATGCTGGCAGAATCGGAGCAGCCCGATCTCATCGCCCGGGCCTTCGATCTCGACTATTCATGGAATCTCTATAACGCCGCAGCCGCGGCGATACTCGGGCAGGGCCCGGCCAGTGCCGTGCCGGAGCAATGGCGCCACGACGCTGCGCTCTATGAACATGGTGCCTTGCGCCTGCGGTTTTCCGACAACCACGACCAGGACAGAGCGATCGCGCGCTTCGGTCAGCGGGCGGCTCTGGCGGCCTCCGCGTTGATGTTCACGCTCGATGGCGTGCCATTGGTTTACAACGGCATGGAGGTGGGCGACACCGCGGAGTCCGGTGCGCCGGCGCTGTTTGAAAAGTTGCCAATATTCTGGGGCATCGCCGAGCGCCGCCCGCAGTACCTGCAGTTCTATCAGCAGATCATCGCCCTGCGCCACGCGCATCCCGCGCTTACGGCGGGCGATCTGACCTGGGTGCACAACAGCGACGAGACACACGTACTCACCTTTACGCGCCGCAGCGCGACGGAAACGCTGCTGATCGCGATCAACTTTTCGGCGCAAGCCTTTGTGGGTGGAGTTGAAGCGGGCGACGCGAGCTTTGCGGAGATCACACCCGCTGTGATACCAGCCGCGACGCCTGTTGCGATGCCAAAACGCAGCAGTGGCCTGCCCGCGCTGTCGTTGGGTGCCTGGGAATTCCGTGTGTTCCGGCAGCAACAAGCACGACCGATCTCATGAATACGTATGCGAAAGCATTGGCAAAAGGCCGACAGTAGCTGATATTGCAATTGCCGAATATTTACAACACCCCTTTGGGGAGGGGTCATTGCAGCTCTCGCGGTGAGACTGCGGTGTATAGACCAGCACATTTCAAGGAGATGCCTAGGTGAAGACCTTTAAGACGGCCTATTGCACACAGCCGGCCATACGCCGCTCGACTTTTGCAGCCAGTTCATTGGTTATTCGCTTTGCGGTTTTGCTGTTGTCCGCTGCGGGCGCGGCTACCGCTACCGCTGCCGATCAACCGGCACTGGCTACTGTGGCCGCTACCGGCGATGTCGAGGAAATTGTCGTTACCGGCATTCGCCACGGCATAGAGAGCGCCATCGCGGTGAAGCGTGATTCAGGCAGCATAGTTGAAGTGATCTCGGCCGAAGACATTGGCAAATTGCCAGATACCAGCATCGCCGAATCCATCTCGCGCCTGCCGGGCTTGACCTCCCAGCGCGCCGAAGGGCGCGCCTCGGCGATCAGCTTGCGCGGCACTGACCCTGGTTTCACGACTGCGCTGCTGAATGGCCGCGAACAGGTCAGCACGGGCGACAACCGTAACATCGAGTTCGACCAGTACCCGTCTGAGTTGCTCAGTGGCGTCGTCGTATACAAGACGCCGGACGCGCAGCTCGTCGGTCAGGGTCTGGCCGGCACCATCGATCTGCGTACCACGCGCGCGCTGACCTATGGCAAACGGGCGATGGTGTTCAACATTCGCGGCGAAAGCAATTCGCAGAATGACCTTGGCGCCGATTCCACTGACAAGGGCCATCGCATCAGTTTTTCATACATCGATCAGTTCGCTGACAACACGATAGGCGTGACTTTCGGGTTCGCGCAGCTCGATTCGCCACTGGCGACCGAAGGAGCCGGCACCTACGAGCCGTGGCACGCCAACGGAACGCCTGACGCCGGGTCAAACAACCCGACCGGCATAGTGAATCCTGGTGTGGGTCCAAACGTCTATGTCACCGACGGTATCAAGGTTCGCACGGATATGGGCAAGAATCGTCGCGATGGCGCAATGGCGACCCTCGAATGGAAGCCTAATGATTCAATTTCATCGATACTGGATCTTTATTACACCAAGCGCGACCAGGTGGACAACGCGCGCAGCCTTGAGGTAAATCTCGGCGGATATCCCGGTCCATGTTGTGATGGTACGTTTCCGGATAATACTGTTTTCGGCTATTCCAATCCGACAATCCGTGACAATACGGTTGTTGCTGGCACGCTCGACCAGCGCGTGCCCTTGGCTCGCAACTTCCTGTTCAAGACTCAGGACAAGATTGCTGCGGCGGGATGGAATATGAAATGGTCTACAGGCGCGTGGACTATTGCAGGCGATCTCAGCTACTCGAAGGCGACGCGCGACGAGCAGCAATACGAGACCAATGCGCAGTTCAAACCAGATACCCGACCAAGCTGTCCTACCTTGGCCACAGCAGCCAATTGTCACACCGTTGTCCACAAGCCTAACGCGGTGGACGCTAACGGCAACCCAGACCCCAACGCTTTGATAGATACGCCGAGGAATGTCTATGACGTTGGCCAGTTTGCGATCAGCGGCGGCAATATGCCGCAGCTCACATTTGACCAGGACTACGCCAATGCCGCCAATGTCCAGGTGGGACCGACCATTTATGGCGCCGGCTACAGTAAGATCCCGCACGTCGAAGACAAGCTGAAGTCTGCCCGCATTGACGTGTCGCGCACGGTAAGCGGCTGGTTCACCAATGTTTCAGCAGGCGTCAACTATGCGGATCGCACCAAAGACAAGGTGCAGCCCGAAGGCGGTCTGAATACCAAGACGAATGCGACCGGCAACTATTGGCAGGTCGACTCACAATATCTGCTCGCTCCGACCAACCTTTCCTATGCGGGTGCCGGTTCGGTATTGGCGTGGAATGTGCCCGCTGTTCTGGCCAACTACTATCAGCCCATTGTCTACGGAACGCCGACGACGCCCGGCTTTGACTACCTGATTGGCAAGAACTGGAGCGTGCACGAAAAGGTGGCGACGGGCTACATCAAGGCGGTACTCGATCACGAAATCAATAGCGACGTGACACTTAAGGGCAACCTCGGCCTGCAGCTGGTGCGCACGGACCAGAGTTCTGACGCTGCCATCAAAGCCAACGGTGTAGTCACGCCATACACAGAAGGCAAGGCCTATACCGACGTGCTGCCAGCCATCAATCTGGCATTCCAGTTACCAGAAAGACAGGCCATTCGAGTCGGCTTGGCACGCGAATTGGCGCGCGCGCGTATGGATCAGCTCAAGGCCTCCAGCGAACAGGGTATTAGTCAATTCGGTGTCCCTGGCGGGAGTGGCGGTAATCCGAAACTCAACCCCTGGCGTGCTGATGCATTTGACGTCTCCTATGAGAAGTATTTCTCCAACCGCGGTTACGTTTCACTGGCCGGTTTTTACAAGAAGCTGAAGAGCTACATTTACAATCAGAATGATGCGAATCACGACTTCTCGGACTTCATTGCAACACTGCCACCCGGTTTTCTATCTGGCGCACCGATTCAAAAGACAGGTTCGTTTTCTGGACCGGTCAACGGTCAGGGCGGCAAGCTGGAGGGCGCCGAGCTATCGCTGTCATTGCCAGGCGATCTGCTTGGTGAGGGGCTGCGCGGCTTTGGCACCATCCTGAGCATTTCGCAGACGCAGAGCGACATTGAGATCAAGGATCCGCCGGGCAATAATTTCATCACCGGCAATGGTCTTGGCGCCATTCCTCTGCCCGGGCTCTCGAAGACGGTCTGGAATGCCACCTTCTACTACGAGCAGGCTGGTTTCTCCGCTCGTATAGCCCGGCGCTCGCGCTCCAAGTACATTGGCGAAGTGACCAACTTTGCGAATGACCGTGCGTTCAAGTACGTGAAGGGCGATGAGATTACGGATCTGCAGGTGGGCTATGAGTTTAGCGCCGGCAGTCTCAGGGGACTTTCCGTGCTGTTCCAGGCCAACAACATCACGAACGCGCCCTACATTGCCTACGCAGTTACCGAGACTCGTCAGCAGGACTTCCAGCAATACGGCCGACAGTTCCTGCTGGGACTCAACTACAAGCTGTTTCAGTAGACGATCCATACCCAGCCCTGCCTGCATTATGCAGGCAGGGCTGCTTCCTGCGCGTGGCGCGGATCGTCTTATCGAAACGGCGCCGCCTCATACGCCGGCACAGCGCCCGACTGCGAGGCCACGTAGGAGGCCAGCCGCGCCGCGCGCGCCAGGCTGGTCGGCGCATCGCTGCCGCCGAGCAGCTCGCACACCAGCATGGCGAGGAAGGCATCGCCCGCACCCACGGTGTCAGCGACCGTGTTCGGCACTGAACCCTGTTCGTACCACTGACCGCGCCACTGCAGGCGCGAACCGGCAGCGCCGAGCGTGACGCACAGCGCCTGCACACCAAAACGCCGTGCGAGCGTTTGCCACAGTGCTTCCGGTGTTGCGGCGCCGCCGAACCAGTCGGCGAACATCACGCATTCCTCTTCGTTGAGTTTTACCAGACCGGCATCACGCAACCCGGATTCGCACACGCTGCGCTCAATATGCGGGGCGCGCAGATTAGGATCGAACACCCGCCAGCGCGCGGCGCGTGCCAGTTGCCCGATGGCTTCGCGGGAGCGCGGATCGCGCTGGCCCAGCGTGCCGAATACAAAGGCGTCGGCGGCCGCAGCGGCGGCCAGCGCTGCGGGCGTGGCCGTGAGCGCGTCCCAGGCGGCTGGGCGCAGAAATTCGTAGCTCGCTGAACCCGCCGCATCGAGCATGGCACGAGCCTCACCTGTGGGTAGGCGCGGGTCGATCTGCAGCAGACTCAGGTCGATGCCGTTGCCCTTGGCCTGATCGAGCGCGCGTCGGCCGCGCTCGTCTTTGCCCAGCCGCGTCACCAACAGCGCGCGCGCACCAAGTCGCGCGCAGTGGCTGGCGACGTTGAAGGGCGCGCCGCCGATAAACTCGCCCTGCGGAAGCACGTCCCACAGAGTTTCGCCGGCGCAGAAAATTGTCCTGGCATTCATCTTGACGCGGCGACCCAGCCCCTAGCCTGCACAATTCAGTGCGCCGTGCCGTTGCACGGCGGACTGTATAGTGCAGGCTAGAAGCTGCGC
>JANMWZ010000120.1:0-8878 GCA_031441585.1 Gammaproteobacteria bacterium
TGCCCCAGGTGCGCCTCACAATGCGCACAGCTGACTTCGGTGCGCGCCATGCCGTGAGTGGCATCGGTACGGGTGCGCACATTGTCGCCCGCCAGCGGCAGCCAGAAGCTGGGCCAACCAGAGCCACTATCGTATTTGGTGCTCGAACTGAACAGCTCAGCACCGCAGCACACGCAGCGATACACGCCGTCTTCCTTATGGTGAGCATAGGCGCCGCTGAAGGCGCGCTCCGTGCCGTGCTCGCGCGTCACGTGATATTGCAGCGCACTGAGGCGGGCGCGCAACTCGGCATCGTCTGGTTGATCCTTGCTCATGCTCGGCGCCCCGTCGTTACTTCACGCCCGCCAGGCGTACCAGCAGGTTGTTGAGCCGCCGGGTGAATGCGGCCGGCTGTTCGATCTGTCCGGCGTCGTTTAAGCGCGCCTGATCGTATAGCAGCTGCGTCAGCTCGTTGAAAGTATCCCCCGCGGGCAGACCGTCAAGGAAGCGTACCAGGGGGTGCTCGATATTCAGCTCCAGCCTGGCGGCCACGGCGGGCGGTGCCTGTCCCTGGCTTTGCAGCATGCGTCGCAGCGACTCGGAAAGATCGGCATCGCCGCGCACCAGGCAGGCCGGCGATTCCTGCAGCCGCGCGCTGGGCCGCACTTCGCTGACCTGCTCGCCCAGTGCGTCCTTGCAACGCTTCAGCAATTTCTTGCTCTGCTTGAGCGCACTGTCGAGCTGTTCGCGATCGGCGGCATCGGCCAGAGCCCCCAGCTCCAGCTCGCCACGTGCCGCGTCCTTGAAGCGCTTGCCCGAAAACTCACCCACCTGACCCATGACCCACTCGTCGACGCGATCGGCCAGCAGCAGCACCTCTATGCCCTTCTTGCGCAGCAGCTCCAGGTGCGGGCTCAAGCGCGCGTCGGCGTGGGATTCGCCGAAGACGTAGTAGATGCGCTCCTGGCCAGGGGGCATTCGCGCCACGTAGTCGGCCAGGCTCACCAGTTCGAGGTTATCGGCGTTGCTGGTACTGGCATAGCGCAGCAGCGGCAGGATGCGCTCGCGATTGCCGGGATCCTCGCTCAGACCCTCCTTGAGCACGCGCCCGAACTGCAGCCAGCAGGCGCGATATTTTTCCGCGTCGTCAGCAGCCAGCTTGCCCAGCAGTTCGAGCACCCGGCGCGTCAGCGCACTGCGCATCGCCTCGACCTGTTCGTCCTGCTGCAGCAGTTCACGCGAGATATTCAGCGGCAGATCGCTCGAATCGACGATGCCCCTGATGAAGCGCAGATACAGGGGCAGGAACTGCTCGGCGTTGTCCATGATGAAGACGCGCCGTACGTACAGCTTCAGACCACGCGCCGCCTCGCGCTGCCAGAGATCAAAAGGCGCCTGCGAGGGCACATACAGCAGGCTGGTGTACTCGCGTTTACCTTCGACGCGATTGTGGCTCCAGATCAGCGGATCAGCGCCGTCGTGGCTGATGTGGCTATAAAAGGCCCGATAATCCTCGTCGCTGATCTCGGCGCGCGCGCGGGTCCAGAGCGCCTGCGCCTGATTGACCACTTCGTATTCCAGTGTTGCACCCTCTTTGGGCAGGCGCACCGGAAAGGCGATGTGATCGGAATAGCGGCGTACCAGGGCACGCAGGCGCCAGGCGTCGGCGAACTCGCGCGCCTCGGGCTTCAGATGCAGGATCACGCTGGTACCGCGCTCCGGGCGCTCGAGCGCTTCGATGGTGTACTCGCCATCCGCTGCAGATTCCCAGCGGATGCCTTCGCTCGCAGGCCGGCCGGCGCGGCGACTCAAGACCTCGACCCGATCGGCGACGATGAAAGCCGAGTAGAAACCGACACCAAACTGGCCGATCAGCTGCGCGTCGCGTTGCTGATCACCCGTGAGGCGCTGAAAGAACTCGGCGGTGCCCGACTTGGCGATCGTGCCCAGGTGCGCGATGGCTTCCTCGCGATCCATGCCCACGCCGTTGTCGCGCACGCTGAGCGTGCCGGCTTTGGCATCAAAATCGATCCAGATGGCAAGCGTAGGCTCTTCGCTCAGCAGTTCAGGTGCGCTCAGGGCCAGAAAGCGCAGCTTGTCGGCGGCATCGGAGGCGTTGGAGATGAGTTCACGCAGGAAGATCTCCCGGTGACCATACAGGGAATGAATCATCAGCTGCATCAGCTGACGCACTTCGGCCTGAAAGCCGTGCGTTTCGCGGGTATTGGTCATCGGGAAGCGACCTCCTGGCCGGAACAAGACCGGGGAAGGTGCGCTTTATGAGGCCCGCAGGCCGTTAAATCAAGCCCTCAAGTCTGCTGGCGAAATCCCTCGGTGCTCAGCTCAGCCGACCCAGCACATGGCGCGCCGCACCCAGCCAGTCATCCATTTCGTCCCAGAGCAGCAGAAATACTTCCACGATAGGTATCCTTGTCAGCTTAAGTCCATGCTAGCAAGCGTCGCTGCGGCACGCCGTGCGGCGGCTCACAGGCTGATGCCTGCGTCGTGGCCGGGTGACAGACTTGCAGCGCTGCGTCGCGCTGCGTAGGCTTGAGGTCACGACATAACTGGCCGCCGATAACTTAAGATGGAGCGCATGCAGCGAATCGTGGTCCTGAATCCCAAGGGCGGTTCCGGAAAGACGACCATCGCGATCAACCTGGCGAGCTACTACGCCCTCCAGGGCGATCGGCCGGTGCTGATGGACTACGACCCGCAGGCTTCAGCCGCGCGCTGGGTAAAGAAGCGCCAGGCCAGTCAGGCGCCGGTCCATCTGATCAGCGCCTTTGAACGCGACAATCGCGTGACCCGTGCTTTCCAGCTGCGCGTTCCCGAGGGCACCGGACGCGTCATTGTCGACACGCCGGCCGCCATCGACGCCACCGAAATGCCTGATCTCACGGTAAATGCCGACAAGATACTGGTGCCCGTGCTGCCATCTGACATAGATATCCACGCCTGTTCGCGCTGCATCGCCAGTCTGCTGTTGGTCGCCAAAGTACGCCGCGCCGACAACCGCCTGGCGATCATTGCCAATCGCGTACGCCGCAATACCCGCATCTACCAGGCGCTCACCCGCTTTCTCGATACCCTGGAGATTCCCATCATCACCACGCTGCGCGACTCACAGAACTACGTGCGCGGCGCAGAGCTTGGTCTCGGTTTGCATGAGATGCGCCACCACCAGGTGGCTGAGGATCTGGAATCGTGGCAGCCGCTATTGGCCTGGCTGGATGAGCCGCGGACAGTGCGTGCGGCGCGCGGTGAAGTTGCCTCGGCACCGCCGTTGCCGTTGGGTTAGCAGCTTAAGCTGCCGGCGCAGCGACTACGCTGCACCGGGACCAGGCTATTTGCCGGAGTCAGGGTCCCACGAAGTGCGCACTTTATCAGCCCAGTTCTTGTAGTTCGACCAGGTATAGAGGTTGCGCGTAATGGCCGCATGGCGGCCGCGGGTGCGTTGCATGTGCTCAAGCCAGCGCGCATAGGCTTCGGCGCCGCCTTCCGGTGCGTCCGTGCCGGGCACGCTCTTGCTGGCTTCGGGTCGCGGTGGTGGGTCGTTCTTGCTCATGGGCGCATCCTGAACTTCTTCAGCGCAGGGTACGACGAGCGGCTCATGAGGGTGGAGGAACTGGGTCACAGCCCCCGCAGGCGACGCTGTGCGATGCGTCGCAGCCGAGCGGCGCGGCAATGAAGCTCGCCGCGCCTACGCGACCAGGCGATAACAGGGCAGGTAGCGGCTGCCTGGCAGCTTCATGCGCTGCTGCTGCACAAAAGCCGCCAACAGGCGATCGAGCAGGCGCATCAGCGCAGCATCGCCGCGCAGTTCGAACGGGCCTTCGCGCGCAATAGCCAGGATCCCCTGCTGTTTGACGTTGCCGGAGACGATGCCGGAAAACGCCCGTCGCAGATCGGCCGCCAGTTCGTGCGCCGGGCGAGCGCGGCGCAGATCCAGTGCGCGCATGGCGGTGTGCGTGGGCTCGAAGGGCATTTGCAGGGACGCCGGCACCTGCAGCAGCCAGTTGAAATTGTAGGAATCGTTGCGGCTGCGCCGGTAGTCGCGCACCTCGCTGATGCCCTGCACCATGGTGCGCGCCACAGCGGCCGGGTCATCCATGATGAAGGTCAGGCGCGCCAGCGCCGCGGCGCCCAGCGTGCCTTCGATAAATTCCGCCAGTTGCTCAAACCAGGCTGCGCTCTGGCGTGGGCCGGTGAGCACCACCGGCAAGGGCATCCCGGCATTGACAGGGTCGAGCAGCACACCCAGTAAATACAGCACTTCTTCCGCGGTGCCGACCCCACCGGGAAACACCACGATGCCGTGCGCCATGCGCACGAAGGCCTCGAGACGCTTTTCGATATCAGGCAGGATCACCAGCTGATTGACGATCGCGTTGGGCGGCTCAGCGGCGATGATGCCGGGCTCGGTGAGACCAAGATAGCGGCACACGGCAATGCGCTGTTTGGCGTGACCGATGGTAGCGCCTTTCATCGGCCCCTTCATTGCTCCCGGTCCGCAGCCGGTGCAGACGTCGAGCCCGCGCAGGCCCAGCTCATAGCCGACCCGCTTGGTGTATTGATATTCCAGCTCGTCGATCGAATGCCCGCCCCAGCAGACCGCCAGATTCGGGCCGGCCTTGTGTTCGAGCACGCGCGCATTGCGCAGGATATGAAACACCGCATTGGTGATCGAGGCCGGGTCGTGACTGTCGAGGCGCCCGGCACCGATAATTTCATTCTCGGTGTAGATCACGTCGCGCAGCACCGCGAACAGATGTTCCTTGATGCCGCGGATCATTTCACCATCGACAAAGGCCGCGGCTGGTGCGTTGGCGATCTGCAGTTTTATGCCCCAGGCGTGACGCACAATCTGCACCGTAAAGGCGGCGTAGCGTTCGAAGATCTCCTGGGTGTTGTCGCTCTCGCTACCGGCGTTCAGCACCGCCAGCGCGCAGCTGCGAAACAGGGGGTATAGACCCTGGGCACTGGTGTCGAGCAGCTTGTCGATCTCGCGCTGCGAGAGATTCTCGAGGCTGCCGCGTGGACCGACACGGGCATCGACGGCGTCGGCGAGAATGACACTGGCTTCCATACGCGCTCACGCTTCAGGGCGTGATATCGATCGGCATGTTGTCGTGCGTGAACAACCAGAACTCAACCATGTCGGCATTCGAGAGTGCAATGCAACCATCGGTCCAATCCTGGTTGGCATAGTAATCGGGCGCGTGGTGCAGAGCGTTGGGCAGGCCATGCACCATGATCGAACCGCCCGGGTTCCAGCGGTTGCGCCGCGCGCGCTGCATATCGGCCTCGTTCGGATAAGAAACCTGTATCGCCAGAAAGAAATCGCTATGGGTGTTGCGGCGTGTGAGGTAGTAGTTGCCTTCCGGCGTGCGATAGTCGCCAGAGCGCTCCTTGCTGCCTGCGGGCATGAGTCCGAGTGCTACCCGGTAGCTGCGCAGCACCGCGCTGCCGTTGAGCAGATACATGCGGCGTTCACCCTTGCGCACCACCACGCGGTCGGCTTGCGGCAGCTGTGCTGCGCTCAGGCTGCGCGCCCCGCCGTCGGCGTCACTCGACACGATCTGTGAATTGCCGCTGGCGCCCGCGACCACCAGGGCGCCCGCGCACCAGGCCGCGGCGCACCGAATCAGGATTGCGAGAATGGAGCGCACCATGGCGCCGATTATAGGGTTTAGGCTGGCGCACCGCGAGTGTGCAGGGTTCACAACCTGCAGATCACGAGGCCGCTTCGACGCGCGGCAGCATAATCTGCGTGCCGGGTCGCAATTCGGCGAAATCAACGTCGGGATTGTATTGCTGCAGCAACCAGGCCGGTAGCGTGCCTCGCTGGGTCACGCTCCATAGTGAATCACCGCGGCGCGCGACATAGGCCTCGACGCCGGTGATGCGATGCACCGCAAAATAATCGGTCTGCAGTTTTTGATGGTAGTCACGCCGTCGAGCTTCGAACTGGCCGCGTGAAACCTGCGAAAATACGAGGTTGAAGCGCCGCCCCATGAGCACCGTACTGTGCCCGCGCATATGATTGAGGGCCCGCAAGGTGCCGCTCGGCACCTTTAACCAATCGGCATAGTGCCCGATGGTTTCATCGGCAACCACGACCAGACTGTTGTCGGCGCGCACGCTGTAGTCGATCGGGTCAGCCGACGGCGGAGCAGTCTCGCCCTGAATCAGCGCCGGGCCCTGCTCGAGCGCTTGCGCCACGGTCACGGGCGCCGAGCTGAGGACTGCCGCAATGATGGCCTGCTGCTCCTCGCGCTGGTCCGCTTCGGCAACCCGTGCCAGCTCGGCCAGCGCACTGGCCGAGGGTCCGACGATCACCAGCTGCTGACCTGCATAGATGCGCACATTTTCAGGCAACGCGTTAAGGCTGAGCAGTGCCTCAGGCGCAAGTCCCGCCCGCAGCGCAATGGCAGCCAGTGAATCGCCACTGCGTACCGTATAGACATCGGCCGGGACCGCCACGGGCTGGCTAACGGCTGCCGTTGCCGCCGGCACTACCTGTCCGGGTGCAGCCGGCTGTGCCGCCGCAGCACCGCCGGGCGCTCGGGCCACTCGTGCCACCGCGCTGGCGAGCAGGGTTGACTCGTCCCTCGCGCTTGCCAGACGCCTGCTCAGCAGTGGCGCTGACCACTGCTCACCGCCGACCGGCAAGCGTAGGTGATAGCCGCGCGGCACCGGCCGCTGCAGGTTCCAGACCACGGTCCGCAACGCTGGATTGAGTTCGCGCAACTGCTGTGCGTCGATGCCCAGCAAGCGCTGCAACACATCAACGCGCGTGGCGGCGGACAAGGTCAGCTCCTGTGAAGGGGCTACCGACTGGCGCGGCATAGCGCCGAAATATTTCTCCGGGTCACTATCGAGGCGTAGCGCGGCGAGGAACGAAGCGTAGTAGTTGCGCGAAGCGAAACCAAAACTAGGGCTGTGATAGTTGCGTACGATCTTGACGATGTCATCGGTGCCCAACTGCGTGCAGGCGCGACGCATGCCGCCGGCGCCATGATTGTAGGCGGTAATTGCCAGTGGCCAGGTGCCCAGCACCCGGTAGTTATAGGCCAGCAACTGGGCTGCCGCATCGGTCGAGCGATACGGATCGAGGCGCTCGTCGACATCTTTGTCGATGCGCAGAAAGCGTCGCCCGGTGGAGCGGATAAACTGCCACAGGCCCGCAGCGCCGGCCTTCGACATGGCCTGCGGCTGAAACGATGACTCCACGTGCGGCAGCGCGGCGATCTCCGCTGGCAGTCCCTGCGCCGCCAGGCTGCGCGCGATATGCGCCCCCCACGTGCCAGCGCGTTGCAACCCGGCGCGGAAGCGATCGGACTGCCCAAGCTGAAAACGCACGTCGTCTACGGCCTGTATCAGGCGCACTGCCTCAGCACCAGCCCACAGGCCCTGCACACGCAGTTCCTCATCGTTTTGCGGCGTGGCGCCGTTGCCCAGATGGCGCAGCATCTGCCGGTAATGCTCGCGCGCGGCATCAACCTGCAACTCGCGCTGGCGCGGCGGCAGATCGGCACTAAAATGCAGCGTCTCGTAAACCACGGCCAGATTGCGCTGGTCGTGGATAAAGCCCTCGTTGGTCGACACCTCGCTATATACCCGCATCCAGAAACGCACGTCGGGCTCGAGTTCGCCCGGTTGCACGATCGCAGAGCTTGCCGCGACGGTCAGCGCCGGCAGGAGCAGCGCCAGCGGCAGCGCCAGCGGCAGCGCCAGGTGCAGCACCACGGGTCGCCGCAGGAAGCGACATAACGAGGCAATTGTCATGGTGAGCTGAGTATCACAGATATATGGCTGGCAACGCGCCGCAGTTGGCAGTCACGCATCGGGTAGGGGGCGGGCTCACGCCCGCCGCCCTCCCACACCACCGGACGTGCGGTTCCGCATCCGGCGGTTCAACTGAAACTCTGGAGTCGCTGATGGCTACCCATCAGCGAGACCAGCCCCTTGTGCGTGAAGTATGCCGTCGGCAAGGCGCAGTTCATAGCTTGAGCCCCGGCGTTCCACCAGGGACCGCGACCAGAGCCATTACCCCACCGAGCCAGCTCCTCGTGCAACCCGAGCGCCCGCAGGTGACGCACCCGGGTTCGGGCACGCTTCCATTGTCGCCACAGCAAGCAACGTAGCCGTCGCCGCACCCAACCATCGAGTTGCGCCAACACGCCTTTGCTCTCGGTCAGCTGGAAGTAATTGATCCAGCCTCGCAGCAGCGGGTTAAGGTCTTCAATGGTGTGGGCCCATGATCGGCCACGCCCGGTGCGCATTAACTCGCGCACCTTCTGGGTCAGCCGCTGCACACTCGCGGGCGCTACCCGCAAACGACTCTCCCGATGAGCCGTGACGCTGAAGCCCAGGAACTTGCGTTGCCAAGGCCGTGCCACCGCGCTTTTCTCGGTGTTGATGCGTAACTTCAAGACCTCCTCGAGGAAAATCCTGACGCCGCTCATCACCCGATTCCCCGCCACGCGACTGCCCACGTAAATGTTGCAGTCATCGGCGTAGCGGCAGAACGCGAGCTGTCGTCGCTCCAGTGCCTGATCCAGATCGTTGAGCAGGATGTACGAGAGCAGCGGCGAGAGCGGCCCGCCTTGCGGCGTCCCCTCGGTGCGCGGCTCCACTAACCCCCCCACTCATCATTCCGGCTTCCAGGAACCGTCGGATCAGCTTGAGCACTCGTGCATCCCTGACCTGCCGTGCCACCCGCGCCATCAGCACGTCGTGGTGGACCCGATCAAAGAACCACTCGACAGACTGCCCATCACCACCACCTCGCTGGCTATCCCGACCAAGTAAACATCGTTCGTAAGCGCCATGCCTTCGAGGGGCTGGCGCTGGACGTGCTCGGCTGGGCTCACCGAGGCGGCAAGCTTCATCT
>JANMWZ010000121.1:0-7695 GCA_031441585.1 Gammaproteobacteria bacterium
GCTCGTGGCGCAGTTTGGCATCCGGCTGGCCTTCACAATTAACGGCGCGGCGCTGGCCACGGCCGTGATGGCATTTCCGCTGATGGTGCGCAGCATCCGGCTCGCCCTGGAAAATGTCGATGGCGGGCTCGAGGATGCCGCACGCACGCTGGGCGCGGGCACGATCGATCGCTTTGTCAGTATCACTTTGCCGTTGATGGCACCGGGCATTCTGGCCGGCACCGTAACGGCCTTCGTCGCCAGCCTCGGCGAGTTTGGCGCGGTCATCACTTTCGCCGGCAATATTCCTGGCGCAACCCGTACCTTGCCGCTGGCGTTGTATTCAGCGCTACAGACCCCGGATGGCGAGGCCGCGGCGCTGCGCATCGCCACGTTGTCGCTCGCACTCGGCCTCACCGGGCTGCTCGCCTCGGAGTGGCTGGCGCGAGCGCTGCGACGACGCACTGGGCGCTGAGTATGCTCGAGGTAGCCCTGCGATATGCTCGCGATGATTTCACGCTCGCGGTGGATTTTGGCGCACCCACACCTGGCGTCACGGCGCTGTTCGGCCGCTCGGGCGCCGGCAAATCCACCATCACGCAGCTCATCGCCGGCTTGTGGCATGCCGACGCCGGGCGCGTGGTCCTCAATGATCGAGTGCTGTTCGATTCGCAGCGTGCCATCAATCTGCGCCCCGAGACGCGCCGCATTGGCTATGTATTCCAGGATTTGCGGCTGTTTCCACACCTGGACGTGGCGCACAACCTGCGCTACGGACAACGCCGCGCAGGCGCCGACACCGTGATCGATTGGGCACGCGCCATCGAATTGCTCGAACTCGGTCCACTTCTGCAACGCCGCACGGTCCAGCTCTCAGGCGGTGAGCGACAACGCGTTGCGCTGGGCCGCGCTCTGCTCTCGCAGCCACAATTATTGCTGCTCGATGAACCGTTGGCTGCCATCGACGCCCGCAAGCGCAGTGAATTGCTACCGTATTTCGAACGACTGCGCGACGAACTCGCACTGCCCATGATTCTGGTGACCCATCAATTCGAGGACCTGCTGCGTCTGGCGACCAGGGTGGTGCTGCTCGAGGCCGGCCGCGTCAGCGCACAGGGCGACCTATCCGCTTTGAGCCTGCAACCGCAGATGCGCGCACTGCTGGGACCCGAGGCGGTGGGCGCGGTGATTGAAGGCCAGGTGGAATCGCTCGACGGCGCATCCGGCCTGGCCGCGGTCAGGGTAGGTCAGGAACGGCTATTGTTGCCTCACAATGGCCTGGTGCGCGGCAAGCGCGTGCGCCTGCAACTGCTGGCGCGCGATCTGATCCTGGCGATCTCATTGCCGCAGGGCTTGAGCGTGCGCAATCAACTCTCGGGGCTGATCACAGGCCTTGAGCCTGACGGCACCCACAACGTGCTGGTGAGCATTGATGCGGCCGGCGTGACACTGCTGGCACGCGTGACCCGTGCAGCCTCAAGCGAACTGCAGCTACGCTGCGGCATGCAGGTGTGGGTGCTTGTCAAGGCGGCATCGCTGCAGGGGCATCGTTGGTAGTGTTATTTATCAATGGGTTATATGCTTTTCCTGAATTGCCATTTAGGTAACAAAAAGATCACTACCTTGTTACCGCATTGCAGCGGCGCGTTAAGGCAGCATAGAGCCATGAAACACTACCGGCCGCGACTGACTCTACTGCTGGCCGGTGTGGTGCTGCTGGCCACTGCCTGTTCGCCGAAAGATCCGCGCGCGCCTGTCAGCAGCCCCGGCGCGCCCGGCAAGGTGACGCTGCTCAACGTCTCCTATGATCCCACGCGTGAGCTCTACGAACAGCTCAACGCCGCTTTTGCTGCAAACTTGAAACAGCAGACCGGCGTCACCGTCACCATTCGACAATCTCATGCGGGCTCTGGTAAGCAGGCGCGCTCGGTCATCGACGGCCTGGAAGCCGATGTCGTCACCCTCGCCCTCGGTGGCGATATCGACAGCATTGCCCGTGACGCGCAGCTGTTGCCCGCTACCTGGCAGCAACGCCTGCCGCACAACAGCTCGCCCTACACCTCGACCGTGGTGTTTCTGGTGCGTAAGGGAAATCCGCAACACCTACTCGACTGGAATGATCTGATCCGCAGCGGCGTCGCCGTCATTACCCCGAACCCGAAAACTTCCGGCGGCGCGCGCTGGAATTACCTGGCGGCCTGGGCCTGGGCGCTCAAAGCACCGGGCGGCAACGCGGCCAGCGCCGAGTCTTTTGTCGGCAAACTGTACCGCAACGTGCGGGTACTGGATTCCGGCGCGCGTGGCGCCACCACGACGTTTGTACAGCGTGGCATCGGTGATGTGCTGCTGGCCTGGGAGAATGAGGCGTATCTGGCGATCAAGGAAACTGGTCCCGGCAGTTTTGAGCTGGTGTACCCCTCGGTGAGCATACTGGCCGAGCCGCCGGTAGCACTGATCGACGCGGTGGCGCACAAGCACGGCACGACGCAGATTGCCGAAGCGTATCTGCGCTATCTCTATACACCCGCAGCGCAGGAAATCATCGCAAAGAATTTCTATCGACCACGCGATGCCACGATCGCCGCCCGCTACGCCGCGCGCTTTGCCCGGATTCCACTCATGGTGAGCATCGCCGATTTTGGTGGCTGGCAAAAAGCGGCCGCCGATCATTTTGCCGACGGTGGCAGTTTCGATCGCATCTATACCGCCAACTAGTCAGACGCCCAAAAGTTCGCCCATGTCCATCAGAATTGAACAGGTCAGCAAGCTCTACCAGGGCGTTCCGGTGGTCAACGATGTGACCATCGAGATTCAGACCGGTGAATTTTTTGTACTGCTCGGCCCCTCGGGCAGTGGCAAGAGCACATTGCTGCGCTCCCTGGCTGGCCTCACCTATATCGATCATGGTCGCATCTCCCTGCATGGGCGCGATGTCACGCAATTGCCGGCACGAGCGCGTGGCGTGGGCCTGGTATTCCAGCATTACGCACTGTTTCGTCACATGACCGTGGCGCAGAACATTGAATTTGCACTGCGCGTGCGCCGCGTGCGCGCGGCGCAACGCCGGCGCCGTCGCCAGGAGTTGCTGCAACTGGTGGCACTCGAGGGCTACGACGAGCGCTACCCGAGCCAGCTTTCCGGCGGCCAGCAGCAGCGTGTCGCGGTCGCCCGGGCGCTCGCGCATGAGCCTGCGGTGTTGCTGCTCGATGAGCCCTTCGGTGCCCTGGACGCGAAAATTCGCGTTGAACTGCGCGAGACCGTGCGCGCCGTGCAACGACGCATCGGCATGACCACCATTCTGGTCACACACGATCAGGAAGAAGCCTTTGCGCTGGCGGATCGTATCGGCATCATGCAGATGGGCCGGCTGCTGGAAACCGGCACGCCGGAGCAGCTCTATCGCTATCCGGCGACGCGCTTCGTGGCGCGCTTTCTGGGCGCAGCCAACCTGTTTCTGGGCGAAGTGACGCCGCTGGGTCTGCACCTTGGCGCCGCGATCCTGGCGCCGGCACGCGCGGCCAGCGCGCCTGACGCCGCGGCGTCCGGTGCCACAGCGGGCGGCAGCGAAGCGGTGCTGGTCGTGCGGCCCGAAGATATCGAGATCGGCGCTGGCAGTGCCGGGCTGCGCAGTCCCGGCTTCGCTTCGGGCACCGTCCAGTCGCTGACCTTTGCCGGCCACCAGCAATACGTGAGCGTTCAGCTTGATGAGCAATCCGGTATAACCCCTGCCACCGCTGCTGCCAGCAGTGCACCGGCGGTGCTGGTCGATGTCCTGCGCTCGGCCGCCGATCAGGGCGCCTTGCCGCTGCAGCCGGGCGCCGCAGTGACCCTGGGTGTGCGTCGCGTGCACGCTTTGCCGACCCCGATATCCAGCTTCAACCTCATGGCGGAGGATGAAGCAGGCGCTGTGCACCTGGAATCCTCCCCGCTGCTGATGCAGCTGGTAAGCAGCATGCAGGCGCGCGTGGTCCGTCGCGGCGAGCCCAACCAACGCCTGGCAGCCGGCATCTGCGTCCTGCCGCTCGATGCCCAGGCACCACAACACATTGCTGCCGCGGTGGCGCGTGGCGCCCGTCGGGTACTGTGCCTCGCTGAGGGCGGCAACGCTCCACAGCGCCTGCTGGTGCATACCGGCGCGCAAGTGCCGCGTGCCGAACTGCTGGCACTGGTATCCAGCGTCATGCGTCATTTACCGATTGCCGTCAGCGCGGTCGAACTGCAACGCCCGCACGCCAGCCACAGCGAGGTGGTTGCGGGCCAGCGAACGATACTCGACGCGCGCGCCGAGTTGCGCAGCACGCATGGCCTTGATCTGCGCAGCGATCCGTTCGTGGGCGACCTGCCAGGCTGGCTCAACGCCATTGTGACTGAGGCGCAGCCGTCACTGCTGGTGCTCGGCATCGCTCATTCGCCTGATCTTGCCGCAAGCCTGAGCGCCGATTTTCATATGCTGTTCCGTGCCGGCAGCCACACCAGCGTCCTCTTTGCCCTGGGGGCAGGCGCATGAACGCTGCGCTGCTGCGCAAACCTCGACGCCAGCAGGTGCTGCCCGGCTTCGGACTGACCATGGGGTATACGCTGGTCTATCTGTGCCTGATTGTGATTATTCCCTTGAGCGCCGCATTCCTGAGCGCCGCGCACCTGCCGCCGAGCCGCTGGTTGCAGATCCTGCTGACACCGCGGGTGCTGGCCGCGTTCCGCCTCAGCATTAGCGCCAGCCTGATCGCCGCCGGCATCAATGCGGTATTCGGGTTGCTGATTGCCTGGGTGCTGACGCGTTATCATTTTCCGGGACGCAGACTACTGGATGCGCTGGTCGATCTGCCCTTCGCCCTGCCTACCGCAGTGGCCGGCATCGCCCTGGCGACGCTCTACGCACCCGGCGGCTGGCTGGGCCGGCTGCTCGCGCCACTGGGAATACAGGTCGCCTTTACGCCGCTGGGTGTCAGCGCCGCCCTGGTCTTCGTCGGCCTGCCCTTTGTGGTGCGCACCATCCAACCGGTGCTCGGCGAACTGGATCGCGATCTGGAGCGCGCGGCCGAGACGCTGGGCGCCGGCCCGCTGCTGGTGTTCCGCCGGGTGATTTTTCCGGCGCTGTTGCCGGCGCTGATTGCGGGTAGCGCCTTGGCGTTTTCGCGTGCGCTGGGCGAATATGGCTCGGTCATTTTTATTGCCGGCAATATTCCACTGGTATCGGAAATCGTGCCGTTGGTCATCATGACCAAGCTTGAGCAGTTTCAGTATGCCGAGGCCACCGTGGTCGCCGTCGCCATGCTGTTGCTGTCATTCGCCATGATGTTTGCAATCAACGGCGCGCAGCTGGCCCTGCAGCGCCGCTACCAGGGGCGCCGATGAGCCGGCGCGGAGAATTTCCAGGCAGCGCCAGTCTGGGCCGGGCGCTGGCGCGGACTATGCTGATCGCTCTTGCCCTCAGCTATCTGGTGCTGTTTCTCATCATGCCGCTGCTGGCCGTGTTCACGCAGGCGCTCGCCAAAGGGCTGGTACTGTTTGTGCACGCTTTGCGTGATGTCGATGCACTGGCCGCCATGCGCATGACGCTGACCGTAGCGGCCATCTCGGTGCCCCTGAATACCGTGTTTGGCACTGCGGCCGCCTGGGTCGTGGCCAAATATGAATTTCGTGGCAAGGGCTTTTTGCTGACACTGATCGATCTGCCGTTTGCCGTTTCACCGGTGATTTCAGGGCTGATCTTTGTACTGGTGTTCGGTGCCCGTGGCTGGTTTGGCCCGTGGCTGGGTGAACACGGCTATAAAGTCATCTTCGCGCTGCCGGGCATGATTCTGGCGACTACCTTCATCACTTTCCCATTCATTGCGCGCGAGTTGATTCCGCTCATGCAGAGCCAGGGACGCGATGACGAGGAAGCGGCGCTCTCGCTCGGCGCCAGCGGCTGGCGCACGTTCTGGATGGTGACCCTGCCCAATGTGCGCTGGGGCATGCTCTATGGCATTTTGCTGTGCAACGCCCGCGCCATGGGCGAGTTTGGCGCTGTCTCGGTGGTCTCGGGTCACATACGCGGCGAAACCAATACACTGCCTTTGCACGTCGAGATTCTCTATAACGAATATAATTTCGTGGGCGCCTTTGCGACCGCCTCGTTGCTGGCGCTGCTGGCGCTGCTGACACTGGGTCTGAAAAGCCTGCTGGAACGGCGGCATCCGGAATTGCGCGGCGCGCGCGCCGACCAGCGCGCCGCGCAACGGCCTGCCATTGAGACTTGATGGCTGGGGGCGTTATGCTGCGCAATCAGGTTCCCAAGGAGCCGACCATGCCCGCTAAGCCCCGATTGCATGTGCCGGCGCCGCCCTCGCGCCCCGGCGAAGCACCCGATTTCAGCTATCTGCAGCTCTCGCCGGCAGGTGAGCTGGCGCGCCCGGAGACCCAGGCTTCCTGGCGCGAACTGGGGTATCTCTCTACCGGCCTGGTGCGGGTGCTCGACGATGCGCACCACGCTGTGGGCAGCTGGAATCCACGCCTCGATGGCCACGAACTGCAGGTCGGGTTGCGGCACATGCTGCTGACGCGCGTGTACGATGATCGCATGTTGCGCACCCAGCGCCAGGGCAAGCTGTCGTTCTACATGAAGTCGACCGGCGAGGAAGCGGTGTCGGTCGCTGCCGGCATGGCACTGCAACCCGGTGACATGCTGTTTCCCTCCTATCGCCAGCAGGGGCTGCAGATGGTGCGCGGGCAGCCGCTGGTCGATCTGATGTGCCAGCTGCTCTCCAATACGCGCGACATGTGCAAGGGACGCCAACTCCCGGTGATGTATCACTCGGCCTCGGCGCGACTGTTTTCCATTTCGGGCAACCTGGCCACCCAGTTTCCGCAGGCGGTCGGCTGGGCCATGGCGGCCGCGATCAAAGGCGAGGATCACATCGCCGCGACCTGGACCGGCGAGGGCAGCACGGCCGAGGCGGATTTCCACCACGCGCTGCTGTTCGGCTCGGTGTATCGCGCGCCCGTCATTCTCAATGTGGTCAACAATCAGTGGGCTATCTCCACCTTTCAGGGCACGGCCGGCGGCGAGCAGAACACCTTCGCGGCCCGCGGTCCGGCCTATGGATTGCCGGGGCTGCGTGTCGATGGCAACGATTTTCTCGCCGTCTATGCCGCGACCCGCTGGGCGGCCGATCGCGCCCGTATGGGCGGCGGTGCCACGCTGATTGAGCTGGTGACCTATCGCGCCGCGGCGCACTCCACCAGCGACGATCCGGCGCGTTACCGTCCACGCAATGATTACGAACTGTGGCCGCTGGGTGATCCGGTTGAGAGACTCAAACAGCATCTGATTGCGCTGGGCGAGTGGACTGAAGCCAAGCATCAGGCACTGATTGCCGAGCTCGACGCCCAGGTGGTCGCCGCCTGGAAGGAAGCGCTCACCTACGGCACCCTGAACGAGGGGCCGCGACTCGATCGCGACCTGATGTTTGAAGACGTCTTCAAAGAACTGCCTGAGCATCTGCGACGCGAGCGCGACCTGCTGCATGCCGAGCTGGACAAATAGAGGCGAGCATGGCGCAGATGAACATGATTCAGGCTCTCAACTCCGCCATGGATATCATGATGGGGAGAGATCCGAGCGTTGTCATCCTCGGCCAGGACGTCGGCTTTTTTGGCGGTGTGTTCCGCTGCACCGATGGGCTGCAGCGCAAGTACGGCGAGCAGCGGGTACTCGACACGCCGATCGCCGAG
>JANMWZ010000122.1:0-1759 GCA_031441585.1 Gammaproteobacteria bacterium
CACGGTATTTTCGGAAGACCCCGCCGCGATGGCGCGGCACTGGATCAACCAGGGCGCGCGACGCCTGCATCTGGTTGACCTTAATGGTGCGTTCGCCGGCAAACCGAAGAACGAGGCTGCCATCAAGGCCATTCTGGCCGAGGTGGGCACCGAAATTCCGGTGCAACTGGGCGGCGGCATACGTGATCTGGATACCATCGACCGTTGTCTCGATGACGGCGTTACCTATGTGATCATCGGCACTGCGGCGGTGAAAAATCCCGGCTTCCTGCATGACGCCTGTAGCGCCTTTCCCGGTCACATTATCGTTGGGCTCGACGCCAGGGACGGCAAGGTGGCGGTGGACGGCTGGTCCAAGATGACCGGACATGATGTGGTCGATCTGGCTAAAAAATTCGAGGATTACGGCGTTGAAGCTGTGATCTATACCGATATCGGCCGCGACGGCATGCTCTCCGGCGTGAATGTCGAGGCCACCGTCAAACTGGCGCAGGCACTGCGCATGCCGGTGATTGCCAGCGGCGGCATTGCCACGCTGAAGGACGTCAAAGCGCTGTGCGCGGTTGCCGACGAAGGCATCATCGGTGCCATTACCGGACGCGCCATTTACGAAGGCACGCTGGATTTCAATCAGGCCCAGGCCGAGGCCGACAAGTTGACAGCAGTGAGGGGTAAGGAGTGAGGAATCAGGAGTAAACGGGCGGAGCGATTTCCCGCTCCTCGCTTCTCACTCTTTACTCCTCATTGCCATGCTCGCCAAACGCATCATTCCCTGCCTCGACGTCAATGCCGGCCGCGTGGTCAAGGGCGTCAATTTCGTCGGTTTGAAGGACGCCGGAGACCCGGTCGAGGTGGCCCGTCGCTATGACGAGCAGGGCGCCGACGAGATCACCTTTCTCGACATTACCGCCAGTTCCGACCAGCGCGACATCATCCTGCACATCGTGGAGCGCGTCGCCGATCAGGTATTCATTCCCTTGACGGTGGGCGGTGGCGTGCGCAAGGTGGAAGACGTGCGTCGCCTGCTCAATGCCGGCGCGGACAAGGTGAGCATGAACACTGCGGCAGTGGATAATCCGCAGCTGGTGGCGGATGCCTCGGGCAAGGTCGGTTCGCAATGCATCGTTGTGGCGGTGGATGCCAAGCAGGTGGCGCCGGGCAAATGGGAAGTGTTCACCCATGGTGGGCGCAAGGCGACAGGCCTGGATGTGATCGACTGGGTGCGCAAGGTGGCAGCGTTGGGCGCCGGCGAAATCCTGCTCACCAGCATGGATCGCGATGGCACCCGCAATGGGTTCGATCTGGCGCTGACGCGCCAGGTGTCGGAAGCGGTCGAGATACCGGTGATCGCCAGCGGCGGGGTCGGCACGCTGCAACATCTGGCCGATGGCGTGGTCGAAGGCAAAGCTGACGCGGTACTGGCCGCCAGCATTTTTCACTACGGCGAGTTCACGGTGCGGCAGGCCAAGCAGTTCATGCGGGATCAGGGTATCGAGATGCGCTTATGAGTACCAATTGGCTCAACGAAGTGAAGTGGGACGATCAAGGTCTGGTGCCGGTGATTGCGCAGGACGCGCACACCGGAGAAGTCCTGATGTTCGCCTGGATGAACCGCGATGCGCTGGAGCAAACCGCGCAGCGCGGCGAGGCCGTCTATTGGTCGCGTTCGCGGCGCAAGTTGTGGCACAAGGGTGAACAATCCGGACACATTCAAAAGGTCATCGAGATTCGCGCCGACTGCGACAGCGATGTGGTGCTG
>JANMWZ010000123.1:0-61536 GCA_031441585.1 Gammaproteobacteria bacterium
GCCTGCGCCGCCCGCATCAGTGCGTCACGGTGGCTGATACCGCGGCCAACCGCGGCATGATCAATGCCGCCTGCCACATGCTTAAGGTGGAGCAACTCTGACATGCGACTGAATACCATCAGACCCGGCGCCGGCTCGCGCAGCGTCCGTTTACGCGTTGGCCGTGGCGCCTCAGCCGGTCAGGGCAAAACCTGCGGCCGTGGCGTCAAGGGGCAGCGCGCCCGCAAGGGTGGCTATCACAAGGTCGGCTTTGAAGGCGGCCAGATGCCCATCCAGCGGCGCATGCCGAAAGTCGGCTTTCGCTCCGCCATTAGGTCTACGCGTGCTGAAGTACGTCTGCACGAGCTCGCGCTGGTGACGAGCACGCCGATTGATCTGGCAGCACTTAAGAAAGCCCAGTTGATTCCCGTGTTCGCCAAGAAAGCCAAGGTAGTGCTCTCGGGCGAGATCAAGAAGGCCGTGCAGCTCAAGGGTATTGGTGTCACCAAGGGTGCGCTCGCGGCCATCGAAGCAGCCGGTGGCAAGGTTGAGGCCTGATGGCTAACCCGCCCAGCAATCCGGCGGCAACTTTCGCCGAGGCTGGCCGCCTCGGTGAGATTCGCAATCGCCTGCTGTTTCTGGTGGGTGCGCTGGTGGTGTATCGCATTGGCACATTCATACCGGTGCCAGGCATCAACCCGGACGCGGTAGCGCGTTTTTTCAACGATCAGGCCAACTCGATACTGGGGATCGTCAACACTTTCAGCGGCGGCGCCCTGCAGCGTCTGTCGATCTTCGCCATGGGCGTCATGCCCTATATCTCGGCCTCGATCATCATCCAGATGCTCTCGATGGTGGTACCGACCCTGATGGAATATCGCAAGGAGGGTGAGGCTGGGCGACGCAAGACCACGCAGCTGACGCGCTACGCGACCGTGGGCCTGGCGATTTTTCAGTCCTTCGGCGCTGCCGCGGCGTTGCAAAACGGTGGCATGGTGCTGGCCGGTGGCTTCCAGTGGATGATGGTGGCCACGGTCACGATGACCACCGGCACACTGTTTCTCATGTGGCTGGGTGAGCAGATTACCGAGCGCGGCATCGGCAACGGTATTTCGATGATCATTCTCTCCGGCATCGTTTCCGGAATTCCAGGCGCCATCAGCCGTACCTTTACCTCGGTCAACAATGGCGAAATGCTGCCGATCTTTGCCATCGTGCTGGTCATCATCGTCGTGGGTGTCACCGCGTTCTGCGTTTATGTCGAGCGCGCCCAGCGGCGCATAACCGTGCACTATGCCAAGCGCCAGGTCGGCCGCCGTCTGTACGCGGGCCAGAGCAGCCATCTGCCTTTCAAGCTCAACATGTCGGGCGTGATCCCGCCGATTTTCGCCTCGAGCCTGCTGCTATTCCCGGCCACCATGGCGAGTTTTTTCGCAACCGGGTCGGATAGTAAAATGAGCCTGATCATGCAGCGCGTGCAGGCAGCGCTTAATTATGGTCAGCCGCTGCACCTGGTGCTGTACGCGGCGCTGATTCTGGGTTTCACTTTCTTCTATACCGCGCTGGTGTTCAATGCGCGCGACACCGCCGACAACCTCAAGAAATCCGGAGCTTTCATTCCCGGTATCCGTCCCGGACAGCAGACCGGTGAATACATCGACAAAGTGCTCTCGCGTCTGACGCTGTGGGGCGCGTTCTACATCATGGCGGTATGCCTGTTGCCCGAGTTTCTGATTTCCTCACAGGGTGTGCCGTTCCAGTTTGGTGGCACTTCCCTGCTGATCGTGGTGGTGGTGGTTATGGATTTCATGGCCCAGTTACAGGCGCACATGATGTCCAATCAGTACCCGGGCCTTATGAAAAAGGCGAATTTGCTGGGAGCGGGCCGTGGTGCCCCAGGTCAAGGTGAGCGATGAAAGTGCGTCCGTCAGTCAAGAAGATCTGCAAGAACTGCAAGATTGTGCGCCGTCGCGGCGTGGTTTACGTGATCTGCGCCGATGCGCGTCACAAGCAGCGCCAGGGTTGAACCCGGTGCGCACCGTAGCTAAGGTTTTGAGGTAACAGCATGGCACGTATAGCCGGTATCAACATTCCGATGAACAAGCATGTGGTCATCGGTCTGACCCATATCTTTGGCATCGGTCCGAACCGCTCGCTTGAGGCCCTGACGGCTGCCGGCGTCGATCCGACCACCAAGGTCAAGGATCTGACCGAGGCCGAAGTCACGGCGATCCGTGCGCAGCTGTCGCGCTGGCCGCTGGAAGGCGATCTGCGCCGTGAAGTCTCGATGAACATCAAGCGGTTGATGGATCTGGGCACCTGGCGCGGTATCCGCCATCGCAAGGGCCTGCCGGTTCGTGGTCAACGCACGCGCACCAATGCGCGTACCCGCAAGGGGCCGCGTAAGCAGGCCGTGAAGCTCAATGCCCCGCCGGGCAAGGTTTGATAGCAGGAAATTATTATGGCTGAACAGAAAGCACAGCAGAGCGGCGCGGGCGCAGCAGCCCAGTCCGGCGGCCCCAAGAAGCCCAAGAAGGCGCGTAAGAACGTGCTCGATGCGATCGCGCACGTGCATGCCTCGTTCAACAACACGATCATCACCATCACTGACCGGCAGGGCAACACGCTGTCATGGGCCACCTCGGGAGGCTGCGGCTTTCGAGGCTCACGCAAGAGCACGCCGTTCGCGGCGCAGGTCGCCGCTGAAAAGGCCGGCATCGCGGCGCAGGAACACGGCGTCAAGAATGTCGAAGTGCGCGTCGGTGGCCCCGGCCCGGGGCGCGAATCTGCAGTGCGGGCGCTCAACGGCTGCGGCCTGAAGATCACCAGCATTGAGGACGTCACGCCGATTCCGCATAACGGCTGCCGTCCCCCGAAGAAGCGTCGCGTCTAGAGCGACCCCGGAAATCAGTTAAGGAAACGAGAAGACTATGGCGCGATATACCGGCCCGACATGCAAACTCGCTCGGCGCGAGGGCACTGATCTGTTTCTCAAGAGCGGCGCCAAGCCGATTGAGAGCAAGTGCAAATTTCAGGTGCCACCCGGCGGCATCAAAAGCGAGCGCCGCCAGCGCCTGTCCGACTACGGCACGCAGCTGCGCGAAAAGCAGAAGCTGCGGCGCATGTATGGCGTGCTGGAGCGGCAGTTTCGCGGCTACTACAAGCTGGCCGCGCGCCGTACCGGCGCCACCGGTGAGACGCTGCTCAAGCTGCTGGAATCGCGGCTCGACAATGTGGTCTATCGCATGGGCTTTGCCGCTACGCGCGCCGAAGCGCGCCAGCTGGTGAGCCATAAGGCCATTGAGGTCAACGGCCATATCGTGTCCATCGCCTCGTACCAGTGCAATGCCGGCGATGTGGTGCAGGTGCGTGAGCGCGCCCGCAAGCAGCTGCGTATCCAGGGTGCGCTGGCCTCGGCCACCCAGGCCGGCCTGCCCGACTGGGTGGAGGTCAGCGACAAGGAAATGCGCGGCATATTCAAGACGGTACCAGCTCGCGAAGATGTCCTGCCGGACATCAACGAGAACCTGGTGGTCGAGTTGTATTCGAAGTAACGCTGGAGCACCTATGCAGTCCCTGGTAACCGAATTTCTCAAGCCCCGTGTGGTCAAGGTGCAGCCCGTGGCCCCGCGTCAGGCGCGGGTCGTCATCGAACCTTTTGAGCGTGGCTTTGGCCATACGCTTGGCAATGCGCTGCGGCGCGTGCTGCTCTCTTCCATGCCAGGTGCGGCGATCACCGAAGTGGAGATTGACGGTGTGCTGCACGAGTACACCAGCATCGAGGGCGTGCAGGAAGACGTCGTCGACGTGCTGCTCAATCTCAAGCTGGTGGCGCTGCGCATGCATACACGCAATTCCGCCGAGCTGCGTCTGCACAAGAAAGGCCCGGGGCCGGTGACGGCGGGCGACATTCAGACCGATCACGACATCGAAGTCGTCAACCCGGATCTGGTGATCGCCAACCTGACCAAGGCCGGTGAGCTCAACATGCTGATGAAAATCGAGCGCGGCCGCGGCTATCGCCCGGCGGTGCAGCGCGTGGCCTTCGAAGAGCAGACCCGGCCGATCGGCCGCCTGTTGCTCGATGCCTCCTTCAGCCCGGTGCGACGCGTGACCTACTCGGTCGAAGCCGCGCGCGTTGAGCAGCGCACCGATCTTGACAAGCTGGTCATCGATATCGAGACCAACGGCACCATTGAGCCCGAGGAAGCCATCCGGCGCGCCGGCGGCATTCTCAAAGATCAGCTCTCGGTGTTCGTCGATCTGCAGGGCGAAGACGAAGCGGTCGCCAAGATCACCGAGATGCAGTTTGATCCCATTCTGTTGCGCCCGGTCGATGAGCTTGAACTCACGGTGCGCAGTGCCAACTGCCTCAAGGCTGAAAACATCCATTACATCGGCGATCTCGTACAGCGCACTGAAGTTGAGCTGCTGCGTACGCCAAATCTGGGTAAGAAGTCGCTCACAGAAATCAAGGAAGTGCTGCAAAGCCACGGCCTGATGCTCGGCATGCGCCTCGATGGTTGGCCGCCAGCGGGCCTGCGCCGCGAAGAAGAGAGCGGCCTGATCTGATTTTCATTCAAGAGTAACTCATGCGTCACAAGCTCTCTGGTCGGCAACTCTCGCGCAACAGTTCGCATCGGCACGCGCTGCTGCGCAACATGTCGGTATCGCTCCTGCGCCATGAAACCATCCGCACGACCGTGCCGAAGGCCAAGGAACTGCGGCGTGTGGTCGAGCCCCTGATCACGCTGGCCAAGAGCGATTCCGAGGCCAATCGTCGCCTGGCTTTCTCGCGCCTGCGGGATATGCCGCTGGTCGAGAAGCTGTTTACCGATCTGGGCCCGCGCTTTCGCGCCCGCCCGGGTGGCTATACCCGCATATTGCGCATGGTGCCGCGTGCTGGCGATGCCGCAAAAATGGCGTTGATGCAGCTGGTGGATCGTCCGGCGCCGGCAGCAGTGCCCACCGAGGCAGCAGCCGATACCAAGCCCAAAAAGACCCGGGCTTCCGCCGCGGCCGAGGCTGAACAGGCGAGCGTAAAAGCGGCTGCCAAGGCCGCCAAAGCGAAGGACAAGGCCGTGCATAAGGGCGCCAAGGTAGCGGCGAAAACCGCCAGGGCGAGCGCCAAAGCCGGCAAAAAGGCGGCAAAGTCCTCCGGCAAGATCACCGCCGGTAGTGCGAAGGTCAAGGCCGGGCCGAAACGAGCCGCCAAGAAGAAGGCGGGCAAGTAGAGTTGACCGCCGTATCACCATGGCAACCCTCTTAAGAAGGAGCTGAATTATGGGAATGGGTGCGGAATTCAAAGAATTTGCCATGAGGGGCAACGTCGTCGATCTGGCGGTAGGCGTCGTGATCGGTGCGGCCTTTGGCAAGATCGTGGCGTCGCTGGTTGAAAACGTCATTATGCCGCCCATCGGCATGGCCATGGCGGGGGTGAATGTTGCTGACTGGGCCGCGCAGATTGGCGTGGCTGCTGACGGTAAAGCGATCATGCTCAAATACGGGGCATTCCTGCAGACCGTCATCGATTTTGTCATTGTCGCCTTCATCATTTTCATGGCTTTGCGGGGCATCAACAGGCTCAAAAAACCCGCCCCTGCCGCAGCCCCGACTGCACCGCCTGCACAGGAAGTGCTGCTTGCTCAAATTCGGGATTTGCTGGCAAAGCGCTGAAAGCGCGCCTCCCGGACAACTTTTCGGGGCTTTTATACGGCGAATGATTGAATTGCGCCGTGGCTTCTATAGAATCAGCAGCGGCGATGGGATGTCGCTTTTCAAACTAGTTTGTCTGCATTTTAACTTCTGATTATCTGGGGATTCATCGATGAATACTAAGCTTGCTCTTGGCGCTGTTGTCGCAGCGCTCGCGCTGATCGCCTGCAGCTCCCAGGAAGCCGCCGCTCCGGCAGCTGCTCCTGAGGCCGCTCCCGCTGCTGCTGCTCCGGCTGCCGCTCCGGCCGCTGACGCTGCCGCTCCGGCTGCTGACGCTGCTGCTCCGGCTGCCGCTCCGGCTGCTCCGGCAAACTGATCCACTTCGGGTCTGGCATGAAAGCCCGTGCAGGCCGCGAACCGGTCTGCCCGGGCTTTCGTGTTTCTGTACCATGACCATCAGCATTCGCGATACCCGACAAACCAAAAGCGATCGCACCTGGATCGAATCGGTCTATCGCGATTACCTCAACGACCTGGCACCGCTTGGCACCGGTGTGTTTCCCGCACTGAGTGAATTCGGTCACCGCGAACCCGACCAGCTCGCGAGCTGGTTTGCCGATTCCAGTGCACATCTGCTCACCATTCTCAAGGAAGACAGCCCGGTGGGTTTTGCCATGGTGCGCAGTGGCGCCATGCCCGTGGGTAACGAGCGCTTCGATTATTCCATGTCCGAATTTTTCATCGCCCGCGAGTGGCGTCGCCGCGGCCTCGGCCAGGAGGCGGTGCGCCTGATCTGCGATCGCTTTGCCGGCCGCTGGCACATCATGGAATATCTGCGCAATGCACCTGCGGTGGCCTTCTGGCGTCGAGTGGTCAACGCCTACACACGCAGCAATTACCGTGAGCGCAGCAGCAGCGGTGAGGTGCATCAGTATTTCGAATCGGGAGCGGGGCGTACGCGCTGAGGTACCGGCAAGTGGTAGGTGAAAATTGTGGCCAAATGCTATCCTGCTGCGATCTCGCCCACGCCAGCCGACCAATAGTGCCCCTACCAACCAAATTGTTACGCGCGGTGGTGCTGCTGAGCTGCATCGGCAGCTCGCTGGCCCTGGCTGCACGCGTGCCGGTTCTCAGACAGATCGATCTGCCGCATCCCTATTATTTTCGGGAAATGTATCTGCCGCAGCTGACCAGCGGCCCGTCCAGCGTCACCTGGTCGCCGGATTCACAGGAAGTGATCTATTCCATGGCGGGGACCCTGTGGCGTCAGCGCCTGGGGACGGATACGGCACAGCAATTGACCGCGGGCGCAGGCTACGACTATCAACCCGATTGGTCGCCGGACGGGCGCTCGGTCATCTATAGCTCTTATGATGGTGAAGCGGTCGAGCTGCGGCTGCTGGACCTGGTCAGCGGTGAATCACACGCTCTCAGCAGTGACGGTGCGGTGAATGTCGAGCCAAGATTCTCGCCCGATGGCAAGCGCTTGCTGTTTGTCTCGACCTCATTCAACCAGCGCTTTCATATCTTCACGGGCGATCTGCAGGGTGGCAGGCTGGTAAATGTCGCGCGCCTCACCGGTGAGAACAAGAGTCCGCTGCCCCGTTACTATTACAGCCCCTACGATCACGAGATTAATCCGCTGTGGACGCGCGATGGTCGCGAGATCATCTACCTCTCCAATCGCAATCATATCTACGGTACCGGCGGAATCTGGCGTGCGCCGGCGAGCGTTGGCGGTGAGGCCCGGGAAATTCACTACGAAGAAACCAACTGGAGGGCGCGACCCGATATTTCGCCCGATGGTTCGCGGCTGGTGTTCAGTTCCTACAGCGGCCGCTCGTGGAACAATCTCTGGGTGATGCCCGCGGGCGGTGGCGATCCGCTGCCGATCGCATTCGGCGAGTGGGACCAGACCGGTCCGCGCTGGTCACCGGATGGCAGAGCGATCGCGTTCATCGGCAATCGCAGCGGCAACACCGAGTTGTGCCTCATGCCTATGCCGGGTGGCAGTGTGTCCTGCCTGGGCGCACCCAAGCGGCGTTATCTGCATCCCATGGCGCAGCTGCACCTGGTATTGGCCAATTCCACGGGTGGCTCTGCCGCCGCGCGCATCAGCATTACCGATGCAGCCGGTAAATTCTATGCGCCTGCCGCCGCGTGGATACACGCGGACGATGGCATTGATCGCAGCCAGCGACGCTTCGAGGCACATTATTTTCACACCCGTGGCGCAACAACCATCGACGTGCCTGCGGGCCCGGTCCATGTCGAGATCATGCAAGGCTTCGAGCGCAAGCTGGAGGCTCATGACCTAGCAACGAGCGCCGGCCAGATTACGGAACTGGCGGTAAACTTGAGCGAGGGGACCTGGCCGGTTCCTGGCGCCGGACATTGGCTGAGCACGGATGTTCACGTTCACATGAACTATGGCGGCGCCTACCGCAACACGCCTGCACATCTGGTGCTGCAGGCGCAGGCTGAGAATCTGGGCCTGGTCAACGCACTGATCGTCAACAAGGAACAGCGCTTTCCGGATATTGCCTATAACGGCGCACATATCGACCCGGCCTCGGCGCCGGATGCGCTGATCGTTCACGGCCAGGAATTTCACACCAGCTACTGGGGTCATCTAGGCCTGCTCGACATTGATGGCGCCATCATGCCAGGCTTCGCGGGCTATCCCAACAGCGCGGCGTCGAGCCTGTATCCGATGAATGCCGATATTGCCGATATCGCGCATGCCCGGGGCGCTCTGGTGGGCTATGTGCATCCCTTCGATGAGGAGCCACAGCCCATTCTCAAGCCGGCCGCGGCGCTGTCCAATGAACTGCCAGTCGACGTCGCTCTGGGAAAAGTCGACTACATGGAGATTACTGGTTTCAGCGATCACCGCGCGACCGCAGCAGTATGGTATCGCCTGCTCAACCTGGGGTTCCACCTGCCGGCTGCCGGCGGCACCGACGCCATGGCCAATTTTGCCTCGCTACGGGGACCCGTGGGGATGAACCGCGTCTACGCGCGCGTGCCTGAAGACAGCGGGCAACGCGACGATCGGGTAAAGCTGGCGCAATGGCTTGAGGCGCTCAAGCAGGGCCGCAGCTTCGCCACCAATGCTCCGCTGCTGGGGTTCAGCCTGGGCGCAGCACAGGTCGGTGACACCCTGACATTAGATGCGGCCACCAGGAGCGTTTATTATTCGGTGCGCCTGCAGTCCATCGTGCCGGTGGATCACCTGGAGCTGGTCTGCAACGGCCGCGTGATGAAATCGTTTGTCGATCGAAAACCATTGGCGCAGGGCGAATACCAGGGCAGCATCACTGTGAATTCCAGCGGTTGGTGTCTGCTGCGTGCCTCGAGCGATGCTGCCCGCCATCCGGTATTGGACAACTATGTCTATGCGACTACCAGTCCTATCTATGTCAGCATCGGTGGTCTGCGAGCGAAATCACCGCCGGACGCGCAATATTTCGCTGCGTGGATCGATCGCGTTATCGAATCCACGGCTGCGTACCCCGATTGGAACAGCGCTGCCGAGAAGCAGAGCGTGCTCGCTCGACTTCAGCAAGCCCGGGCGGTTTACGCAGGGCTGCAATGACAGTGCCGGCGGCGGCTCGCAGGCGCCGATCCTTGAGATGGCTGGCACACTACGCCCATGCTCAAGCTTGAACATATTTACAAGACCTTCCATGGCAAGTCAGTCCTGACCGATGTCAATCTCGAGGTCGCGGCGGGCGCTACCCGTGCGTTGATTGGTGCGAGTGGTTCGGGGAAAACCACGCTCTTACGGGTAACCCTGGGGTTGATTCCGTTTGAAAAGGGCTACGTCAAGATCAACGATCAGGCGTTGCTGTCCTTCAGGCACTTCGAGTGGGCGGATCGCATCGGCTATGTGCCGCAGGATGGTGGCTTGTTCCCGCATATTTCAGCCCGGCAGAATATTGCGCTGATCCCGAAATTGCGGGGCTGGACCAGAGCACGGATCGAGGCGCGCATGGCAGAGCTGCGCAGGCTGGTGGACCTCGAGGCGGCTGATCTGCTCCGCTTTCCGTACGAGCTGAGTGGTGGCCAGCGGCAACGCGCCTCGATTATGCGCGCCGCCATGATGGATCCGCCGGTGATGTTGCTTGATGAACCGATGGCCGCGCTGGATCCACTGATCCGGCGCAGCCTGCAGCAGGAGCTGAAAGCCATTTTCCAGCGCCTCGCCAAAACGGTGCTGCTGGTTACCCACGACCTGGGCGAGGCGGTCTTTCTTGCCGAGCAGATCAGCCTGCTGAATGAGGGGCGCGTGCTGCAAACCGGCACTTACCGGGAACTGCTGGCCCGGCCCGCCGATCCTTTCGTGACGCTGTTCATCAACGCGCAGCGCAGCCTCCCCGACGCAGCAACTGTGCTATGAACAGGCAGCGCGCTGTCGGCGTATTGCTCACGTGCCTGTTCCCGCTGGTGACGAGTGCCGCTGAGCGCATTGTCGTCGGCTCCAAGATTTTTACCGAAGGTTACATACTGGGGGAAATCGCCGCCCAGACCATCGAATCTCATTCGCGTATTCCGGTCAACCGTAAACTGGGCATGGGCAGCACGGGAATTCTGTTTGAATCACTGAAGAGCGGGGCAATAGACGTGTATGCGGACTATACCGGCACCCTGGCTGAGGCCATCATCAAGAATCCCAATCTCAGATCGCTCGACGAGATTGGCCAGGCGCTGGCCAGCCTGGACCTGGTAATTTCCAGGCCATTGGGATTCAACAACACCTATGCGTTGGCAGTAAAGGAAGCCTTCGCAACACAATACAACCTGCACACCATTGGCGATCTGCTGGCATTGCAGTCCACTATCAGAGCGGCCTTCAGCTACGAGTTCATGGACCGCCAGGATGGCTATCGGGGCATGCTCGATCGCTACCAGCTGAGCTTCGATCCGCACCAGGTGAAGCGCATGGAGCATAGCCTGAGCTACCAGGCGATCGGCGATGATGCCGTCGATTTGATCGACGTGTATTCCACGGACGCTAAAATCAAGAAACTCAAGTTACGCGTACTCAAGGATGATCTGGCGTACTTTCCGAACTATCAGGCTGTATGGGTCGCCAGGAAGGCGTTTGTCGAAAAGTATCCGAATGAGTGGCGGGCGCTGTTGACACTCGACGGGACAATCACCGAGGAGGCGATGCTCGAGATGAATGCGCAGGCCGATATTAAAAAGCTAAGTTTCGAACAGATTGCTGCGCGCTTCCTGGGTTCTGAACGAGCGGTCGCCGATACCGAGTGGAGCAAATTCATTCACCGCACCGGTGAGCACCTATGGCTGGTCGGGGTGTCATTGCTGTTTTCGATTCTCATCGGCATTCCGCTTGGAATTGCCGCGGTGCGCTTTCACGCTGCCGGGCAGGCCATACTGCTGCTGAGCGCTGTCATCCAGACCGTGCCGTCACTGGCGTTGCTGTGCTTCCTGATTCCGCTGTTTGGCGTCGGCACGGCACCGGCGCTGGTGGCTCTGTGTCTCTATAGCCTGTTGCCGGTGGTGCTCAATACCTTCACCGGCATTCGCGCCATTGATGCGCGTCACCTGGAGAACGCGCGGGCCTTTGGCCTGAGCAAGCCACAGATCCTGTTTCGTATCGTATTGCCGTTGGCCAGTCCTACGTTGCTGGCAGGAATAAAGACTGCAACCATCGTGAGCATCGGGACCGCGACACTCGCGGCACTGGTAGGTGCGGGTGGTTACGGTGCTCCCATCGTCTCAGGACTTGCGTTGAACGATGTGCCCACCATACTCACGGGTGCGATCCCCGCTGCGGCGATGGCGCTACTGGCACATGGAGTGTTCGAAGTGCTCGAGCTGTTGCTGGTACCTGCCGGGCTACGCAAGCGCCGATTCAATACTTGAACTGGCGTTCGCTGCCGCACGCTGTAGCGTTGCCGCCAGGTACTTTCCGGTAATGGACGCCGCATTCGCCGCCACCATCTCCGGCGTGCCTTCCGCTACCACACGGCCACCGTTCTCGCCGCCGCCGGGCCCAAGATCGATGATCCAGTCCGCGGTCTTGATCACATCCAGATTGTGTTCGATCACCACCATGGTATTGCCGGCGTCGACCAGCTGCTGCAGCACCCCGAGCAACTGCGCGACGTCATGAAAATGCAGGCCGGTGGTGGGCTCGTCCAGAATATAGAGCGTGCGGCCGGCGCTGCGTTTGGCAAGTTCGCGCGCCAGTTTGATGCGTTGCGCTTCACCGCCCGAGAGCGTGGTTGCGCTTTGCCCCAGGCGCACGTAACTCAAACCGACTTCGAGCAGGGTGCGCAGCCTGGTGGCACAGGCTGGCACGCTGGCGAACACTTGGGCGGCATCCTCGATGGTGAGTTCGAGTACCTCGTGAATGTTCAGGCCGCGATAGCGCACTTCGAGCGTCTCGCGGTTGTAACGTCGGCCCCGGCAGACGTCGCAGGGCACGTAGACATCGGGGAGAAAATGCATCTCGACGCGCAGCACACCATCGCCCTGACAGGCTTCGCAGCGGCCACCGCGTACATTGAAACTGAAGCGCCCGGCGTCGTAGCCGCGCTCGCGGGCCTCGGGCACCTGCGCATACAGTTCGCGAACAATGGTGAACAGTCCGGTGTAGGTGGCGGGGTTTGAGCGCGGCGTGCGGCCTATGGGGTTCTGATCGATGTCGACCACGCGCTCAAAGCGTTCGAGACCGCTGATGCTCTCGCAGGGCGCAGCGCCCTCGCTACCGGAGTCAGTCAATGCCGCGGCCGCATGGCGAAACAGGGTGTCATTGATGAGCGTTGATTTGCCCGAGCCTGATACGCCAGTCACGCAGGTAAACAGGCCGACCGGCACGCTGACCTGGAGATTGTGCAGATTGTTGCCGCGCGCGCCGCTGATCTGCAGGCGGGCAGCGCCCGGCCTGCGACGCTGGCGCGGCACGGCGATCTGTTCAATACCCGCGAGATAGCGACCGGTCAACGATCTGGCGTTGCTGCAGATCTCTGCCGGAGTGCCCTGCGCCACCACCATGCCGCCATGCACGCCGGCGCCGGGGCCCAGGTCAACGACATGATCGGCGCTGCGGATCGCGTCCTCGTCATGTTCAACAACGATCACGGTATTGCCCAGGTCACGCAGGCGCCGCAGCGTGACCAGCAGGCGCTCATTGTCGCGTTGGTGCAGACCAATGGAGGGCTCATCGAGGATGTACATGACGCCGGTAAGACCAGAACCCACCTGGCTGGCCAGGCGTATGCGCTGCGTTTCACCGCCCGAGAGCGTGTCGGCAGCGCGATCGAGACCGAGATAGTCGAGACCCACATCGGTCAGAAAGCGCAGCCGCTCGATGACTTCGCGGACGATGCGATCAGCGACCGTGGCGCGCCAGCCGGCCAGTTGCAGGGCGTGAAAAACCTTAAGCGCATGGCCGATGGTGAGATGACTAAGCTCGGCAATGCTGCGGCCGTCGATGAGCACCGCACGCGCCACGCTGTTGAGGCGCGTGCCGGCGCATTCCGGGCAGGCGCGCTCGCCGCGAAAGCGCCCGAGTTCTTCGCGTACCGCAGTCGATTCAGTTTCACGCCAGCGCCGTTCCAGATTGGGAATGATGCCTTCGAAAGCGTGTCGACGGCGCTGGCTGGCGCCGCGCCCATCCTGAAAGCGAAACTCGATTTCTTCGCCATCGCTCCCATAGAGCAGCTTCTGGCGAATGGCTTCGGGCAGCGCAGTCCAGGCCGCTTCCAGATCGAAGTGATAGTGACGCGCGAGGCCCTGCACCATCTGAAAATAATGCGGGTTATGCCGATCCCAGCCACGCACCGCGCCTCCAGCCACCGACAGATGGCGCTGCGTGACGACGCGCTGCGGTTCAAAAAAGTCCTGCACGCCCAGGCCATCGCAGGCCGGGCAGGCGCCGGCGGGATTATTAAACGAGAACATACGCGGCTCGAGAGTCGGTACTGAAAATCCGCACTCTGGGCAAGCGTGGCGACTGGAGAACACCAGCGGCGTGTTATCGCCGTCCGTGAATATGACGCGAGCGGTGCCATTCGCCAGGCGTAGTGCGGTCTCGAAGGATTCCGCCAACCGCTGGGCGGCGTCGGGGCGGACGCGAAAGCGGTCGATCACGGCTTCAATGGTGTGCTTGCGGCGCGCCTCGAGTGTTGGTGCCTGATCGAGCTCATAGACTATGCCATCGACGCGCGCCCGCACGAAACCTTGCGCCGCCAGATCAACAAACAACTGCGCGTGTTCGCCCTTGCGATCAATCACCAATGGCGCCAGCAGCAGCGCTGGCCGTTCGGCGCCTGCTTGCATGACCTGATCAACCATCTGGCCGACACTCTGCGCCGCCAGATCAATGGCATGGGTCGGGCAGCGCGGCAGGCCGACGCGCGCGTATAGCAAGCGCAGGTAATCGTATATTTCCGTGACCGTGCCGACGGTGGAACGTGGATTGTGCGAGCCCGCCTTCTGTTCGATGGCGATTGCGGGCGACAGGCCTTCGATACTGTCGACGTCAGGTTTGTCCATCATCGAGAGGAACTGACGCGCGTAGGCCGAGAGCGATTCGACGTACCGGCGCTGGCCTTCAGCGTAGAGCGTATCGAAGGCGAGGGAGGACTTGCCGGAGCCGGAAAGACCGGTAAAGACAATAAGCCGGTCGCGTGGCAGATCGAGGTCGATGTTCTTCAGATTGTGGGTACGCGCGCCGCGGACGCTGATGGTCTTCATTAGGTGCAGATGCCTGGCCGGGCCAGTGCTGGTTGGACCCCAAATCGGGGATCGGCCATTCTACCCGGGCGCGGGCCGCTTGGGCCGCTTGGGCCGCTTGGGCCGCTTGGGCCCGCCGGGGGCCCGATTCGGGCATTTCCCGGCATATTAGGGGCCTTGCCGGGCTTCTGGCCGGCCCAATCGCCACCATGCCACCACAAACGATCGCTGCCGGGCACCCGTTCGGCGACTACAATAGGCATCCCACAATTAATAGCCCGCAAGAGGGTCTGCACATGGCGCGCGGAGTCAATAAAGTCATTCTGGTCGGCAATCTTGGCGCTGATCCGGAAACCAGAGCCATGCCTTCGGGCATGACAGTCGCCAACATTCGTATCGCCACCAGCGAGAGCTGGAAAGACAAGCAATCGGGTGAGCAGAAAGAGCGCACCGAGTGGCATCACGTGGCGCTGTTCGGTCGCCTGGGGGAGATCGCCGGAGAATACCTGCGCAAGGGTTCTCAAGTGTACATTGAGGGGTCACTGCGCACCCGCAAGTGGCAGGATAAAGAAGGGCGTGATCGTTACACGACCGAAATCATCGCCAGCGAGATGCAGATGATGGGCAGTCGCGGTGGTGGTGGTGGTGGTGGCGGCGGAGGGGCCAGTGGTGGCGCCACCGGCAACTTCGAAGCGCGTGAGCGCAGCCCGGTTCCCGAGGGTGTGCCCGCCAGCGCCGGCGCCAGCGCTGAAGAGTTCGACGACGATATTCCGTTCTGATACATGGCCGGCCGCTACTACATCAAGACTTACGGTTGCCAGATGAACGAGTACGACTCCGCCCGCATGGCGGACGTGCTGCGCGAGTCGCTCGGCTACGAGCCTACCGACGATGTGGCCAGCGCCGATCTGTTGTTGATGAACACCTGTTCGGTGCGTGAGAAAGCGCAGGACAAAGTGTATTCGCTGCTCGGCGAGTGGCGGCTGCTCAAGCAGCAGCGCCCGGAGTTGATCATCGGCGTCGGCGGCTGCGTGGCCAGTCAGGAAGGCGCGGCGCTGAGTGCGCACGCGCCCTGCGTCGATCTGGTGTTCGGGCCGCAGACCATCCATCGCCTGCCGCAGATGCTCAAAGAGCGGCGCACAGCCGGTCGCGCGGTGGTCGATGTGAGCTTTCCAGAGATCGAGAAATTCGATTCGCTCCCGGCGCCGCGGGCCGAGGGCGCGCGCGCCTATGTGTCGGTGATGGAGGGTTGCAGCAAATACTGTAGTTTCTGTGTTGTGCCCTACACGCGTGGCGATGAGGTCAGCCGGCCCTTCGAGTCGGTGCTGGCGGAAGCGCGCGTGCTGGCGGCACAGGGCGTGGGCGAGCTGACGCTGCTGGGCCAGAATGTGAATGCTTATGCGGGCGCATTTGCAGACGGCGCGCAGGGCGGCGGCGCAGCCGGTGGCGGCGCTCGAGCCGATCTCGCCACGCTCATCCACCACGTGGCACGCATCGATGGCATCGAGCGCATTCGCTTCACCACTTCGCACCCGCTGGAATTTTCCGACAGCCTGATCGAGGCCTACGCCCAGGTGCCGAAGCTCGCCAATCATCTGCACTTGCCAGTGCAGAGTGGTTCCGATCGGGTGCTGGCACTCATGAAGCGGGGCTACACAGCGCTCGAATACAAGGACAAGCTGCGGCGCCTGCGCGCGGCGCGGCCGGACATCGCGATCTCCAGCGATATCATTGTGGGTTTTCCTGGTGAAAGCGTACGCGACTTCGAGGCCACGCTGCGGCTCGTTGCAGATGCCAATTTCGACCAGTCGTTCAGCTTTATCTACAGCGCACGGCCGGGGACGCCCGCAGCCTCGTTGCCCGATGAAGTAACGCTTGAGATCAAGCAACAGCGCCTGGCACGCCTGCAGGCGCAGCTCGATGCGCAGAGTCTGGCGATCAGTCGCACCATGGTGGGCAGCACGCAACGCGTGCTGGTCGAGCGCCATGCCAAGAAGGACCGCGCCGAACTTGCCGGTCGTACCGAGAACAATCGCTGGGTCAATTTTTCGGGGCCGGCGAGTCTGTTGCAGCGCTTTGTCGATGTACAGGTGACCGAGGCGCGTCCGCATTCACTGCGCGGACGGTTGCTGGCGGCGCCGACGAGGATGTCCGCCTGAACGCTCCCCAGACCGGTGCCGTACGTGAGTTTCATCTCGAGCCCACCGACAACGCGCGGCTGGCCAGTCTGTGCGGGCCGCTCGATGCACATCTGCACCAGCTCGAGGCGCGCCTGAGCGTGCAGATTCGGCGTCGCGGACACGGCTTTCGCGTGCAGGGTGAGCGGGCCGAGGCGGCCGAGCGTGCCTTGCGCCAGTTGCATGTGCAGGCGCAGCAGGGCGAGCTCAATGCCGAGCAGGTGCACCTGTGCATTGTCGATCTGGGTACCGCGCCCGACGCCGACAACATTTCAGCAGATCGGTTCGGTCAGTTCGATCCGCAGGCGGTGCGCACGCCACGCGGCTTGATACGTGCGCGCGGTGAACATCAACACGCTTATCTGGCTGCCATTCGCGAATGCGATCTTACCTTCGGCATCGGCCCGGCCGGTACCGGCAAGACCTATCTGGCGGTAGCCTGCGCGGTTGAGGCCTTGAGCGCCGAGCGTGTGCGGCGGGTGGTGCTGGTGCGCCCGGCCGTAGAGGCGGGCGAGCGGCTGGGCTTTCTGCCGGGTGATCTGGCGCAGAAGGTTGATCCGTACCTCAGGCCTATCTACGACGCGCTCTACGAAATGCTGGGCTTCGATCGGGTCGCGCGGCTGATCGAGCGCGCGGTAATCGAGGTGGCGCCGCTGGCCTTCATGCGCGGCCGCTCGCTCAACGATTCCTTTATTATTCTTGATGAAGCGCAGAACACCACCGTCGAGCAGATGAAGATGTTTCTGACGCGCATCGGTTTTGGTTCGAAAACCGTGGTCACGGGCGATGTCACGCAGACCGATCTGCCGGCGGGTCGCGCCTCGGGTCTGGGTCATTCGCTGCGGGTGTTGCGCACGGTCAAGGGCGTGGCTTTCAGTCATTTCGAGGCTGCCGATGTGGTTCGTCACCCGCTCGTGCAACGCATTGTGCAGGCCTATGAAGCCTACGAACCAGGCAACGGAGCCTCGACTTGAGGGCCGATCTGACGGTGACCGTGCAGCGCTCCACGCATCGCGGCTGGGTGCCCGGCGCGGCCTCACTGCGTCGCTGGGCGGCGCTGGCGCTGGGTCGGCGTGCGCACGGCAGCGAGCTGGCGCTCTTTATCGTCGGTGCGGCACGCAGCCGCACACTCAATCGCCGTTATCGAGGGCGCGACTACCCGACCAACGTGCTGTCCTTTCCGGCCGCAGCGCAGCCGGCCGCGGCGGGAGTGATGCTGGGCGACATCGTCATCTGCCCGGAGGTGCTGCTGCGCGAGGCGCGTGCGCAGCACAAGGCGCCGCGCGCGCACTGGATTCATCTCTATGTGCATGGTGTCCTGCACCTGATTGGCCACGATCACGAACATGGCGCGCAGGCGCGGCGCATGGAACAGCGCGAAGTACGCGTCTTGCGTGCGCTCGGCGTGGCCAACCCGTATCGGAGCAATTGATTCATGGCGCAGCCGAAAGGAAAAACCAAGAGCAGCGCCTCGGGCTGGCGCGATCTGTTGACACGCACGCTGGCCGGTGGGCTCAAAGAGCGCAGCCAGATACTCGAGCTGCTGCGCGAAGCCTACAAGCGCGGGCTGCTCGATGCCGATGCCCTGGCGATGGTGGAAGGCGCGCTGACCATGGCCGAGCTGCAGGCGCGCGATCTGATGGTGGCGCGTGCCCAGATGGTGTGCATCCGCCGCGAAGCTTCACTGGCGAGCATCATGCCCGCGGTCATTGAGTCGGGCCACTCGCGCTTTCCGGTGGTTGACGGCGATCGTGATGATGTCGTGGGCGTGCTGCTCGCCAAAGACCTGCTGCGTGCGGCCAGTGCCAGTAGTGCAGCGCGCGAAAAATTCGATATGCGTGAATACCTGCGGCCGGTGGTGTTCGTGCCCGAAGCCAAGCGCCTCAACGTGCTGCTCAAGGAATTTCGCGGCAATCGCAATCATATGGCGATTGTCGTGGATGAGTACGGTGGCGTCGCTGGGCTGATCACCATCGAAGATGTCATCGAACAGATCATCGGCGAGATCGACGATGAGTTTGACGTTGAAGACGATCTGAACATCCGCCCGCAGGGCGAGCGCCAGTTCATTGTCCGCGGCGCGACCCGCATCGACGAATTCAACGAGCACTTCGGCACTACGCTGGGTGACGCCGAGTTCGACACCATTGCCGGCCTGGTCATGCAGCAATTCGGCCGTGTGCCCAAGCGCGGCGAGAGTGTGAGCATCGCGGCGCTCGAGTTTCACGTGCTGCGCACTGATCGGCGCCGGGTGGAGAGTCTGCGCGTCTCCGTGCCGCCGAGCTCGGCGGCCGCCGAATAGTGCGCGTCGCCGACGCCCGCTGGCGGTGGCGGCTCGCAGTGCTGCTCGCCGGCGCCCTGTTGACGCTGGCCTTTGCGCCCTTTGGTTACTGGCCGCTGGCGATACTCTGCCCGGCGCTGCTGATGTGGCGCTGGCAGGACGCTACGCCGCGTCAGGCCGCCGCGCTAGGCTTCTGGTTCGGGGTCGGGCTGTTCAGTGCCGGAACCTGGTGGCTCTATATTTCCATACACACGATCGAAGCGGCACCGCTTTGGCTGACGTTTTTGTTGTTACTCGCCATGGTTTCGTTCATGGCGACGTACTACGCGCTGTTGGGTGCGATCAGCGCCTGGGCTTTTCCGCCTGGCATCGGCTGGCGGTTGCTGGCGGGTCTGCCGGCACTGTGGTTGCTGGACGAGTGGTGCCGCGGTTGGTTCCTGTCGGGTTTTCCCTGGTTATCGCTCGGTTACAGCCTGGTTGATACTCCGCTGGCAGGTTTCGCGCCGCTGCTTGGGGTCTATGGCCTTTCCGGGTTGGCACTTTGGCAAGCCGGAGCGCTGCTGGCAACCTGGCGCGGCAGCAGCGCCGTGCGCGCCACCGCAGTGCTGCTGTCGGTGGCACTGTGGGTGGGTGGGTGGGCGCTGGGGCGCATCAGCTGGACCATTCCGCACGGTGCGCCGGTGCCGGTGGCCATCCTGCAGGGCGCGATTCCGCAGGATGAAAAGTGGCAACTCGATAATCTCGAGCCCACCAAGTTGCGTTATCGCGCACTGAATGATCAAAGCGCAGACGCGCGATTGATCGTCTGGCCCGAATCAGCCATCCCCGAGCTTGCCAATCTCATCGCGCCATTTCTTGCCGATATTCAGGCCAGCTCGCGCGCTCGCGCTGCTGATGTCGTAATGGGTGTGGTGCGCCTGGGGGACAACGGCAAGGATTACTACAATTCGATCTTGGCACTGACTAGCGTGGGCGCGGCCTTTTACGACAAGCGCCACCTCGTGCCCTTCTCAGAAACCTTGCCAGTGCCGCAATTCATGCGTGACTGGCTACAGTTCATGAAACTGCCGTACGCCGATTTCACCTCGGGCAGCGAGCTGCAAACGCCGCTGCTGGCCGGCGGTCTGAAACTGGCCCCCACGGTCTGTTACGAAGATGGCTTCGGCAGCGCCCAGCTGGCCCTGGTGCGCGCTTCCGACGCGCTGGTCAATGTCACCAACGACGCGTGGTTTGGTCATTCGCCGGCGCGCTACCAGCATCTGCAGATCGCCCGGATGCGGGCCCTCGAGGCCGGGCGTTACCTGCTGCGCGCCGGCAATGACGGCATTTCGGCCATCATCGGCCCGCGCGGCGAGTTGCTGGCCACGGCACCGGAATATCAACCGGCCCTGTTGCGTGGAACCGTCGTGCCCATGGGCGGTCTACCTCCCTACGTCAGGCTCGGCAACTGGCCGGTGTTGGTGCTTGCCCTGCTTGGGGTCGCCGGCGCCTGGCGGCGCCGGGTCGGGATTGGCATCCGGGCCCCCTAAAGCCCGAGCGGCCGTTCAAGGTATTATTCTGGTAAAGCGATACGAATGGAGCGATGTAGATATGTCAACTGAGTTTGCCACCCCCCGACTGATCGGCGTGATGCTTATCGTCACCCTGCTTAGCGCCTGCGCGCCGCAATCATCAACGGCAGCGCCCACCGGCGCCGCCTCTGCCAGCGCTGCGCCGTCGGCCATTACGAGCCCGGAGCGTGCGCGGGCCACGCCGCTGGTAAGCGGTCTGCCCGATTTTGCGACGCTGGTCGAGCAGGTAGGCCCCGCGGTGGTCAATGTCACGGTGATCGAGAAGCGGCAGCGCAACCCGACGCAGCGCTCGGGCAGCCCGTTCCCGGATGATGAAGATCCGTTCAGTGATTTCTTCCGTCAGTTCCAGAACCAGCCGCGCGGCAACGCGCCGCGCGATAACACGCCGGAAGAGGGCGTGGGTTCGGGATTCATCGTCTCGAGCGATGGGTACATTCTTACCAACACGCACGTGGTCGATAATGCCACGCGCGTCATCGTGCGCCTGACTGACCGGCGCGAGTTTCAGGCCAAAGTGATCGGCACTGATGACAAGTCTGATGTCGCGCTGTTAAAGATCGATGCCAAGAATCTGCCAACCGTGAAAATTGGCGATCCCAGCAAACTGCGTCCCGGCGAGTGGGTGCTGGCGATCGGCTCGCCGTTCAATTTTCAGAACAGCGTTACTGCTGGCATTGTCAGCGCCCTGGGTCGCGAAGTGCCCAACGCCACCAATTACAACTACGTGAATTTCATCCAGACTGACGTCGCAGTGAATCCGGGTAACTCCGGCGGACCGTTATTCAATCTGTACGGCGAAGTGGTGGGTATCAATTCGCAGATCTACAGCAACACCGGTAGCTATGCTGGTCTGTCGTTTGCAATTCCCATTGACATCGCCAACAACGTGCGTGAACAGCTGATCGCCACCGGGCACGTGACGCGTGGACGCATTGGCGTGGCAATTCAACCCGTGACGGCGGCTCTGGCCGAGAGCTACGGCCTTGATCGGCCGCGTGGCGCTGCCGTGAGTTCCATCGATGAGGGTGGCCCGGCCGACAAGGCAGGCCTGAAGCTCGAAGATGTCATCCTGAGCGTGAATGATCGCAAGATTGAGCGCTCCTCGGAGCTCCCGGCGCTGATCGCGGCGGTCAGACCCGGAGCGAAGGCCGAGCTGGAAGTGTGGCGCGGCAAGGGCATCAAACACCTGAGCGTCACGGTTGAGGAGCTCAAAGACAAGGCCAGTGTCGCCAAGAGCGGCGGCAATGGCGCCAGCAGCGACAAGCTGGAAAAGTTGGGCCTGACTGTGCGCGAGCTCACTGTGCAGGAGAAAACCCAGCTGCGTACCAATGGCAGCGTGGTGGTGACCGAGACCGATGGCCCCGCGGCCGAGGCGGGTCTGCGCGCCGGTGATGTGATTCTGGGCGCCAATCGTAGCACCGTGAATTCGATTGCGCAGTTGCGCGACGCGGCGCGTCAGGCCGGCCGGACCGTGACGCTGCTGGTGCAGAGTAACAAGCAACAACGCATCGTCACGATCGAGTCGGAGTAAGCGCCCGGCGGAGCAACCACCCGGGGCTATTGCCGGACCCGGGCTATTGCCCCAGGTCGGCAATCGAGGGATTGGCAGGCATCATGGCTTTCATCGAGACGGACACGGCCTCGGCCTTGCGCATGACGCGCAGCAGGTTGTTGCCTGCCAGCTTGGTCAGCATGGCATCGGTCCAGCCGCGGTGGATGAGTTCGGCGAACAGATTGGGGTAGTCGGCCACGCTCGCCAGCCCATCCGGCACCATGTCTATGCCGTCGAAGTCGCTGCCGATGCCGACATGGTCGATACCGGCCACCTGAACAATGTGCTCGATGTGATCGGCGACATCCTTCACGGTGACCAGCGGCCGCGGGTGCGCCTTTTCCCAGGTGGCGAGTGCGGCCGCGGCCCGTTCGGGCTGGCCGATGTAGAGCCCGTTGTAGGGCGGTGAGCTGTAGCGCGCGGTTTCGGCGGCCTTGTCGGCAACCCATTGGTTCATGTCATTGCTCACATAGTCGGGGACGAAATTGACCATGACCACGCCGTCATGCAGCGCGATCATCTGCAGGACGTCGTCGGGTACGTTGCGTGGATGATCGGTTACCGCACGCGCACTGCTGTGCGAGAACATGACCGGCGCGCGACTCAGGTCAATGGCCTGCCTCATGACTTCGGGCGAGACATGCGAGATATCGACCAGCATACCGAGGCGATTCATCTCAGTGACCACGGCGCGACCGAAGGGCGTGAGGCCTTTGTGCACTGGATTGTCAGTCGCCGAATCAGCGAGTGCATTGTTGGTAGTGTGCGTGAGCGTCAGGTAGCGCGCGCCCAGGGCATAGAACTGGCGCAGCGCCGCGATGCTCTCACCAATCTGGTGGCCACCTTCAACACCCATCATCGAGGCGATACGGCCGCTCTTGTGGATGCGGACGATGTCATCGGCCGTGCTCGCCAGCGCAAAGGTCTCGGGGTAGCGATCAACCAGGCCACGCACGGTATCGATCTGCACCAGGGTCGCGCGCACGGCCTCGGCGCCGGTGATCGAGACCGGCACCCACACTGACCAGAACTGGCCGCCGAGCTGTCCCTGGCGCAGGCGCCTGATGTCGGTCTGCAGCTTCGTTATTGGCGAATCCGGCGTGCCGGTCAGGTCTGTCGACCAGAGCTTGTTGCCAAACTTCTCGTGCAGGGCCTCGGCGAAGTCATTGTGGCCATCGATCAACGGCGTTGTCGTCAGAATGCGGGTGATGCGGCTGGCAGTTGCCTCATCGAGCGACGACGTGCAGTGGGCCGGCATCGCGGCGCACAGTAGCGCGACAGCAAGAAAAGCCGGGGCGATCTTCGGCAGTGTGATGGTCATCATGCTCTCCTGAGCAACGTGTTCAAGCGCGCAGCGCCAGCTTCACAACTGACGAGAGATCGGATCGCAGCGGATCGATTGCCGGCAGCCCGTGGCGCTCAGTGGTCCTGGCCAACAGCTGCGTGGCATCCGGCGGCGTGAGTCTGGAAGTGTTCAGCGCAATGCCCACGAAGCGGGCCGCAGGATTGGTGCGTCGTGCCAGCTGCAGGTGCAGGTTCATCACCTCATCGAGCGGCGGAATGAGGAAGGTCTCGTAGCCATCCAGGTGAGTGCGCAGTGGATCGTGGCAGAGCACGAGCGCGTCGGGCTGCGAGCCATGCAATAGCCCGAGCGAAACCCCGGCGTACCCCGGGTGCAGAATCGAACCCTGGCCCTCGACGATGTCCCAATGATCCGGGTCATTGGCAGGCGACAGGCCTTCGGCCGCCCCGGCGACGAAGTCGGCAACCACCGCATCGATCGCCACGCCGCTGCCGCTGATCATGATTCCGGTCTGGCCCGTGGCGCGAAAAGTTGCGCTGATGCCGGCAGCCTGGAAAGCGCGCGTCAGCGCCAGGGCGGTGTATTTCTTCCCCAGGGCGCAATCGGTACCCACCGTCAGCAGGCGCCTGCCGGCGCGCCGCAACCCGGTACCGACCGGGAATTGTTGAGTGCTGTGACGGATATCATGGAGCGCGCGCCCATGGCGCGCGGCCATCTCAGCGATCGCAGCCACGCTCGCCAGGCGCGTGTGCATGCCGCTGACGACATCGAGCCCGGCCTCGAGCGCCTCGCAGATGGCCGGAATCCAGTGCGGCGCGATCTGTCCACCGACCGGGGCGACACCGATGAGCAGCGAGCGCGCGCCGCGCGCGACCGCCGCGGCGGGCGTGAGGCGCGGCAGCCCGATGTCAACCGTCCCGCCGGGCAGATTCCATTGTCCAGTGCAGGCTTCGGGCCGCCATTGGTGCACGCCGAAGGCAGTCTTGGCGTTCGAGTCATTGCGTTCGTCGCCGACGAACAGCAGATAGGGTAAACGCAGCTCAGACATGCGTCGCTCGACCTCGCGACCAGAAACTGAAGACCGCCCAGCCAAGGATCATGACTACCAGACCGTAGCGCGCGGTAGGCGGCCCCGTGAACCAGGACGATACCACCACTCCCATGCTGGAGAGCACGAAGATCGCCGGCACCAGCGGATAGAAAGGGACGCGAAACAGATTCGGTGATGCGGGTTCGCGGCGCCGGAACACGAATACTGCGGTGCCCGCCAGCGCGACAAAGAACCAGCTCGCTACCACGACCAGCGACAGCAGGGCGTCGAAGGCATTGAAAATCGCGAGCATGGTTGCGCACCCGGCAATCGCCAGTACGGCGCGTTGCGGTATGCGGGTATGCTCTGACACGCGGGCAAAGCTTGCGAAGAACAGGCCATCGCGCGCCATGGCGTAGATTACCCGCGAGTCCGTAAAGAGCGAGGCATGCGCGGCGCCCAGGATGGAAAAGGCGACGAATACGCGCACGAAGCGTGCCAGGCCTTGATAGCCAACCGCAGCCAGCGCATCGGCCACCGGCTGCTTGCTGGCCGCCAGGCCCGCCGCGCCCAGGCCGTAGGCACAGGCCGCATTGACCGTCACGTAGATGACGACCAGGCCGATGACACCGTAGACGAATCCGCGCGGCAGGACGCGCTCGGGATCCTTCATTTCACCGGCGCAATAGGTGACGGTCTGCCAGCCTTCGTAGGCCCACAGCACGGCCACCATCGAGCCGACGATCGCGGTGAAACCGGGGGTAACGCTGACCGCAGCCGGCAATTGGCCGGCCACCGAGTGCGGCGCTGCCAGTGCAATGAGGGCAGCCAGAACCAGCAGCACGCCGCCCTTGGCTACCCCCGTCACGCCCTGCAGGAATGCAGTAGCGCGTGCCGTACCCAGGTTCAGCAGCGTCAGCACTACGATGGCCGCGAGCGCGAGCAGTTTGGCCGTGCCGTTCGCCAGGCCAAACAGGCGCTGCATGGTGTCGCCGAAGGCCACGGCCAGGGTCGCTACCGTGCCGCCGCCCACCGCCAGCAGTATGGTCCAGCCGAACAGGAAGGCGGGCGCACGACCGAAGGCATCGCGAATATAGACGTACATGCCGCCGGCATCGGGACGCCGCGCGCCGAGCTCGGCCAGCGTCAGCGCGCCGGACAGCGCCATCACGCCGCCGAAGATCCAGGCGGCGTGCGAGAGCAGCAATGAACCGCCTGCCAACCTGATCACCGTGCCGGGCACGAAGAAAATGCCCGAGCCGATCACAGCGCCAATGGTGAGCAGCGCGACGTCGCGGATCCCAAGCGAGCGGCGTAGTTCGTTGCTGTGTGCAGTCACGGCACAAATTATATACTGATATCGGACCGCGACCGGTCACTTCATTGAACAGCAGGAACACTCAATATGAAGATTGCAACCAGGATCGTAACGTGGCCGCTGCGGCAGCCCTTTACGATTGCGCGCGATACCTGGACTTCGATCAGGTGCATCCAGGTTACGCTCACCGACCCGCAGGGAAATATCGGGCGCGGCGAAGCGGTGGGCGTCGACTATGCTGGTGAGACGCCCGAGTCGATGCTCACCGAGATTGAAGTGGTTCGCCCCCAGATTGATTCCACCCTGACTCTGAAGTCCTTACAACCCCTGCTGCCGGCGGGCGGCGCACGCAATGCACTTGACTGTGCGCTCTGGGATCTGAACGCGAAACGCTCGGGTGTCCCCGCCTGGCGGGCGGCGGGTCTTGCAAATTTTGAGCCGCGACCTACCTCGTTTACCTTTGGCATCATGGCTGAGCAATTGCTCAGGTCAGGCGCCAGGAGTCACGCCAACTTTCCGCTGCTGAAGGTAAAGACCGATCGCGATCACGGGCTCGATCCCGCGCGCATCGTACACGAGGAGGCGCCCAATGCCCGCCTGATACTCGATCCCAACGCCTCGTGGGGCGAAGCCGAGCTGCGGCGCTTCGCTCCTGAGTTCGGGAAACTCAATATTGTGCTGCTGGAACAGCCGCTCGACCCGCATGAAGATGAGATTCTCAGGGCTGTCCCGCTGCCCATCCCGGTGGCGGCCGATGAAGCCTTCAGCGATCGGCAATCAATCGCCGCTCTTAAGGGAAAATATCAGGTGCTCAATATCAAACTGGACAAGACCGGTGGCTTGAGCGAAGCGCTGGCGTGTGCACGCCGTGGGCTTGAACAGGGCTACCGGTTGATGGTGGGCTGCATGGTCGGCAGTTCACTGTCGATGGCGCCAGGCGTGGTGATTGCCCAGCTGTGCGACTACGTCGATCTGGATGGGCCGTTGTTGCAGTCGAGCGATGTCGCGCATCCGCTTGACTATCTGGATGGCCGGGTTGGCACCCCAAGTCCAGTGCTCTGGGGATAGAGCCGTGGCGGCCAGAGTGGCACTCTGGCGCAGGCAGGCCTAAACTCGGCTCAGGACTAAAAGAACAGGGTGAGGGTCATGAACATCAAGACTACAATTGCCGCGACGCTGGTCGCGGCCACGGTTAGCTTGTGCGTAACTGCTATTGGCGCCGAAGCCAGCGACACACTTGAGGAAATCATCGTCACGGCCACCAAGAGCGAGCGGACGCTGCAGGACGTGCCCGTTGCGGTCACCGTGACCAGCGCCAAGACACTCGAGCGGGCGCATATCCAGGACATTCTCGATCTGCAATCGATCGTGCCGTCGCTGCGCGTGTCGCAGTTGCAGACCTCGACCCAGACCAACTTCCTGATCCGCGGCTTCGGCAACGGCGCCAACAACCCAGGTATTGAGTCGTCGGTGGGTGTGTTCATCGATGGCGTCTACCGTTCGCGTTCCGCTTCGCAGATCGGCGACCTCGTCGACGTGCAGCGCATCGAGGTGCTGCGCGGACCACAGAGCACGCTGTTCGGCCAGAACGCCTCCGCCGGTGTCATCAGCGTCGTGACCCTCAAGCCCTCGTTCACCTTCGGTGGCTCGGTCGAAGCCAGTTACGGCAATTACAATGCCTCAAATGTCAAGGCACGCCTGACCGGTCCGCTCAGCGAACGCGTTGCGTACAGCGTCTCCGGCGGCGTCAGCAACGGCGCGGGCTACTTCACCAACCTGAGCAACGGTAACGGCATCAACGATCGGCACCGCCACGACCTGCGGGCGCAGTTGCTGTTCAATGCGAGCGACGACTTGTCAATCCGATTCATCGGCGATCTGAGCCGGATCAAGGAGGCCTGCTGCGGGGTCGTGACGCTGGTCAATGGTCCGACCGGCGCGTTGATCAAGGCGGTCGGCGGCAATCTGTATACCGGCAACCCCTTCGATCGCAGTTTCTATCTGAACAAGGATCCGAGCAACGCCGTAGACAATGACGGCGTCTCGATGCACATAGACTGGAAGCACGGGCCGCTGACCATCAGCTCGATCACGGCGGCACGTCACCAGACAGCGAACTTCAACTACGACAGCGATTTTACCAGCGCCGACCTGGTTCCGACCAATATCAACGACCAACGCATCCGCACCTTCACGCAGGAGCTGCGCGCCAGCTTCGACAATGGCGGAGCGGTCACCGGGTTGCTGGGCGCCTACTACTTCAAAGAAAAAGTGGACTACGACAACACCCTCGCCTATGGCGCCGACATGCGTAACTATGTGACCGGGCTGGTGGCGGCAAAGACCGGCAGTTTCACGGTTCTCAACTCGCTCGAAAAGGCGCTCGGGCTGCCAGCCGGTACCTTCTTCAAGGCGGGGCAGAGCGGCGTGGTCAACACGCAGCAGGACAACGACTCCTACACGCTCTTTGGCCAGGCGGACTGGAAAATGGTCGACAAGCTCACGCTGACGCTCGGCCTTGGGTACACGCAGAACAAGAAGGACGTGACATTCCTGCAGAGCAACACGGACGTGTTTAGCGGCCTGGATTTAGTGCAGATTGGCTTTGGCGGTGCGTTCCAGGCACTGACCGGCCTGCCGCCAACGCCGGCGAATATCGGGTTGATCCTCAGCAATCCGCTGACGGCGCCCGCCGCGCTGGCCGCGGATCGCATCAGCGTGACGCCCTGCTCGGCGACCAACCCGCCGCCGGCCTGCAACACGGCGCTGGGACTCTACCCGCTGCAGTTCCTCTCGCCCGTGGTGCCCTATGGTGACGGGCATTCCAACGACGGCAAGTCCACCTACACGATCCGCCTCGCCTATGAGATCCGCGACAACCTGAAGATCTACGGCGGCGTGTCCACCGGCTTCAAGGCTACCTCCTGGAACCTCTCGCGGGACAGCAAGCCGCTCGCGCCATTGTCGCCGGACCGCTCGCCGCTGGGCGGCTCTGTGAATCCCTACTACGGTCGCTACGGCACGCGTTTCGCGGGGCCCGAGGATTCCACCGTCTATGAGCTCGGCCTCAAGGGCAAGTGGCCGCACGCGGCGCTCAACGTCGCGCTGTTCAACCAGGAAATCAAGGGATTCCAGTCGAACATCTTTACCGGCACCGGCTTTAACCTGGCCAATGCCGGCAAGCAGTCGACCAAGGGCGTGGAGATCGAAGCCCAGTACACGCCGAATCGTAACTGGGAGTTCTCGTTTGCCGGTACCTTCATGGATCCCAAGTACGACAGTTTCGTCGGCGCCAATGGGATCAACGGACCCACCGATCTGAGCGGCACGCGGCCGGCCGGTGTCCACCAGCAGAGCATCTCCACTGCCACGACCTACAACTGGCAGGCGGGCGCTTACGATTGTTTCCTGCGCGCTGACTACCTGTACGAGAACCGCGTGCAGGTGGTGGAGAACGTCAGCGAAGACATTGCCTCGCGCCGCGTCAGCACCTTCAATGCCAGCATCGGCATGGCGCGCAACGGCTGGAACTTCATGCTCTGGGGCCGCAATCTCACCGACAACAACTACCTGCTCAGTGCATTCCCGTCCGTTGCCCAGAGCGGCAGCTACTCTGGCTACGTCAATGCACCGCAGACCTACGGTTTGACGGTAGGCAAGACCTTCTGAGGGCCGGCCACGGGAGCGGCGACGAAGCGCTCTGGCCGGTAGGGTGCCAGCGCTTCGAGCCGCGACCCGGCCAGCACTTCCTGAGCAACGTACCTGCCTAGAATCGGTGCCAGCGTGACACCGCTATGGGTGACCACGACATGGATGTCGGGAGCACCCGGCAGCGCACCGACCACCGGTAGCTCATCGAGCGGCATGGGGCGAAAGCCCAGCGTCAGTCGTTCGAGCGGCACGCCACGCGCGGCAGGCAGGTAGGCACCGACCCTGGTGAGGATGCGGTTACCGTGCAGGGCGCGCAGCGCTGCATCCGGAAACGGCACTGCGCGCGCGCGGATCTGCTGATGAACGGCCAGATCGGGCGGTTCGGGTGAGTCGAAACCAATAATGCTGCCATCGGCCGCCTGTCTGAATGAGACGCCTCCCGGCGCGTCATGGATGATCGGCGTCACCATCGTCGTGGGTCGGCTGTGAGCCAGGATGCCCGGCGCGTGACGCAGAGTCATGTTGAACCCGGCCATCGCGACGATGGTAGGCGTATCCACGCCGGCCGCCACCACCAACCGGTCGAGCGGCAAACGCCCGTGGTTGGTCACCACGCCGGTGAGTGCATTGCCTGGCAAGTCGAGCCCCAGCAGTTCGCATTCGCTGAGTATTTTTGCGCCATGCCGCCGCGCTCCGGCCAGGAACAGGCCAGTGACTTTGACTGGGTCCAGATGCCCATCGACGCCTGAAAAAAAAGCGGCGGCGATCGGGCCGGGCACGAGCGTCGGCGAGAGCGCCGCCAGCTCGGCCGCGCTGATCGATCGTACGGCTACGGGCGTGTGGTCCAATTGAGCGCCGTTGGCGCGTAGCGCCGCCACTTCCGCCTCGCTGCTCACCCAGTTCAGATAACCACCCCAGATGATTCCCAGCTGCAGCCGCCGGTCCAGTTCGTGATACGCCAGCAGGCTTTGCAATCGCAGTCCGCGGTAGTGCACATTCGTCACGAAGGCATTCAGCCAGGAAAAAGAGTTTTGTGTGGCACCACTCGCCGGCTGCGCTTTTTCCAGCAGCGTGACGCGGGCACCAGCCTGCGCCAGATGCAGGGCGATCGAGGCGCCGACGATGCCGCCACCGACAACACCTACCCGCAGCGCCGGTTGGCGTGCGTGCAATGCGGGCGTGAACCCGTAAGCGCCGGCTGCAGTGAAACGCGCCAGAAATTCTCTGCGCAACATGATCTGCTTACTCCAGGCGGCTAGCTAAAGCGCGATGGCTGCGGTGCAGAACTTGCCTGGCCAAGTTAGCAGAGCGCAGACCTAAGCCACAAGCCGGCAATATCGATCAATAACACGCTGTTCGCCGCGCAGGGCAGCCGTCATGTTGTATCCTCGTGGGCTCGAACCCGCGCAGCGTTGCGCGGCCACTGTCAGGCTCATGCAAGAACGCTACGACCCGGCCCTCGTTGAGCGCGCCGCACAGGAATACTGGAACGCACACGCCAGCTTTGTGGCCCGCGAGGATGGCTCGCGTCCCAAGTACTACTGCCTGTCGATGTTCCCTTATCCATCGGGGCGCCTGCACATGGGTCATGTGCGCAACTACACCATCGGCGACGTGCTGGCGCGCTTCATGCGCATGCAGGGCTGCAACGTGCTGCAGCCCATGGGTTGGGATGCCTTTGGGCTGCCGGCCGAAAATGCCGCGATCGCCGCCGGCGTGCCGCCAGCGCGCTGGACGCGCGACAACATCGCCTACATGAAGCAGCAGCTGCAGGCGCTGGGCCTGGCGATCGACTGGCAGCGTGAAGTGGCCACCTGTGATCCGGATTATTACCGCTGGAATCAGTGGCTGTTTCTGCGCATGCGCGAGCGCGGTATCGCCTACAAGAAAACCGGCGTGGTCAACTGGGATCCGGTCGATAAAACCGTGCTCGCCAATGAACAGGTGATCGATGGGCGCGGCTGGCGCACCGGTGCGCCGGTGGAAAAGCGCGAGATCCCGATGTATTACCTGCGCATCACAGCATACGCCGAGGAGCTGCTGGCGGGGCTTGATACCCTGGACGCCTGGCCCGAGCGGGTGCGGACTATGCAGGCCAACTGGCTGGGACGCAGCGAAGGCTGCGATGTGGCCTTCCCCTACGCCGAGGATACGCTCGCGGCGCTCAGTCAGGGCGCGGCGAGCGCGAGCGGCGCACTGCCGGGGGCTGCCGCGGCACTGAAGGTGTACACCACGCGCGTCGACACGCTCTTTGGCGTGAGCTTTGTCGCGATCTCGGCCGAGCACCCGCTCGCGAGCCTGGCCGCCGCGCGCGATCCCGCGCTGGCCGCCTTCGTCGCCGAGTGTCGGCGCGGCAGCACCATGGAAGCCGACATGGCGACGATGGAAAAGCGTGGCATGGCCACGGGCCTGCACGTGCGTCACCCCTTGAGCGGCGAGCTGATCGAAGTATGGGTCGCCAACTACGTGCTGATGGCCTACGGCGAGGGCGCGGTCATGGGCGTGCCAGCGCACGATGAGCGTGATTTCGAATTTGCGCAGCGCCATGCCCTCAGGATCCGCACCGTGGTGCGATCTGCAACGGGCGGCTATGAGCGCGTCGGCGCCAGCTGGCTGCCCGAGTATGCCGAGCCGGGTATCACCATTGATTCGGGCGAGTTTTCCCAGCTCACTTCGGCAGCGGCGCTCAGCGCTATTGCCAGTGCGCTTGAGCAGCGCGGGCTCGGCGCCCCGCGCGTGCAGTGGCGGCTGCGCGATTGGGGTATTTCGCGCCAGCGCTACTGGGGTTGCCCGATTCCGCTCATCCACTGCGAAAAGTGCGGTGAAGTGGCGGTGCCCGATAGCGCCTTGCCGGTGCGCCTGCCGGAAGACCTGGTGCCTGATGGTTCCGGCAATCCGCTGGCGAAACACGCGGCCTTCCTGCACTGCAAGTGTCCAGAGTGCGGCGGCGCGGCACGGCGCGAGACCGATACGATGGATACCTTCGTCGATTCCTCCTGGTACTTCCTGCGCTTCGCCAGCGCCGATCAGGCCGACGCGCCGGTCGACGCGCGCGTCCAGTACTGGCTGCCGGTTGATCAATATATCGGCGGCATCGAACACGCGATCCTGCACCTGCTGTATTCGCGCTTCTGGACCCGCGCCATGCGCGATCTGCATTTGCTGTCGCTCGATGAGCCCTTCAAGGCTGTGCTCACGCAGGGCATGGTGCTCAATCACATCTATTACCGGCAGCCTGCAGCCGGGCGGCGCGTGTATCTGAATCCGTCCGAGGTGGCAGTGTCGCTTGACGCTGTCGGCCAGCGCAGTGTCGCGCAGACAGCGGATGGACAGCGCGTTGAGTATGGTGGCCTGGGCACCATGTCCAAATCGAAGAACAATGGTGTCGATCCGCAGAGTCTGGTGGAAAAATTCGGCGCCGATACCGCGCGGCTGTTCATGATGTTCGCTGCGCCACCGGAGCAGACACTCGAGTGGTCGGAAGATGGCGTGCTGGGCCAGTCGCGCTTTTTGCGCCGGCTGTGGAAGGCGGTCTACGATCACGTCACGGCCGGCGCCGGGTCTGCCGCCGCAGCTGAGCGGGCGCCGCACGCCGCATTGGACAGCGACGCCGCCGCGCTGCGCCGGCTCGCACACCAGACGCTGGCACGTGTGAGCGGCGACCTTGGCCGACGACGGGTGTTCAATACGGCAATTGCGGCGGTGATGGAGCTGCTCAATGCGGTAGCGCGTTTCCAGGCGAGCGATGCTGCGGCGCACGCTGTGCGCCAGGAAGCACTGGAACTGGCCGTGCTGTGTCTCTCGCCGATGGTGCCGCACATCTGTCATGCGCTCTGGCACGAGTTGGGTCACGAGCGCGCGCTGATCGATGAGCCGTGGCCGACGCCGGATGCCAGTGCACTGGTGCAGCAGACCATTGAGCTGATCGTACAGGTGAACGGCAAACTGCGCGCCCGCGTGCAGGTCCCAAGCGGCGCCGATGAAGCCACGGCGCGCGCTGCCGCCCTGGGCGATGCCGATGTGCAGCGCTTCGTCGGCACGGGCGCGCTACGGCGCGTGGTGTACGTGCCCGGCAAACTCGTCAATATCGTGCTCTGATGCACCGTTTGGCGCGCTGGTATCCGGGGGCCGCGCTGCTGCTATTCATTGGCGGTTGCGGCTTTCATCTGCAGGGCAGCGATGCTATGCCGCGCAGTCTCGCCAGCGTACGCCTCGAGGCGCTCGATACGCAGAGCGATTTCTTTCACGGCTTGCGCGCCGCACTGCTGAGCTCCGGCACACGGCTCGATGCCGGGATCGCGGGCGCGGCTACCATACACATACTCGAAGACACCACTGCCGAGCGCGTGCTCACGGTATCGGCGAATAATATTCCGACCGCCTTCGAGCTCAGTTATCGGGTGCGCGTGGCAGTGGAATCGCAGGGGCACGAACTGATGGCGCCGGAAGAACATACGCTGAGGCGTGAGTACAGTTTCGACGAGCGCACGCTGCTGGCCAAGGAACGCGAGCGCGAGGTGCTCCTCCAGGCGCTCGCCGATGATCTGGTCGCGTTGCTGATGCGGCGCTTCGCGTCGCTATAGGGTCGCGCCCGTGCTGCGACTGGCGGAGTGCGATCGCTACGGCGTCGCGCGCCTGCTTGCCAGTTACGGGCTCGATCTGCGTACCGTGGCGGCCGGCGAGGAGATTCCGGGTTCCTATTGGGGTGACAGTGAGGCCGGCCTGCAGGGCAACACGCTGCTGGCCCGCGCCGATACGCCCCTGCATTCGGTGTTACACGAGGCCGCACACTACATCTGTATGAGCCCGGAGCGGCGCGTGGGTCTGGAGCGCGACGCGGGCGGTGATGAGCCGGAAGAGAATGCCGTGTGCTATCTGCAGGTATTGCTGGCCGATTGCATCCACGGCTTCGGGCGCGCCATGAGCTGGCGTGACATGGACGAGTGGGGTTACAGCTTCAGGCTCGGCAGCGCACGACTGTGGTTCGAGACCGATGCCCAGGATGGGCGCGCCTGGCTGCAGCAGGCCGGCATTATCGACGCCATGTGCGCACTGAGCGGCGCGTTGCGCGAGACTTAGCTGCCGCCGGCACGCCCGGCGTAACGGCCCCGTAACGGCTAGTGGTTGCCAGGCCAAGCCGGTAGACTGCACAACGCTTACGACGACCCAGGATCGTGCCCATGACCGTGATTTCACGCCTGTTCCGCCAGGCGCCCATCGCCCCGCAATCCCTCGGCGAGCAGCATACCCAGCGTCAGTCGCAGTCGCTGGAGGTTGCTGACGGCAGCGCGCTGGGTGGCGCGGATGAGGCCTTGCGCAGCGCTGCGATCAACACGCTCGGAGCCGGTGATGCCCTGTATGCTTTAGCCGGGTTGCTGGGCAGCGACCCGACGGCGCCAGACATTCAGCGCGCCGCACAACAGCGCGTTGTGCGCCTGATCGAGATGGGCACAATTTCATTTGCACAGCTGTGCGAGCGCTTCATAGATACTCCGGCGCTGCTGTCCGTCGCCGCCTGCTCCGAGGATGCGTCCCTGCTGCCGCAGAGCATCGACGCGATTGGTGACGAGGAGCTGCTTGGCAATCTGGCGATAGCCGGATCTTCGCCCGCGATTCGGCAACTCGCGGCCGCCAGAGTGCAGGATTCGGCGACGCTGCTGCGCTTGTTGAAAAGCGCGCGTGGCAAAGACAAGAACGTCTACCGGATACTCAAGCAGAAACGCGACGCGATCAATGCGCAGGAGCGAGCCGCACTCGCCGCGCTCGAAGCCGTGAGCACACTGTGCGCAACTATCGAGCATCACATACACCAGCCCTTCAACAGCTCCTATGCGCCGATCGTTGAACACCTCGTTGCGCAGTGGCAGGCGGTGGCGGCCAATGCGCCGGCGGAACTCAGGGCGCGGGCCGAGGCGGCCATTGATCGCTGTCGCATGGTTGTCACGCGTCATGAGCAACAGATCGCGAACCACGCGGCGCATGCGGCCGCGATCGAGCATGCCGTCCCCGAGCGTCAGGCGATATTGCAGGTACTGCAATCACTGCTCAGCGCCGTCTATGCCGCCAGCGCGAGCGAAGTCGCGGCGCAGCTGGCCGCGCATGCGGCGCGCTGGCTCGAACTCGCCGGTCTCAAGGCGCCGGGTCGCGACGAGATTGCCAGCTTTGAGCAGCTGAGCAATGCCATCGCGTCGCTTGACGCCTTCAATGCGCAGCACGGCTCGGTGCAGATCCAGGCCGCGGTTCTTGATAAGGGCAACGTTGCTGCGCTCCGGCGGGCCTTGAGCCACATGTCCCTGTTGGGCGAGCAGGTGCCGGGTGAAGCGCGTGACGCCCTTGCAGCGCTGCAAGCCAGGGAGCAGGCGCGCGCAACGGAACAGGCCACAGCGGCTGCGGCACTGCGCCAGGTCAGCGGTCTGGTACGCAAGGCCCAGAGCACACTGGCGGCCGGGCATTCGCGTCAGGCAGCGGGCATGCGGCGCGCCATCGAGGACAAACTGCACAAACTGCCTGCGGTGCCGCCGCAACTGAGCACCCAGCTCCATGCGTTCGACGAGCAACTTGGCGTGCTGCAGGATTGGCGCAGCTTCGCGGTCGCGCCCAAGCGCACCGAACTGATCGCGCAGATGGAAGCGCTGATCGGTTCGGGCGCGGCCCCTGCGGCGCTGGCTGTTGAGATCAAGCGTCTGCAGGACGAGTGGAAACTCATCAACAAAGGCAGCACGGAAGACACGCAGGCCGAGTGGCAGCGCTTTCATGACGCTGCCCAGAAGGCCTACGAACCCTGTCGCGAGTTTTTTGCCGCGCAGGCCAGGCAACGCGCGCATAACCTCGAGCGACGCGGCGCCTTGTTCGAACGACTGCAGGCTTTTGCCACTGCCCAGAATTGGGAACAGGCAGATTGGCGCGAGGTGGCGCGGGCAGTGCGCGAGTCCTGGCAGCAGTGGCGCAGCCTGCAACCGGTAGAGCGGGCTGCGAACAAGCCACTGCAGGAGTCCTTCGATGCCCTCATCGTCGATCTGCAGTCGCGGCTGAATGCCGAGTACGCGCGCAATACGGAAGCCAAGCGGGCTTTGATCGCCCGCGCACTGCGACTGGTCGGGCTGGACGACACTCGCCAGGCCGTTGATGAGGTCAAGCGTCTGCAGCCAGCCTGGCAGAGCGTTGGCCTGGTCGCGCATGAAGACAGTCAGCGGCTTTGGGAGGAGTTTCGCCAGCACTGCGACGCGGTATTCGCCAGGCGCCAGCAACAGCAGACGGAGTATGTTGCGTCGCTGGAGGCCAATCAGGGCAAGGCTGTTGAACTGTGCGTAGCGGCCGAGCAGGTGCTCGCGCGGTCTGGTCCGGAGTTGATCGAGGAGGCAAAGAAGCTGCCGGCCCTGCGCGAGGCTTTCGAGGCGATCAACGATTTGCCCAGAGACCGGGCGCGGGGCTTGCTTGGCCGCTTCGAAACTGCACTCGATCAATGCCAGAGGAAAGTGACACAGCTACGCGCACGCGAAAAAAGCCAGGCCTGGGAGTACGTGCTCGACGCAGCCAACAGAATTCGGCACTATCGCCTGGCGGCGGCTGCCGGCGCCACTGCCGAAGAGTGCGTGGCCCGCAAGGCGGATGCCCAAGGCTACATCGATGGCGTCTCACAGTGGCCGAAGGGCGCCTTGCAGGCACTGCGAGCCGAACTCGTGCGACCGGGGTCGAGCGATATCGCGGCAAACGAGGCAGCGCTGCGCACGCTGTGTATTCGTGCCGAGCTGCTCACCGACACTCCCACGCCGGCAGGCGATGCGGCATTGCGCCGTGATTATCAGCTGCAACAGCTATTGAAAGGGCTCGGCCAGGCGCGTGCAGCGGGCAACCTGGAACTGGAGGCACTGGTGTTCGAGTGGCTGGCGGTGGGTGCCACCAGCGATGCGGTGTATGCGCCGCTGCTGGAGCGCTTCAGGAATTGTCGCAGCAGTCCGCGCGCGGACTAGCGCGGCTGAGCGTGTTTCAATGCTGGCGCCGCCGGCATGGCCGCGACGATAGGCACGCCGCGGCCGCGCGGATCTGAGCCTGCGGTCACGGTGCCCGCGGCATCCACGGCGATGACCTGCATGTCGCCGAATTCCCACTGGCTCTGCTGCGGTTTGTAACCGAGTGCGCGCAGACCCTCGATCGTGTCGTTCGGCAGCGCACAGCACACCGAATAGATGATCTGGTCCGGCGGCAGCAATTGATGGTGAAAGCGCCCGGCCGCCACGGCTTCGCTGGGTGTCATGTGAAAATCATACATATTGAGCATGGTCTGAAACACCGAAGTGAAAATGGTAGTGCCGCCGGGTGTGCCCGCCACCAGGGCCACGTGGCCATCCTGCAGGGCGATGGTCGGTGACATGGACGAGAGCATGCGCTTGCCGGGCGCAATGGCGTTGGCGCTGCCGCCTACTACGCCGTAAAGGTTGGGCACGCCGGGCTTGGTGCTGAAATCGTCCATCTCGTTATTGAGCAGGAAGCCTGCACCCTCGACCACCACGCCATCGCCATACCAGTCATTCAGAGTGTAGGTGTTGGCTACGGCATTGCCCTCGGCATCCAGGATCGAGTAGTGCGTGGTGTGCATGCCCTCTGCCAGCCCGGGTTTGACGCTGGTCACGGGCGAGATCTCATGCAGTCGCACTTCGCTGGCGCGGCGCGCGATGTAGGCGGGGTCGATCAGTTTTTCGATGGGCACGTGCACGAAATCCGGGTCGCCGAGGTATTCGGCGCGGTCCGCGAACACGCGCTTTTCCATTTCTGCGATCAGGTGCACGTATTGCGTCGAGTTGTGCTTAAGTCCCTGGAACTGTGCACTGAGCGCATCGTGCATTTTCAGCAGCTCGATCAGCGCGAAACCGCCGGAGCTGGGCAGCGGAGCGATGAACAGCTGCATGCCACGCCAATCGGTAATCATCGGTGCGCGCCATAGGGCACGATACCCGGCCAGATCCTTAAGGGTGATCAGGCCGCCGCCGCGTTGCATCTGCGCCACGAGCAGCTCTGCAGTCTTGCCGTGATAGAACCCCTGCGGACCGTGGTTGGCGATGCGTAGCAGCGTGGCGGCGAGTTCGGGCTGACGGAACAGCTGGGCGCCGCGCACGCCTGCGAAGTAAGTGTCGAAATTGGTCACTCCGGTGTAAGCGCTGCGTGCCTCCTGGATGCGATTTGCCAGGTGCGCTGAGGCGGTAAAGCCATCGCGCGCCAGCCGGATCGCCGGCTGCAGCAGTTCGCGCCATGGGCGCTTGCCGTAGCGCTGATGCGCCAGCCACATTCCCGCCACCGTCCCCGGAACGCCCGCGGCGCGCACCCCGATGACACTGGCATCCTTGATCACCGCGCCCTTGTCGTCCAGATACATGTCGCGCGTCGCGGCGGCCGGGGCCGTCTCGCGGTAGTCGAGGAAGGCCGGCTTGCCGTGGTGGTAGATCATCATGAAGCCGCCGCCGCCAAGATTGCCGGCTTCCGGATAGGTCACCGCCAGTACAAAGGCCGTGGCCACTGCGGCATCCACGGCATTGCCGCCGTTTTTCATCACGGCCAGCGCGGTGCGCGATCCGAACTCGTCGGGCGTGGCGACCGCAGCGTAGTGCGGTGCCTCGGCTGCGGCGGCCGGGGCCGACAGAGAAATGGTCAGCAGCGCGGCGCAAACCCGCAGCGCGGCGCGTGCCGGGTGCAGCGCGGGCGTTACTGGAAAGGTGTCTGCAGATTTCATAAATTCACGCTACCCGTTTGTAGAATTTTTGTACGCCGCCCGTGGGACCGCGTTCTCAACGCTGGCGAGCCCGGCCGCGCCGCGCGCCGGCGAAGCGATCAGTGGCTGCGACTAGCTCGCGGATGTTGCCGCGCTCAAAAGCCGAATGCCCGGCATCGCCCACGATACGCAGATCCGCCTCGGGCCAGGCGCGATGCAGTGCCCAGGCGCTGCGCGCCGGGCACACTACATCGTAGCGCCCCTGCACGATCACTGCCGGAATGTGCCGGATGCGTCGGACCCCGCGCAGCAGTTGATCTTCATGCTTCAGAAAACCGCCGTTGACGAAATAGTGGCACTCGATGCGCGCGAAGGCGGCGGCGTAATCAGCGTCAGCAAACTTGGCGATCGCGCTTTTACCGGCCTGCAGGTAACTGGTGGCCGCTTCCCACACCGACCAGGCACGTGCGGCGCGCACCCGCACCGCGGCGCTGCGCGAGGTGAGGCGGCGATAGTAGGCGCCCATCATATCGGCGCGCTCGGCGCGTGGAATCGGCGCGATATATGCTTCCCACAGATCCGGGAACAGCGCGGCGGCGCCGAGTTCATCCTGATAAAACCAGTGCAGTTCGGAACGGCGCAGCAGAAATATCCCGCGCAGCACCAGTTCACTGACACGCTGCGGGTGCGTTTGCGCGTAGGCCAGTGCCAGGGTGGAGCCCCACGAGCCGCCGAATACCAGCCAGCGCTTCAAGCCCAGGTGTTCGCGCAGTTTTTCGATATCCGCGACCAGGTGCCAGGTGGTGTTATCGACCAGCGAGGCATGCGGGCGGCTGCGACCACAGCCACGCTGATCGAGCAGCACGATGCGATATTTTCGCGGATTGAAGAAACGGCGCATGGCCGGACTGGTGGCGCCGCCGGGCCCGCCATGGAGGAACAGCGCGGGCTTGCCCTTCGGGTTGCCGCTCTCTTCGAAATAAAGCTCGTGAACCGGCGAGACCCGCAGCATGCCGCGATTGAACGCCTTGATGGGTGGGTAGAGCTTGTTGCTGGCGCTCATGACTTTCCCACCATGGCTCCAAGCGGCCTGCCGCCCAGCAGATGCAGGTGCAGGTGATAGACCTCCTGCCCGCCGTGCGCATTACAGTTGACGATCAGCCGATAGCCGTCTGCGGCGATGCCCTCGCGGCTCGCCAGATCGCGCGCCACGATATACATATGGCCGATCAGCGCTGCATCTTCGTCGGCAATATCGTTGGCTGTGGCGATCGGCTTGTTGGGCACGATCAGTATATGCACCGGTGCGCGCGGGTGGATGTCGCGGAAGGCGGTGACCTGGGCGTCGCGGTGGACGATGTCGGCCGGCAACTCGCCGGCTATGATGCGCTCGAACAGTGTGGACATGGCACGAGACTAATCCGGCGCCGGCTTGGCGGCAAGTCGCCGTTGGGGTTCATCCTGGCGCCGCGGTCGCAGCGCCTGCTCTAAAGGGGTTGGCACGAACTGCGATCAGGTAGACTGTCGGTGACGAATCAATGGCCGCTACTGGACCTGCGAAGCTGCGAGTAAATCTGCAATGACAGACATGGACGTTGAAGCCTCCCCGCAGCGCTATGCGCGGGCAGGTGGCGCGCTATACCTGGCAATAATTGTGCTCGGTGCATTTTCGGAGGGGTATGTCACAAATCAACTGCTCGTAGCGGGCGATGCGGCGCGGACGGCCCACAATATAGTGGGATCGCCGCTGCTGTGGCGGTTCGGCGTCGCCGCCGATTTGCTCGTGGTGATTCTTGCCGTGCCCTTGCTATGGATTGAATATCTGCTGCTCAGACCGGTAAGCAGACAATGGGTGCTGCTCGCGGTCCTGTTCAACCTGGTGTCGCTTGCGGTTGAAGCCATCAGCAAGCTGTTTCTGCTGGCAGTTGTGCCCACGCTGGGGAATTCTGGATCGTTGCAGGCCTTCTCGCCGGAGCAGCTGCAGGAGCTGGCGAATCTCGCTCTCAAGTCGCATGGCGTTGCTTTCAATATCGCCCTGATATTTTTTGGCTTCACGTGCATAGTGAATGGCGGGCTGATCTTCAGGTCCGGCTATTTACCCAGGTTGGTTGGCATATTGATGCAGATTGCCGGCGCGAGCTATCTGATCGCATGTTTTTCGGCCCTGTTTGCCCCGGCTCTTGCGGAGCTGATCATTCCCGCCATTCTGGTGCTGCCGCTGATCGGCGAATCGTCAATGTGCCTATGGTTGCTTGTGAAGGGCGTGAACGTCACGAAGTGGCAGCAGCAGATCAGCAGGGGAGTGGCGGCGTAGCCGGTGGAAAATAGGGTCGCAAGGCCTTAGTCTGCGCAGACCGATCCAACGTCCCAGTCCCACCGCCTGGCGAACAGCAGAAGCGAGCCACTACTTGAAACTCACTACCAGTCAGCTTGCCAGCCATCTGGGTGGGCCGCTGGCGCCGGTCTATCTCATTTCGGGCGACGATCCGCTACTGAGTATGGAAGCACTCGATGCGATCCGCCTGGCGGCGCGCAATGCCGGCTTCGATGAGCGCGTGCAGGTGTCCATCGAGCGCAGTGCCGCCGCGTGGGAGGAAGCCCTGGGCGCGACACAGACGCGTTCGCTGTTTGCCAACCGGCGCATTCTCGAAATTCGCATGCCCGGCGGCAAACCAGGCCACGGCGCCGCGACTCTGCTGCGCCTGATCGCAGCGGCCGGCGATGATTTGCTGCTGCTGGTGCTGACGGGCAGACTCGATCGCGAGGCGCAGAACTCCGCATGGGTGCGTGCGCTGCAGGAACGCGGCGCCTGGCTGCCACTGTGGCCGATCGACGCCGCGCGTTTGCCCGGCTGGCTGCGCGAACGCCTGCGCGCCGCTGGCCTTACGGCCAGCGACGAGGCGATTGCACTGCTGGCCGGGGCAACCGAAGGCAATCTGCTCGCGGCCCGCCAGGAAATCGACAAGCTGCTGCTGCGCTACGGTAGCGGCGCGCGCCTGGACGCCGCGACGCTCGCCGAGGGCCTGAGTGACAGTGCGCGCTTTGATGTCAAGGCGCTCACCGACGCCATCGCCGCGCGCGACGCGGTGCGTGCCTTGCGGGTGCTGGCCGGGTTGCGCGCCGAAGGGGCCGAAGAGGTCAAAGTGCTATGGTGGCTGGCGCGCGCCATGCACGAGCAGACGGTGCGTACCGTGTCCATGGCGCGCCTGACAGGGCGCGCCACGCGTGCCGATCGCTGCATCAAGGGTCGGGCGCATGGTGTGGCCTGGGATGAAATGGCGCTGCTGAGTGTGGAGCTGTGCGGGCAGCGTACACTGCCGCTGCCGCGCAGTGCGGTGTTGCAGGTGCGAGCACGTGCGTGAGTGAGCCGATTGGCATTTTTGGCGGCACCTTTGATCCGGTTCATTATGGGCACCTGCGTACCGCCTTTGAACTGTGGCAAGCGCTGCGCCTGGCGCAGGTGCGCTTCCTGCCGACTGGCGATCCGCCGCACCGTGGCGCCTCGCTGGCCTCCCCGGAGCTGCGCCTGCAGATGGTGCGTGCGGCTATCGCCGGGCTGGAGGCGTTCGTGGCCGACGATCGCGAGATGCGCCGCAGCGGTGTGTCCTATTCGGTCGACACGCTGCTTGACCTGCGCCGCGAATACCCTGATCGCTCATTATGTCTGCTACTGGGCATGGACGCCTTCCTGGGCATGCCCCAGTGGCATCGCTGGCGCGAGATCTTCGATCTGGCGCATGTGATCGTGGCACATCGTCCAGGGTGGAAAGCGCCGATTACCGGGCCTTTGGGTGAAATCATGGTCGATCGCGGCACTGGCAGCGTGCGTGATCTGCATGCGACCAGCGCAGGCAAGGTCTATGTCCGGGCCGTCACGCAGCTGGAAATTTCTTCAACGGAGCTGCGCCAGTTGATAGTGGGCGGGCACGACCTGCGTTATCTGGTACCTGATGCAGTGCGCGAGCTGATCCTGGCCAGCGGGTGCTATGCTCAACGCAGTTCCTGAACTTCAGTTCGAGGTCATACCCCAAGCATGGCTACCACTCGCCGCCGCCCGTCCCCCAAAGCCGCCGCCAAGCGCGCCCCAAAACGCCCCCCAAAGCCAGCGCCCAAAGGCAAGAAGTCCGTCCGCCCCAGCATCGGCACCTTCACAGGCCGCCCAAGGGCAGCGCGTAGCGCTGGGCTCATCGCCCTTGAAAAGCTGGCGCTGGGAGCGCTTGAGGACATGAAAGCGGTCAACATCAAAGTGCTCGATGTACGCGGCCTGACTGACGTGGCTGACACTATGATCGTGGGTAGCGGCACTTCAGACCGTCATGTGCGCGCCATTGCCGAGCTCGTGATTGAGCGCGCCAAGGCTGCCGGGCGCAGGCCGTTGGGTACCGAAGGCAAGCGGGATGCTGAATGGGTACTGGTCGATCTGCAGGACGTGCTGGTGCACGTCATGCTGCCCAGGGTGCGTGAGTTCTATGCGCTTGAGGAACTCTGGGAGGCGCCGACGGCGGCGCGACGGGCAGTGCCCGTTGCCTCGAGGCCAGCGAGCGGTTGAGCGCCGGTGCGCTGGCGTGTGATCGCCGTGGGTACGCGGCTGGGCGGTTGGGCGCAAGCCGCCTACAACGATTACGCGCGACGCCTGCGTGGCGCCGAAGCGCTGGAACTGTGCGAAGTGCCGCCCGGGCGGCGCAGTGCGCGTGGCGATGTGGTGCGCGCGATTGCTGCCGAGACCAAGGCAATTCTGGCGCTGCTCGAGCCGCGCAGTTTCAGCGTGGCGCTCGATGAGCGCGCTCGGCAATTCAGCAGTGTGCAACTGGGTGAATGGCTGGCGGTGCGGCGCCAGGCTGGTGCGACACTGAATTTTATCATCGGCGGGCCCGATGGCCTGGGGGCCGAAGTATTGTCACGTGCCGCGCTGCGCTTCTCGCTCTCGTCGCTGACCCTGCCGCACGCGTTGGCGCGTGTGCTGCTGGTTGAACAACTGTATCGCGCCACGACTCTGCTTGCCGGGCACCCTTACCATCGTGAATGACACCACCCTGATACTCGCCTCGGCATCGCCACGACGCAGTGCGCTGCTGCGCCAGATCGGCGTGGCGCACGCAGTGGCGGCGCCCGCCGTGCTGGAAGTGCGCGCCGCGGGCGAAACCGTGGAGGCTTGTGTGAGCCGGTTGGCGTTGACCAAGGCTCGCCAGATCCGCGAACGGGTAGCAGGCGTGCCGATACTTGGCGCCGACACGGCCGTGGTGTTGGATGAGCAGATGCTGGGCAAGCCGACCGATCGTGCCACGGCACTGGCGATGATGGGCCGGCTTTCCGGGCGCGCTCATCGGGTGCTGACCGCCGTGGCCTTGCTCAGCGTGCACGGCGAGCGCGTGCTGTTATCCGCCAGCAGCGTGCAGTTTCGCCGCATCGAGCCCGCGGAAATGGCCCGCTATTGGGACAGCGCTGAGCCTGTGGACAAGGCGGGTGGTTATGCCATCCAGGGCTACGCCGCCGTATTCGTCGAACAGCTGCAGGGTAGCTACTCGGGCGTGATGGGCCTGCCGCTGTTCGAGACCGCGGCGCTGCTCGATGCCGCCGGTGTGCCGCGCTGGCAGACTATTGATCGACGCGCAGAGTCGCACTGATGCGCGAGATACTGATTAATGTCACACCGCGCGAGACGCGCGCCGCGCTGATCGAAAACGGCGTCACACAGGAGCTCTACATCGAGCGCGCCAGTCGGCGCGGCCTGGTGGGTAATCTCTACAAGGGCCGCGTATCGCGGGTCCTGCCGGGCATGCAGGCAGCCTTTATCGACGTCGGTCTCGAACGCACTGCATTCCTGCACGCCGGCGATATCGCACGCGCCGTGCCGGCCGAAGCCGAGCATGGCGTGCCGCCGGTGCCGGAAATTGCTTCGCTGGTACTGCCGGGGCAGGAAATTCTGGTCCAGGTACTTAAGGATCCGCTCGGCACGAAGGGTGCGCGCCTGACTACCTTTGTCTCGCTGCCGTCGCGCTTTCTGGTCTACATGCCCTTTGGGCGCGGCGTCGGTGTCTCGGCGCGCATTGCCGAGGCCGAGGCGCGCGAGCAGTTGCGCACGCAGGTGCGTGAGCTGGCCGAAAGCGCGCATGCGGCCGGCGGCACTGCTGCGGGCGCGGTGGCGGGCGGCTACATCGTGCGCACGGCCGCCTATGGCGCACCGCTCGAGGCCTTGCGTGCCGATATGCTGTATCTGGCGCGCCTCTGGGAACACGTGCGTCAGGAAAATCTGCGTGCCGGCGTCGCGACGCTGGTGCACGAAGATCTGCCGCTGGGCCCGCGCATGCTGCGCGATGAAATGGGTCCCGAGGTCGTTCGCGTACTGGTCGATGCACCGGCCGAGTACGCGCGCCTGCGCGAGTTTGCGGCGGCCTTCATGCCCGAGACCGTGGCGCGCATTGAACAATACCGTGGTCCGCGGGCGTTGTTCGAACTGTACGGCGTCGAAGAGGAAATCAACCGGGCGCTCGATCGCAAGGTGCAGCTCAAGTCGGGTGGTTACCTGGTCATCGATCAGACTGAATCGATGACCACGATCGACGTCAACACCGGCGCCTATGTCGGGCATCGCAATCCTGAAGACACGGTGTTTCGCACCAACCTGGAGGCTGCGGTGGCGATTGCGCGGCAACTGCGCCTGCGGAATCTGGGCGGCATCATCATTGCCGATTTCATCGATATGCAGGACGCTGCGCATCGCGAGCAACTACTCGGCGCCCTGCAAACAGCGCTCAGCACTGATCGGGCCCAGAACCAGATTGCCAGCGTCTCGCCGCTTGGCCTGGTTGAGATGACGCGCAAGCGCACCCGCGAGAGCCTTGAGCATGTGCTGTGCGAGCCTTGCCAGACCTGCCAGGGGCGCGGCTTTGTGCGCAGCGCCGAGACCGTCTGCCACGATATTTATCGTGAGGCGCTGCGCCAGAGCGCGCAATTTCCCGTCGAGCAGCTGGTGATACTCGCACACCCCGAGGTGGTCGAGCGTCTGCTCGATGAAGAGGCGCCGGTGCTCGCCGATCTCGAACAACAGGTTGGTCGGCCGATACGGCTGCAGTCCGAGGCACTCTACAGTCTCGAGCAGTTTGACGTCGTGCTAGCCTGATGGCCATGAGTACCAACAGCGATCCAGCGAGCGTGGCCGCCCTGCAGATGTGCTCGGGCGAAGGGCGTGAGGCCAATCTGGCCACCGCCGAGCGTTTGTTGACGCTCGCCGCCGCACGCGGCGCGCGCGTGGCCGTGCTGCCGGAGAATTTTTCAATGATGGCGCGGCGCGATGCCGACCGGCGCGCGCTTGCCGAGGCCGATGGTGCCGGTCCGGTGCAGGATTTCCTGGCGCAACAGGCCCGCGCGCTAGAGTTGTGGATCGTCGCCGGCTCGGTGCCGATCGCCAACGCGCCCGGTGAGCGCATCGCCCAGGCTTGCCTCATCTACGATGAGCGCGGCGAGCGCGTGGCACGCTACGATAAAATACATCTGTTTGATGTCGATATCCCGGAACGTAACGAGAGCTACCGGGAATCGGCGCACATGGCACCCGGCAACCGGGTGGTGACGCTGGCTACGCCGGCGGGGCGCCTCGGTCTCTCGATCTGCTACGACCTGCGCTTTCCGGAGCTGTACCGGCAACTGCAGGGTGCCGGCGCGCAGTGGTTCGTGGTGCCGGCCGCCTTTACCGCGCCCACCGGCGAGGCGCATTGGGAGCCGTTGCTGCGCGCCCGCGCGATTGAGAATCTCTGCTACGTCGTGGCCAGTGGCCAGTGGGGCGAGCACGCCAACGGCCGGCGCACCTGGGGGCATAGCATGATCATTGACTATTGGGGTTGCATACAGACACAGTTGGAGACTGGCGAGGGTGTGATCACGGCGGCTATCGATCTGGCGGCGCAGGCTGAGGCGCGCCGTAATTTTCCGGCGCTCGGTCATCGCGTGCTGCGTGGGTAAACTGTGAGGTCATGCCAGCTATGAACAGTCCATTGAAAATGGCCCCCGGTGCGAATGCTACCTTCAGTGCGACGGCGCTGGATATTGCCCGCACCTCGTTGCTGGCGCCCGCCGGTCTCGATGAGGGCCTGCTGGGCAACGCACTTGGCCTGGTGCTCGGCGCTGCCGTTGATTCCGCCGATCTGTATTTTCAGGTTTCGCAGGAAGAATCCTGGGCGCTGGAAGATGGCATCGTCAAGGAAGGCAGCTCGAGCATCGAGCAGGGCGTCGGTGTGCGCGCCATGGCCGGTGAGCGCACCGGCTTTGCCTACTCTGATGAGATCATGCCCCAGGCACTCGAAGAGGCCGCGCGCGCCGCGCGCGCCATCGCCGGCACGCCGCACCACGGCGCGGTGCAGGCCTGGCGCAAGGTCAGTGGTCATCGGCTGTATCTGCCGGACGATCCGCTGACCAGTCTCTCGGACGAACAAAAGGTCGCGTGGCTGGAGCGCGTCGATCGTGAAACGCGCCGCATGGATCCACGTGTGGTGCGGGTCATGGCCAGCTGTCATGCCGTGCACGAGACCATCCTCATCGCTGCCAGCGATGGCACGCTCAGCGCCGACATCCGCCCGCTGGTGCGCATGAATGTGTCGGTGATTGTCGAGCAGCATGGCCGGCGCGAGCAGGGCTATGCCGGCGCCGGTGGCCGTTATACGCTGGCCGAACTGGTCGCTGGCGATCGCCCCTTCGAGCTGGCGCGCGAAGCGGTCCGCCAGGGCCTGGTGAACCTCGAAGCCGTGAATGCGCCAGCCGGCACCATGACGGTGGTGCTGGGGCCTGGCTGGCCCGGCATCCTGCTGCACGAGGCGATCGGGCACGGTCTCGAAGGCGATTTCAACCGCAAGGGCACCTCGGCCTTCAGCGGTCGCATCGGTGAGCGCGTGGCGAGCCCGGGTTGCACGGTGGTCGATGATGGCACGCTGCCCGGACGGCGCGGATCGCTCAACATCGACGATGAAGGCACGCCGACGCAATGCACCACGCTGATCGAAGACGGCGTGCTGCGCTGTTACCTGCAGGATCGCCTCAACGCCCGTCTCATGGGCGTGGCGCCCACCGGCAATGGTCGCCGCGAATCATTTGCGCACCTCACACTACCGCGCATGACCAACACCTACATGCTGCCCGGTCCCTATGCACCCGAGGAAATCATCCGCTCGGTCGAGCGCGGTATCTACGCCGTGAATTTCGGTGGTGGCCAGGTGGATATTACTTCGGGCAAGTTCGTCTTCTCGGTGAGTGAGGCTTACCTGATCGAGAACGGCAAGCTCGGAGCGCCGATCAAGGGCGCCACGCTGATCGGCAACGGCCCCGACGTGCTCACGCGCGTTGCCATGGTCGGGAACGATCTGCAGCTCGATGCCGGGGTCGGCACCTGCGGCAAGGAAGGGCAGAGTGTGCCGGTGGGCGTCGGGCAGCCCACGCTGCGTGTCGATGCGCTGACGGTGGGTGGCACGGCGTAGCGCTGCGGTTTCCCATTGGCATTGCGCTTCAGCAGGCGTATTGTGCCGCCTACGAACTCGGGGTGGCCGGACGCTAGTCGCGACGCGCTATGAGTGCGTATCTAAAAATACCAAGTCAAGACTTACCAAGAAGAATCTCATGTCGATCATGAATCGCTTTGCCGCCTTTGCGGCCTTCGCCTGTCTGGCATCCGCAAGCGTCGCCGTCCTTGCGGACGATCACGCTTACACAGAGGGCTCGGTCGTCAATGTGGCCAGAATCCGCACCGTCGATGGCAAGTTCGATGACTATATGAACTGGATCGACACCAAGTGGAAACAGCAGCAGGAAATTGGCAAGAAGGCCGGTAACATCCTGAGTTACGCCGTGTACCAGGTGCGACCGCGTGGTCCGGAAGATGCGGACCTGCTGCTGGTGGTGACCTACAAGAACTGGGCGGCATTGGATGGCGCCCTGGCCAGGGGCGATGCCATCGCCAAGCAGGTCAGCGGTTCGGTGGCCGCTGCCGCCCAGTCGCAAGTCGAGCGCGCCAAGATCCGCACGGTGCTGGGTTCAGCGGATATGCAGGAGCTGAAACTCAAGTAAGGCATCGGCCTGCACGTTACGACGGAGGAGCCGGGCCTGACGCCCGGCTCCTCCTGTGGCGCCAGGCGCCTACGCGGGCGTCAGGCCAATGCTGGCCAGGAACGCCGCATAGCGCGGGTCGAGCTCCAGCGATTTCAACAGCGGGTCGCGGCGAACCTTCATGAGTCCAGGATCGTGCAGCGTGTGGGCGCGCTCCAGCCAGTGAAAAGCCTGGTCGCTATCACCCATATAGGCATAGGCTTCGGCCACCTGGAATTCCGAACCGGTGGAATTGGCGACCAGTTCGGCCAGCGCTGCGCTGGCCTCTGCTGCGCGCTTCATAGAGTGGAGACCCAACGGCATGCCGATCTCACGCCAGGTTTGCGCGGGCTCGGCCGCAAAGGCGGCCAGGGCGGCCGGCCGATCGCCACGCGCCAGCAGCACCTTGCCCAGCTCGTAATGCACGGCCGGAAAACTCGGGTCAACTTCGATTATGCCGTGCAGGACGTGCGCAGCCTCCTGAGTCTCTCCAGCGTAGTAGAGCATGCTGGCCAGATAGCGGCGGATCAACAGGTTGAGCGGATCGTGCTCAGTGGCATGGCGGAAATTCGCAATGGCTTCCGGTAGCGAACCGATGGCCTGCGTTAGGTGCCCAGCCAGTTCGAACATCAGCGTATTGTTTGGGTCGAGCGCACGCGCCTTCTCGATCAGTTCGGCCGCAGCCTGCCAGTTGAGTTCGTATTGCAGGCGCGCGACTCCCAGCGCGAGATAACCCTCAGGCAGTCTGGGGTCGAGGGCAATGGCCCGCTCGGCGGCACTGCGGGCGTTGGCGTAGCCCGCGCCATCGGTGTCAACGCCGTTGCCCACGCGCCGCGCGTAGCAGTAGGCGAGCCGCGCATAGGCGGCGGCGTAGTTCGGATCGACGGCAATGGCGTGCTGATAAAGCTGCAGTGCCTGGTCGAGATCCTCGACCGTATCGCGATCTGCAAGATAGCGTGCCTGCAGGTAAAGCGCGTGCGCCTCCGGGCTGCGAGTGGGCGCCACGCCCGGCGTGGCAGTATCGAGCAGTGAGAGTTCCAGCCGCTTGACGATCGCACCGGCGATCTCATCCTGGATGCGAAACACGTCATCGACCTGCCGATCGTAAGTCTCCGACCACAGATGCGAGCCGTCGGCGGCGCGGATCAGCTGCGTGGTGATGCGCAGTCTATTTCCCGCTTTGCGCACGCTCCCTTCGAGCACGGTCGTGACGCCGAGTTGCTGCGCGACACTGCGCACATCGGCCGCCTTGCCCTTGAACTGGAACGAGGAGGTGCGCGCGATGACCTTGAGCGCCGGAATTCTCGACAACAGATCAAGAATTTCCTCAGCCATGCCGTCGGCGAAGTATTCCTGGTCTTTCGCTTCGCTCATGTCGGCGAAGGGCAGTACGGCGATGGACTTGTCGCCGGCCGCGGGCAGGTTGCCGGCTGTGCCGGTCGCAACCGCAGCCGCTGGGGCCGCTACGTGCTGGCGCGCTATCGCCCACAGCGTTGCGCCACCAATCATCAGCAGCAGCGTGATGATCGTGAGCTCCGAGCCGCTCACGTGCCGCTGCGCACGCGCGCCGTGATACCAGGCCAGCGTCATCACTACCGGAACGCCGATTATCAGCAGCAGGCTGAAAATGCGCACGATGGTATGCGGCCAGTCCTGCGCTTCGCTCAGCATCTCGACGCCGTGCAACAGGGTGTAGGCCGCCGCCGCGTAGGCCAGCGTCCATTGCATCACCTTGTGTTCCTTCAGGCGCGCCCACACGCCCAGCGGCGCGGCGCTCGGCAGCGCGGCGGGCGATTGTGGCAGGCTCGCGGGTTGAGGCTGCGGCGCAGCCGTGTCGGTTGGGTCACTCACCGCAATGAGTGTCGTTCAAGCCGCCGGCGCTGGCAACTCCCGGGAACGAACTCCCGGGAACGAATGCCGGTATGGGCGAGCGTGATTTACCTGCACCTCAAGGCAGGCTAGCATCCGCTCATGACCCGACTCGCCAAACCCATTTACGAAAGCCTGCCGGTGGCCTACCTGCTGGGCGGAGTAGTGATGCTGGTGCTGAGCTATCGCTACAGCGCGAGCTGGTGGAGCGGATTGTGCGCGGTGCTTGGCCTGGTGGCGCTGGTCGGTGGCCTGGCCGTGTGGCTGCACCGGCGCGATTATCGGGCCACCAGCGCCGACTACCTGCGACGCGGCAAGCCGGTTCTCGACACTGAAGACACCCGCAGCTGATGATCAGCCGGTGCCTTAGCCTTGCGTGGCCTCGCCTCCCACCCCCATAGCCTCGAACTCGCCGGTCTCGGCACTGCTATCAGCCGTTTGCTGACGGTGCCCGGGTCGCTCGTCGATATACATGAGTTGGTGCATGCCCAGAGTAATGACATCACCGTCGTTGAGATTATGACGGCGCAGGCGCTTGTCCTTGATGAAAATGCCATTGGTGCTGTTGAGATCTTCGATCACGCTCAGGCGGTCATTGCTGATGATCTGGCAGTGATAGCGGCTGATCGCACGGCTGTCGACGCGCAGTTCGGCATCCGAGGCGCGTCCGATGATCACGCGGCCACGGAACAGCGGGCGTTCACTGACGGTGTGGCCCTCGCTGATCAGCAGCAGACGCGCCAGCGGCGCGGCGGGGCCTGAGTCTGCGGCGGGTGGCGCGGCGTGCGTCGCGCCGCGGCCGTGTATCACTGGCGCCTGCATGTCGGCGGCAGTACGGACGACAAACTCGCTCCACTGCAGCTCAGCAATCGCGGCTTCAAGATCTTCAGGCAGCACCTGATCACGCTCAGCATTGAACGCCGCCAGCATGGCGGTATCGCAGAGCGTATTGATCAAACGCGGCACGCCGCCGGTGTAGCGGTCAATGATCGGGTAGCAGGCCGGCTGGAAAATCTCGCGACCCTGTGAGCCGGCGACTTCCAGTCGATGCAGCACATAGCTCATGGTGTCTTCGGACGAGAGCGCGCTCAGATGAAAGCGCAGCCGCACGCGCTGCACCAGCTGCACCAGTTCGGGTGCATCCATCTTCTCGTTGAGCTCGGGTTGACCGGCGAGAATGATGCGCAGCACCTTTTCCTTGGTGGTCTCGACCCCGGAGAGCATGCGAATTTCCTCGAGCACGCGCAGATTGAGGTTTTGCGCCTCATCGACGATCAGCAGCACCTTGCGTCCGGCTGAATACTGCTCGATCAGAAACTGATTGAGCGTCGCCAGCAGCTCGGCCTTTTTCATCTGAAAGGGGCTGAAGCCAAACTGCACCAGCACCGCCTGCAGAAACTCGAGCACCGAGACCTGGGTCTGGTTGATCTGGGCGACGATCACGTCTTTCTCGAGTTCGCGCAGGAAGGTTTCAATCAGCGTGGTCTTGCCAGCGCCGATCTCGCCCGTGATCACCACGAAGCCATCGGTGAACCAGATAGTCGATTCCATGTACGCCTTGGCGCGCGCATGGTCTTTGCTCAGGAACAGGAACTGCGGATCAGGACTGAGCCGGAACGGCAGTTCCTTGAGTTTGAACAGCTCCAGGTACATGGGCTTTCGGGAAATCCTCTAGGCGCAGGGGGCCGCGACTAGACTCGCCCAGCCATGGCGGAAATTCAAGGGACGCCCGCCAGGCGCAGACCCAGGACTCGCAGCAACGCCCGGGTACGGCGGTCGCGCTCAGCTGCGCTCGGCGCGATCAGCGTGCAGTGGCCGAGCTTGCGTCCCGGGCGCGGGCTCTTGCCATAATCATGCAGGTGCAACCCGGGTAGCTCAAGCAAGGCGGCGCGTGGCGGCATCTGCCCGATGAGATTGATCATGGCCGAGTGGCCCGTGGGCGCGACACTCCCCAGCGGCAAGCCGGCAATGGCGCGCAGATGATTTTCAAACTGACTGGTGGTGGCGCCTTCGATGCTCCAGTGCCCGGAGTTGTGTACCCTTGGGGCCATCTCGTTGGCGATGAGCTGGCCATTGCGTACAAAAAATTCAATCGCCAGCAAGCCGGTGTAGTTGAACTCCCGCAGCACGGTGCGCAGGTGCCGGTGCGCCTGGCGTTCGAGCGCTGGCGCCTGCCATGGCGCCATGCTCAGGCGCAGAATCCCCTCGTCATGCCAGTTGCGCACCAGCGGGTAGAGCGCCAGGCGGCCATCACGAGCGCGTACGCCGAGGCCTGAGACTTCCGAGTCAAAGCGCACATACTCTTCGTACAGGAGCGGTACGCCGCCCAGCGAGCGCCAGGCGGCGTCAAGCGCAGCGTGATCGCGGATAACCCGCTGACCCTTGCCGTCATAGCCCAGGCGCCGGGTCTTGAGCACGCCGGGCATGCCGATACGCGCCGCCGCGCGCCACAGCGCCGCGCGCGAAGCCACGGTGGCATAGCGCGTGGTCGGAATCTTCAGGCGCTCAAACAGCCGCTTTTCAGCCAGCCGGTCCTGCCCGGTATGCAAAGCACGCAGCGCCGGGGCAATGCGGGTGCCGGTACCGCGCGTGGCAGCGCGCAGCGCCGCTACTGAAACGTTTTCCCAGTCGAAACTGAGCACCTCGCAGTGCCGCGCGAGCCGACGCAGCTCGCGCTGGTCGGTGAAGGCGCCGACCCGCAGCGGGGCGATGGCACCAGCCGGTGCCTCAGCGCTGGGATCGAGGAACAGGAATTCGAGCCCCAGCGGAATACCCGCAAGCGCGAGCATACGGCCGAGCTGGCCGCCGCCCACGATGCCAATTTTCATGCGCCGGTTTTCCGCGGATCTGGCTGCGCCAATACGGCGGCGGTCTGCGCCTGCCGATATTGCGCCAACGCCGCAGCAATGGCCGGATAACGAGCCGCGAGAATAGCAGCGGCAAACAGCGCGGCATTGGTGGCGCCGGCCGCGCCGATGGCGAAAGTCGCCACGGGTACACCGGCTGGCATCTGTACGATCGAGAGCAGGGAATCGATGCCGTTGAGGGCGCGCGACTGCACCGGCACGCCCAGCACCGGCAGCGCGGTCTTGGCGGCTGTCATGCCGGGCAGATGCGCCGCGCCACCGGCTCCGGCGATCAGTACTTCAAGGCCTCGCTCGGCGGCGCTGGCAGCGTATTCGAACAGCAGATCGGGCGTGCGATGCGCCGAGATCACGCGCAGCTCATGGGCAATGCCGAGCTTTTCGAGCATTTCTGCGGCCGGGCGCAGGCTGTCCCAATCGGAGGCTGAACCCATAATGATGCCGACCAGGGGTTTCATCGCAGCATTTTACCACGCGGCAGCAGATCACCGGCGCGGTTCGCCAGCGCCCTCTCGATCGGCTCCGGGTCGATAGTGCGCATCAGCCGACCAATATATTGATGCTGGCGAGCGATGGCCGGGCGGGCGCGCAGGCGCTGCGCCTCGTGAATGGCCTCGCGCAGCTCATCGGGAAGGCTCAGGGCCTGCAATTCCACTTCCCGCAACCGCACCAGGCGCACGCCGAGCTTTTGCAGTCCTTCGGCGGCTCGTTTGCGCGCCGAGCGACTGGGTCGATCTTCCAGGTCATCGTCCTGACCATCGTCGACAGGTTCTTCAGCAGACATATCGTATTCCGGCGGGTTGGCGCCAAGCGCGCTGTTACAATTCTGCCATGTCCCAGGAAGTTGACGCGAGCCGTATTCCCGAACTGCAGCAGGTGGTCAGCGATGCCCTGGCCCAGGCGCGCGCCGCCGGCGCCTCGCAAGCTGATGCCGATGCCAGTGTGCAGAAGGGTCTGTCAGTCACCGTGCGACTCGGCAACGTCGATACCATCGAGTACCACCGGGATCGGGGCATGGCCGTCACGGTCTATTTCGGACAACGCAAGGGTTCGGCCAGCACTGCCGATTTGCGCGCGGCAGCGGTCGAGCGCACCGTGGCCAAAGCCTGCGCCATTGCGCGCTACACGGCGAGCGATGACTGCGCGGGGCTCGCCGATGAGAGTGCCATGGCGCGCGCGATTCCCGATCTTGATCTGGATCATCCCTGGGATCTGCAACCCGAGCAGGCCGTGACGATCGCGCGCGATTGTGAGGCGGCCGGGCTGGCCCTCGACAAGCGCCTCACCAACTCTGAAGGTGCCTCGCTCAGCACCCATCGCGGCGTGCGCGTCTATGGGAATTCGCATGGTTTTCTTGCCGGCTTTCCCAGCACCAGTCATTCCCTGAGCTGTGCACTCATTGCCCAGCAGGGCCAGGATATGCAGCGCGAGCACTGGTATTCGGTGGTACGCAACCCCGCGCAGCTGGAAGCTGGCGCCGCCATCGGACAGCGCGCCGCGCAGCGCGCCCTGGCGCGCCTCGGGGCGCAACGCCTGAGCACGCGTCGCGCCGCAGTGTTATTTGCACCCGAAATGGCGCGCGGCCTGTTTGCGCATTTTATCAGTGCGATCCGCGGCGCCAGCCAGTATCGACGCGCCTCGTTCCTGCTTGATTCCGCCGGCCAACGGCTGTTTCCTGCCTTCGTGCAGATGCAGGAGCGACCGCACCTGCCGCGTGCACTCGCCAGTAGTCCGTTCGACGCCGAAGGCGTTGCCACCCGGGATCGCGAGCTGCTGCGGGATGGAGTGCTCGAGGGCTACGTGCTGGGCAGTTATTCGGCCCGCAAGCTGGGTTTACAGACCACCGGTAACGCGGGCGGGATTCACAATCTGATCGTCACTGCCCCAAAGTCCACGGACGATCTGCCCGGCCTGATGAAAAAAATGGGTAGCGGGCTTTATGTCACTGAACTGATGGGGCAGGGCGTCAACGGCGTGACCGGCGATTACTCGCGCGGCGCCAGTGGTTTTTGGGTTGAAAACGGCGCGCTGGCGTATCCGGTGCACGAGATCACCATCGCCGGGAATCTGCGCGATATGTATCAGCGTGTCGTGGCGCTGGGAACGGATGTCGATATTCAGGGCGCGGTGCGCTGCGGGTCGCTGCTGATTGAGGATATGACGATCGCGGGGGAGTAGCCGCGGCGGCGGCGCAGCGGCTGGAGTTGGCGCGCCGCCAGCGCTGTTCAACGTGTTCAGGCGCTGCGCCGTCGCCGCGATGGCGCGACGAACGAATCACGTGCGCCCGGTGCTTCGCGCGCAGACATCGCCATCACGCGCCCTTACAATCGAGCGCTCTTGAGTCTTAACGCGTGCAGGCCCGCTATCTCAGTTCGAGTTCACCACCAGCGACTCCAGATCACGTTCGCCCAGCGCATCGCGCCACGCACTCTCGAGTTGCGCGCATACGGCAACAACCGCCGCCGGCGCGCTCGAGCGATTATCGCCATGCACGCTATGCGCGCTACGCGCCACGCCGAGAATATCGTGCAGGCGAATACGCCCGGCGTCGCGTCCCGGCACCAGGGTTTCCCGTTCGGTGGTCACCAGCAATCCGGCGGCTTCGAGCGCGTCGGCGAGGCGCGTGACCACGACTCCCGGCACCTGCAGTTCGGCGGCCAGGGCATTGACGCTCCAGCGCTCGCCACCCTGCAGATGGCTGCGCGCCACCAGGTACATGATGCCCAAGGCAAGCTGCTCGGTCTCGGCATTGGACAAGCGCAGTTCGCGCAGCCCGACACGCAGATAGCTCGGATTTTGCACGTAGAACGATAACTGCGCGCCCAGCAGCAGGATCAGCCAGCCGAAATAGATCCAGATCAGCGCGGCGATGAAAATGGCGAAACCGGCGTAGACGATATTGAGGCGCGCTGAATAAACCACGAAAGTGGTGAACACGCTGCCGATTGCGGTCCATAGCAGGCCCGCGCCCAGGCCGCCGATCAGCGCTGGCAGTGGCCGCACCCGGGTGTTGGGGATCAGCGAGTACACCAGCGCAAAGGCGCCGCTGACGACCACAAGGGGCGCCAGCGCCAGGGCCGCGCGCAGTGCCTGGCTCAGCAGCGGCAGACCGGAGATCAGCTTCATGGAACTGCCGACCTGCGGCATGTGCGCCATGCCGATCAGCGCCCCGATCAGCAGTGGAGCGATCACCAGTAGTGCCAGATATTCAGCGATGCGCCGCATGAAGCTGCGCGGCAGTTCGACGTGCCAGACGAAATTGAGGCTGTCCTCAACTTTCTTGAGCGTCCCCACCAGGGTCCAGATCAGCAATCCCAGACCAACTGATCCGACAATACCGCCGCGCACCCGGTCGGCAAAATCCATGACCTTTTGTGTGAGCCCGCCGGCAGCAGCGCCCATCGGCCTGAAGAACTCATAGATCAGCGGCTCGAGATCGCGATGCGCGTCGAACACCTTAAGAATTGCAAAGCTGAAAGCCACCAACGGCACCAGTGCCAGCAGGGTCGCGTACACCAGGCCCATAGCATGCAGATTCAGCTGCCCGCCGAGCAGGTCGCGTGACAATGCATAAAGATATTGCGCCAGACGGCGTGCACGGTTGACGGCCACGCGCCCGGTGAAGGGCGCGAACAGCCAGCGCTCGAGAATATTACGGGCCCGTTGCCACACGCCGCGGCCTCAGGCGCCAGCGGTCGCCGGGCCGGTGAGCCGCAGCAATGCTTCGTGATACTTATCGGCGGTGCGGGCAATGATTTCGGCGGGCAGGCGTGGGCCGGGGGCGCGCTTGTCCCAGTTCAGCGTCTCGAGATAGTCACGCACGTATTGTTTGTCAAAGCTGGGCGGGCTGGTGCCCTCGCGCCAGGTGGCCGCAGGCCAGAAGCGGCTAGAATCGGGCGTCAGCACTTCATCGATCAGTGTCAGTGTGCCGGCCGCGTCGAGTCCAAATTCAAACTGGGTGTCGGCGATAATGATGCCGCGCGCGCGCGCATGGTCCGCGGCGTAGCGATACAGTGCCACGGCAGTCGCGCGCAGCGCGCGCGCCTGCGCAGCGCCGAGCAGCTGCTCCACATCAGCAAAGCTGATGTTCTCGTCATGCTCGCCGGCGGCCGCCTTGGTCGCCGGCGTAAAAATGGGCTCGGGCAGCGCGGCCGCCAGCTGCAGACCCCTGGGCAGTGCGATGCCGCAGATGGTGTCGCTGCGTTGGTAGTCTTTCCAGGCCGAGCCGCTGAGGTATCCGCGTACCACGGCTTCGATCGGTAGCGCCTTGAGCCGTTTGACGATCGCGGCGCGGCCGCTGAGCAGCGCGAGCTCGTCATGATCCTTGATGATCGAGGCCAGTGGGCGCCCGCTAACGTGATTGCCGACAATATGCGTGGTGCGGCTAAACCAGAAATCAGAAATCTGCTGTAGCACCTGACCCTTGCCGGGAATGGGATCGGGCAGGATCACATCGAAAGCGCTGAGCCGATCGGTCGTGACGATCAGCAGGTAGTCGTCATCGACGGCGTAGATGTCGCGCACCTTGCCACGATGAAGCAACGGCAGCGTGCGCACAGTGGTCTCAAAGACAGTAGCGGGGACAGTGGCCAAGCTCGGGTACCATAAGCGTGCGGCGCAGGGCGCGCATCTTGCCGCCCACACGGCGGCGGGGTCAAGCAAGGGAGCACATGGGCTGGAACGGCAAGATTATCGGCGCGGCGATCGGTTTTTGGGTGGGCGGTCCAATCGGTGCCGCCCTCGGCGCACTGGTCGGGCATCAGTTTGATAGTGGTGCGGCTGGCGTCACCGACCGTGCTTCGGGCGGTGCCGCGCGCGTGCAGGAACTGTATTTTCCGGCGCTGTTTCGCGTCATGGGCCACGTGGCCAAGGCTGACGGGCGAGTCTCGGAGCGTGAGATCGCTGCGGCGCGCGCACTGATGGCGGCGCTGCGGCTCGATGCCCAGCAGGTGAGCGCCGCGATCAGCTATTTTGGCGAGGGCAAGCAGGCGCAGTTCGCGCTCGATGCGGCACTGGCACCACTCCAGCCGCTGTTGCGCGCCTTTCCCCAGCTGGCGCAGTTCTTCATGGAGATCCAGCTACAGGCCGCACTGGCCGGCAATGATCTGGCGCCGCAACCGCGCGCGCGCCTGCTGCGGGCAGCGAATCTGCTGGGCCTGGGCGCTGCGGATTTTGCGCGACTCGAGGCGATGATGCGCTGGCGTATGGGCGGTGCGCGTGGCCCGGGCTACGGTGGCGCAGGCAGCGGGGCCGGGGCGGCAGCCAGCGCTGCCGATGAGGCTGATCGGCTCACACAGGCCTACACCCTGCTCGAAGTGAGCAAGTCCGCCAGCGATGAGCAGGTCGTCAAAGCCTACCGCCGGCAGATGAGCCGCCACCACCCCGACAAACTCAAGGCCAACGGCTTGCCTGATTCCATGCTGGAGCGGGCCAAGGAGCGCACCCAGCAGATTCAGGCGGCTTACGAGCTGATTCGTGCGGTGCGCGGGTTGCGTTAATCACGTAGCGAGCCTGAACCGGGTGTGTGGCTGGTACACTTCCCGACATGGCACTACCCTGGATCGCCCCGTCAATTCTCGCGGCCGACTTCGCGCGCCTGGGCGCCGAGGTTGACGCCGTGCTGGCTGCGGGCGCGAATCTCGTGCACTTCGATGTGATGGACAATCACTACGTGCCCAATCTCACCATCGGGCCGCTGGTGTGCGCGGCGTTGCGAAAACATGGCGTCAAGGCGCCGATCGATGTGCATCTGATGGTGCGCCCGGTCGATCGCCTGGTGCCCGATTTTGCGGCAGCCGGCGCGACCTACATCAGTTTTCACCCCGAGGCGAGCGAGCACGTCGATCGCACCATTGCACTGATTCGGGAATTGGGCTGCAAACCCGGGCTGGTGTTCAACCCGGCGACGCCGCTCGACTTCCTCGACTACACGCTCGACAAACTCGATCTGGTGCTGTTGATGTCGGTGAACCCGGGTTTCGGTGGCCAGCAATTCATTCCAGGTGTGTTGCCCAAGATTGCTGAAGTGCGCCGCCGCGTACAGCAAAGCGCTCGTGCAGTGCGCGTGGAAGTGGATGGCGGCATCAGGGCCGATAACATCGGCGCCGCAGCCCGCGCTGGCGCCGATACCTTCGTGGCCGGCTCGGCCATATTTGGCAGCAAAGACTACCCGGCGACCATCGCCGCGCTGCGCACTGCCATCGCTGCGGCGGCAACCGTCAAAATCTAGTCGGCGTCGTCCTCGTCATCTTCTTCATCGGCGATGACAGCGGCCGGCCTGGCCGGGGTTGCGGGAGCCATTCCGCCCCTGGCCGGTATAGTCACCGGGCGGGTCTTCATCTTCGGGCGCGCATTGAAGACCACGATGGTCTTGCCAGTGGCGCGCAGCAGGCCCTGCTCTTCCAGCACTTTCAATACCCGGCCGGCCATTTCGCGCGAGCAGCCTATCAGGCGGGAGAGTTCCTGACGCGAGACCTTGATCTGCATGCCTTCCGGATGCGTCATGGCATCGGGCTCGTTGCACAGATCCATGATCGCGTGGGCAACCCGACCCGTGACATCGACAAAGGCCAGATCGCCAAGTTTGCGGTTGGTGCGATCGAGCCGCGTCGCCAGCTGCGTAGCCAGCTCGAAGATCAATCCCGGGCTTTCGGTCGCCACCTGGCGGAAGCGCGGATAGGTCATTTCGGCGAGTTCGCAGGCGCTGCGGGTGCGTACCCAGGCGCTGCGCGTGGGCTGTTCGTAGAACAGGCCCATTTCACCAAAGAACTGGCCCTTGTTGAGGTAGGCCAGCACCATCTCATTGCCTTCCTCGTCCTCGATCATGACTTCGACCGAGCCACTGATGACGTAGTACAGAACGTCCGGCAAATCGCCGGCGTGAATCAATACCGTTTTTGACGGCACCGTGCGTACCCGGCAATAACTCAAGAAGCGGTTGATTGCCGGAATGTCGCTCAAGGGTCTGACATTCTCTTCCATAGCGCGGCTGCTCTTTTCCTGTGGCATGTTGCTCATCCCTGCTTTTTATACATAAGTCGCGCTGGCTGCAAGAAATTTATCAATGCTCACAGCCAGTAAGCGGTTCGGGTCATCACCTGGGAGGCCAGTTTCATGACCCCGCGTGCAAGCGGCGGGAGCGGCGCGCCACCGGCGCTAAGCGCGGCGGCCGCGTGGCCGGCTTCTTCGCGCTGCATGGCTGCCACGATATGCCGGCTGCGCGCATCTTCGATCGGCAGCATGCGCAGATGCGCCTCGAGATGGCTTGCCACCTGACGTTCAGTTTCCGCGACAAACCCCAGACTTAAGGCATCACTGAGCGCTGCGGCCGCCGCGCCGATGGCAAAGGAGCCGGCATACCAGAGTGGGCCCAGCACACTGCGGCGCGCACCCAGTTCGCCGAGGCGCAGTTCGCACCAGGCCAGATGATCACCTTCTTCAGCTGCTGCCCGCAGCATGAAGTCGCGGGTGGCGCTCTCGCGGGCCAACAGGGCCTGGCCATGGTAAAGAGCCTGTGCGGCGATCTCTCCGGCATGATTGACCCGCATCAGGCCAGCGGCATGGCGGCGAGCCGGCTCATCCATCGGCGTCCCGGCGGGCAGGTCAGGCGGGGCGCGCGACGTCTGGGTCGGGGCAAAAACTGCCCGCAGCGCGTTATCCACAGCCTGGAGCAGGGTTTCAAGGGGCTGGGAAGGCGCCATGTCCTATTATATGTCGCCCTGAAGGGCCTGGGGCCGGTCCTTGGCGGCCTGCCGACGGGGGTCTGCACAGACTTTTGCAAAGCGGGGGGGGCTTGAGTACACT
>JANMWZ010000124.1:0-2394 GCA_031441585.1 Gammaproteobacteria bacterium
ACTTCCGCCGCCGTCATTTCAGCACTGGCCCAGTGCGACGCGGACATCATGGTCGCAATCGAGAGCGCTACAACTGTCGTCTTAAAGGTTTTCATGTTAATGGTCTCCATTAATTATTCTTAAAAGTTTGCGGTGAACGCGGTGCATCGGCTGGATACGATTGGCATCCATGCCCCGGTCGGCAGCGGCTTGTCCATCATCTGGGCGAGAATCGACCAGTGCGGCGTTTCATCGGTAGCAAGCCGTTACTGACGGGCGGCGTCACCCTCCGAATGACAAGCATCACCCGGCCAGTTTTGATTTCCATTTATTTCTACGCATCTTTTCCTCCGGCGAGGATGCTCCCATTGAGCATCTAACAGGTATACGCAGAAACTCTCCTTTTGGATGCATCAAAGAATCGATCCAGAGAAAAATAGTTGCAGCCAAAGATACGCACCATTCGTATTGCAGTCATGGATCTGGAACCCGCTGCTCGGCTGCGTGGTCGCCCCCGGCCTGTTTTTTCGGAAATCGCGTCATGTTGGCATTGATTGTGAGCATCCAGCTAGCGCTTCTGCCGTCCAGGTGGTATCGAACTGCGCCGCTCCACTGCAAGGAAATCATCCTTCCTTGAACCAGGCCAGCTTGTCATGCAGCTTCACGACTTCGCCGACGATGATCAGGGTCGGCGGCGTCAGTTGCGCATGCTGCGCAAGGCGGGGCAGGGTGGATAGTGTGCCGGTGACGGTGCGCTGTTGTGGCGTAGTGCCCTGTTGCACGATGGCGGCGGGCCAGTCCGCAGGCAGGCCATGGGCGATGAGATTTTCGCAGAGCACCGGCAGGCCGGTCGAGCCCATGTAGATCACCACCGTCTGGCCGCGACGGGCGAGGCCGGTCCAGTCCAGATTCATGGTGCCATCCTTGAGATGGCCGGTGACAAAGACGCAGGCCTGCGCGTAATCACGATGGGTCAGCGGAATGCCGGCGTAGCAGGCAACGCCGGCGGCAGCGGTGATGCCGGGTACGACTTCGAAAGGAATGCCGTGCTCGAACAGGGTTTCCACTTCTTCACCGCCGCGACCGAAGATGTAGGGGTCACCGCCCTTGAGCCGCACCACGCGTTTCTGCTGTCGCGCCAGTGTCACGAGTAGCAGATTGAGTTCGCCTTGGGGCAGGGCGTGGTCGCCCTTGCGTTTGCCGGCGAAAATGCGCTCCGCCGCAGGGCTGGCGAGATCGAGAATGGACGCTGCGACCAAATAGTCATACACGATCACGTCGGCTTCGCCGATCAGTCGGGCGGCACGCACGGTGAGCAGTTGCGGATCGCCGGGGCCGGCCCCGACCAGATAAACCGTGCCGGGCATGGCCTCGGCACGCTGCAACAGCAATTCTGCAAGTGGCTTGTTCACAGATCAGTCACGGATCAGCGAACGGTCCATTGGTCGCCGGACTCGACAACGCGATGCTCCACCTTCAGTTTGATCAGATGCGCCAGCAACGAACGTTTCGCTGCACCATGAATCTGCAGCGGTACGTCGTCGTAAACCGCCGGCAGCAGGCTGTCCAGCGTTGCCGCGGGCTGGCTCTGCAGCACGCGCAGAATCTTGTCTTCACGGCCTTGGCGGTGGACCAGCAAGTGTTCCACCACCTGGCGCGGCTGACCGACGAGATAGCCGTGGCCGGGGGCAAAATAGTCCACCTCCAGATCCAGCAGCGCGCGCAATGAGGTCAAATAAGCAGTCATGTCGCCATCCGGTGGACTGATGACGACGGTGGAGCCCTGCATGATGTGATCGCCGGTGAACAGCAAACGTTCTTCTTCGAGCAGATAGCAGATGTGATTCGATGCATGACCCGGCGTATGGATTGCGCGCAGTGTGATGCCATCGACGGTGAAACGATCGCCGTGCGCCACCTGCCGGTCAGGCACATAACTTCGGTCCTGGGGTCCTTCGGCGGGCGCCGCCATGCCCAGCACTATTGCGCCGGTTCTGGCCTTGAGCAAGGCCGCGCCGGGCGAGTGGTCCGGATGGGTGTGGGTCGTGAATATCCAGCGTATCGGGCCGCTGGCGGCCTGTATCAATGCCTCGATATGGGATTCATCTGCCGGACCGGGATCGATTACGGCGACCTCATGGTTGCCGACCAGATAAGCGTTGGTGCCGGGGCCGGTCATGATGCCGGGATTGGGCGCCACGATGCGGCGCACGCGTGATGACAACGCTGTCGCCACGCCGGCGATGAGTTCGCAGTTGAGAGTCCCGCTGTGTTCGATATCGCGCTTGGCGATTTCGGCATAGGCATAATCGCCCGGCAACAGCACGCGCTTGCCTTTGTTGTCGCGCGCGATGTACGGCAGGGTCGACCGAATCGTGCGCGGTCGCGAGAAATGCGCCACGATTTCGGCAACGC
>JANMWZ010000125.1:0-3070 GCA_031441585.1 Gammaproteobacteria bacterium
TTCAATAGCGCGGCCCGAACCCGAAATATGAATGGTTAGCGGCGTGAGATCTCCGCAACATACTGCGTACAAATCGCCTGCACCTGCTTTTCTGTCATTGCTGAAAATATGCCTGCCAAGCGGTCGAAGTCGTGTCGTAAGTGCGCTCGCCGAACACAGCGCCCGCCGCCAAATCACGAAATTGAACCTTTGACCTGATAACGGCATTGCCGGTCATGATGCCAAAACCATAACGTGCCCCAGGAGAGAGATAACGATAGTCGGCAATGTCGACGACCACCAGCGTGCGCGTTGAAACTGGCCCGGATTCCGGTCGCTGCAGTCTTCATCGCTGCGCGCTATTCACCCTGCAACTGCTCGCAATCCTTCGACTCCTTTGCCACCTTGCTGGCGGTGACATTCATGACGATCGCCTTGCCGCCATCAGGACTAATGGGCAGCTGTGTCAGCTTAGTAGCGTATCACAGGCTGCTGGGGTGATTAGCCCACCTGCGTCGGACGTGGCTGCATTTCGTGGACTGCGCTAGAATCTTCGCAGCAGACACGTGCACCGTGTCGCCCGGGCCAGCTACCCTTCAATTGAGAAAAGCAATGGCGGCGGTTCGGACTGCAATTGGAGCTCACGACGTCGATGTACTGGTCATTGGCGGCGGACCGGCTGGATCCACGGCGGCGACACTACTTGCTGAGCGCGGTCATCGCGTAGTGCTGCTCGAGAAGGCCCACCATCCGCGCTTCCACATCGGTGAATCACTCCTGCCGGCCAACCTGCCCTTGTTTGAACGACTCGGAGTAGCTGAGGAGATCAGGGCCATCGGCATGCAGAAGTGGGGAGCGGAATTCGTCTCCCCGCGGCACGGCCGCGCCGAGATTTTCGAGTTCAAGAATGCCGCCAATGCGCAGCTGCAGTATGCCTATCAGGTCAGGCGATCGCAGTTCGACGAAATCCTGATCAGGCGAGCCGGACAGGCCGGAGCACAGGTAGTCGAGGGCTGCTGTGTTCGCGCTGCCGATGTTTCTGCCGGTGCACAGTTCGTGCGCGTTGAGGCGGTGCATGATGACGAGCACTGCGAATCCTGGCATGCCCGCTTCCTGGTGGACGCCTCCGGCCGGGACACGTTTCTCGCCTCGCAGTTGGGCGCCAAGCGGCGCAACCGCAGGCACAACAGTGCCGCCATGTACGCGCACTTTGCGGGCGCCGAGCATTACCCGGATCGGCGCGCCGGCAACATTTCAATTTACTGGTTCGAGCACGGCTGGCTGTGGTTCATCCCACTGGCCGACGGCGCCTCGAGCGTCGGGGCAGTCGTGTGGCCCGCCTATCTGAAGGAGCGGCGCGTGTCACTCGCGGAGTTTTTTCTTGCCACGATCGCGAAGTGTGCGCCGCTCGCGGCACGATTGCGCCATGCGCAGCTGGTGTCAGCGGTCGAAGCCACTGGCAACTACTCCTATTCGGCCAGTCACAGCCATGGCGAGCGCTACCTGATGGTTGGCGACGCCTACGCGTTTATCGATCCGGTTTTTTCTTCCGGGGTCTGGTTGGCGATGAACAGTGCCGCGGTCGCGGCTGATGCGATTGACGCTTGTCTGCGCCACTCGGCCCACGCCCGCCGGACGCTGCGCAAGTTCGATCGCGTGATGCGACATGGCCCGCGCGTCTTTTCCTGGTTTATCTATCGAATCACCAATCCCACCATGCGTGACCTGTTCATGCAACCGGGCAACCAGTTTGGGATGAAGCGCGCGGTACTATCGGTACTTGGTGGTGACATTTTTGGTAACACGCCAATCTGGAAGTCGTTGCGTATGTTCAAGGTCCTCTACCTGCTGATGTCGGTATTCAACCCCCGCCGTACGCTGAATGCGTTGCGCCAGCGCGCTACCGATGTGCGACCCGGCGTGCCTGGCGAATGACAGGATGTTGATGAACAGGCCCGCACACCTGCGCGTCGACTATCTGCCACGCGAACAGTTGCTGACTCGTCCGGACAGCTGGTGGCAAACCGTACTGGGCGTGGTGCCGTTCGATCGGAGCCAACCGTTCCCGACGGAGCGGGACATTCCCATCGCGCCGGTCCCGCTCAAAGAGCTTGGCACAACCAGCTCCACCTGCGAAGTGTGGCGCGCGCTCGGGCCACTGCAGTCCGGTCTCAGCGGCGAACTGCATTACCGTGCCAGCCCACAGGTGTTGTTCGGGCGTCTGGTGATGCCGGAGCCAGCTTCTTTAGACGCTGATTGCAACAGCCCGGGCGCGCTCCAGCAAATAACGACACAGGCATACGCACAGCTATTCGCAACGCTCGATAGCCTGGGGTACCCCCATCTCCTGCGAATCTGGAACTATCTTGCCCAGATCAACGCCACGTCGCCGCAAGCTGAGCGCTACCACGAGTTCAACAGTGCTCGCCGCCGGGCCTTCCTGCAGGCCGGGCGTGCCGTCGAGGGGCAGGTCCCGGCGGCTTGCGCGCTAGGCTCGGAAGCTGGCTCGCCACTAGTCATCTATTTTCTCGCCAGTACCAACGCCGCCCGCTCGCTGGAAAATCCCAGGCAAGTGAGCGCCTTCCGGTACCCCGTCGAGTTTGGGCCCGACAGCCCGACGTTCTCGCGAGCCGCCATTGCCACCGGGCTAAACGGGAACTGTCTGTTCATTTCCGGTACGGCCAGCATTCTGGGCCACAGCACCGTACATGTTGGCAACGTCGCTGCGCAGACCCGCGAGTCGATCGCCAATATTGGGCTCCTCGCTGCAGAGGCTAATCAGTTGAGCGGCGCCAACCGCTATAGCATCGAGGCGCTGCAGTACAAAGTGTACCTGCGCCACGCGTCAGAACTGGGCGAGATTCGCCACGAACTCGCGCAGCGATTGCCGGCGAGTTGTCCAATCACCTATCTGCACGCAGACATTTGTCGATGCGATCTGCTGGTGGAGATCGAGGCGGTGGGCTGCCCGGCTCCCGATAGCAACTGGAGTTCATAGGTCAATCAATCCATGACGACCCGCAGCAGCAACTGGCGCTTAACCCTGGCCCTGAGCTTGCCACTGGCGGCCTGCGGCACCCCGGTCTGCGCA
>JANMWZ010000126.1:0-15659 GCA_031441585.1 Gammaproteobacteria bacterium
CGAAATGCTACAGATTTTGAGCCTCAACCTGTTCGAGAAAACCTCGCTGAATACAGCGCTTTCGCGTATTCCGACAGCCTCAGAATCAGCTCAAGACGGCAACCAGCTGATTCTGCTATGAAAACGTTGGGACAGGCCTGATCCTGAATAAGAGCTTGATCATTACTTCCGAAGGGTGAGCGACCCCACACTGCCCCGGATTGACAGCGGCGGACGCCGCCACGCCGAGCCCTCCAGCAAGAGGGCTCGCCTGTGCGGTGCCGATCAGCTTACTTCACTGGCGCCATGAGATGGTGCAGCGGCGTGTCCGCCCACATGACGTAGGGCACAGAAGTGTCCGGGTCAACGTTCCTTGGATACTGCGCGTAGAAGGCATCATCGGCCCCGACCAGCATGATGTGCGGTCCGGTCCTGATCCAGTGGTTCTTGGCAGTCGGCTTGCCGGCGTACGGGTCGGTGTTGCTGGCATCAGTACCGCCCGCGAGCATGTACATCAGGCCGACTTTGCCGGCCGGCGGCGTGCCGTGCGTCATATAGGCGTGCATCCAGCCGTCGGAATTCTTGTCCCAGCACATCGCATCGGGGCCGGGTGTTTCCGGGTTGTCAGGCATGCAGGTGAAGGGATTCGTGCCGGTGCGCAGCGTGCGCATCTTGCCATCAGCCCCCATGACCACGACCGTCGCGGCCTTGCCGATGGCCGGGGGCGCTGCCGCCATGGCGCTCGCGATCAACTGCTGGTCGGTCGGCGCAGCCTTGGCGGCTGGCTGGTCGGCCGCCTGCACGACGAACGCGCCCCCGACGAGCGCGGCACTCGCGACAAGCCCCATCAAAACAAAATTATTGTTCATCAGAATATCCCCTTCGTTGTGAAGAATTCCATTTACATACCACGCCTCGATATTGCGCCCGTTGTGGTGCGGTATTCAAGCAGCAGCGCCCTGCCAGCGCGCGCCATCACGGTTGGATCACTCCGTCGATCACCTTCGGTGCGGCGGTAACGGTAGGCTTGACACCGATGTAGAACGCATCGGCGCTGCTGCTCGGATCATGTGTACCGCCGGTGGGCGGCGCCACAGTCGCCAGCGTCATCGCCGCGCACGCGCTGGCGGCGCTCGCACCCAGGTTCTTCAGGCGTAGCTCCGCATTCAGCGCTTTGACGATCAAGGGCGTCGCTGGACTCGGCAGGGTCATCGTGGCCCCATCGGGAATGGAGAATAGCGGCACGTAGCGCGCATTCGGCGTGTTGCATTCAACCAGTGCATTGTCGAGCGGCGCCACGCATTTTCCGGGAATGCCGTAAAGATTGCCGAAGCCGTTGAACTGCAGCAGTATCGGCACGCCGGCGTAACTGCCGTAGGCAGGATCATTCGGCACGGTGTAGGAAATATTCTGCGGCGCATCAAATGCCACCACGTTCGCGCCGCTGCTCAGCCACAACGATTGCTGCCACTGTTGTGAGCCGGTGACCCAGGTGTAGTAGTTGGCCGGGTTCGCAGGCTCGCACACTGTGCCCACCAGGGACATGCTGGGGCAATCCAGACTGGTGAGCGGCGCAGCGAACAACCGCCCCGTGTTAATACCGTTTTGTGCGTAGCTCGAACCCTGGGGGTACTGGCCCGGTTGCGCCAGCACCAACGCCACTGCTGTGCCGCCCGAGCTGTCCTCCAGACCGCCGGCGTCAAACAGGTAGCTCACCGTGTTGGCACTCGGCGCGCTGAACCACTGCTGGCCGGTGTTGTTGCCGTACGGTGTGGTCTGCGCATTGCCTGCCTGGAATGATGCCAATGATGCCGCCGTCGGACACTGACTCAGACAGTAAAGGGCCAGAGAGGCAGAACCGGGAGTCACGTTCGACTGCACATAGTAGTAGACACTGTCGGCCGTCGTGTGCGCTGCCCCGGTCGGTGGGATATTGATACTGCCGCCGTAGGAATCGGCCCAGCCCGAAATCGGTTCGTTGTCGAAGGCATGCGCATTGACAGTCGCCACCGGCGTTATCGGGGTCGTGACGCAGCCGTTGGCGCTGCATTGCTGGGTGCCGATGACGCTGAACGTCTGGGTTGCGGAACTCCACTGCAACTGCCAGTTCTGGAAGCCGACCAGCGCGCCATTGTCGGTGCGTCCGGTAAGGTCGGCGCCGAAGGAGACGGGAATATTGTTGAGTGAGTCGAGCGTAGTTGCCTGCTGGGTCCATCTGGTGAGTTTGCCGCCCACCTTGGACAGCGTGTAGCCGGTGGTGTTGCCCGGGCGTTGATCGGTAACCGTCAGGCCGGAAATCGGGCTCGCGTCGGCAATTGAATTGAGGTCCAGGCCCTGGAAGTTGATGCCCCAATAGTTGGCGAAACCGTAATATGAGGCGCCCAGGTAGGCGGCGACGATTGGAAATCCCGGATGCAGCATATCAACCCGCGACCCGTCGTTCGCATTGTAGGTTCCGTATTGCCATACGGAACGCTGCGCATTGGTCCTGGATCGATCGAAGCACTGATCATTGGTACCATCGCTACGCCGAAAGTAGTTGGCGTCGTAGGCGAAGTTGAACGCGGGGCCGCCGCTCGAGGTGATGGTGCCGGCGCCAGCGGAAGTCGAAGTGGCCGACAGCGCCATTGCGGCGTTGTTTGAATTATTGCCGGTTTCAAACTGGCTGATCGAATTCGCCTGCGAGTCGATGAATCCGTTGAAGGTCACAACGCCATTCTTCTTGCCAAGGTAATCCAGGCGGAACAGGCCGTAGGGCTGCGCCGCCGACGGGGACTGCGTGGCGGACAAGCGCAGGAATACATCCAGGGCGTTGCCCCCTTCGGTCATCGACAACCAGCCTTTGCCGATCATGGGATCGTTATTCGAGGCACGCGTAACGTCGAGAACCGCGGTCGCGAAATTGGTCGCACCGGCGCCGCCGCTACTGGCCTGCTTGTTATCGCATTTGTTCATGTCGACGAGTGCGATGTAGGGGCCGGCATTGACCATGGATCCGGCAGCCATCGACCCGAACACACACAGCACCATGTTCAGGCTCGAGATGCTGTCGGAGGTACTGTCCTGGACATATTCGCTCTGCGGATCGGTCGCATAGGCCGAGCTCGACGGGGTTGTAGCGCGGGCGGCGTTGCCTGAGAGGCTGAGGGCGACGAGCGCGACACAGACTGGAATTCTTGAGTTCATGGCGTCAGTACCTCAGTTCGCAGTGACGACGGAAACGGACCTGGGGGTATCCACGCCGGTAACTGCGGCGGGAGGCGGCGGTTGCATCGCAGAACCCGCAGCCGAGCTGGCGCCTCCGCACCCCGACAATGAGCTGGCGGCCAGCAGGGTGAAAATCGCACAGGTCAGAGTTTTCATGAATCGATCTCCCGGTCACCACGATGCAAAATGCGCGGCGTCGCCTGCCACTCGCGGGCAACGTGGTACGTCTATCGGCAACGGTTCAGGCCCCTGAACGTGACTTAATCTGCGACCCGGCAGTCACGGGCCCGGCTATGGAAGCAGCGATGATGACGAGTGAGAGTCGTGACGAGTGTCGCAATCAATCGTCACTGAACAGTCTGGAGCGGCCGGCATCGGGCACGACGGCGGATTGCACTATTGATTAGTGTGCCGTTCTAAGTCGGGCCCACACCACGGTGAACACGGGCATGGGCACGCCCGCTTCAAGGGCGATCGCGCCGGATGTGCCCTCCGCAGTCGCATCATCGCCCGCCAGCAGCGACAGGGTAGCCAGCAGTTCGCCGGCGCGCAGGGCACGCTCCAGCGGCCAGCGCGCGGCCGCAGCCGAACTGTCCTGGCGATCGCCCCGTAGCACGGCAACCAGGCGCGGCGGGCTCTGCCATAACGAAGCGATGCGTGCGGCCAGCGGTGTCGCGTACTCGTCGATCGCCTTCAGATAGACGGCGGCCGCCGGTGCCAGCGCTGGCTGCTGCCGGTACTGGTCCTGCACTACGCGGTAAGTGACCAGTGGTCCGAGCGCCGAGAGCAGTGCGAGCAGCTGCGCGGCCTGGCGATCCTGCGGGCACCACTGACGCGCGCACATTTCCGCGGCGATCGAGGCCTGCATGCACCGCTCCCAGATTGCCGCCGGAAACTGGCTGTGCGCCTCGGTGCCGCCGCGGAATACCGGCTGCACCAACGCGGCCGCGGCCAGCGACTGCAAGCCATCCGTACCACAGACCACCACCGCTCGCTGTATGGTTTCCACGGGATCGCCGCTAACCCTGAAAATCACGGTGTTGGCCAGCCGCAGGATGTTGCCGGTCAGCACCGGATCCTGGGCGATGATCGCGGCCAGTTTCATCGGTGGTGCTTCCGGATCATTGACCGCGGCGAGCAATTGCGGCATCAGCATCGGTCGCCTTGGGAAATAGCGGTCCGCCAGAGTTTCGGCGGCGAGCGCATTGCGCACCGCATCGAGTATCTGCTGGTGGCCGGGCGGTACGGTATATTCCACCGCCGCGGTGTCGAGAGCGCGGGCCCACAGTTGCCGCGACGCTGCAATGAGTTGCCGCTCGAGTGCCGCAGTCACCGCTGCTTGTGGCTCAGTGGCCTGGCGGGTGGGCGGCTCAGCGCCGTCCGCGGGCACCGCTGTCTCATGCGGCACAGCACCAGTTACTGCGCTGCGGCGACGCCGCCAATTGATGACACCCAGAACCGTGGCGATTAGTGCAATCAGCGCCACGCCAGCGTAGATCGCCGCACTGGTTAAAGTGGATGCAATGCCCATTGACCCTGAACCCCGACGGGTGGCTAGCCGGAACGCAGCGTCTTGAGCAGCCGGAAACCGATCAGCCGCTGGTGCTGCTCGTCCCAGAGCCGCAAGGTCGCCGACTTGAAACTTGCGACCAGCGTGAGTGTCGGCACCCTGGCGAAGCGCGGCTCCGCGTAGTGGCAACGGCGCAGATGGTAGTTGGGGATCTGCGGGCTGAGATGATGAATGTGATGGAAGCCGATGTTCCCGGAAAACCAGCGCAGGATACCGGGCAGGTCGTAGAACGAGCTGCCGCTGAGCGCCGCCTCGGTGTAATCCCATTTCTCGTCGCGCGCCCAGTAGGCGTCGACGAACTGGTGCTGCACGTAGAACAGCCACACCCCGGCCGCACCCGCCAGGAACATCAGGGTCAGCTCGATCTGCAGCCAGGCACTGAAGCCAATCAGCTTGCACAGGGCCACCGCCATCAGCAACAGGCCCAGATCTGTGAGCAGCACGGAGCGGCGCTCACGCCGGCCCGCATGCGCAGACGGAAAGCGCTCCCGGATGACGAACTGCACAGTAGGCGCGATCACCAGCAGGATCAGCGGATTGCGCAGCAACCGATAGGCCAGGCGGCGCCACAATGGGGAGGCGAGATATTCCTCCACGGTCATGGTCCAGATATCTCCCTGGCCGCGGCGATTGAGATTGCCCGAGGTGCGATGATGGATCGCGTGCTCCCAGCTCCAGTGGTGGTAAGGCGTGAAGGTCAGCAGGCCGGTGACCCAGCCGATGATGCTGTTGGCCCGCTGCGAGCGCAGGAATGATCCATGTCCGCAATCATGCATGAAGATGAAGATGCGCACCCGCAGGCCCGCGGCGATGAGCGCGAGCGGCAGCATCAACCAGTACGACACGGTAATGCTGCGCGCCATGAGGTACCAGACGAAAAGATAGGGCAGCAGCGTATTGGTAAGCTGCCAGATCGCACGCGCATGGGAAGGTCGCCGATAGCGATCGAGCGCGGATTTTATTTCCGCGGCGCTGGGGCGCGGGTCGCCGGCCGGGTTTGCAGTTGTGATAGTCACTTGAACAGCCCGACTCTAGCACGGCAAGCGGGTGGAGCGAACGCCGGCACGCGTTGCGCAGCGGGTGCCCTATGGCCAATTCTAAGGGCCGTAGTGGATTACCAGTTCCCTGGTGGCCGGTGCATAGGTGCCCTGCGGCACCGCCAGCGTGTGCACCGTTCCGGTGGCGGCCACGCTTAGAATGACGCGTTGCTCACCGCGGATCTCTAGGTGCGCAAAGCTTCCGGGCTGCACGCCGAACTCCATGCGTATCGGCCAGTCGTGGCCCTGTAAGGGACGCAAGCGGAGTTCGCCCTCGCCTGCCAGCCACGCCAGATTGACGCGCAGCGTGTTGCGATCCCAGGACTGCTCGAGCCTGGGCGCCTCAGCGCCAGCGGCGGCTTCCACCACCAGTTCATTGACCACGGGCTCAGCCGGAGCAGGCGGATGATGCCAGGGCAGATGCGCATGCCAGCTCGAGGGGTGCGGCGCGTGCAGGTGAGCGCAGCCTGTGAGCAAGCCCAGCGCCGCTAGCAATCCGCGGACCATACATACGCGCGACACCGCGTGGCCTGATAAGCGGGCCGTCACCCCAGAGTGTGCTGCTGTCACGATACTTCCCTCGCGGCCAGGGCCGCTGTGCGCCTCAAAGGCAGTCGCAGGGACCACCCGGTTATGCGTACCATACGCGAGAGTGACACCGTCCCGACAGCTGTCGGGATTTATCGACAGGGAAGGCGCCATGAGCGTACTGCAGGCATTCAATTTTCGCCAATGGATCGACGAGCACCGGCAGCTGCTCAAGCCCCCGGTTGGCAACAAGCTGGTATTTCAGCACACCGAATTCATTATTATGGTGGTCGGTGGTCCCAACGCGCGCAAAGACTTTCACATCGACCCGGCCGAGGAGTTTTTTTACCAACTCGAGGGGGATATGGTCCTGCGTATTGTCGAATCGGGCTTGATCCGTGAGCTGCCGATCCGTGCTGGCGATATATTCTTGCTGCCAGCGGGCGTGCCGCATTCGCCGCAGCGCAGTGCGGGTTCGGTGGGGCTGGTTATTGAGCGGCAGCGACGCGCTGGCGAGCTCGATGGCCTGCAGTGGTACTGCGAGCATTGCAGTACGCTGTTGTACCAAGAGTATTTTCCGCTCACCGATATCGAGACGCAGTTCCCGCCGGTGTTCGCGCGCTTTTTTGACAGCGTCGCTCACCGCACTTGCCGTCAATGCGGCCAGCTGATGGCCGCGCCGGCGCAGGTTGGCTGATGGCGGCGAGCGCAACACAAGTGACCTGGCTCGAGTGCCAGGGGCGCCGACTCAGTTTCGATGCCGCCAATCCGCACTCGCTCGCCATCGAACTCAATTTCGATGAGCACGCGCCGCGCTGGTTTGGTGCGCCCCCGCCCGCAAGCCTGGCGCTGCAGGCAGGCAGCTTTAACGGTCGGGTGAGTAGCGGCGCCAGCTGCAACGCCAGCACGCTGACCTTGACCCCGCATTGTGACGGTACGCATACCGAAGGCGTCGGCCATCTGACCCGCGAACGCCACGATGCGCGCGATGCCGTGCCCGCAGGCTTTCTGCCGGCGTTGCTGCTGAGTGTTGCGCCAGCGCGCGCCGCGGGTGGCACTGAGACCGCGCGGCCGACCCCGCGCGCGGATGACCTGTTGATTACCCGCCAGGCGCTGATGAGCGCCTGGCCGCAGCAGTTGCCATTCACGCCGCTGGCATTGATCGTGCGCACCCTGCCCAACACGCCAGCGAAGTGCTCGCGTGACTATGGGCAGCAGCCTGCCGCATACCTTTCGCTCGAGGCCGCCAGCTTCATGGTCGAACGTGGCATCAGCCACCTGGTGCTCGACCTGCCCTCGGCCGATCGCGCTGACGATGACGGCCAGCTGGCAACGCACCGTGTTTTCTTTGGCCTGGATGCGGGCGCCACGGCGCTGGCGGCAGCGCGTCGAACCGAGTGCACAATTACCGAGCTGGCCTACATTGGCAATGCGCTGGGCGATGGCCCCTGGCTGCTGCAACTGCAGATTCCGGCACTGGCTGGCGACGCACTGCCCTCCCGCCCCTTGCTCTACCGGTTGCTGTCGACATGAACAACCCCCCCACCTGGACGGCCACAGCGCCATGCGCTGCAGCGCTCGATGAGGCCGATACGCTGGCACCCTGGGCCAATCGCTTTGCCATGCCGCGCGCTGCCGGGGGCACGGCGCTCACTTACCTTTGCGGTCATTCACTCGGGCTTGCGCCGCTCGAGGCACGCGCGCGCGTGCTTGAAGAGCTTGATGACTGGGAACACCTGGGCGTGCGCGGACACGAGCACGCGCGCCGCGACTGGATCGGTTACGCCGAACGTCTGCAGGTGCCGTTGGCAGCGCTCGCCGGCGCGCAGCCCCATGAAGTGGTAGCGATGAATTCCCTGAGCGTCAATCTGCATTTGCTGCTGGCGAGTTTCTATCGGCCCACGGCCGCGCGCCATCGCGTCCTGATTGAGGCCGGGGCCTTTCCTTCTGATCGACATATCGTGACTTCGCAGCTGCACTGGCATGGGTTTGATCCCGCCGCTGCGCTGGTTGAGCTGGCGCCGCGTCCGGGCGAGGATACCCTGCGGCATGGAGACATCGAGGCCACGATCGAAGCGCAGCATGGGCAGCTGGCGCTGGTGCTCTGGCCGGGCGTGCAGTACCGCACCGGTCAGGCCTTTGATCTGCAGCGCATTGCGCGCAGCGCACAGCGCGCCGGTGCGCAGGTCGGTTTCGATGTGGCGCATTCGATCGGCAACCTGCCCCTCGCCCTGCACGACAGCAACGCCGATTTCGCAGCCTGGTGCAGCTATAAATATCTCAACGCCGGGCCCGGCGCGATTGGCGGCGCGTTCGTGCACGAGCGCCATGCAGCCGATCTCACACTGCCGCGCCTGTCGGGCTGGTGGAGTCACGAAGCAGCAACGCGCTTTCGCATGAGCAGCGAATTGCGCCTGGCCCCGGGAGCCGCCGGGTGGCAGGTCAGCAATCCGCCGGTGCTCTCAGCTGCGCCACTGCTCGCCTCGCTCGAGTGCTTTTCTGCCGCTGGCATGAGCCAGCTGCGCGCCAAGTCGCTGCAGCTGAGCGCCTACCTGGAATTCTCACTCAAGACCCTGTGTGGCGAAGCCATAGAAATACTGACCCCCGCCGATCCGCAGCAACGCGGTTGTCAGCTCTCGATCCGCGTGCGTGGCGATACCGCCCGCGCGCGTCGCGTGCATGCGGCCCTCGATGCCGCGGGTGTGATCACCGACTGGCGCGAGCCCGACACCATCCGGCTGGCAGCGGTGCCGCTTTACAATGGCTATGCCGACGCGCTGCGCGGCGCGCAGCAGCTGGCGCTGGCACTACGCCTATAGCAGCGCGCTATGAGCAATGATCCGGTCACCATTGTCGGCGCCGGCCCGGTCGGCACGCTGCTCGCGCTGCTGCTGGCGCGTGACGGTCGCGAAGTGCAGCTCATCGAGCGCCGCTCCGATCCGCGTCGCGCCGCGGCCGACAGTGGCCGCTCAATCAATCTGGCGCTCGCCGCTCGCGGCCTGCTCGCGCTCGAACAGGCCGGCGTGCTGGAGCGTCTGCGCAGCGAGATGGTGGCGATGCGCGGCCGTCAGGTACATGAACTGGGCGGCGCCAGCCGCTTCATGAACTATGGCCTGCGGCCCACCGAAATCATCCATGCCATCAGCCGTACCCGGCTCAACGCCGCACTGATCGAAGCGGCCGCGCAAGTGCCGCAAATAGCGCTGCGCTTCTCGCAGCGCTGTGTCGATGCGGATCCGCGCACCGGCACCCTGCAGTGGCGCGATGAGATCGACGGCAGCACACACAGCGAAGCCGCCGCGCTGCTGATTGCCGCCGATGGCGCCGGTTCAGCGGTGCGCACCGCACTGGCCACGCGCGGCGTGCTGCAGGCCACCGAGGCAGCGCTCGACCATGACTACCAGGAGCTGCTGATACCCGCCGCACCTGACGGTGGCTACCAGCTCGATCAGAACGCCCTGCACATCTGGCCACGCGGTGGCTACATGCTGATCGCACTGCCCAATCCGGATGGCAGCTTTACCGCCACATTATTCCTGCCGGCACGTGGCACGCTCAGCTTCGAGACCCTGGCCTCATCGGCGACGGCACGCGACTTTTTCGCGCAGCAGTTTCCGGACGCACTCGCTTTGCTGCCGGACTTCGACGCCCAGTTCATGCGCAACCCACAGGGCAAACTGGCCACCCTGTACTGCTGGCCCTGGCACCAACACGGCGTGCTGCTGATCGGTGATGCCGCGCACGCCATCGTGCCGTTTCATGGCCAGGGCCTCAACTGCGGGTTCGAGGACTGCGTGCTGCTGGCACGACTGTTGGCTGACGGCGGCGATAGCCAATCAGCCTGCCAGCGATTTGAACGCGAGCGCCGACCCAATACCGACGCGATCGCGGCGATGGCCCTGGAAAACTATGAAGAAATGCGCGAACGCGTGTTGGCCCCGGATTTTCTGCGCCGCAAACAGCTGACGGCCGAGCTGGAAATGCGCTTTCCGCAACGCTTCATCGCGCGCTATTCAATGGTGATGTTTCACCCCGAGATTTCCTACGCCGAGGCGCAGCGCCGCGGCGCGCTGCAGCAGCAGGTGCTCGATGCGCTACTGGCGGCGAGTCTGCGCAGTGACGGTGCGGAAGCGGCGCAACTGCTCACTGACGCGGGCCTGTAAGCTCAATGACTCTGGCTGGCGGCCCGTTGTGGAAATGCCATGGCGACCAGCACAATGAACCCGAGCAGGACTAGCGATGCCGTATAGCGACTCAACGCCAGACCGCCCGCGGCAAGCGGCTTGTCGAGGAAATCACCGAGCACGGCGCCCAATGGCCGAGTCAGGATAAAGGCCGCCCAGAACAGCGAGGTGCGCGAGATCGTGCTCCAGAAGTAGACGGCAGCCACGAGCGCCAGTAACACTGAAAATATCAGCGCGCTTCCCGTATAGCCCAGACCTGCCGTGTCAGCGGTCCAATCGCCCAGCGCTGTACCCAGGGTCTGGGAGAACATGATGGTGAGCCAGTAGAACGCCTCGGCGGGTGGCGAGCTGACGGTGTTGACGGCCACCGAGCCGAGTGTTCGATGCCAGACGAACAGCGAAGCCAACAGCAGCGCCAGCAGCATCGAGCTGCCGCCTGCATAGCCAATGCCCAATGATCGGTCGGCAAAATCCGCGAGCGTCGTGCCTACGGTCGTGGTGGCAATGATCGTGGTCCAGTACAGCAGGGGGCGAAATCGCGCCGCTGCGATCTGGGCGCTGACTGCGAGCGCGAACAGCGCCGCAAAAATCGCCGTGCCCAGCAGGTAGCCCAGGTTCATCGACATCGAGACCGCATCGCCGCCGGTCTCGCCCAGCGTCGTAGCGGCAATCTTGATGACCCAGAAAATCAGCGTGACTTCCGGGACCTTGCTCAGGCGTTGTGATGACTGCAGGTGCATAAGGGAAAACTAGCAGCTTAGCAGCCGAGCTGCTAGACAGACTCCGTAGGTAAATTCAATCATCCCGAAGACTGGGCGGAATAAGTTGCCAGCCGTGGCATGATCCATGCTCCTGGCCCGGACACCATCGAGGTTTCCAGTGAACGGCACCGCTACTTTTCTTGCCTTACGTGACCAGTGGCTTGGTCACAGCGCGGCTGCGGCGCCAGCGCTCGAGCTGAGCTGGCCGGCGAACCAGCCCTTTAACTGGGCGCGCGACTATTTCGATCACATCGCAGCTGGCAATGCTGCGCCGGCCTTGCGCATAGTCGATGACAGCGGCAACGATCAGGTTATGAGCTTTGCGGCGCTGTCGCTGCGCTCCAATCAGGTTGCGAATTTTCTTGAATCCCAGGGCGTAGCGCGAGGCGATCGCGTGCTGATCATGCTGGGCAACGCTATCCCGTTATGGGAGACGATGCTCGCCACCATCAAGCTGGGCGCAGTGATGATTCCGGCGACCACGCTGATGCAGCGCTCCGACCTGGAAGATCGGCTTGATCGCGGCCAGGTCAAGGCCGTCGTCACCGATGCTGCGTTCGCCAATCGCTTCGAAGGATTGAGCGGCGCACCGCTACGCATAGCGACCAATGGAGTAGCTCAAGGTTGGCTGGCATACGAGAACAGCAACGCAGCCGCAGCGACCTTGCCCAGCGCGGCGCCGACGCCTGCCGGTGACTTAATGCTGCTTTATTTCACTTCTGGAACTACCGCCCGCCCCAAGCTCGTTGCGCATACTCATACCAGCTATCCGGTCGGTCACCTCACAACGTTGCACTGGCTCGGACTGCGCCCGGGCGACGTGCATCTCAATCTCAGCTCGCCAGGCTGGGCCAAGCACGCCTGGTCAAGTTTTTTTACGCCATGGAATGCAGAAGCGACGATTCTTGCTTACCAGTACGAGCGCTTCAGCGCCCGGGCCCTGCTTGATCAACTGGTGCGCTGCCAGGTAACCACGTTTTGTGCGCCGCCAACTGTGTGGCGCATGTTGATCCAGGAAGACCTGCGTCGCTGGCCGGTTAGCTTGCGCGAGGTCGCAGGCGCCGGTGAACCGCTGAATCCGGAAGTCATAGAGCGGGTGCGTGACGCCTGGGGACTGACCATCCGCGACGGGTTTGGCCAGACTGAAACCACCGCTCAAGTCGGCAACCCGCCAGGCCAGGTGGTCAAGGCAGGCTCCATGGGCCGCCCGCTGCCCGGTTATTCCGTGGTGTTGATCGCGCCTGATGGTCAATTGAGTGACGAGGGCGAGATCTGTCTTGAGCTTGCCAAGCGCCCGCTCGGACTCATGCAAGGCTATCTGGACGATCCGCAAAAGACGGCGGAAGTCATGCGCGATGGTTACTATCACACCGGCGATGTCGCGCGGCGTGACGCTGAGGGCTATCTGACCTACGTGGGACGCATCGACGACGTCTTCAAGTCTTCCGACTATCGCATCAGTCCCTTCGAGCTGGAGAGCGTACTGATAGAACACCCGGCCGTGGCGGAAGCGGCGGTCGTGCCAAGCCCCGATGCGCTGCGACTGGCGGTGCCAAAAGCGTTCGTGGTGCTCGCCGCCGGCCATGCTGGGAATGCGGCCACCGCGCACTCTATATTTGAGTACGTGCAGCGACGTGTTGCTCCCTACAAACGCATTCGCCGCATTGAGTTCAGCGAACTGCCGAAAACGATTTCCGGAAAAATTCGCCGCGTTGAGCTGCGCAACGCCGAGCAACAGCGCGGCGATCACGGGGCGCGTCCAACCGGTGAATTTCGGGAAGAAGATTTTCCTGCGCTCAAGCGGCTGGCGCCGGGCTGAGCCCCTGCCATTCGGCCATGGTGAAATCGCGGCATTCGATCATTCGCTTTGATGTGTCTGGCGACACAACCCAGGCCGCAGCGGAAATTGCTCGTGAGTCTTCGGGCAGTGCCCTCACGGTGATATTTGCCTCGGCTGATCACGATCTGGCTGCGCTTGGTTCCTTGCTGGCAAGCCGGGGCGTCACCCGCAGCGTCGGCGCTGCAGCCGGCCGGGTAATCGGCGCCAATGGCATCAGTGCACACGGTGTGAGCGGTTTTCATTTGCCAGCCGGGCGTTTCGCTGCGACCTCGACGATCATTGAAGACGCAGCCACACTCGGCCTGCCGCAAGTTCGCAGCCAGGTGCACCGACTGATCAGCGATCTTGAGCGCGGTGCCGGCGGCACATTGCCGCACCGCTTCGCGCTGCTGTTCGCGGACGCCGAAGCGCGCTGTGAGGAGCGACTCGCTGCCGTAATAGCGATGGCTTTGAACGGCGTACCATTGATCGGCGGTTCAGCCGGGGATTTATATTTCAATCCACTGGGTCACCCACCCGGCAGCACTCGAATCCTCCATGCAGGTCGCGCGCTGCGCGGCGCGGCAGCACTGTGCCTCGTGGCTTCGGCTTCGCCCTTCGTGGCTACCTGTCACAATCACTACGTCACGAGCGACCGGCGGGTGGTGATCACCGATGCCGATCCGGCCCGCCGCCTGGTGCGCGAGATCGACGGACGCCCGGCAGTCGACGTTTATGCAGCACTCTGTGGATTCGGTCACCGGCCAGTCGAAAGTCGCGATTTTGCGCCCTACCCGCTCATGATTCGCATCGGCGGCCAATACTACGCACGCGGCGTGCAGCGCATCTACACCGATGGCGCACTCGAGTTTGCCTGCTCGCTGGAACCAGGTCTGGTGGTTGCCATGGCGCGTCCCGGCGACATGCTGGAGCGGCTCTCTGACATGTTCGCCTCGATGCGTGCCAGCATCGGTACACCGGAACTCGTCATCGGTCTCGATTGCGCCGCCCGCACCGCGTTCATGGAACAGCGCGGCCTGAGCCAGAAAATTACCACAGTGCTCAAGCGCCATGCGGTCACCGGCTTTGCGTCCCTGGGCGAGCAGTTCAACAGTATCCACGCCAATAATTCCTTCACCTGCATCGGTATCGGAGTGGCGTCGTGAAGGCGCGCACCAAACGCCCGGTGCGCCGCGCCAGTTCCAACGTGAGATTGCTGGCCGACAACCGCGCGCTGCGCAAATCTGTCAAGGCGCTCATGGCACGGGTGGAGAAAAATGTCGATGAGCAGGGTAGCGCGTTCTCCTGGTTTCAGGCCGCCGCCACACTGGAAGAGACGATCCGCCAACGCACCGTACAATACGAACAGCTCAACCTGCGCCTGAAACGCGAACTGGAATCACGCCTCGACATCGAGCTGGCGCTCAAAAAAGCCAAGGCGTTGGCCGACCGTGCCAATGAAACCAAGACGCGCTTTCTGGCGGCCGCCAGCCACGATCTGCGCCAGCCGCTCAGCTCCGCACTGCTGTTCCTGGAATCGATAGACGAGTCGGCGGTCAGTGGGTTGGATCGCGACTACCTGCATAAATCCCGGGTGGCCCTGGCGTCGCTGAGTAATCTGCTGGGCACGTTGCTCGATGTGGCGCGCCTCGATTCAGGCGACATCAGACCGCAAATTGTTGATTTTCCGATTTTCACGCTGCTCGATCGAATCATGCCCGAGTTTGAGGGCGTTGCACGCTCGGCCGGTATCGATCTGCGCTTCGTTGCCTCGAGTGCCTGGGTGCGATCCGACATGCATCTGCTGGAAACCGTACTGCGCAATCTGATCAGCAACGCCATTCGCTACACCCCACGTGGTCGCGTGGTGGTCGGTTGCCGTAGGCGCAGCGACGGCTTGCTGATCGCGGTCCACGATACCGGCATCGGCATCGAGGCTGAGCACCTCGAGGCGATATTCACGGCCTACTACCAGGTGCCGGCCGGCGGCCGGGTACGGACCACCGGCATTGGCCTCGGTCTGTCTATTGTCGATCGGATCGGACAACTGCTGGCATTGCGGCGCGACGTGCGATCAATTCCCGGACGCGGTTCAATGTTTGCGGTGAGCGTGCCTTACGGCCGCGCGAGCGGCCGCCCGCTCCGCGCTGCGCATGGCTTGCACAGCAGGTCCGAACCCGAGGCCACACCTCGCAGCCGGATGCTCGCCATAGCCGTGATCGATGATGATCCGGGCTTGCGCATGGGCCTGGCGGCAACATTGAGCAAATGGGGGCATAGACCGATTGCCGCCGCGACCGCCACTGACGCTGTGGTGCAGTGTATCGGCGCCGACCTGAGTCCGGATCTGGTGATCAGTGATTACCATCTGGCCGGCGGCGTCAAAGGCGATTCCGCGATTGAAGAAGTCAGACGCGAATTTGATCGCGTGCCACCAGCCGTGGTCATGACCAGTGATCCGGATCCGACCCTGCATGACGCCATGCGGGCGCGCGGCCTGATGCTACTGCAAAAACCCCTCAATCTCGCCAAGCTTAAGGCCATCATCGGGCAGATCGCTCGTCAGCCCACTTA
>JANMWZ010000127.1:0-1510 GCA_031441585.1 Gammaproteobacteria bacterium
CGGCCGTGCTTGAGAATACCGGCGACAAACTGGTAGCCGAGCTTGGTCAGGCCGATGCCGCGCGGATCTTCGCTGGGGTCGCAGGCGAACAGATTGGTTCCGCTCTCCAGACCGTAGAGCGACATGTTGAAGTGGGCGCCGTTGCCGGTCTTGTCGGCGAAGGGCTTGGGCATCATCGTAGCGAGCAGGCCTTCCTCTTTGGCGTAGTGTTTGGCCATGAAGCGGAAGAAGGTGAGGCGGTCGCAGGTGGTCAGCGCGTCGGCGTAATTGAAGTCAAACTCGAACTGGCCGTTGGCGTCTTCGTGGTCGAAGGAATACAAGTCCCAGCCAAGGCCGTTCATCGCTGTTGCCATCTTGTCGAGCCAGGCGAAACTGTTGGTGAAGCCGCGCACGTCGTAGCAGGACTTGGTCAGTTTGTCTTCGGGGTCGGGCACCGACAGACTGCCGTCGGCGTTCTGCCGCAGCAAAAATATTTCGCATTCGATGCCAAGGTTCATGCCGAAGCCGAGCTTGGCTGCTTCGGCCAACTGGTTCTGCAACGCGACGCGGGTATTGAGCGCATAGGGCTTGCCCTGAAAATAATTATCGGCGGGAATCCATGCGATCTTTGGTTCCCACGGCAACTGGATCAGTCGGCTGAAGTCAGGCACCGAAGTGATCTCGTCGTCATTGGGCGCCTGGCCGAGGCCGTCGAGCGCATAACCGGTATAGCGCTCCGAGCCCTTGGCCATGTGCCCGAGATGGGCGATGGGCACCACCTTGGCCTTGGGCACACCGTGAATATCCACGTAGGCGCCGATGCAATACTTGACGCCTTTGGCGATCAGGTCCTGTTGCAGGAGCGAGGTGTCGTGCGAGTTGTCGTGCGTGTTCATAAGTGGTCCTTGTCGTAGAAATCAAACTTGGTTGAAATAGGAGTACTCAAGCGGCGGGGTTTCTCGGCACCCTTTTTGCACCAAGTCACCGAGGTCTTCCACCAGCCAGTCGAACCACTGTTGGCCTTTCTCAGCCGTGGCGATGCTGGGCGTGCCGGTGACGCCGTTCAGGCTGGTACGATTGACCGGATGGGCGAAAATGCAGCCGCAGGTGCGGTCCGGATCGTCGGCCTCGGCCAGCTTGTCGGGGCGCACGCCTTGCGGGGCGATGGCCAGCATCAGCGAAGTCTCGGCGTCGTTGGCATGCCAGTCAGCCGCATCGGCGGCGTGGAACTGGCGCACCCGTTCGCTCAGGGTCGCTGTGTTGAGCACCGTTACCATCAGGTCGTCGTGCTCGGCGCGCAGCATTTCCAGCGCGCAGCGCAGCGGCGCGGCATTGGTGACGTGGGCATTGACGATGAACAGCCGACGCACGCCGCTGTGGTAGGCCCACTCGCCGATCTGTTTGACCAGCTCGATCAGCAGCGGCGGCGTCAGCGCGATGGTGCCCGGCCAACGCCGACTGTGGCCGAGCGAGCAGCCATAGGGCAGGGTCGGCAGCATAGTCACACCGGTCCTGGCGGCGACCGCGGCGC
>JANMWZ010000128.1:0-17895 GCA_031441585.1 Gammaproteobacteria bacterium
GTTTGACGATCTGGTATTGGAGCTTTGTAAATCAACAAGTTAAGTGGCCCGCCCTCACTCTACGAAGCACCAAAACGCATGAAAATGATGCTGAACCCTTCGGTTTCCATACGCTGCTGGTGACTACGGTATGCAGCGTCATAGCCGTACCGACTTAGCGCAGTAGTCACAAAAATGCCGCCACTGGATCGCCGCCCAGCACCAGCAGTACGACCAGCGCTGTACAGTTCAAACCTGCGAAAAACCAGAATACTGTCTGAAACGAAGCCTTACGTGTCTTGTGGCGGAACAGTTGCTGAGCTACCCAAGCACCGGGCCATCCGCCGACCAGTGCGAGCAATTGTAAGGTCGATTCTGGGGTGCGGCGGATATCCCGTTCGGCCGCAAAAGTTATCCAGCCAATACACACAGAAAACTATGAAGCTGGCACTCCAGTAGCAGATAGCTACGGTGCCCGTCAGGTAGTCGGCAAGTGCCAGCACGGCAACTCCCGTCAGAAACAGCGCGGATGCTATCGCCGCGAATGCCAGATGCGGTTTCATCCCAGGCTGCCTGGCAGGCGCATTTGGCATCAGGGGGTCGCGTACGTTTTCGGCACGAGGCCTGCCGCGATCGTCACGACCCAACTCATAGGTCACTCGCTTGCCATTGATCGGCCGCACAGTGCGATCGCGAATGGCCTTGATGTGCAGAAAGACACGCGCGCCGCCTTCAGCCGGTTGTATGAAACCGAAGCCGCGCTCGTCGTTCCAGTCACTGATGATGCCTTTACATCGCATTGCGGCCGAAGAATAACAGGGCTGGCGCAAACCAAGCTCCGCGAGAATGTTTGGACATGCCCTCGTTACACAGACTTTACTGGGCAGAAAATCGACCGGTAGGTCATCCGCGTGTCCCTGGTACTCTTCGCCCAGCATGGAACCCACTGCCCCCTACCGCCTCCCCCGCGCCTGGTACGCCGCCAGCATCCCCACCTTCCTCGCCCACTCCAGCGAAGAAGTCCTCGGCCACCTCACCCGCAACAGCAACACTTCAGTCGACCCCGAACAGCGCGACGCCTGGACAACCGAGATCGAGTTGCTCAAGCCACTCCTCGCCACCCGCGCCGGCCACGTGCTGCTGGAATTCAACATCCCTCGCATGGGCCTGCGCGCCGATGCCGTGCTGCTGCTTGGCGGTTGCGTCGTCATACTCGAATTCAAGGTGGGAGAGAAGCACGTAACCTCATCCGCAAAGAATCAGGTGTGGGAGTACGCGCTCGACACCAAGAACTTTCACGAGCCCAGTCACGGACTACCCATCGTACCCGTGCTCGTGCCCACGCGATGGCAGGCCGATGCACTGCCTCCGCGCCAGTTCGCGCCCGATGCCGTCTGCCAGCCCATCGCCGTAAGCGTCGCGCTGCTGCCGCAGCTATTGGATGACCTGGAGCGAGAGTTTCCGAATGGTCTCGACGCGCAGGCCTGGATCGCCGGCCGCTACAAACCCACCCCCACGATCATCGAGGCTGCGCGGCACCTCTATGCCAACCACAGCGTGGCCGACATCGTCCGCACGGAGGCCGACGAGCGAAACCTCTCGGACACAGCGCGGCGCGTGGAAGCGCTGATCCAGCGAGCGCAGGCGAACAGCGAAAAGATCATCTGCTTCGTTACTGGCGTGCCCGGCGCCGGCAAGACGCTGGTGGGACTGAACATCGCGACCTCGCATCGCGAAGAGAACAGCACCCATGCCGTCTTTCTGTCGGGCAATGGTCCGCTGGTCACCGTGCTGCGCGAAGCGCTGACCCGCGATGATCTGGCGCGGCGCAAGCGCCAGGGGCAGAAGATCACCAAGGATCAGGTGGGCAAGCCCGTGAAGGCGTTCATCCAGAACGTGCATCACTTCCGTGATGAGGGGCTGCGCAATCGCGACAAGCCACCGGTCGATCGCATCGTCATTTTCGATGAGGCACAGCGAGCGTGGACCCGCGAGAAAGCCGAACGGTGGATGAGGGCACGCAAGGGCATTGCGAACTTTCAGATGTCTGAGCCAGAGTTTCTAATCGAGTACATGGATCGCCATCGAGATTGGGCGGCCATCATCTGTCTGGTCGGCGGCGGGCAAGAGATTGGTTCTGGTGAGGCTGGCATCGGTGCGTGGATCGATGCGTGCATGACGCGCTTTCCGCAGTGGCATCTGTGCGTCTCCGCGCGACTGACGGATGCTGAGTACGGCGCTGGCGAGCCAATCCGCCGAGCCATGACGCATCCCCGCACTGAAGCCTTCGACGACCTGCATCTCACGGTGTCAATCCGGTCCTTCCGAGCTGAGAAGGCGTCCGCGTTCGTAAAGGCACTGCTGGACTGTGAAGAGGCTGAAGCTAAACGACTGCTAGTGAGCTTTAGTGACCGCTACCCCATCGTTATCACGCGAGACCTAGCCGCTGCAAAACGCTGGGTGCGAGAGCAGGCGCGCGGTACCGAGCGCTACGGGTTACTGGCGTCTTCCAAGGCCATGCGGCTCAAGCCGCATGCGATTGATGTGCGGATCAATGCGGACCCCGTGCACTACTTTCTGGGAGAACCGGAAGATGTGCGTGCGAGCTACTACCTGGAGGACTGTGCGACGGAGTTTCAGGTGCAGGGCCTGGAACTCGATTGGACGTGTGTAACATGGGATGCTGACTTTAGGCATGATCCTACCGGATGGACCTTCCACGACTTTCGAGGAAACAGATGGCAGAACATCCGAAGTGAAGAGAATCGGCGAAATCTAAAGAACGCGTACCGAGTACTGCTAACTCGCGCTCGGCAGGGTATGGTTCTCTTTGTTCCTCAAGGTGACGCAGGAGATCCGACTCGATCACGGACCTACTACGATCAGACGTTTTCCTACCTGCGCGATCTCGGACTCAAAGACCTTGACCGCCCCGACGCTTCCCCGCACAGACCGTCCCATTGAGACGGCGCCCGAGCATCTCGCGAGTGTCGCCCGGCGAATCGAACGGACGCTGGAAGTCGTGGGCGCAAACCCTACGATTTCTCTACGCTAGGATTTCAGGCAATTTCGGAACGAGGTAACTGCTTGATTGATTGGCGCGCCTGGAGAGATTCGAACTCCCGACCCTCTGGTTCGTAGCCAGATACTCTATCCAACTGAGCTACAGGCGCGCCGAAGGAGAAAACCGTCATCGAGCGACTTTTATAGTCAGTAAGCTACTGAATATTAAAGACTTATTGCCAATTCATGCTGTTGCTAAATCTGCCACTACCGCCAGATTTGCCGCCGGAATGAAGGGCCCTGCTCCGTCTGCGGCGCGCATCCTATCACAGCGATGCAAATTTTCACCCGGCTGACGAGCAAACCTACCCCAATCCGTCGTATCCTCCCGCGCCAATTTATCGACCCCGGTCGACCCCTTAAGCCCTAATGGAACCTTGCTATGGCCCGTACTACCCCTCTTGCTGATATCCGCAACATCGGCATCATCGCCCACGTCGATGCCGGCAAAACCACGACCACGGAGCGGATTCTTTATTACACGGGTCGCAAGCACACGATCATCGACATCCATGACACCAAGGATCTGAAGACCTCGACGACCACCGACTATCTGGAGCAGGAACAGAAGCGCGGCATCACCATTCAGAGCGCCGCGGTGTCGGCGTTCTGGCGCGACAAGAAAATCAATCTCATCGACACGCCCGGGCACGTCGATTTCACGATCGAGGTCAACCGCTCGCTGCGGGTACTGGATGGCGCGGTGGTGGTGTTCGACGGCGTGGCCGGCGTGGAGCCGCAGTCGGAAACCAACTGGCGGCTGGCGGATAACTACGACGTGCCGCGACTGTGTTACGTGAACAAGATGGACCGGAGCGGCGCGAATTTCGTGCGCTGTGTCGACATGATCAAGAAGCGTCTGGGCGCGCGCCCGTTACCGGTGCAAATTCCGATCGGCTCTGAAGATCATTTCAAGGGCATGGTTGATCTGGTCGAGATGAAAGCGCTGGTCTGGGATTCAGACGACAAGGACGCCGAGTGGCAGATTCTCGAGGTCACTGCCGATCTCGCCGACAAACTGCAGATTACCGTACCGAGCGATCGCAAACTCATGGGCGAGATCGCCCGCTATCGTACCGAGCTGGTCGATACCTGCCTCGAACAGAATGATGCGGCGATGGAAGCCTATATCACCGACGGCACCGTGCCTTCGCCCGATATCCTGCGCGCGGCGCTGCGCAAGGGCACGCTGAATTCCTCGTTTACTCCAGTGCTGTGCGGTTCTTCCTACAAGAACAAGGGCGTGCAGCAGGTGCTCGACGCGGTGGTCGATTTTCTGCCGGCGCCGACCGACGTGGCCTCGATCAAGACGGTCGATGCCGACGGCACACCGATTGGCGAGCGCAAGTGCTCCGATGACGAGCCGTTCTCGGCTTTGGCGTTCAAGGTGATCAACGATGTCTACGGCGCGCTCACCTTTATCCGCGTGTATTCGGGCGTCCTGACCAAAGGCGCGTCGATACAGAATTCCACGCGTGGCAAGCGCGAGAAAATCGGCCGCATGGTCGAAATGTTCGCCAAGGAAGCCAATCCCATTGAAGAGGCGCGCGCCGGCGACATCGTCGCGCTCGTGTCCATGGCGGATACCGAAACCGGCGATACGCTCTGTGATGATGCCAACCCGGTGGTGCTGGAGCGCATGCGTTTTCCAGACCCGGTCATCAGCGTGTCAGTGAAGGCCAAGCTCAAGGCTGAGCAGGAGAAATTCGGCGCAGCGCTGGGCAAGATGGTGCGTGCCGATCCCTCACTGCACCTGGAGACCGATCGCGAGACGGGTCAGACTATCTTGCGCGGTATGGGCGAACTGCACCTTGAAGTGACGCTCGATCGCATGCGCACGGAATTCAACGTTGAAGGCACCATGGGCGAGCCGCAGGTGGCCTATCGCGAGACCTTCACCAAGAAGATCGAGGAGCATTACACGCACAAGAAGCAAACCGGCGGTTCGGGCCAGTTCGCCGAAGTGTGGATCATTTTCGAGCCGCTCGCGCGCAGCGCCGGATTCGAATTCGTCGATGCGACCAAAGGCGGCTCGGTGCCCAAGGAGTTCGTGCCGGCGGTCGAGAAGGGTCTCAAGATGCAAAAGGAAGATGGCGTGCTGGCGCATTACCCGACGGTCGATTTCCGCGCGACACTTACGGATGGCAGTTATCACGATGTCGATTCGAACGCGCTGACCTTCGAAATCGCGGCCAAGGCCGCCTTCCGCGAAGCACTGCGCAAAGCCTCGCCGATTCTGCTCGAGCCCGTGATGAGGGTCGAGACCGTAACCCCCGGCGACCACCTTGGGGATGTGATCGGCGATCTGAATCGCCGCCGCGGCACGATCCAGGAGCAGATGGAGCGCAGCACCAACATCGCCGTTGTGGCGCTGGTACCGCTGTCGGAAATGTTCGGCTACATCGGGCAACTGCGCAGCATGACCAGCGGCCGCGCCTCGTACACGATGGAGTTCTCGCACTACGATCCGGTACCGCGCATAGTCGCGGACGAGGTCATCGCCGAGGTGGCCAAGACGAGGGCTGCGGCGCAGGCCTGAGCTGCGGGGGGCGGCGCACCAGCGCTATCAGTATCCCAGCTGCCCCGCCAGCGCGCTTACCACCAGGCGCGGGCCGTTCGACCTGCGCGACACCCGGCTCTTGAATGCTGGCGGTTTTGCAACCAGTACATCGCAGGCCAGCTCGTCGAGGATACGCTCAGCGCTGTTGCCAATCAGCAGGTTCTTGAATCCTGAGCGGGATACGGCGCCCATGACCACCAGCGCGCTGCGAGTCTTCCCAACCACAGCGAGTATGGCGTCGATGGGGTGTCCGCCGACCAGGTGGCGGCGCGATCTGGCAATGCGGGTCGACTGCAGCGCGTGCTCAAACCTGATATTCGCTGCGCGCCGCGCCTGCTTTTCCAGCTTATTCACAAAGCCGGACGAGGCATGCTCCGCCTGCAGGCTTTGAAAAGGCACTCGCGGATAGGCATGGATCGCGTGCAGGCTGCCACGCAGTGCGGCACTGAGCTCCTGCCCCAGATTGAGGATCACCTTGTCGAGCTGCAGCGGCTTCGAGAACGCGCGGGTCGGATCGATGGCAACCAGCACTGCCGGATGACGATAGGGGCGTGAGTTCTTGACCAGCAGTAGCGGAATCGGGCTCAAACGTATCAGCTCCCAATCAGTCAACTGCAGGAGCCACGGCGCAATGTGGCGCCCCTGGTGACGAGAGACCACGACGAGATCGGCCTTGATGTGCACGGCTCGACGGATGATGGCTTCATACGCCGGAAAATCCCACTGTGCCGACACCGATACTTTTATGCTGTGGTGCCGGAGACGATCGGCCATCGCTTCGAGTCGCCGCAGGGCCTGTTGCTGCAATTCGGCCTCGATGTTCTTCAAGCCCTGGGCAGCGTAGGTGTAAAGATCGGCATAGAGCGGCGTCGTCAGCGTGTGAAAGATCTCAACCTCGGCGCCCAAGGCGCGCGCCAGCTGGGCCGCCTTGAGCAGTGCGGGCTGTGCCCTGCTCTCGAGCTCTTTCACGGCAACCAGTATTCGACGTATGGCAGGCATAGTAATACTCCAGATGGTCACTCAGATCTGCTGGTCGCCTCAGAATCGCGCACCCCGCCGCTGACCGGCGACGAGTGCTCGCGATCTGACTGGCAGGGTCGGCAGCGAATTGCGCTGGGCTGGCTCTCGAGGCGTTCAACGCCGAGCGGATTCCCGCAGTGTATGCACATCCCATACTTTCCTGCGGCGATGCGCTGCAATGCAATGTCGATGGCAGTCACTTCCTCGGACACACGGCTCTCATCCGCCGCAGCGGCCTCGGCGAGCTGGCCGCTGAACGCTATGTCCTTGGTATCGCGTACTGCGTTGTCGGTGCGGGTCGCGCGCTCGCTCTCGGAGGTTTCCCACGCCGCCTGCAAATGCACGCGCAGCTCGTGCCGGCGAGCTGATAACAGAGCCTCAAAATGCCGCAGTTCGGCGGCGGATAATATTTCCTGCTTCATACGGTTAATCTGCGCCGCGCGCGGCCGGGCCGAAATAGGTATTTCCTGCAGCCCTTGCGGCAACTGCCTATTGGCGGGCAAATATCAGGTCAGTGGGTCTGCGATCGTCCGGGCAGTAACTTGATGACATCAAACCACAGGACGCAGAGTACCCCCGCCGCCAGGCTCAAGCCAAGGTCGGCGAAGTGCAAGGGCGCAAAGGCAAAGACCTTGCGCAGCGCCGGAACCTGCAGAATCGCAGCCAGACCGAGGCCAGTGCCACCGATTACCCACCAGAGCGCCTGATTCGGTGCGCGCATCATGGCAAAGGCGGTTCTCGTCCAGGAGCGATTCACCAGAATGATGGCCACAAACGACACCACCAGGGTAGCGAACGTCAGTGCCCGGGCGACGTCGGGTCCGTGCGTGGGGCGGGTAAGCATCAGGATGACCAGGCAAACCACCAGCACGCTCAAACCCTGGGCGAACGAGGCCAACACTGTCTGGCCGGAAAACAATCGCGCCCGGGCATCGCGTGGCGGTCGCCGCATCACGTTACTTTCGGATGCTTCAGCCTCGAAGACGAGCGAACAGGAAGGGTCAATAACCAGTTCGAGAAACATGATGTGTACCGGCGCGAGCAACAGCGGCCAACCCGGAATAAAAACGGGCACCATGGATAAGCCGGCTATCGGCACATGCACGGCCAGCGTGAAGATGATGGCCTTCCTGATGTTGTCGTAAATACGGCGACCCAGCCGCACGGCAGTGACGATCGAGGTGAAGTCGTCATCGAGCAGCACCAGGGCGGCAGCTTCACGTGCCACATCCGTGCCGCGACCGCCCATGGCAATGCCGATGTGAGCGGCCTTCAACGCGGGCGCATCATTGACGCCATCGCCGGTCATGGCGACAACTTCGCCATTGGCTTTCAGGGCCATCACGATGCGCAATTTCTGTTCGGGCACCACCCGGGCGAAAATCTGCGTGGTACGGATGCGCACCGCCAGCTCAGCTTCTGACATAAGCTCAAGTTCCGGCCCGCTGATCAGCTGATCGGCGGCCGTGAATCCTGCCTGCCTGGCAACGCTGCGTGCCGTCTCGGGATAATCACCGGTAATCATCACCACCCTGATGCCGGCCGCACAGCATTCGGCAACGGCCGCCGGTACGGTGCTGCGGAGCCGATCCTCAAAGGCGATCAGGCCGAGAAACTCCAGAGTGAGCTCGCGCTGGTCCGCCGGCAGCGGAGCGCTGGCGATTTCTCCTCTGGCCACCCCGAGCACGCGCAGGCCCTGCGCAGCCAGATCCCTGACACGCGCGTCGAAGCGCGCACGTCTTGCACCAGACAGGCCGCACAGTTGAGCGATCGCCTCGGGTGCTCCCTTTGACGCGATAACGACGGTTCCCGCGGCATGCAGTTGCCAGGCATGAGTGACCACGAGCAGTTTAGCGGTTAGTGGGTATTCCCGAGTGAGTGACCATTCGCGACTGACGCTGCTGTCTTTGGTAGCCAGCAAGCGGCTCGCTTCGTGCACAGCGCGCTCCATAGGATCGAAGGGATCAGGTTTGCTCGCCAGTGCTGCGGTGTGCAGCAGAATTTCATGACTCGCTGCGAGCGCACTGCCTCCCGGAACAATCACCACGCTGGCCGCTTCTGTCACCAGCAATTTCAGGGTCATCTGGTTTTCAGTCAGCGTTCCGGTCTTGTCGACACACAGGACGGTGGCGGCTCCGAGCGTTTCGATCGCTGGCATGCGCCGCGTCAATACCCGGTGACGCGAGAGTCGCCAGGCACCCAGGGCGAGAAAAACCGTGAGAATTACCGGGAATTCCTCCGGTATGACGGCCATGGCCAGGGAAATACCCGCCAGCAATCCCTGTTTCCAGGCCCGCCAGTCAGCGCCGCGGGTCAGTGAGTACACAATGACTACCACTGCACAGGCGATCAGCCCGGCCACCGCCAGCACGCGAACCACCCGGCCCGTTTCCTTCTGCAGGGGCGTCGTTTCCGGACCGATCCTCTGCAGCGCTCCGCCAATCTTGCCAAGCTCAGTGCGCGCACCCGTGGCCAGCACTTCGGCGATGGCCTGGCCCGAAGTCGCCAGGGTTCCGGCGAACAGCGACCCGAGATTGTCGCCACCTGGCCGTTGCAGCATGTGAATGTCGGGCGCTGCCAGCTTGCGAACCGGCACGGATTCGCCCGTCAACAACGACTCGTCGACGTTCAGATTCATATTGCGGCGGATCACGGCGTCGGCTGGAATGCGATCGCCCTCCGCAATCGAGAGGATGTCGCCACGCACCACGTCGCGACCGGCGATTCGCAGCCGGCGACCGGCTCGTATCACCAAAGCCCGCGGACTGGTCAGATCGCGCAGGGCTTCCAGGGCGTGTTCAGTGCGGCGCTCCTGAACGATGGTGATGCCCATGACGACGAATACAAAGCCCAGGAGCATGAGCGCATCGCCGAGCTTACCCATCAGCAGGTACAGGCTGCCGGCGGCAATCAGCAGCACAAACATCGGTTCCTGGGCCACGGCGACGGCAATTGAAGCAATGCCACGCGGCTTGCTGGATTGCAGCTCGTTGGGCCCGTCGGCTAGCCGCCGCTCCTGAGCCTGTTCGTCGCTCAGTCCATACGGCTCGCGCTGATCAGCTTGCAGGGAATCAGCTGGCGTGACCAACAAAGTGTCCATCGGGCGACTTGCGATACTGGAGCACATCCTCGACATGAGAGTAGTCGGCCAGTTTTTCTGGCTGCCACAAATGAATGATGGCGATGGTGATTTCCTGGATGCTGGCAAATTCCTGACGCGACGCCATAGCAATCTCGATGGCGGCGACGATCCGTCCGGCGGCGTTTTCGCGCTCGACCTGATTCAGGCTGGCAAGCCTGGCGTCTTTGACCAGGGCGCGCAAATGAGCCGAGCCTGCCAAAAACTCAATCACCTGTGGAGAATAGCCGAGTGCCAGGCTGACTTCCGCGCTGACCTGCGGCAGCGACTCGTACAATGCTGCGCTTCCCGGAAGTGATGGTTTTGCACTGCTGCAACCGGCGAGGGCCGCGGCAATGAGTACCGCGGCCGATAGCGCCCTGGTGTTACTGGCCAACATATGCTCCTCCGGGTAGATTACCGATGGCACCATGATTGCAAAACCACGGCCAGCGCAACAGGACTTATGCGTAGGGTCAGCGCCACGGCCATGCCAGATAGTAGGCCGCGTGGAGCACTTCGATGATCCAGCCTGAATCCGCACCTGCAGCCGTGCCGGCCAGGCGCACTATCCTGTACGTTTTGCTGGGTATGCTCGGCATAGCTTGCCTGGTAATTCCGAAACCGGTATTGGCCCCGCTGATCTGGGCGGCCACCTATGGCAAGGCGTCGCCCTGCTCGCGTGGGGCACACTACTCGTGCATCCCATTGACAACCTGCTGCGTCCAGTGCTGATCAGCGCTGCGACGCACGTGCCGTTCTTACTGATAATATTTGGTGCGCTGGGCGGAATGGCTGCCTTTGGTCTGGTCGGTGCCTTTGTTGGCCCGGTGCTCCTGGGCATTGCGCTGACGATCTGGCGAGAGTGGGCCACGGCCGGAACCGCAGACAGCCACAGCGACGCCTGCGCGCGACAGTCGATACGGACATGCCCGTAGCCGATGGCTAGGTACAAGCCCGAATTGCCAGATAGGCGGCGTGCTCCTACCGTGTCTACAAATGAGTAATGGTGGGTGGCTGCCATGAAAGCGTACGGTCACGATTGGGTGCTGGTGCTCGCTGCTGGCGAGGGTGTGCGGCTGCGTCAACTGACACGGAGCGCAGACGGCGCCTCGGTGCCCAAGCAATATTGCTCGCTACAAGGCGGCGCGTCGTTGCTGGAAGAGACGCTGCGTCGGGCTGCGAGCGTAACCGACGTCGGGCACATCAGTCTGATCGTCGCTGACCAGCATCGCCGCTGGTGGCAGCCGACGCAGTCGGCGTTGTCAGCGCACCGACTGATCGTGCAGCCGCGCAATCGCGGCACGGCAAATGGCATTCTCCTGCAGCTACTGCAGATCATGCATCTGGATCCCGACGCGAATATCATGCTGTTGCCATCCGACCATTTCGTCGCCGACGAACCGACGCTGACCAGGGCGATGCAGTCCGCACTGCTGAGGCTGCGCGCAGCCCCTGAAGAAATCATTCTGCTCGGTATGGAACCCACCTTTCCCGATCCTGACCTCGGCTACATTGCTCCGGGCCGCTACTGCGCCCAGGGCACCTTCGCTGTGGCTGATTTCGTCGAAAAACCCAGCGTCCAGAAAGCGCGTGAGCTGATCACTTGTGGTGCATTGTGGAGCACCTTCATCGTTGCCGCTCACGCCAGCTGGTTGCTGGAATTGTTTGAACGCCACTATCCGCAAGTGGTATCCGCCGTGCGGCAGGCGCTCGCCGCCGAACTGGAGGCGCCCGCCCAGCTTGCGGACTTGTATGAAACCCTGCCTGACCTCGATTTTTCCCGGGACCTGCTGGTCAGGGTAGATCGCCGAAAGTTGCGGGTGCTTCCGGTCGCCGGGTGCGGATGGAGTGATCTGGGTACGCCGGAACGCCTGGTTCAGACACTGTCGCGGCTGCCGCCGGCCCACGACACCGTTAATGCCATCGTCGGCAAGGAAGCCCCAGTCAATCTGGCCAGCGCGCTGCAACGTACGACGTCGACACACTGGCCAGCCGTGGCTAACGCGGCGTAGGATGTGAATTCTTCATAAAGTCCGGCTGCGCATTAAGGGGGCGCGCGATGCCGGAGTGGTTCGGTAAGCAGTTAGGCATATATGCGGATAGCGATACCGCCACTTGCAGCGCACTATCAGCCATCGATCGCATGGAGGCGTGTCATGAGTACGAGTGCAGAGCAGCTGTTGAGTCAGCTGCATCGGGTGCTGGAAGACCTGGAAGAGTTCGCCGGCACGGCCCGCGATGCCGGCACGGAAGGTGCCAGCGCGCTGACAGATCACCTCAAGGAAGCGCTGGGCAAGGCCCGTGAGCGAATCAGGGGACTGGAAACCGGCCTGCAGCGTGGCGCTGTGGCCGGTGCCAAAGCGGCCGACGGCTACGTGCGCGATCACATCTGGCAATCGATCGGCGTCGCTGCAGCCATAGCGTTTCTGATCGGCGCGTTAATGGCGCGCCGGGACTGAGTGCGCGCCATGCGCCTGTTGGCATCGATAGTTCGGCTGGGTGCCATGCTCAGCGACCTGGTGGAAAGCCGCTGGCATGCTGCGGCCGCTGCCCTCCGTGTGGAAGTGCGGCGCGCCGTCGCGGCTGTCGCCTGGGGAATCGTAGCAGCCGTGGCGGCCATATTCGCCCTGGAATTCGCGGCCGCGGCCATACTGATTGCCGCCTGGAATACTCACCCGGTAGTGGCAGCGGTATCGATTGCCGCCGGTTTTCTGTTACTGGCCCTGGCAGCAGCCTGGGCTGTGCGCCGTTGCACCCGATAATTACCTGATGCGCTACGTTGGGCCGCGGTGCCGGTACGCCGGCACGTGGATGGTCTCATTGACGCTGCTCTGGTGCGCAGCGGCGGGCGCCGCTGCGCCCGCCACTACGCCGCTATGGATTCGGGGCGGGCAGCCAACAAAACAAGCCATGGTGTTACTGGCACAGATGCGGGCGGCCGATTATTACGGCCTGCATCCCCAAGACTATGACGCCGAGGCGCTAGCGAGCGAAGTTCAGCAACTGGGTGCGGCGCGCATTAAGGACCCGGAAACGATACTGCGGCTCGATCGCGCGCTATCGGCTGCCACAGTGCGCTTCGCAACCCATTTGCACATCGGTCGAATTGATCCTCATACCGCCGGCTTCAATACGTTTAAACCGCGCCCACCGCTTGATGGCCCGGCGACGCTACGGCGCCTTGCGGAAAGCACCGATCCGGTCGCCGAACTGCATGCGCTGGAACCGCCGTTCCTGCACTATCGATTGCTGCAGGACGCCCTGCAGCGCTATCGCAGTCTCGCTCGCGAACCAGCATTGACGGACTTGCCGCCGCTCGGGTCGCGATCACTCCGTTTGGGCGATCACTATCCGGGTGCACCGGCGCTGCGCCGTCTGCTGCGTGCCGTGGGCGATCTGAACCTGGACGAGAATGACCGTGGCGACGAACTGACAATCGACTCTCAAATGACAATGGCGCTGCAGCAGTTCCAGACCCGCCACGCTCTGCCTCCGGATGGCGTACTGGGATCTACGACATTTCGGGCGCTGAGCGTGCCGCTGGCGTGGCGGATGCGCCAGATCGAGCTGACGCTGGAACGCTGGCGTTGGCTCGCGCCTTTTTCCACACCAACCATCATCGTCAATATTCCGCAGTTCCGCCTGTTTGCGTTTCGCAGCACCGAAGATCGCGTCGCGCAGATGCTGCAGATGCCCGTTATCGTCGGGCGAATTTTCCCACGCATGCGCACACCGGTATTCGAGAGCGAAATGCGTTACCTGGTCTTCAGGCCTTATTGGGACGTACCGGCGAGTATCGTTCGCAATGAAATGCTGGCCTCGATCCGCAAATCACCCGACTATCTGGTGCGCAACAACCTCGAGCTGGTGCGCGGCGGCGGTGATGACGGGCGCGTGGTGGAGCCGGACGCTGCGAATATCGAAGCGTTGGCCGCCGGTGAACTGCGCCTGCGCCAGCGGCCCGGCGACGACAATGCACTCGGACTGGTCAAGTTTGTCATGCCCAACGACTACAACGTGTACCTGCACGCGACGCCTGAGCAGCACCTGTTTGGAGCCACGCGACGTGCCTACAGCCATGGCTGCATTCGTCTCGGCGATCCGGCGCAGCTGGCGCTGCATGTGCTGCAGGTGTCCGGTGGTGAGTGGACTGCAGAGGCCGTCACGGCCGCCATGCACGGCAGCGATGCCAGGCGGGTTGAGCTGCAACAACCCATTCCAGTACTGGTGCTTTATGGCACTGCGCTGGCCAAAGAAGACGGGCAGCTGCTGTTTTTCGATGATATCTACGGTCACGACCGTCGGCTGGAACTGCTGCTTAAGCGCGCGACTCGCGCCGCTATCCTGGCGACAGTGGCAGTTCGGTCGTCTCCTTGATCACCGACAGTGCGATGGATGAGCGCACGGCTGAAACGCCGGGAAAGCGCGACAGGTGATCGAGAAAGAACGCCTCGTAAGCCTTGATGTCGCGCGCGACGATGCGGAGAATAAAATCGGTCTCGCCCAGCAGCGTGTAGCACTCCAGAATCTCGGGGTGTTTGCGCACCGCCTGTTCGAACTTTGCCAGGGCCTCACGCCCTTGAGTGGCGAGGCGCACATGAGCGAATACCATCACCGAGAGGCCCACAACCTCACGATCAAGCAGGGCAACACGCCGCTTGATGGCGCCACTGCGCTCGAGCCGTGTTACCCGGCGCCAGCAGGTGGTCGCCGTGAGTCCAACCCGCTCGGCGAGTTGGGCCGCAGACAGCTGGCCGTCCTGCTGCAAGGCGCCAAGAATGCGGTAGTCGGCGCGATCAAAGCTGTTAATGGGTGTTTTATTCATTATTATCCACAATAGTGAAATGTATATTCCACTAAGTCGCTGTAATCTGCAAGTTTAGAGAGATATCGTCTGAGTGAGCTGGAGTACCGTGTAACGGGGAGGACAGGATGGCTACCTTCGACAATCCGGCATTTGATGTTCATGAATCGGTGCATTTCTTTGCCGATCCCGCCTCCGGGTTGCGAGCCATCATCGCCGTTCATAGCACGGCACTCGGACCGGCCGCTGGCGGCTGCCGCTATTGGCACTATGAATCGAGCGAACTGGCCCTCACCGACGCGTTGCGTCTGTCACGCGGCATGAGCTACAAGAATGCGCTCGCTGATCTGCCGATGGGCGGTGGCAAGGCCGTCCTATTGAAAGGCAGTGAAGCGCCGCACCGTGCCAACCTGTTTGCCGCGTACGGGCGCGCGGTCCACTCACTTGGCGGCCAGTACATCACGGCCGAGGACGTGGGTACACGCGTAGAAGATATGCAGGAAGTCGCACGCGTGACGCCCTACGTGAGCGGGCTCAGTGGCGATGCCACGCGGGCTGGCGGCAATCCATCGCCCAAGACCGCCTATGGTGTCTATCTGGCGATGAAAGAGGCCTGGCGCTTTACCACGGGTTCAGCCGCGCTGGCCGGCGTCCGCGTAGCGGTACAGGGAGTGGGCGGTGTCGGCGGCGCGTTGTGCGCCCTGTTGCACAAAGACGGCGCCAAATTGATCGTTGCCGACATATCGGAAACGCGCGCCCGACAAACGGCACATGAATATTCGGCGCTGATGGCGGAGCCGGACGAACTGATCGGCACTGAGGCCGACATACTGGCGCCTTGTGCGCTCGGCGGCGTGCTCAATGCCCGCAGCATAGAAACTTTGCGCGTGCGAGTCATCTGCGGGGCCGCAAACAATCAGCTTGCCAATCCTGAGGACGGTGAGCGCCTGCGCGCCCACGGCATTCTCTATGCTCCCGACTATGTGGTAAACGCTGGCGGCATCATCAGCGTTGCGCTCGAATATCTGCGCAGCGGCTCCGAGGCGGATGCCCAGGCGCGCATCGAAAAGATTCCACTGACGCTACGCACGATTCTGACCAGCGCTGCAGCCAGCGGCGTGGCTACCAGTGCCATCGCCGATCGCCTGGCGCAAGCACGTATTGCGGCCGCGGCTTCGCGCCCTAGCGCGATCGACCGGGCAGAACCTTCACCTCGACCTGCCGTATAGTCGATAGCTGATCGAGCTTTCGGCATATCGAGTCGGCTGTCGCTGCCGTGAGTCCAGCGATTTCAAAACTCATGACTATGGTTTTGTCAGGGTTGGTCGTCAGCACACCTGCGCTCGGCGCAATGTTGCCGAGACGAAGCTGTGCTGCAACCCGCAGCAGAACGTCCGCATCGGCATCGGCCACTATTTTGAACTGCACGGTTTGCAGCGACAGCGCACCGGGGGTGGCGTTGTCGCCCGCATAGACGTCCGCGACTGTCATGGCTTCCCCGGCACTATGGAATCAGCACGATCGAACCCGAAGTCGAGCGGGATTCAATGGCACGATGCGCATCCGCAGCTTGCGCGAGCGGCAGTCGCAGTCCGATCTCGGAGCGAATGACCTGAGACAGCAGCGCCTTGAAAGTCTCTGCAGCCAGGGCTTCGAGCGCCGATCTCTCCTGAATGTAGTGAAACAGGTAGGGCCGGACCACAGTAGCCGAGCGCGCTGCGAGCCGGGCGATCGAAAAGGGTTCCACGGCGCCCGAGGATTGTCCGAAGCTCACGAGCTTCCCGAAGTAGGCCAGGCTATCGAGCGACTTCAGGAAGGTGTCGTTACCGACTGAGTCGTAGATGACGTCAGCGCCCTTCCCGCTCGTGAACGCTCTGACGCGATCCGGAACATCTTCACGCCGATAGAGAATAACGGCATCGGCACCACAGGCGAGGGCCGCTTTAGCCTTGTCCTCGGAACCCACCGTACCGATGACTCTGGCGCCCAGATGCTTCGCCCATTGGACCAGCAACCGCCCGACCCCACCGGCGGCAGCGTGAACCAGCACGCTCTCGCCCGCCCGAACCTGATGCACGTGTCGCAGCAGAACGCAGGCGGTCAACCCCTTGACAGCAATGCTCGCGGCCGCCTCATCGCCGACGCCGACCGGCAAGCGCACTGCGAGGCTCGCCGACAGAATGCGGCGCTGCGAATAGGCGCCGTAGTGCGCGTCGACGTAGGCAATGCGATCACCTGCCTCGAATCCGAAATCGTTATCGTCCGCTTGCTCAACAACACCCGCTGCCTCGATGCCGGGGACACCCGGTAGCGTGAGTGTGCGATACAAGCCTGAGCGTACATAGGTGTCGTGAAAGTTCACGCCGATTGCGGTGTGCCGCACCAGCAATTCTCCGCGCCCGGGCAAGCCGACCGCAAACGGCTCCAGACGCAGCTGCTCCGGCCCGCCGACCGCGCGCAACACTATTGCATTACTCACGGGCGGCACTCTCCCAGCGGCATTCACTCATTGAAATACCCGTCCGGCACTTCGCGTATCCATCCGAACGGGTCTGGAGCGCGTCGCTCCTGGATCGCCAGCAGATTTTCGCGAAGTCTGGCGGCAACGCCGCCAATCTGCGTTGGCACGTATTCGCTACCGTCCTGGTCGGCCAGTACGCTGATCGGCGCCACGATCGCCGCCGTCCCACAAGCGAATATCTCGCTGCAGACTCCACTTGAGAGCTGTTGCAGCAATTCATCGATCGGCATGAGCCGTTCATGGACGCGCAATCCCATATGACGAGCGAGCGTAATCAGGGAGTCGCGGGTGATGCCGGGGAGAATAGCACCGTCGAGCAATGGCGTATGAAGCTCACCATCGATCAGCGCAAATACATTCATGCCGGACAGTTCCTGTATGTAGCGCCGCTCGCGCGCATCGAGCCACAGCGCGACAGTGTAACCGCGCGCCGCCGCGCTGCTCGACGCGCGTAAGGACGGCGCGTAATTGGCCGCAGCCTTGGCTGAACCCATACCGCCTACGGCGGCCCGCACGTCGTCGCGTTCGATGGCGACGCGCATCGACCCCGCGACGTAGGCCTCGACCGGATTGGCGATGACCATGTACCGAAAAGTGGTTGAATTTCGCACCAGGTAACCGCTTTCGGTGCCAAACAGAAACGGCCGGAGATAGAGCGCCTGACCAGATTTGACCGGCACAATCGACGCGAGCGTGCTGGCGACTGCGTCTAGGGATTCCAGAAACAACCGCTCGGGCACTGCGGGCATCGACAGTCGGGCCGCCGATTGTGCCAGCCTGTGGTAGTTCTCCAGCGGGCGAAACAGATTTGGGCGGGGTCGTTCGAT
>JANMWZ010000129.1:0-3023 GCA_031441585.1 Gammaproteobacteria bacterium
GGGCCGTGCGTTGGCGCGGCGGTCTCGAATGGTTGAAGAGTGGAGCAGCGGGTGCCACTGTAGGAGCGACCAGGCAACGCGGCATCGTCGGAAGCGACGAATTGCATCTGAACGCGTCGGAAGGCTTTTGCGGTGGCAAGCCGGCGTGCAGGGGCGGAGCAATTCGTCCGTTCCGACGATGCGAAGGCCCACACCCGCCCATAGAATTTTTACCAATCGTGTTGAACCGCGTCGGCCACCAGGAAACACCGGGATGCGCAATAAAACACCATCGCCCGCACGGGCCTAACACCGGAGAAAAGCACCATGAAGATCACCGCCGTCAACGCGCTGGAGCTGCGCCCGCTGGACTATAAATTTCGCTGGAAGGAAGAGTGGGAGCCGCGCACGATGGAGCACATGCTGCTGAAAATTTCCACCGATGAGGGCCATGAAGGCATTTGCATCACCTGGCTGATGTCGGCGGGTGAAACCCAGTCTGCCATGCCGGGCTTGCGCAAGCTGCTGATCGGCCGCGATCCGCACGAGATGGAAGCCATCTCCTACAAGCTCACCGATTCGCTGCGTTCGCCCACACCGGTGGCCAGCGCGGTCGACATCTGCCTGTGGGACCTGATGGGCAAGCACCACAACGAGCCGATCTACCGCTTGCTGGGTGCGGCGCGCAACCGCATCAAGGCCTATGCCAGCACCGTCATGTACGACACGGTGCCGGAATACGTGGCGATGGCGCAGGAGTGTTACGACCTGGGTTACCGTGCCTTCAAGCTGCACGCCTTCGGTGTGCCGGACAAGGACATCGAGGTGTGCCGCGCCGTGCACAAGGTGTTCGGGGGCAAGATGGACCTGATGCTGGATCCGGTCAACGCCTATGACCGCCTGGGTGCGTTCAAGGTCGGCAAGGTACTCGAAGAGCTCGACTTCTACTGGTTCGAGGCACCCATCGCCGACTCCGATCTGGTGGGGCTGGCCGACCTCACGCGCTCCTTCAAGATGCCGATCACCGCCACCGAAAGCGTGACCGAAGGCCTGCGCGGTTATCCGAAGTACCTCACGGGCAACGTGGTCGATACCGTGCGCTCCGTGGGCGACTGGATTGGCGGCATCTCCGCCATGCGCAAGTCGGCGGCCTTGTGCGAAGCCTTCAACACCAAGTACGAGCCGCACAGTTATGGCACCACGCTGGTTCAGGCGGCCCACCTGCATGTGATGCTGGCCATTCACAACTGCGACCTGTTCGAACTGCCGGTCCCCGAAGGCATTCTGGACATCGGCATGAAGGACGTTATCCGGGTCACCAAGGACGGCTTTGTAGAAGCGCCCACCAAGCCAGGCCTGGGCTACGACGTGGACTGGGACAAGATCAAGGAACTGACGGTCAGGGAATTCTGACCATGTTGACGACACGCCCGATTCAGCCCGGTTCGGACCGCGGTGTCGAAGTCCTTGGCCTGGATCTGGCCCGCGAGACGGCGCAGTCCACCCGGCGCGAACTGATCCACCTGTTCCACCAGCACCAGGTCATTCGCATTTCCGGCCAGGCAATGAATCTGCACGACTATGCGCGTTTTGGCGCATGGTTCGGTAATCCCCATCCACATGCGGTGGAGAAGGTGCGCGTTGCGGGTTTTCCGGGGGTGACACTGCTCACCAACGCCGACGACGAAACGCGCAACACGGCGGCATACTGGCACACCGACAACACCTATGAGGCGGAGCCGGCGACGGCCACCATGCTGTGGGCCGAGATCGTACCGGACCAGGGCGGTGAAACCATGTTCGCGGACATGTACTCGGCCTACACGAGCCTGCCCGATGCCATGAAGCGACGCATCGGCAACATGCGCTCACTCAATGGCTGGTTCCAGCGTAAGCGTTCCGCGAACCCATCTTTCATCAATGAGGGAAAGCTGCGACTCTCGCGTCATCGCAAACTGACGAATGAGGGAATTGCAGAATGGATCGAGAACGAATTGAGCGTTGCTTGGCGCAGGTCCGGGCGTACCGGGGCTCTGGCCTGAAGGCCAAGGTTTGGGCGCAGGCCAACGATGTGAATCTGGGTTCGCTGGGGAGCTGGTGTGCCCACGCCGCACGCTGGCAACGGCGCCTTGATGGCCATCATCTTGCAACGCCAGCGGCGTTGGCCCCGAGCGGGTTCGTGCCGGCCCGCATGGCCGCCAGTGTGGCGTTGCCGTCATCAACAGCATCATCGTCATCGGTGCGCATCGAGCTGAGCGCGGGCAGCACGCGGCTCGCGCTGCACTGGCCGCTCAGCCACACGCCTGAGCTCGCAGGACTGCTGCGCGAGTTGAGCCGATGATCCGCATTGATGCGGTCTGGCTGGCGCTGGGCGCCAGCGACTTGCGCGGGGGCATCGACCGCTTGCTGGCCCGGGTGGTGCAGGGCTTTGCACCGGGCGCGCAGGCCCACCACGCCTATGTGTTCGCCAACCGCCGGGCCGACCGGCTCAAGGTATTGGTGTACGACGGCGCGGGGATGTGGCTGTGCACGCGGCGTCTGCAAGCGGGCAGCTTCGAGTGGCCCCGGGATGCCGACTCGGGGGCGCTCAGTCTGACGCACGAGCAGCTCGACTGGCTCGTCGCAGGCCTGCCTTGGCAGCGCCTGGGCGCGCGCCACCCGCAGGCCATCACCGTGGTGTGAAAGCGCTTGATGAATATGACCCTGATACGGCGCTGATACGTCGATTTTCAGACTGGTTTTGACTTCGACTTTCACGCCGATTCGTGCTCGGATTTCCCCTGCTTTTTTGACCCTTGTCCATAGGTGAATGTCTCGATTCTCGCGCGCACGCGCGAGGGATATATTTGGCACATGCTCGCAGATTCCAACACGACACCCGCTACCAGCACGGCGCCCGCCGCCGCCGATGCGGTGCTGGTATCGCGGGATTTGTTCGAGCGCCTGCAAGGCGAGCTGAAGTTTCAAAAGACCCGCATCGAGGCGCTGAACTTCGAGATCGCACGCCTCAAGCGCTGGCGCTTCGGATCGTCGTCCGAGAGCCT